>NZ_JBIAUK010000002.1:0-613900 GCF_042892775.1 Streptomyces sp. NPDC001717 | reverse complement strand
CCACCCAGATCAAGTGGGGCCTGGACTACATGAACTCCCGCTACGGCAGCCCCGTCGAGGCCTGGAACTTCTGGTCCGCCAACCACTGGTACTAACTGATCGTTTCAGAATGAATGGCTTTGACGACTGACGGCGTAGCCGGGCAGTGTCTGCAGGATGTCTGTCGATCTTGTTCCTGACGACCTCTGGAAACGCGTGGCTACGCTGCTGCCGACACGGCCTGCACGGCGTCATCGCCATCCTGGACGACTGCCAGTGCCTGACTGGGTCGCGCTGGGCGCCATCCTGTAGGTCTTGCGCACGGGCGTGGCCTGGCGCGACGTGCCTATCCAGATTGTGGGTTGCTCCGGCGTGACCGCCTGGCGTCGTCTGCCGGACTGGACAGAGGCCGGCCTCTGGCCCCGCCTGCACGCAGCACTTCCCGCGGAGCTGCGGGCTACTGGTCTGCTGGACAAGGACGACGTGGCGATCGACTGCCTCCGGCGGCTCCGGCACTCAGTCACAGCCCAGCAGTAAGCTCCCGACGCATGACGTACCTCCCATACGACAGGCCCGCGACACGTTGCCGTGAGCCCCTCCCTGAGCTCAACACTGGGGAGAGGGACGACAACATGCTGATCGAGAGGCTGCGGGCTCGTGCGTGGGACCCGGGCCGGCGCTTCGACGCAGCGGACGTTCCTGTTGCGTGGATAACCGAGCGTTACGGCAGCGAGCGGTTGGACCAGGACCGAGACGACATCGTGTCGTATGGCAGCAACGGAACAGTCCAGCTCAAGGCAGGGGCCGAGGAGGTAGCCGTCTACTACGCCGATGCTTCCCGTGGGCCGCTGTTCCCACCGATCGCTCTGGCCGAGGTGGAGAAGGCGGAACGACGAATCGGACGCCCTCTCCCCGAACTGCTGCGGCGCGTTTACACCGAGGTCGCCAACGGTGGCTTTGGCCCTGACAGTGGACTCGCCTCCCTGACCGAGGGCAATCGTCCACTCGGGCACCTCTACGACTGGCCGTGCGCGGTCAGCGTCTACGAACGGAACCGGACTCAGGGTGTGCCGGCGTCGTGGCTCCACCTCGCGTACGCCGGCTGCACGATGGAGTGGCACGTCTCTTTGACTGCGGTCGACAACCCGGTGCTCCTTTACGACGCTGACGGTTGGGAGCCCACATGGGGCGAAGACCCGCATGACGGCCTGCGACATGCGTCGTCATCGCTGCGACGTTGGCTCTGGAGCTGGGCCGATGGCGGCGACGTATGGAACGAGGTCCTCAACCGCCGCTCCGCCTATGAGTGACGTCTTGCCATGAGCCCATCTCATTCTGAAACGATCAGTAAACCGGCGGCAGTACGCGCAGTACGCGCAGCACGCGCAGTAGACGTACGAAGACGCTCGGCAGGGAACCCCTGCCGAGCGTCTTTCGCGTAAGCGACCGCCGAACCCTCCGACACCCGTCGGCCGGCCCCGGCGGCCCGGGTCACTTGGACTGTGTGGAGAGGCTCACGCCGCTGAAGTCCTGCGCGGCGGCGAGGCTGAAGTAGACCCAGCCGGACGGCGGGTTGTCGATCGTCAGGGTCTCGGCGTTGCCGGCGTTGGTGGACTTCGCCTGGTGGCTGCCGGTGGTGGCCCAGCTACTGCCGCCGTAGTACAGGTCGGCGTTCCCGGTGCCGCCGCTGCTGGTGATGGTCAGCTGCTTGACTCCGGCCGGCAGGTACACGAAGTGGTAGCTGTAGTTGCCGGCGGAGGCCGAAAGGTTGTCCCGGCGGCAGTTCTGGTCGAACTGGCGCGGGTCCGCCAGGGTGCACTGCGGGATGGACGGGGCCTCCGGCAGCGGGCCGCAGTCGTTCGTCGCGCAGGCCGTCGACAGCCAAGTGGCGAAGCCGGCGTCGTAACCGGTGCCGATGGTCTGCTTCAGGAAGGTGCGGGCACCGGTCCAGTCGCCGGCACGGTACTTGCCGAGCACCGTCTGGACGTCGGCCGGGTGCGCCTGGAGCATGTAGCGGACCGCGAGCCAGCCCCAGCGGTAGACCCGGTTCGAGTTGACGTCCGGGTTCTCGTCCTGGCCGTAGACGGTGTCGAACAGGTCGCTGAGCTTGTACGTGTTCTTGCGGGCCTCGGCGATCGCGTCGGCGTTGCGCTCGCCGCGGTAGCCGAACGAGATGTTCTCGGCGATGCCCTCGACCCACCAGATGGTCGGCGTGGTGATGCCCGCCTCGAAATCGCCGGCCATGTTGAAGCGGCCGTCGAGGTAGTGGGTGTACTCGTGGTTGAGGTTCCAGATCTGGAATTCCGGGCGCAGCCAGCTCGCCTCGTGGGCGATGAACCGGGCCTGGTTTCCGGGCGCGGACGGGTTGCCCTCCTCGTACATCCCGCCGTTGTCGACGTCGATGTTGTAGATCGCCCAGGCGTACAGCGAGTACTGGGTGTAGTCGTCGAAGACGACGACTTCGAGGTTCGTGTTCACGTCACCGGGGATCGCGCCCTTGTCGCCGATGACCCGGTGGAAGTAGGCGTCCTGGTTGACCAGGCTGGTGCAGGTGCTTCCCAGCTGGCCGGGGGACATGTCCTGCGCGCGGATCTTCAGGCCCGGGTTGCAGGTGTGCTGGATCGGCAGGATCGCCGGGAGGACGCGTTCGCCCAGGTCGCAGATGGCGTAGGCCGTACAGTTGCCCCGGTCGTACTGGCGCGTGTACCAGCCCAGGTTCATGGTGATCGGGGCGGTGGGGCCGACGTTCGGGTAGCGGTTGATGAGGTCCTTCAGCAGCGGCCGGAGCCGGTCCTTGAGTTCGGGGACGTCGAGGGCGTAGCCGAGGTAGCGGCCGACGTTGCTGACGACGTCCAGGCGGTTCAACTGCGCGCCGTTGCGCGTGATGAAGCCGGCCCAGGTGTCGAGGACGGCGGGGTCGGCCTTGAGGGCGGCCCGCCAACCGCGGGCGTCGTTCTTGGCCTTGAAGCCGTTCTCGACGACCCATTCGACGTGCTGCATGGCGAGGTTCATCTGCCCGGGCCATGTGGCGTCGTAGCTGCCGAGCATCCACTTGATCACACCGGCGTACCGACCGGCCGTGTGGGTGCTGTCGATCAGCGTGACGACCTCGTTGAAGATCTCGCCGTTGGCGTCGGTGACGTCCTTGCTGCGCGGGGAGGCGAAGAAGGCGTCCAGTGCGCCGCGCGCCGCACTCTCCAGCGGGGTGCCGTAGTCGCCGACGACGTCGGCGTGGTTGTCCTGCACGTAGTAGCCGGCGCGCAGGAACAGCACCAACTGGCCCACGGAGGCACTGTTGTTGCCCGAGTAGCCGGCCGAGGCGTCGCGCAGCGCGTTCGCGACGGTCACCATCTGGGCTTCGCGGAAGGCCTTGCGGGCGTTGTCCCCGGTGAGGCCGAACAGCGGGTAGGTGCAGTCGATGCGGGGGAGGGCCTTGAGTTGCTGGACCAGCGCGCCGCCCGTCGCGTTGATCACGCCGGAAAGGTCGCCGCAGTCGTCCCCGGCGGCGGCCGAGGACTGCCTGTCCGCCTTGGCGGTGGGCGTGCGGACGGGCGTGGGGGCGAGGGCCGGGGCGGACGCCCGGGAGCTGTCCTGCGAGGAGATCCGGAAGCGCGAGCCGTTGTCCATCGCGTCGGGGGACTTGGGCACCGGGATCGATCGCGGCCCCGAGGCCGAGGGTCCGCTCGCGCGGCCCTGGGTCGGGGCCGCGGCGCCGACGGAGGCGGCCTGGCTCTGCGGCGTGAGCAGACCGAGCGCAATGAAGACGGCTGCGCCGAGCGCAGGAAGTCTGCGCGCGCCGGCCTTCGATATGCGGAAGGGAAGCATCTGTGGGGGCCTCCGGGGCCGTTGTGGCCACGTGTTGGGGACACGAGCCGTTGATGTGTGACATGTAAAATTTCACATGTCGCATCGCGCCGGAAGTCTTCTGGCCAGATTGCTCGGCCACCGCAATGGAAACGTTGTCACCCGCCGGTCCCCGGGCTCCGCCGGCGGCCCCACCCCATCCCGCTCAACCAGGCCTGCCGCAGGGCAGGATGGGCCGGTGAGCATCCATGTCCTCGGGGACTGGGCAGGTTTCCCGGACTCCCCGCCCGCTGCGGCCGTCCGGGACGCGGACCCGGCCGCGAGCCCGCCCGAGCTGCGCACCGTCTCGGGCGACACGGTCTTCGTATCCGCCCTGCACACCGCCGAGCTCGAACGGTTCTGCGCCGAGAACCGGATCCCGATACGCCATCGCCCCGACGTCTGGGGGGACTTGCTCGAACCCTTCCTCGACACCTGGTTCGACGCCCGACACCAGGCGGAAACCCTGGACCGCCTCGCGCGGGGCGGGGTCGGGCATACCGAAGCCGTCCGGATCCGCGAGCGCGTCGGCCCCCTCGTGACCGCCTACAACGGCGTGCACCAGGACTGGTGCCACCTCGGCCTCGCGGACCTCCTCGACGCGGCCGTCTCCGATCTCGTACCGGCCGAACTGCGCATCCGGCCGCAGGACCGTGAGGCCTTCCGCGCCTGGGCCATGGAGATCGCCGACCGGCCCGAATCGAAGCGCCTCCGGCGTCCGGGGACGCATTGAGTCGGCGGCGATGTGCCGTGGCGGTGGCCTGGTTGCCTACTCAGTCGTCGAACCACACGACCAGGCGCACGTTGTCGTCCCCGTGCTGTTCGGCGAGTTCTTCCATGGCCTCCCAAACGGGTTGCCACTCGCCGGTTTCGGTGATGGCATCTCTGCGGCGGATCGTGACGGATCTGTAGAGCGTGTCCCCGACGAGCCACTCGCTTCCTTCGGGCCACTCCCGGACCTCGCCTGCTTCGAGACCGACAGCCTCGGCGAACGCATCGCCGTTCCACGCGGCCTTGCCCGTCATCCTGAGCCCACTCGAAGTCCGCCGGAATTGGTGAAGCCGACTGTCGGGCTTCTCGGCGGGCTCGTCCCAGTCGACGGCCTTCACCTCGGCCCACGTGATCCACGTGGTGCCGTGAAAGCCGTCTTCGCCGTACCACTCGGTCAGCTGGGCGAACCGCTCGGCGACGGTGTCCGAGGCGTCGGCGGGAAATCCCCTGCCTGCCGCCAAGGGACGGAAGTTCGCGTGGTTGCGGACCCCGAAGAGACAACCGAACGCATCGTAGTTGCGGACATGGTTGAGGGAGCCGAGGTCGTGTGCGCCGTACCAGATCGGCTCCTGATCGTCCTGCGGCACCCGATACTCCAGGAAGCCGCTCATGTCCGTACCCATGCCGGGCATTGTCCCAACGCCGTCAAATGACTTTCGTCTGAGCGGAAGAGACGGCCTATTCGAAGAGGTCGAGTTCGTGGAACTCGAGTCCGTCCGGACCGAGTCCCGTGTTCTCCGCGTGCTCGGCCATCCGCGCGGCGTACTCGGGATGCTCGGCGAGCGAGGTGTAGGTGTCGAAGTCCAGGTCCAGGAGCTCGGCGAGGTCGGCGAGGTACACGTCGAGACCGGGGTACATCACGCCCACGTACGGCAGGTCGTCGATGTCCGTCACCAGCACGGGGTACTCGCCCGTGGAGTCCGGCGAGCCCAGGTAGAGCAGGCGACGCGAGTCGCAGCCGCCGACGAGCGGCAGGCACACGGCGGGCAGCAGTTCCTCGAAGTCGCCGAACATCGAGGCCATGCCGCCGCAGGAGCCGTACATCCACTCCGCCGTCGCCCCCAGTCCCCGGTCGCCGAGGACGGGCTCGGCCGGGTCCTCGTACCAGCCGACGTCGGCGAGCCAGGAGCCGTCGAAGGCCAGCCAGCGGCGCAGGCTGGGCGGCAGCGGCCGGCCGCCCGGCAGTCTCAGCCGGTCCAGCACCTCGGGCGCGAGCGGCACCGGGTCGTCGAGGTCCGGGGCGTCGCAGGTGGGCCATCCCCGCTCCCGGACCCGTTCGATCACCCGGTCGATCAGCGCGGCACCGTGCATGTCCTCGTTCATGCGGTGCACTGTGCCACGCGCCACTGACAGAGCGGGCCGCGGGTCACGGGAGCGGCGGCCCGAGCAGCCCCGTGCGGTCGTGGCGGTGCTGAAGTGCCCGGAGCCTGGCCAGGTTTCCGCCGTAGGCCGCCCGCGTCTCGGTCTCGGTTTCGGGGAGGCCCGGCCGCAGTTCGACGTTGTAGATCCCGATGGTGTGCCCGGTCAACGCCCGCTGCGTGTCGCGCGCCCACGTCCGGCAGGCCTCGGTGTCGGCGTCGTCGTCCCAGATCGCGTTCAGCGGGACGCTCCATTCGGCGCCTCTGCCCCAGAAGGCGGTGTCGCCGTCGGCGACGTCGGCCAGTGCCCCGCCGGTGTGCTGGAAGTCGATGCGGCACGCCTTCGTGGGTGCGGCGCGGATCCGGTCCGCGAGGGCGTCGGCGAGCGCGGCGTCGAGCGTGGGACCGGTGAACGTCGCCTTGCCGAAGAAGGAACCGCGCGGACGCTCGCCCGGCTCGGGCAACCGGAGTGGTTCGGGCTCCGCGCCGGCGGCGCCGGGGATGGCGAACTCGGGCAGCCCGGCCGGATAGCGGCCGCACGACTCCGAGCGGTGGAGCGGCGAAGAGCCCGAGCCGGCGACGACCGCCGACACCGCGGCCCTGGCCCGCTCGACGGCACTGTCCTGCCGGCCGGTGCAAGCGGTGTAGAGGAACAGGACCGGCTCGTCCGGCGCGAGGGCGGTGTGGCCGAGGACCGCGCTCATGGCGGTGTGTCGCGGCAGTTCGGGAGCGACCCGGAAATACGTGGCGAGGGCATCCGGCCCCACCACTGTCCGGTCGACCCAGACCGGGGCGATCTCGTGGGTCCGGAACACGGCGGAGTCGACCACTCCGACGTACGGCGCGCCGCCCCGGACAGCCCACCACAGATCGGCTTCCTCGCCCGAGCTCCGCTCCGAGAGGCGGACGACGTCACCGGACGGGAGTACCAGTTCGACCCCTACGAGATGGTCGACGGTGAGGCCCAGGGACCTCGTCAGATGGCCGATGCCCCCTCGGGTGGCCATCCCCAGGCCGGTGTGGCCGAGGACACCGACCGGCACCGCACGAGCTGCCGGGGCGAGGGCCCCGTGCATCGTGCCCATGGTCGCCCCACCGGCGACCACGACCCGGTCCCCGTCGGGGCGGGCGGTGTTCAGGTGCTCCGAGAGGTCCAACATGACGGCCCCGTCGGTGACGCAGTTCGAACTCAGCCCACCGCCACGCACCGTCACCCGGACGCCGGCCTCCGCGGCGACCTTCATGACGGTCGCGACGTCCTCGACCGTACGGGGTGCCACGACGCACGCGGGTCGACGGCGGGCGGCCTCGGGGAAGAAGACGCGTGCCAGGGCGTTCTGGTACTGCATGGTTCCGGGGGCGTGGACGGCCGGTCCGAGCGTGGAGCGCAACGGCTCGACGATGTCGTCCGGTGGACGGACCGGCGCGGTGTCATGACTGGGCACGGTGGCTCCGATTCCCGGTGATCGGGTTTCGGGCGGAGGGCCTTCGGTTGTCCCGGACGGCAGAACGGCAACCTCAGGAGAGTAGGCAACTCCTCTACTCCGCACAAGATTTCGAGACCGGGACGGTCCGAAAGTCGCCTCTGGCCCGAAAGCGATGGTGTCGAAGGGGGCGGGTGTCGTTGATAGCACACGGGCGGCCTCTGGGTGGGGACGTCGGGTCGGCTCTGCTCCGCGTGGCCCTCGGGCGACGGAGGGCGTATTGGCCTAGACCTATTGTGCGGCTCTGTCCGTGCCGGTACGTTCGTGCCCGGCTGCGCAGCCGGCACGTACCGCACACACGCATCGTCGGGCACGATGCCGGGGCATCCCGGCGTTTCAGGAGGACATGCCATGTACCGCCGCGCAGCAGCCGCTTTGGCCACCGTCGCCACGGCCGGAGCCTTGGCGCTCGGCATCACCGGCACGGCCGAGGCCGCTCCCGGCCCCGGCTTCTACGCACGCAGCCACCACACCTCGTACGCCGACTGCCAGGCCACCGGGCAGGCGGGGTACGGGATCTGGGGACCGATCTTCTTCTGTGAGCCCCTCAGCTCCACCCGCCAGGACATCATCGTCCTCTGGGTCCGCTACTGACGGAGACGGCCGGCCCCGGGCATGCCCCGGGGTCGCGCCGCGCCGCGCCGCCGGCCGGGGCCCCGGTGGCGTAAGGATCAGGCGACTTCGCAGGACCGGCGGACGTGACGCAGCTCCCCGGCCCCCGGCCCGCAGATCCTCGTCACGGATCCAGAACGAGACGTTGACGACCTCGAACCGGTCGGCCCCCTCCTCCGCCGCCCGATCCGCCTCCGCGGATCCCCGGTACGGGAGCGAGAGCAGCGCGCGGGCCTCCAACGACAGGGCCGGCAGTGCCATCGGCTGCCCTCCGTAGTGGGGCCATTCGAAGGATGCGGGGATGCGCGGTGGGCCCCCGATCGTGCGGCCCGCCTCCGGGGAGTCGTCGCGTGGGGAGTCGGCGTTCGCGGCAAAACCCACGGACTGTCTGAGTCCGCCCGGCGGATCCGAGCGTCCGCCCGCTGCGCGGTTGAAGTCGTGCCCCTGACAACATGGGGGCAACGGAGGCAACCCGCGGGTTCGTTCGTTCGTCCTGCCCACCGGGCGGGTCCGAGGGACGGACCGGCTCCCTCCGCACCGTGCACGTCGAGAGGTCTCCCCCCATGCCCTTGGCCGATCCCGATGTCAGCGTCCTGTCAGAGGACTTCGCGGCCGACCCCTCCCGCTGGTTCGCCCGGCTCAGGGAGCGGGCTCCGGTGCACTACGAGCCGGGGATCGACAGCTATTTCCTCTCCCGCCACGAGGACGTGAGACGGGTGCTGACCGACCACGAGGCGTTCACGACCGAGACCCTCCAGGCGCGTGCCGAACCGGTGATGCGCGGCCGGGTCCTCGCGCAGATGATCGGGGCCGAGCACACCGCCAAACGGAAGATCGTCGTACGGGCCCTCACCGGTCGTGCACTCCAGGACCACGTCCACGCCGTCCGCGCCCACGCGGCGGAACTCATCGCACCCTTCCTCCCCGAGGGCCGGATCGACCTGGTGGGCGACTTCGGCAAGCCGCTCGCCGTCCGGGTGACCCTCGCCGTGCTCGGCCTGGACCCGCAGGACCGGGAGCGGGTGGCCGCCTGGAACTCGGGTGTCGTCGAGTTCATCACCGGCCTGGACCTTTCCCCCGAGCGCCGCCGGCACTGCCTGGACTGCGCCGAACAGCTGGAGGCGTACCTGCGCCCCGTCATCGCGCAGCGGCGCCGGGACCCCGGCGAGGACCTGATATCGCAGCTGTGCGCCGCGGAGTTCGACGGCGTCGCGATGAGCGACCGTGACGTCACCGCACTGGTCGTCAACGTTCTGGCCGCCGCCACCGAGCCCGCGGACAAGACGCTCGCCCTGCTCTTCAAGCACCTGATCGACCACCCCGAGCAACTGGCCGAGGTGCGCCGGGACCCCGAACTGCTCCCCGCCGCGATCGCCGAGACGATGCGCTTCACTCCGCCGGTGCAGCTCATTCCGCGTCAGGCCGAGGCGGACGCCGTGTTCGCCGGCGCCACCGTCCCGGCGGGCGCCACGCTCTTCTGCATGATCGGCGCGGCCAACCGCGACCCCGCGGTCTTCACCGCCCCGGACACCTTCGACACCCACCGCCCGGACCTGGGCACCGCCCGCTCCTTCACCGCGGCCGCCCAGCACCTGGCCTTCGGCGCCGGACTGCACCAGTGCGTCGGCGCGGCCTTCGCACGCGCCGAGATCGAGACCGTCGCCGGAATGCTCCTGCCCCTGCTCGACCAGGTGCGTCACAGCCCCGGCTCCCACTACCGGGAAGCCGGGCTGTACACCCGGGGTCCCGTGGCCCTGCCGCTCGACTTCACGCCCGTCCGCGGCTGACGGGCGTCCTTGCCACAACCTCTCGTCCTTGCCACAACCTCCCGTACTTCCCACAACCTCCCGTACTTCCTGCTTCCGTGCCAACTGCCCCCCACACCCTGCGAAGGCAACCATGAGCGCCACCGACATCTCCCGTGCCCTCAACGACCTGCTCTTCACCCCCGGCCTCGGCCTCGAAGAGGCCGTCGAACGGCACTTCACCCCCGACTACCGCCAGCGCACCAACGGAGTGTGGAGCGATCGGGCCGACTTCGTCCGGCACATGACGCGGCTGCGCTCCCTGGTCCGAGGCGGACACATCGAGGTCCACGAGGAACTGCGCGACGGACCGCGGTACGCCGACCGGCACACCGTCACCGTCGAACGGGACAACGGGCGCATCTCGCGCATCGAGGTCCACCTCTTCGCCGTGATGGCCCCCGACGGCCGGTTCCAGCGCGTCGACGAGACCACGCTGCTGGTCGACGGCCACCCCGAGGACGCCAACCTCGGCTCCGTCAGATGAGATCCGCAGGACAGCGCCGGAGGGCACGAGAGGCGAGGAGCGGTCGTGGTATCCGTCGGTGACAGGCTGAGCAGGGCGCGCGTACGGGCCTTCGTCGGCCGGGAGGAGCAACTCGGCCGCTTCGAGGGGGCATTGGCCGGTGACCCGCACGCCCCGTTCGCGTTCTACGTGTACGGGCCGGGCGGCATCGGGAAGTCGACGCTGCTGCGGCGCATGGCCGACCACGCCCGTGTCGCGGGCCGGCTCCTCGTCGAACTCGACGGCCGGTTCGTCAGCAGGGACCCGGCCGACTTCGAGCGTGCCGCAGGCCCCTTCCTGGACGTTCCGGGCGCCGTCCTGTTCGTGGACTCCTTCGAGCACTGCCAGTGGTTGGAGGACTGGCTGTGGCAGCACTTCCTGCCCCGCGCCGCCGACGACACCCTGGTCGTCCTGGGCGGGCGGCGCGCACCGCGGCCGCAGTGGGCCGCCGACCCCGCCTGGGCCGGGCTGCTGCACGTGACCGAGCTGAAACCGTTCTCCGAGGAGCAGGCGCGACGCCTGCTGATCGCGGCGGAGATCCGGCCCGAACTGCGCGACCGGGTGCTCCGCTTCGCCGGGGGCAACCCGCTGGCCCTGTCCCTCGCGGCCGCCGCGGGATCCGAGGGCTGCGGCCGCGAGGCGGTCTGGGCCCCCTCGGCGGGAGTGCTGCGCACCCTGCTGGCGGGCCTGATCGGCGAGGTGCCCACCGCGGCTCACCGCCGGGCCCTGGAAGTGGCGGCGCAGGCGCACTCCACGTCCGAGGAGCTGCTCGCCGCGGTGCTGCCCGAGGAGGACGCCCATCTGCTCTTCGCCTGGCTGCGGGACCTGCCGTTCATGGAGTCCGCGTTCCGCGGCCTGTACCCGCACGACGCGGCCCGCGAGACGCTCGCCGCCGATCTGCGCTGGCGGGCACCCAACGCCTTCGGCGCGATGCGCCGACGACTGGCGGACGAGTACCTGCGCCTGCTGCGCGAGGCGCCCGAGGACCGGGTGTGGACGGTCACCGACGATCTGTTCCACCTCTTCCGGGAGGGCGAGACACTGGCCCGGCTGCGGACCTGGTCCCGCGAGGACGAGGTGCACGACCGCCCCCTGCACCCGGACGACCTCGACGTCGTCCTGCGCATGGCCGAGGAGACGGAAGGGCCGGCCTCCGCGGAACTGGTCCGCTACTGGGCGCGCCGCCAGCCGCAGGCCTTCAGCGTCTACCGCCTGGTGAGCTCGGGCCGGATCGTGGCGTTCACGGCCCGGCTGGCCCTGCCGGCCCCTCCCGACCCCCTGGACCTGGCCACCGACCCGGTCGTGGCCGCGGCGTGGGCGTACGCCGATGCCACCGCGCCGGTGCGGTCCGGCGAGCACATAGGCGTCAGCCGCTTCTCGGTCTATCCGGAGCGCTACCAGGTCCCGTCGCGCGTCACCGACCTGAGCAGTTCCCGGGCCCATGCCGAGAGCGCCCGCGCGCGTGGGCGCGCCTACGGGTTCGCCGTCTTCCGGGACGCCGAGACCTGGGCCGAGCGGGTGCGGGGGACCCTGGTGGACACCGGGGCGCGTCCGCGCGTCGGCGCGTACGACTACGGGCTGTTCGGTGTGGACTGGCGTCAACTGCCCGTGGAGAACTGGCTCCTGCGGTTCACGGAGGCCGCCGACGCCGCGGCCCTGCCCGTGCCCGAGGGACCTTCGCCCCTCTCCCGAGCCGCGTTCGACCAGGCCGTACGGGAGGCGCTGGCGCACTGGCGCGACCCGGGGGCCTTCGCCGCCTGCGCCCTGCTGCGCACCCGGCTGGCGGCCGACCTCGCCGAGCCCGTCGCCGAGTTGCGCGCCCTGTTGCGCCGAGCCGTCGACGACCTCGCCGGCGACCCGCGCGGGGTCCGCGCCCGCGAGGCACTGACGGCGGGCCACTTCTCCGGCGCACCCACCCAGGAGGCCGCCGCGCGCCGCCTCGGGCTCCCGTACGGCACCTACCGCCGCCATCTGCGGCAGGGCCTGGACCTGCTGTGCGACGCCCTGTGGCAGCGGGAGTTGCACGACCTCCGGTAGCGGCACCGGGGGAGGGGCCCTGCGGGACCGGGTGGACAGCTGCGGACAGCAGTGGACAGGGCTCGGCGCCGCAGGGCCTGGAGAGTGGACGGTGTCCGGCGCGAATCTTCGTGCCATGAACGCAGTACGGACACACACGGCCCCGGCGGCCCGCCGGGCACCCCGGCCGGGCGCGGTGCTCGCGGCGCTCGCCGCGGCCCAGTTCACCGTCATGCTCGCCACCTCGATCGTCAACGTGGCCCTCCCGCAGATCCGTTCCGGGGCAGGGCTGTCGGACGGCGGGACCACCTGGGTGGTCAACGCCTACGGCCTGGCCTTCGGGGCGCTGCTCCTGGCCGGCGGGCGGCTCGCCGACCTCCTCGGCCGCCGCCGGGTGCTGATCGCGGGGCTCGCGCTCTTCGGGGCCGCCTCGGCGGCGGCGGGACTGGCCACGTCCTCCGGCGTACTGATCACGGCCCGAGCCGTGCAGGGCCTGGGCGCCGCCGCCATCGCCCCCGCCTCGCTCGCCCTGGCGATGGAGCTGTTCCCGTCCGGCCCGGGGCGCGGGAGGGCACTGGGCGTGTGGGGAGCCGTCTCCGGTGCGGGAGGAGCGGCCGGGGTCCTGCTGGGCGGTGCGGTCACCCAGGCATGGGGCTGGCCGTGGATCTTCCACTCGGTCGTGCTCGGGACGGCGTTGGTCCTCGCCGCCGTGACGGTGTGCGTACCGCCGCGGTCCGGGCGGGGGGCCGACGGGCCGTCCGGGCGGTTCGACCTGCTGGGCACGGCCACCGTGACCCTCGCCCTGACCTGCCTGGTCTGGGGGCTGACCACCGTCCGGGCCACCGGCTGGAGCGACGCCCGGGTGGTGGGCGCCCTCGGCGCCGCCGCCGTGCTGTTCGCGGCCTTCGCCGTGATCGAGGTCCGCTCGCCGGACGCGCTGGTACCGCCCCGGCTGTTGCGCGCCGGCCGGGTCGCCGCGGGCAACCTTCTGATGGCCCTGCTGGGTTCCGTATGGATCGCGCTGTTCTTCTTCCTGCCGCTCTACCAGCAACAGGTCCTCGGATCCGGCCCGTTGACCACCGGTGCGGGTCAGCTGCCCTTCGCCGCGGCCAACATGCTCGGCTCCGTTCTCGCTCCGCTGCTCGCCCGGCGGATCGGCGCCCGGGCGGCGGTGACCGCGGCCCTGCTGACGGAAGCCGCCGGACTGCTCTGGCTGTCCCGGCTGAGCGTGGACGGGAGTTACGCGGCCGACGTGCTCGGCCCGAGCGTCCTGGTCGGCCTCGGCCTCGGCGCGGCCTTCGTCCAGATCACCGCGTTCGCCGTGGAGGGCGTCGGCCCGCAGGACGCGGGCCTGGCGGGCGGGCTCGTGAACACCACCCGGCAGGTCGGCGGCGCGATCGGTCTGGCCGCCCTGACGACACTGGCCGGATCGGTCACCGCTCACGCCCCGCACTCCGCGCCCGCCGCGGAGGCCCTCACCGCCGGCTACCGCACCGCCTTCGCCGTCTCCGCCGCGGTGCTTGCCGCGACGGCGGTGCTCGCACTGCTCTTCACCCGGCGCGCCCCGGCCCCTCCCGGCACCCCGCCGGCGGCCACGCCGCGCCTCTCCCGCACGGGCTGAGCCGACGGATCAGCCCCCGCACACCCCCACCACCCCCTCCGACAGGAAGAACGACCATGGTCACCATCGACGAGACCGCTCCGGCGACAGCCCGCCTGAGCACCCGAGTCCACGCCCCGCTCGCCACGGTGTGGGAGGTGCACACCGACATCGCCGCCTGGCCCACCTGGAACCCGGACATCGACATGACCGAGCCCGACGGCCCGACGGCACCGGGCAGCACCTTCGCCTGGCGCACGCACGGCATGGAGATCACCTCCACCGTGTACGAAATGACCCCCGAGCGGCGAATCGTCTGGGGCGGACCCTCCGCCGGGATCACCGGCATCCACGTCTGGACGTTCGAGCAGGACGGTGACGCGGTCGTCGTCCGCACCGAGGAGTCCTGGAGCGGCGCCCCGGTCGAGGCCGCGGCCGAGGAACTGGGCAAGGCCCTCTACGCCTCGTTGGAGGCCTGGCTGTCGCACCTCAAGGTCCGTGCCGAGCAAGCCGTCTGATCAACCGTCACATCTAAAGGGAGAGGTTCCGCAATGACCGTTTCCAAGCCGTACCTGACCGGCCACTACACCCCCCTCGTCGAGGAGGTCACCGCCACCGAGCTCACCGTCGAGGGTTCCCTGCCCCCCGAGCTGACCGGCAGGCTGCTCCGCAACGGGCACAACCCGAAGCCCGGCGTCACCCCCACCCACTGGTTCAAGGGCAGCGGCATGGTCCACGGCATCCGGCTGCGCGACGGCCGCGCCGAGTGGTACCGCAACCGCTGGGTGCACACCCCCGCCCTCGACGGCGCCCCCTACATGACCGAGCGGGGCCCCGACTTCACCGCCAGCACCGCCGGCACGCACGTCATCGAGCACGCCGGGCGGCTCCTGGCCCTGTGCGAGTCGAACTTCCCCTTCGAGCTCACCCCGGACCTCGACACCGTCGGCGCGTACGACTTCTCGGGGAAGCTGACCGGCGCGATGACCGCGCACCCCAAGACGGACCCGGTGACCGGGGAGCTCCACTTCTTCGGTTCGTCCCCGTTCCCGCCGTTCCTGACCTACTACGTCGCCGACGCCAAGGGCGAGGTCACCCACAGCAGCGAGGTCGCGGGGGCCACGGCGGCGCTCAAGCACGACTTCGCCATCACCCGTCGCCACGTGGTCTTCATCGAAGGCAACGTCACCTTCGACCCGACCGAGCACTCCGGCATCCCGTACGCGTGGAACGACGGGCAGCCCGCCCGCATCGGCATCATGCCGCGCGGCGGCGACGGGGCCCGCGACGTCCGCTGGTTCTCCATCGAGCCGGGCAACGTGCTGCACGTGGCCAACGCCTTCGAGGACGGGCGGGGCCGCATCGTCCTGGAGGGTCCGACCGTGGACCGCGAGGGCTTCGAGCTCTCCTGGAACTGGTGGACCGGCGCTCCGGGACGCGGCAGCGAGCCCGCGTCCCGCTCGTACACGAGGCGCTGGGTCCTGGACCCGGCCGACGGCACCGTGTCCGAGCAGATCGTCGACGACCTGCCGGTGGAGTTCCCGACCCTCAACGAGGACTACACGGGCACGGAGAACCGCTACCACTACGCCATCTCCTTCCCCGACGAGAAGGGGTTCGGGGGCTACGGAGTGGTCAAGTACGACCGCACCACCGGCGCCCGCCGCATCCACCAGGTCGGCGACGCCCGGCTGCCCGGCGAGGCCGTGTTCGTCCCGGCCGCGAACGCCTCCTGCGAGGACGACGGCTACCTGCTCACCGTCGTGTCCGACCTCAAGCAGGACGCCTCGCAGCTGCTGGTCCTCGACGCCTCGGGCCTCGACCGCGTCGCCACCGTCCACCTGCCCCACCGGGTACCGGCCGGGGTCCACGGTTCCTGGGTCCCCGACGGCGCACTGGAGGACACGGCGGGCTGAGACTCCCCGCGCGGGTGCGCCCGTCCGGCCGGGGCCGGACGGGCGCACCCGCGCGAGCGGCAACGGGGGGTCAGGTGACGGCCTTGGCCCGCAGCACGCGGGCGGCCTGCTGACCGCCTCCGGTCGCCAGTACGCGCACCTCGCCCTTGTCGCTGATCTCCGCGCGGACGATGCCGGTGGCGTCCTCGTAGACGGGGTGGCCGCCCGGTCCCGTCCCGCTGGTGCGGGTCATGCGTACGACGTCCTCCCCGAGGCCGTCCACGGCCGCGAAGACCACCTCGAAGGCGTCCAACGGACCGGTGTCCCCGTCCGGAGATCCGGGGCCCTCGGGTTCGTTCGGCGTGCTCATGGCTGGTCCTCCTGCCGTGATTGCGTCCGCCGTGCGCATGGCGGTGGTCCCCTACCCGCCACGCTAAGCCCCACCCGCCGGCCGCGCAGGCCGGCCGCGGCGCGCCGACGAAAAAGCACCCCACCTGGCCCGGTGAGGTGAACCTGTACGTCGGATGGCGGCGGGGACGGACGGCAGCGGTGGCACTGCGCCGGGGCGCGCCGGAGGCTCGTTGCCCGGGCCGACCACGAGGGAAGGGCAGGAGCCGATGCCGCAAGCCGGGGAAGAGGGCCTCACCGCGCGTCCGATCGGGACGCCGGATCAGCCGCGGAGCAGAGCCGGGCACCTGAGGACCGCGTTGACGCGAACCAATCTGCTCCCCGCGTTCCTCGTCCTCACCGTCATGATGCTGGCGCTGTGGCTCATGGGCATGCCGTTCCTCCAGGCCCTGACCATCTCCACGGCGGTGAAGATCGCGGTGGCCATGCTCGAACTCCGCCGGTTGCCGGATTCCTCCGCGAGGTGACCGGCGTCCGGTGACCGGCGCCCCGTGTGACGGCGAGGCCGCCGGCGCCGGACTCGTGCCGGAGGCGGCTGGTCACGCCGCGGCCACCAGCCGTCGCAGCGGGCCGTCCTTCAGCCGGGCGGCGAGTGCGGTCTGCCGGCGCCACACCGCCCAGGTGGCGAGGAGCGCGACGAGGGCGCCGACGACGAAGCCGACGAGCACGTCGTGCGGGTAGTGCACGCCCACCCACACCCGGGAGGCCGCCATCAAGGCCGCCGCGGCCATGGCGACCAGGCCCAGCCGGCGCGATACGAGGAGCAGCGCGAAGGCCGCGGCCGAAGCGAGGGCCGCGTGGTTGCTCGGGAAGGACCAGTCTCCGGATGCGGGGCACGCCTCGAGGGTGAGCACGTGCAACCGCTCGCAGGGACGGTCCTCGCGGACGGCCAGTTTCAGCAGCGAGTCGACGCCGAAGGCGAGGACGGTGACCAGCGGGACCGCCAGGGCGGTGACGGCGGCCGGGGTCCCCGCACGGCGGGCCCGCCACCACGCGACGAGCATCAGCAGCGCGAACACTCCCAGCCCGTAGTCGGACCAGCCGGTGATCAGCCCGTCGACCCAGCCGGGCGCCCGGTGGGCGAGGCCGACGACCTCCAGGTAGGCGGGGCCGTCGATGGCCGAGCCGTCATATGCGAGATTCATGCAGGGGCCTCATTCCGGTGCGTGGCGGCCCGCCGGGAGCGGATCGGTCCGGCTGCCCGCGGCAGCGGCGATGCGTGGACCGACTACAATCGTGTAGACGGTCTACTGAACTGTAGACGATCAGGAGACGAGGGGGACGCCATGGTGGAGGGTGCTGCCGAGCGCAGAGGGGCGGGGGAGCTGGAGGCGAGCGTGCTCGCCGCGCTGTGGGCGGCCGACGGCCCCCGCACCGCCGGCCAGGTGCAGCGCGGCCTGGACGTGGAGCTGGCCCGTACGACGGTGACCACGATCCTCTCCCGCCTCTTCGAGAAGGGGACGGTCGGCCGGGAACGCTCCGGCCGCGGATTCGCCTACTTCCCCGTACGGGACGCCCACGGCCTGACCGCCCGTCGTATGCACCACGAGCTCGACAAGGACAGCGACCGGCGGACCGTGCTGGCCCGGTTCGTCTCGGACCTCGGTCCCGAGGACGAGCGCATACTGCGCGACCTCCTGGAGGGGGGTGGCGGGCGGTGATCGCCGCGCTCCTCGTGTCGCTGCTGATGCCCTTCGCCGCGCCCGTGCTCGTGCGCGAGGCCGCTCCCCGCATGCGGCCCGTGGCCGCGATGTGGGCGCTGAGCGCGACGGCGTGCGTGCTGGCGGCCGGATGGCTCGCGGCCCTCGGCGGCCTGCTCCTCGCCGGCGCGCTCACCGTGCCCGCCGTGGCGCGTCTGGGCCACCTGATCCATCCCTGGAACGTCGAGCCCGCCGCGGTCGCCTATCCGGCGACCGCACTCGCCGTCGGCGCGCTGTCCGTGTGTGCCTGCGCCATCACCCGGTCGGCAACGCGCCGACTGTGCGAGTACCGCGCCGCGCACGCGCAACTGCGGTACGCGTCCTCCGCGGGGGACCTCAGCATCCTGGACCGCTCCGATGCGGACGCCTACGCCCTCCCGGGGAACCCGGGGCGCGTGGTCGTGACCTCCGGCATGCTGCGCGCGCTGGACGGACCGGAGCGGGAGGCCCTCCTCGCCCACGAACGCGCCCACCTGGCCGGCCGCCACCACTACTTCCTCGCCGCCGCCGATCTGGGCGCCCGCTGCCATCCCGCCCTGCGCGGACTGCGTGATGCCATCGGGCTGGCGGTCGAACGCGTCGCCGACGAATCCGCGGCGAGCGCGGTGGGCGACCGCACTCTGACCGCCCGGGCCATCGGCCGCGCGGCCCTCGCCGGGAACGCCGGCGGGGCGGCCCGCCCCTCCTTCGCCGCGGGAGCCGCGGGTGGCCCCGTACCGCAGCGCGTGCGAGCGCTGCTCCGGCCGACGGCTCCTCGACGCGGGCAGACGGTCGCGGCGGCCTGCCTGCTCCTCGCGGTCTCGGCCGCGACCCTCGCGGGTACCACGGACGGGCTCGTGAGCCTGCACCGGAAGGTCGAGATCGCACAGGGCGAGGCGCCGCGGGGCGACTGACCGCACGTCAACCGTCGGGCCGCGACCGGCGCCTCGCTCGCGGATGCCGCGTCCTCCAGCGCCCGCACGACACGTCCCGCATGACACGCCCCGCTCGACATGCGCGGGAGAAATGCCGGGTTTCGCTAGCTTTCCGCATCATCCACTTCTCCGGAAGAAGACAGATGCGCCGGCCTCCCCCGACCACGGCGAGTACGCGAGCCGCATGGTGGTCCCTGGTCCTGACCGCACTCCTGGTGGCGTGGTTGCCACCACCAGGTCCGGCCCAGGCCCGACCTCAACCCCAGCCCCTGCCCCGGTCGGCCCCGGACGCGCGAGGGCGCGGGGGCCACGACGGTCACTCGTCGCACCACAAGCGGCGCCATTCCCCCCGGCTGTCCGAGCAGGCGAAGGCCGGCCGGTACGGGGGCGGTGAGGCGGTCGTCGGTACGCTCCGCTCCTGGCCCACGATCGACTTCTCTGGCCAGGCCGTACTGCGGGAGTTCCGACTGCGCTCCCTCAGCCCGCACGCCGAGTTCTGGGTCCCCACCGGTGACCTGCGGGTGGACACCGACGACTGCAGCACCTCCAACGCCGACGACCTCGTGATCACCGACCGGCAGCTGCGCTACCTGGGCGACCAGTTCGAGCACGTGATCCGCCCCCGCCAGGCCAAGGTCTTCGGCGTCCCCAGGCCCCGTGACGGCAGCCACGCCAAACCGGAACTCCTCGACCCGAGCATCCCGGCGGACGCCTGGCGCGGCAAGGGGGACCGCGTCGTCGTCCTCGTCGACAACATCGCGGCCGGTGGGGAGTTCCTCAGCGCCGACGTCGAGACGGTCGACCGCAACATGCTCACCATCGAAGCCGCGGGCTGGAAGACCATGCTGGGCGCCAAGCCGGCCGACCTGGGCGGTACCCCCTGCCGCATCTGGGAGGGCTTCCCGCTGCCGAACTACATCGAGGGCCTCCTCGCCCACGAGTACAACCACGTGCTCTGGTACAGCGGGGCGAAGGACCCCCAAGGCGCCGCCTGGACCATCGAGGGCACGGCCGAATGGGCCCGATGGCTGGTCGGCTACGACGACCGCAGGCAGGACGCCCTCAAGAACCTCAAGATCGGCTGCTTCCAGGGCCGTCAGCAGGCCATGTTCCCGCCCGGCTACACCGACGCCTACGGCGACCGCGACGGCGGCCCCGAGAACTCCCTCAGCGTCTGGGGCGACCCCGGCCATAGCTTCCTGTGTGACTACGGCGCCGCGGAGACCATGATCCACACCCTCGCCGAGCGCCACGGACACGGCTTCGTCAGGGACCTGCTCTTCGAAGGCGGCGGCTCCGGGATCGACCGCCTCGCCAAGACGCTCGCCCGGCACGGCGCCCACGAGGACCCGTTCGCCCTCCTGCGCGACTGGTCCACCACCGCGGCCCTCGACGGGATCCTCGACGACGGTGCCGAACTCACCGGCGCCGACCCCCGCCGCTTCCGGGCCAAGCCGCTCCACTCCACCGTCAACCTGGACACCCCCTTCGCGTACTCCCGCCCCGGTGCCCCCTCCAACGGCGCCGATTTCGTCCGCCTGCGCGACGCCTCCGGCGGCCCCCTGACCGCGGCCGCGCTCCGCTCGCTGACCTTCGACTCGCCCGCCGACTACCCGGTGAGCCCGGTGGAGTGGACCGTCGACCCGGACGGTCACGCGTCCGGCGACCCTGCCCTCCACTCCGGTCCCGCGCAGAACGCCCTCGACCGCAGCATCGTCCGCTCGGTCACCGTCGACCCGGCGGACCCCACCCTGTCCTTCGACGCCCGATGGGAGATCGAACAGGGCTACGACCTCGGCGTGGTCCAAGTCTCCACCGACGGCGGAGCCACCTTCACCTCACGCCGCAACGCCGCCATGACCACCACCCTGAACGGCGACGCCGACGCCGGGATCACAGCCCTGCTACCCGGTTTCAACGGCGACTCCGGTGGCTGGACCCACCAGAGCATCGACCTCTCCGACCTCGCCGGCCAGACCGTACTCGTCGCCTTCCGCTACCGGACCGACGCCTTCTTCGCCGAGGCCGGCCTGTGGATCGACAACATCAGGTCCGGCTCCACCCTGATCTCCGACGGTTCCTCCCTCACCGGCTGGCAGACGATCAGCAACTACCAGATCCACAAGATCCCCGGCATCAGCCTGCGCCTCGTCGCCTACACCGGTGACCACAAGCGCGCCTGGACCGCCGACGTCCCCCTCGACGCCGACCGCCACGCGGCCCTCGACGAACGCCGACTGCACCGCCTGCTGGGCGCCAGGGCCGAAACGGTCTTCGCCATCGTCGACCACTACGAACCCACCGAGACGATCATGGCCCCGGCGCCCTACCGGCTCACCGTCAACGGTGCGCTCCAGCCGGGCGGCAGCTGACCCCCTGCCACCGCAGTGCCGGTGCCGTCACCCGACCGACAGCACCGGCACGCCGTCCCCGTTGAAGTGCCACAGCGCGCTCGAATACCAAAGGACCACCACGGCGACCGCCAGCGCGCCCCCGGCCAGGGGCAGCGCCCAGCCCGGCAGGCGGCGGCTGTGCACCAGCAGGACCTTGGCGGCGAACGCCCCGTAGAAGAAGCACCCCGCGATCGAGTGCACCGCCACGCGCGAGCCCGTCAGCTGTACGCCGTACGCCCGGACGCAATGCACCGCGATCGGGACGGTCAGGGCGAACAGCAGCACACCGACGATCCGGTGGGTGATCGGCACCGGGCCCGGCACTCGGCGCGCGCCGGGCAGCCGGCCGTACATCCACAGCGCCAGCAGCAGTTGGAGGACGGCCAAGGCCAGGACGCCGGTGGCGAGCTGTGCCTTGAGGCGCAGGGCATCGGCGTCGCCCCGGCCGAACAGCGTCGCGGTGTAGTCCGGCGTGTTCGCCCGGCCGAACAGGAACAGGGCGACGAAGACGGCGGCGGCAGCCCCCGACGCCAGGACGAGGGCGAGCCCGCCCTCCGGGCGGCGCAGAGCGGGCCGGGCGTGCGACATGGTGCTCCTCGTCTCGGAACGCCGAGGGTCGGCGGTTCGTCATCCCTTGTACTCGGCCGGTGCGACGAACACGGGGCGACGCGGCCGCAGAACCGGCTTCATCGGCAACCGATTGCCCCCGCCCCCCGGTGCGGGCACTCGTGGTGCGCGCCCCCGCGCTTGCTTCCCTCCCGGGCCCATCGGTGGGATGTTTGCGGGTCGAAGGGGCCTGCCGCAGGCCGCAGGGGGGATCGGGATGGACAACGTGACACGTCATCAGCACCGTGCCGCCGACGACGCCAGAGCCACCGGAAAGCCGCGCGGGACCGGCGCGAGCCGCATCGCGCACCACCGCCGGGCGGCGCTCTACGCCATGGCGGTCACCGTGGCCGTTCCACTGACGCTCGGAGCGGCCGGGGACGCGGTGCCGGCGGGGGACCGCACGATCGTCTTCGCCCGCTACACGACGGCGGCGCCCACGGAAGACCTCTACGCGATCTCTCCCGGTGGCGGCACACCGGGGAAGCTCACCCACACCCCCTCCGTCAGCGACGTGATGCCCAGCTGGTCCCCGGACGGCAAGCGGGTGGCGTTCGTACGCTACGGCTCCGGTGGCGCCGTCGACGGGATCTGGACGATGACGGCCACGGGCGGCGACCCGAAGCCCGTCCCCGGCACGAAGGGCGCCTGTGACCCGGCATGGTCCCCGGACGGCAAGCGGATCGCCTACGCCAAGCCGGTCGGCACCCAGCGCGAGATCTACGTGGCGGACATCGACGGCACTCCCGCCACCCGCCTCACCCACACCGCCGAGGACGACCTCCACCCGACCTGGTCCCCGGACGGCACGTACCTGGCGTTCAGCCGTGCGGACACGGCCGGGCACAGCAGGCTGATGAAGATCCGGCTGTCCACCCTGGCGCAGACGGCGGTCACCGGGCCCGACTCCCACGACGGGACCCCGGACTGGTCACGCGGCAACCGGATCGCGTTCAGCCGAGTGGACGCCTCCGGCTTCGCCCACCTCTACCTCGTCCGCCCCGACGGAACCGGACTCCACCGCATCACCTCGGACCGCTTCAACGACAAGAACCCCTCCTGGTCCCCGGACGGACGCCGCCTGGTCTTCACCAGGGGCGGCACCGACGACGCGGACCCCGAACACCTCTACCTGGTACGGGCGGACGGCACGGCCCTGACCCAGCTCACCAAGACCCCCTCCCACGACCTGGAGGCCGACTGGCGCCCGTGAGCGTGGCGGCGGCTACGACTCGTTCAGGTAGGCGAGGACCGCGCGGACGCGGCGGTTGGTGTCCTGGTCCTCCGTGATGCCGAGCTTGCCGAACAGGGACGTCGTGTACTTCCCGATGGCGCCCTCACTGAGGAACAGGCGCCGCCCGATGGCCTGGTTGGACAGTCCCTCGGCCATGAGACCCGGCACGGGGTGCTCGCGCTCGGTGAGCCGTGCGAGCCCAGGGCTCGGCGCACCGCCGGCCAGGAGCCTCGCGATCACGGCCGGGTCCATGGCCGTCCCGCCCGCCGCGACGCGCTCCAGGGCGTCGACGAACTGGTCGGCGTCGAACACGCTCTCCTTGAGGAGGTAGCCGACGCCGCCGGAGCCGTCGGCCAGGAGCTCGCGGGCGTACAACTGCTCGACGTGCTGGGAGAGGATCAGGACCGGCAGCCCGGGTATGTCGCCGCGGGCCGCGAGCGCGGCCCGCAGGCCCTCGTCCGACTGGGTCGGCGGCATGCGGACGTCGATGACGGCCACGTCCGGGCGCCAGGTCCGCAGCGCGTCCAGCGTCTCGGGCCCGGTGGCGGCGGTGGCCACCACCTCGTGCCCGTACGCCTCGATCAGGCGCACCATCCCGTCACGCAGGAGGTAGAGGTCTTCCGCTACGACGATTCGCATGGCAGCGCCATCCTCACACACGTCGGTCCGCCCGCCGGGCTGGTGATCTCCAGGGCGCCGCCGAAGACCGCGAGGCGCCGACGCAGGCCTGCGAGCCCGCCGCCCGCCCGGATGTCCGCCCCGCCCCGGCCGTCGTCCTCGACCTCGGCGACGACGCCGGTGCCGTCCTGTACGAGGGCCACGCGCGCGCGGCGGCCCCGGCCGTGCTTGACCGCGTTGGTCAGCAGCTCGGCGATCCCGAAGTAGAGGGCGGACTCGATCGGCGGGTCCAGGCGCAGCGCGGTGTCGGCGCGGACGGTCACGTCGAGGGGAACGTCCAGGGCGAGGGCGCGGACGGCGTCGACGAGTCCCCGCTCGTTCAGCACGGGAGGGCTGATGCCCCGGACCAACTCACGGAGTTCGGTCAGCGAGGCGCCGGCCCCGGCGCGGGCGTCCCGCATCAGCGTCCTGGCCTGTTCCGGGTCGGTCTCCATGAGCTTCTCGGCGGTCGCCAAGGACAGGCCGAGCGCGACCAGACGGGCCTGCGCTCCGTCGTGCAGGTCCCGCTCGATCCGGCGGATCTCGGCGGCCTGCGCGATCGTCGCGTCCGCGCGCATGGCGGTCAGCTCGTCCACGCGGTCCGCCAGCAGCATCGCGGGCGACGGGCGCAGGAAGCGGACGGCCACCGGCTCGACGGTCCGCCACGCGTAGGGGGACGCGGCGACGGCCACGACCAGGCCGCACGCCCCGACGATGCGTGCCGGCCAACCCGGTTGGGAGAGTCCGAGGACCGCCGTGGCCACCGCGGCCGGCGGCAGCGCGGCGACCACGCCCGCGGTCACCGGCGCGACCACGGCGAACCTCAGATCGCGCCAGGTGGCCGGGTCGCCCCACCAGATCCGCCACCTCTGGTCCATCAGGGCGTCCCGGCGGGTGCGTTCGTATCCGAAGCCGTTCCACCAATAGCCGGTGGCCATCCGCGTCACCGGCCCGGCCTGGTGAGCGACGCCGGCTACCACCCGGCCGGCCTGCCCGCGCTGCGCACGGCGATCGCCGACCACCACAGCGCCGACGGACTGCCGACCCTGCCCGAGCAGGTCGTGGTGACGACGACCGGGGCCACACAGGCGGTCGCCCTGATCGCCCGGCTGCATCTCGGGCGGGGATCGACCGCGATCGTGGAGTCCCCCGGCTGGCCCGGCTGCCTGGACGTGCTGCGCGCGGCCGGTGCCCGGCCGGTCGGCGTCGAACTCGACGCCGACGGCGTACGGATCGACCGGCTCGCCACCGAACTGGCCACCCACACGCCCGCGTTGCTGTACGTCACGCCGACCTTCCAGAACCCCACCGGCATCCTGATGTCCGCCGGACGGCGCCGCCGGGTGGCCCAGCTCGCCGCCGAGCACGGCGCCGTCGTCGTCGAGGACACGCGCACGCGGCGGCCCTCGCTCCCGGTCAGGCACCGCCGCCGATCGCCGCGCACCCCGCCGGGGGAACGGTGCTGACAGTGGGCTCGCTGACCAAGGCGGTCTGGGGCGGGCTGCGGATCGGCTGGATCCGCGGGCCCCGTGAGGCCGTCGAACCCCTGGCGCGGCTCAAGGCGCTCGAAGACCTCGGCAGCCCCCTGCTGGACCAGGCCCTGGCCGCGCGTCTGCTGCCCGGGCTCGCCACCCTCGCACCCGACCGCGAACGCCTGCGCCGCGAACGGCTCGCGACGATGACCCGACTGCTCGACGAGCACCTCCCGGACTGGCGCTGGCAGCCCCCGCAGGGTGGTTCGGCGCTGTGGATCCCGCTCCCACCGGGCACCGGCGCCCACGGCTACGCCCAGCTGGCCCTGCGCCACGGCGCCGAGGTCATCCCCGGCAACACCATGGACACCACGGGGGCGCACGACGACTTCCTCCGCCTGCCCTTTTCCTTCGCCCCGGACACGGCGAGGGAACTGGTCACCCGCCTGACCGCCGCCTGGACGGCTCTGTCGCGCGACGCATCCCTTGCCCCACCTATCGAAATTCGATAGATTCCCATCGTAGCTCGATGGGAGGCTGGGTCATGGGAAAGCTGACGGTGGGTGCACTGCGCGCCGTGCTGGTGGTGGTGCTCACCGGCACCGTGCTCGTACAGGCGATGATGGTCTGGACGTTGGTCAGCGGGAACGACCCCGAGGACGGGACGGTCCCGCTGACGCCGCTGCGCGTGATCACGATCCTGGGCATGCTGTCGGCCCAGGTCACCGGGGTCTGCGTATGGCGGCTGGTGTCGATGGTGCGACGCGGAACCGTGTTCTCCCACGCCGCGTTCCGTTACGTGGACGGCGTGATAGGCGCGATCGTGGCGGCCGCCCTGCTGTGGTTCGCGGTCACGGCCGTCAACGCGCCGGGCCAGCGGGAGGACCCGGGTGTCACCGTCATCATGGGCGGGGTCGGCGTCGCCATCCTGGGCGTGGCACTCATCGTGCTCGTGCTGCGGATGCTGCTCGCGCAGGCCGTCGCGCGCGACGTCGAGGCGACGCAGATGCAGGCCGAACTGGACGAGGTGATCTGATGCCGATCGCCGTCGACATCGACGTGATGCTGGCCCGGCGGAAGATGTCCGTGGGCGAGCTCGCTGAGCGCGTGGGGATCACACCCGCCAATCTGGCGGTGCTCAAGAACGGCCGCGCCAAGGCGGTGCGCTTCACGACGCTCGCGGCACTGTGCGAGGTGCTCGAATGCCAGCCGGGCGATCTGCTGCGCTGGGAGTCCGAGGCGGAGGCGAAGTCGGAGCCGGAGGACGTGGCGGGGATCCGGCGGCCAGGCGGGTGACGGCCGGGCCGTCGGCGGTGTGTACGGGGAGGCGGCGGCCATGCCTGTGCGAGGGTGCGGGTTCCTCTGTCCCGCTTCACCGCCGGGAGTTTCGATGCTCGAACGCAAGTCGCTCAAGGGCCGTACCCAGGTCACCTTCGTCCTCCCAGAGCACACCCCGGACGGCCCGGTCAGCGTGGTGGGGGACTTCAACCACTGGAACCCCGCCGCGCATCCCCTCACCTCCCGGGGCGACGGCACCCGGGCCGCCACCGTCGCGCTGCCCAACCACGGCGGCCACTCGTTCCGCTACCTGGCGGCCGGTGACTACTGGTTCGACGACGAGCACGCCGACGCCCACGACGGTGCCAACAGCCGCGTCCACACCTGACGGGCAGGTGGGGAACCCCTTCCCGGTCAGCCGGGAACGCCGGGCCCGTCCTCCTCGTCGAGGCGGTCCGGCAGGCCGAACAACGGGAAGAACCGGTCGGTGTCGCGAAAGGCCGTGATGCCGGAGATCCTGTCGCCGCAGAACTCGACGACCTGAAGGGCCCAGGGCACGTACCCGGTGCCGCCGTCCGTGCGGGGGCGGTACTGGCCGAAGGCGGGGGAGCCGTTCGCCGTCGTCGGCACGAGGCGTGAGCCGCGGCAGCCGATCGCGGGGCCGGTGAGCCAGGCCCGGATGTCGGGGACGCCGCGCATCCACTTCGCGTACGGGGGCAGGCACAGGGTGGCGTCGACGTGGAGGAGCATGTTCAACTCCTCCATGTCGTGACGGGAGAAGGCGGCCGCGTACCGCTCGGCGAGCACCCGGCGGACCCTGTCGTCGTACGGCCGGCCGGCCGGCGCGTCCGTCGCCCCGCGGCGGACGGCCAGTGTGGCGCGAGCCCGCTGCAGTGCGCTGTTCGCGGAGGCGACGGTGGAGCCGTGCAGATCGGCGACCTCCAGGGCCGAGAACCCCAGGACGTCCCGCAGGATCAGCGTCGCCCGTTGCCGCGGCGGCAGGTGCTGCAGCGCGGCGACGAACGCCAGCCGCACGGACTCGCCGGTCGCCGCGGCCGCCTCCGGATCGCCGCCGGGGCATGGCTCCACCCACAGGGCGGACTCCTCCACGGGCATCGGCGGCGCGCCGCCCTCGCTCGGCCCCGCCAGATCCATCGGCAGCGCCCGCCGCTTGCCGGAGGCGAGGGCGTCCAGGCAGACGTTCCCGGCGATCCGGTACACCCACGACCGCAGCGCCGACCGCCCCTCGAAACGGTCGATGCTCCGCCACGCCCGGACCATCGTCTCCTGTACGGCATCCTCGGCCTCGACGTACGACCCCAACATCCGGTAGCAGTAGCCGATCAACTCCCGCCGGAATTCCTCGATCCGCTCCGCCGCGGCGCCGCCCGCCCCGTCGTCCCCCATGCCGCACCCCTTCGAACATCATCCCCGGCAACTGACAGCAGTGTCGGCTCCATGATCGCCCGCGATGCCGTCGACGCGCTGCCGGAGGCGGGTGTCCCGGGTCCCTACCGGTAGAAGGTCCGGCCTGCGGCGCCCGAGGACACCGACCACACCTCGGTGATCAGACCGTCCACGACGCGCAGCGTGTCGGTCCCGCTGCGGGACACGGTCGAGCCGTCCGGCGCGGTGAAGCTCGCGAGGTACGGGCGGGCGACCGCCCCGGACGGCGATGCGGCGGATGCGCCCGGTTCGAGGTCGACGACGGCGAGTCCTTCCGCCGCGAACCGCAGTCCGGTCCGGGTCCCGTGCCAGGTGCGGCGGGGGAATCCGCGTGCACCGGGTGATCGACTTGGGGGACACTGCGCAGATGAGCGCCGAAGTCTTCCGGACACCGCAGGAGCGGGCCCTTCGTCATGTCACCGCGCTGTCGTCGGGTCCTGCCATGGATCCCGGGCTGCGGGTGACCCTCAACTTCCACCCGGACCGCCTGGCGACCCACGGCAGGCCGCTCCTGGAAGTACTGGGCGAGGACGGCGGCTACCGCTCGCAGTTCGTGACGGGGACGAGCAACGGTGGGCTGACCGCCCATCCCGGCGGAGACCGGTGGCGCTGGGAGAGCCGGATCTTCGACGGGGCGTACGACGACGCGGCGGCTCACGAGCGGCCCGTGTACGGTGCGCTGAACTTCCGCCGCAAGACGGTCGGCGCGGCGCCGCGGTTCGGTTCCGCGCACTTCCGCCTCACCGCGCGGACGCTGGCCCGGACGACGTTCTGCTACCCGGACAGCGTCTTCGAACCGTCGGACTTCGGCGTCGCCACTCGCATGCGGTTGGTCGAGCTCGCACGGGCCGACACCCAGGACGCCCTCGACGACTACATCGAGGCGCAGGTCCACGGGCACGTCCGGCTGGAACACGATGTGGAGGCGCTCGTCCTGGACCCCTGCTACCGGGGCACGGACGTGGAAGCGGCGGCCCGGGCCCTTGCCTGCCCCGTGGAATGGCACTCCGGCTTCCGCCTCACGACCGAGGAACTCCGCCTCCACCCCGACTACCGTGGCCCGGAACACGTCGAGTTGGGCCGGAAGATCGCCGTTGACGGCGTCCTCGATCCCCGCATCGTCGGAGACGCGGTGCGCACCGGCATCCACGACCCGCAGGCGATCAAGAAGGTGTGGCACTGCCTCGCGCGCTTCGGGGCGCCTCCGTGCCCCTCGGAGGAATCCCCGGGCGGGCCGGAGGCCGGGCGGAGCAGCCGCGGCCACCGTGAGCAGCAGGTCGAGGAGGGGCACCGATGAACGACGCTCTCGCGGGGCTCGACGCCATCCCCTGGGCGTCGCTGAAGCACGCCTACGGGACGGCTGAGGACGTACCCGGACTGCTGCGGGACCTGTACCGCCCGGAGAAGGCCGTCGACGCGGTCGACGAACTGTCGGCCGGCGTCCACCACCAGGGCGGCGGGGTCTACTCCGCGGCTCCACCCGCCCTCCCGTACGTGCTCCGGGCCGCGGCGGATCCGGCCGTCGACCCGGTCGTCCGCCGTGAACTCCTGGAGTTCGTGGGGGCCTTGGCCCATGCGGCGAACACCTCCGCGTCCCGCTCCGTCACCCGGACCTGGCCCGCCGCCTGGGACCGGGCGGTGACGGACCTGCTGCCGCTGCTCGACGACCCGGCGACCGGGCTCCGGATCGCCGTCGCGGACACCCTCGCCAAAGCCCACCACCGCGCCGACGAGGTGATCGCGGCGCTGCGGGCACGGTGGACCGTGGACCGTGGAGCGGGAACGGGACGCCGGCATCCGACTCGTCGCCGCGGTCGGCTCGTTGGTCTCCCACGCCGACGCCCAGCGGGACGGCTCCCTCGACTGGCTGCGGCAGCTCGTCCACGCCGCCGATCCGGCGATCCGTCTCGCCACCGTCCAGGCCCTGCGGCGCGCGCTGCCGGGCCAGGACGACGGCGACGACACGTACGCGCGGACGGTGTCCGAGGTGCTGTTCGGCAGCGATCCGGCCACGTGGTCACCCGGGGGCCGTTCGATCACGGCGACGGCCGTCTGGGCCCTCGGTCTGCTCGGGGACGACCACGCGGGACGGGTGGACGTGACCGGGAAACTGCTCGCGCACCCGGACGCCGCCGTGCGCGCGGGCGCACTGCGGGCCGCCGCCGACATGCTCAGCCGCCGGCGTTCCGTCGTACCGCTGCTGCTGCCGGGAGTGGCGCGGCTGCTCTCCGACCCCGAACCCGACAACCGGCTCTTCGCCGCCCGCGTCCTCGGTATGTGCGGGCACGCCGCACACCCCTGGGCGGACTCGCTGGCGGACATGGTGACGGACGACGGCGAGCCGTTCCTGCCGGCTCAGACCCATGCCATCTGGGCTCTGGCCCGGCTCGGTGACGCGCGCTGCGCGCCGCCGTTGGCGCGGCGCCTGTCGGGGGAGCGGCTCGGGTTCGCGTACGACTCGTCCCACTCCGACGGGTGGTGGACGTACGACCTCAGCCTGACCGAGACCGCCGCAGGCCTCGGCACCCACGCCGACCTGCTGCTGCCCGCGCTGCGGGCCCGGCTCACCGCCGCCGCCGCCCTCGACGAGCGTCGAGCGCTCTGCCGGACACTGCAGTCGTGGGGTGAGGCCGCCGCCCCCGCCATCCCGGAACTGATCGCTCTCCTGGACACCGACGGCGCGGTGTGGGCACTGGACGCCCTCGCCGCGATCGGGCCTGCCGCCGCGCAGGCCGTGCCCCGGCAGCGGCTGCGCGCACTGCTGGACGCCCCGCCCGAGGGCCAGTCGTTCGCACCGCGTGCCCTCGCGCTCGCCTACGGACGGCTGACCGGCGACCGGGATCCCGCGCTCGCCCTGCTGCTCCCGTGCCTCGGCGAACCGTACGGCCAGTACGACACCGTCACCCTGCTGGGGGAGCTGGGGGCGGCGGGCACCCCGTACGTCGAGCGACTGCGCGAACTCCTCCCGGTGCACCGGGAAGGATGGCTGCCGCTCCGCGTCTGCGAAGCGCTGTGGAGGACCACCGGACGGGCCGACGAGATCGTGCCCGTCCTCGTCCGGGCCATCGCCCCGTTCGCCGAGGGCGGCGGCGCCTATCCGGCGGTCACCGAAACGGTGAGGCTCCTGGCCGAGATCGGCCCGCCCGCAGCCCCCGCCGAGCCCGCCCTGAGGGCGTTCCTCGACGCCGACGAGCGGCCGGTCCGGCACGGGACCTGGCGTTCCGTACCGGAGGACGACGAACTGTGCGCCGCCGCCCGCACCGCGCTGCGCGCGATCAACGGCTCCGGCCCGCGCTGACTCCCGCAGGGCCGCACCCCGGCACGAGTACGCACCGGGGTGCGGTCGTGCGGCCGATCCGCTGAAATCCGGCCGCGCCGGGCTTCGCCAGGACTGCGCCCGGGCAGCCAGCCTCCGTGGCCCGTCCCGCTTCCCGCCCGAACAGCCGGCCCGCGGTGTCCGCCGCGGCAGCCCCCGTGCCCGTCCGACCGCCGAACGTCCGGCACGCCCTCGTCGCCGGATCCGTCGGCAACTTCGCGGAGTGGTACGAGTTCGGCGTCTACGGCTCCTTCGCCACCGTCATCGCCGCCCGTTTCTTCACCCCGGAAGGCGGCGACGGGGGTCAGGCGCTCATCGCGGCCTACGCCGCCTTCGCCATCGCCTTCTTCTTCCGCCCCCTGGGCGCCCTGCTCTTCGGCCGACTCGCGGACCGGGCGGGCCGCCGGCCGGCGCTCGTCCTCGCCGTCTCCCTGATGACGGGTGCGACCGCCCTGATCGGCGTGCTGCCCGCGTACTCCGCCATCGGCGCCCTCGCGCCCTGGCTGCTCACCCTGCTGCGCTGCCTGCAAGGCCTCTTTGCCGGAGGCGAGTTCGGCGGCGCCGTGAGCCTGCTGACCGAGACCGCACCGCCCGGCCGGCGGGGCCGCCACGGCGCCTGGCAGTCGTTCACCGTCGCCCTCGGGCTCCTGACGGGCGCGGGCCTCGCCGCCGGACTGGCGACCCTGCTCTCCGAGAGCGCCCTGTACGCGTGGGGCTGGCGCGTCCCCTTCCTGCTGGCCCTGCCCCTGGGCGCCGTGGCCCTGTGGCTGCGCCTGCGCCTGCCGGAATCCGTCCCACCACCGCTGCCTCCGGAACACCCGATCCGGTTGGAGGGCCCGGCTCCGAAGGGGATGCCCGGCGCCGTCCTGCTCGGCATCGGGCGGATCATGGGCTGGTCCGCGGCCGGGTACACCTTCCTCGTCGTCCTGCCCTCGTACCTCCAGGCCACCCTCGGCACGAGCTTCCGGCAGGCCCTGGCCGCCGGCTTCGTCGCCAACCTGGGCTTCGCCGCCGCGATCCTGCCCGCCGGTGCGCTCAGCGACCGCGTGGGACGGCGGGCCGTGATGCTCACCGGCAGCCTCCTCGTCGTCCTCACCGCCCTGCCCCTGCTGCACCTGCTGCGCGACCCCGGCACCCCCGTCGCCGCCAAGGCACTCCTGCTGGCGGCGGCCGGCGCGATGATCGGACTGCTGGCCGGGCCCGGGCCCGCCCTGCTCGCGGAGATGTTCCCGACCCGGGTGCGCAGCACCGGACTCGGACTGGCCTACGCCCTCTCCAACGCCGTCTTCGCCGGCTGCGCGGGCCTCATCGTCACCGCGCTCGTACGGCACACCGGCAACCCGGACGTCCCCGCCCTCTACGCGGCGGGCGCCTGCGCCCTGGCCGTCCCCGCTCTGCTCACCCTGCGCCCCGACGACCACCTGAGGCCCCTGACATGACCCGTAGGCGTGTGACCGCGACGGCCCGGCACTTCGCACCGCCCACCCCCGAGGCGACGCGCACCACCGTCATCGGCCTGATGTTCGGCACCTCCTGCGACGCCGTCGACGCCGCGGCCGCCCACATCACCCACGACGGCACCGCATTGCGCCTGACCCCGCTCGGCATGGTCAGCGCGCCGTACGACGACGAGTTGCGCCACGCGCTCGCCGCGGCGCTGCCGCCCGGCCGCACCACCCTCGCCGACGTGTGCCGCCTCGACACCCACATCGGGCAGGCCTTCGCCCGGCTCGCCGTCCGGGCCGATCGCGAGCTCTGCGCGGGGCGGGCCGAACTGGTCGCCTCCCACGGCCAGACCGTCTTCCACTGGGCGGACGGCGGCCGCGTGCACGGCACCCTGCAGATCGGCGAACCCGCGTGGATCGCGGAGGCGACCGGACTGCCGGTCGTCTCCGGCTTCCGGACCAGGGACGTCGCCGCCGGCGGGCAGGGCGCGCCCCTCGTCGGACTGATCGACCGCATGCTGCTGCGCGGACGCCCGGGCGTTCCGGCCGCGTTGAACGTGGGCGGCATCGCCAACGCCACCGTCCTCACCCCCGACGGCACCCCGGCGGCCTTCGACTCGGGGCCCGGCAACGCCCTCCTCGACGCCGCCGCCCGCCACTTCACCGCGGGGCGGCTCGACCACGACACCGACGGCCGCCTCGCGTCACGAGGCACCGTCCACCGACCACTGCTCGACCGACTGCTCGCCGAGCCGTACTACGGGTTGCCCGCGCCCAAGACCACCGGCCGGGAACTGTTCCACTCCGGCTATCTGCGGACGGCCCTGGACGCGGTCGGACCACTCGCCGCCCCCGACGTACTGGCCACCCTCACCCGGCTCACCGCCCGTACGGTCGCCGACGCGCTGCGCCCGTTCGGCGTCACGGAGGTACTGGCCTCCGGCGGCGGCACCCGCAACCCCGCCCTGATGGCCGCACTCCGGCGGGAGCTCGGAGCCGACGTACGCCTGCGCACCTCGGACGCGCTCGGGCTGCCCAGCGCCGCCAAGGAGGCGTACGCCTTCGCGGTACTGGGCTGGCTCACCCTGCACGGCCTGCCGGGCACCCTCCCGCAGTGCACGGGCGCCGAGGGCCCCCGGGTCCTCGGCAGCATCACCCCGGGCCGGGCGCCGCTGCACCTGCCCGCACCACCGGCGCAGGCACCCCGCACCCTCACGGTCGACCCGGCGCCGCTCACCGCGCGTTGACGTCGGCGGCCGCCCTGGGGGCCCGGGCCTTGACCAGCAGGCCCACGACCAGCGCCGCCAGCAGCAGGGCGCCGCCCGACCACCAGAGGGCGTCGGTGTAACCGTGCATGATCTCCTCGGACTGGCTGTCCTCGGACGAAGCGGCCAGCCGGGCGCTGATCAGTGCGACGAGCAGCGCCGCACCGCTCGTCTCTCCCAGCTGCCGGCCCATGAGGACGCGCGCCGAGGCCGCGCCGGAGACCTGTGGGGCGATGCCGGAGGTGGCGGTGGCGTAGAGCGGCCCGAAGGCCAGGCCGCCGCCGAAACCGGCGAGGACCATGCCGGGCACCAGATGCGGACCGTACGCGCTGCCGGAGTCCACGAAGCCGAGGACCAGCAGCCCGGCCGCGGCGGTCACCAGGCCCGACACGATCAGCACGCGGGGCGCGGTGCGGTGCTGCAGACGGGCCGAGACCTGCGTGGCGGCGATGACGGCCGCCGCGGCCAGCGGCAGCAGCATCACAGCGACCATGCCCGGGGCGTAGCCGAAGACGTACTGCATGGAGAGGGCGAGCGCGGGGAGCAGCGCCAGGAACCCGACGCCGCTCAGGGCCAGCGCCACGACGCTGCCGAGCCGGTCGCGGTCCCCGCCGCGGTCTCCGGCAGACAGCGCGCCGGCAGCCGTGGCCTGCCGCCACACGAAGGCCACGAGCAGGAGCACGCCCGCCGCGACGAGAACCAGGACCAGAGGAGCGGCCCAGCCGAGCCGCCCCGCCTCGCCCATGCCGTAGATCAGGGCGGCGAGTCCGGCGGAACCGAGCAGCACGCCGGGCCAGTCGGAGCGGGCGCCGGCACGGGGCGGGCGGCCCGGCAGCAGGGTGGCCGCGCCGGTCAGCGCGATGGCCGCGAGCGGGAGGCACAGGTACTGCGACACGCGCCAGGACGCCAGTTCCGTGAGCCAGCCACCCGCCAGGAGTCCGAGGGCCCCGCCGCCGGCCGTGATCGCCCCGTAGACCCCGAAGGCCCGGGCGCGTTCCCTCGGGTCGGTGAAACCGGTGGACACCAAGGACAGTGCGGACGGGGTGAGGAGCGCGGCGAAGGCGCCCTGCAGGGCGCGCGCCGTGTTCAGCAGGACGGGATCGCCGGCCGAGCCGCAGAGCAGGGAGGCCAGCGCGAAGCCGCTCAGTCCGATGATCAGGGCCCGCTTGGCGCCGAGGAGGTCGGCGATCTGCCCGCCGAGGAGCAGCAGCCCGCCGAAGGCGAGCACGTAGGCGGTGATCGGGTTGAAGCCGTCGCTCGCGAAGCCGAGATCGGACTGGACGTACGGCAGGGCCGTGCTGAAACCCATCACGTCGAGCAACACGATCAGCTGTGTCAGGGCGATCACGCCGAGGCCCCACCAGCGCCTGGGGTGCGGTGCCGCCGGATCCGCGAGGGCGGCCGGGGGCGGCCCGAAGCCCTGCGCGGGGACGAACGGCGCGGACGGCGGGGGAGCGGGCGCGTACGGCGGTGGCGTCGGCACCGGCTGGTGCTGGTGCTGGTGCTGGCGCGGGACGGAGGGGACGCGAGGGTCCGGCCGCGCGGCGGGCTCCGCGGCAGGGCCGGCGGCGGGCGTCTCGGGGGCCCAGTCCAGCAACCGGGCCGCACGGCGACCGAGTTGCGCCAGTACCGTGCCCGGCAGCCACTCCTCGGCCTGGTCCACCGCCGTCCGGTCCGCGACCTCCCCGGGGGTGGGCCGGGCGGCCGGGTCCTTCTCCAGGCAGGCGCGTACGAGACCGGTCAGCGGCTGCGGGACTCCGGTGAGGTCCGGTTCCTCCTCGGCGACCCGGAAGAGGTGGGCGTTCAGCCCGGAGTCGGCGGCGCCGAACAGGAGCCGTCCGGTGGCGGCGTACACCAGGACGGCACCGAGGCAGAAGACATCGCTGGCCGGGGTCAGTTCGCGGCCCCGGACCTGCTCCGGGGACATGAAGCCGGGCGAGCCGATCAGCATGCCGGTGCGGGTGTGCAGGCTGTCCCCGGTGAGGCTGTCCATCGCGCGCGCGATGCCGAAGTCGATGACGCGGGGGCCGTCGACGGTGACGAGCACGTTGGACGGCTTCAGGTCACGGTGGATCAGGCCCGCCCCGTGCACGGCCTGGAGGGCGACGGCGAGCCGGTTGGCGAGCGTGTGGACCGAGTACTCGGGCAGCGGCCCGAAGTCCTCGGCGACGACGGTCCGCAGGTCCGGCCCCGGGATGTACTGCGTCGCCACCCACGGCACGGCGGCCTCCGGATCGGCGTCGAGCACGGCGGCCGTCCAGTCCCCGCCCACCCGCCGGGCTGCGGCCACCTCGCGTGCGAAGCGCCTGCGGAACTCGGGGTGCCCGGCGTGCTCGGCCTGTACGACCTTCACGGCGACGGTCCGCCCGCCCTCGGAACGGCCCAGATAGACCAGGCCCATGCCGCCCTCACCCAGCCGGGCGATCAAACGGTACGGGCCGATGCGGGTCGGGTCTGCTGCGATCAACTGGTCCACGGGAGCGAAGTATGCCAACTGCCCGGCGGCGGCGGACCCCTCCCCCGGATGCCGGTACCCGGAAGGTACGCTCTGGCTTTTCCGCGCGCGGTCGGACTGCGGATCCGACGCGTGCGGCAGCCGAGGGCGGGAGGGGGCATGGGGACGGTCGAGGAGCTCTGGCGGGCCGGGGAGATGCCACTGCGCGACGGGCTGTACCGCCGGGACGACACCGGCACGGAACTGCACGTGGACGGTCCGGGGGCCTACCACCCTGATGCCGGGCAGCCGATTCCCTTCCGTTTCGGAGGGCCTCTGGACGTGCTCCGGGCCATCGAGGAAGACGGCGTCGAGATGGTCGACACCTACTTCGAGAGTCCGCTGCCGGACGGCTCCGGGCGGATGTCCGGCGGGGGCGGCGGCATGGGCAACATCGGCTACCTCGCCCGCCTCGACGCAGGCGGCTCCCCCCGCTGGATCGCCGTGATGTTCCACTCCAACCCGTTCGTCGGGGTGCGCTACGAAGGCACGAGTGCCGTCTTCACCAACGACTGGGGAAACCGGCTCTCGCTCGACCTGCGGAGCCCCGCGCTCGGCTGACCCGTGGCACCCCCGCGCTCGGCCGCGGCACGGAGTCGCGCTACCACCCCCACCACCGCCGGTGCGGTATACGTCCTGTGAGGCCTACCCGATGCCGGTGAGAGGGAGTGGTTGCCGTGGAGCGTACGGGCTGCTGTGTGGTGGGCGGTGGGCCCGCCGGGATGGTGCTGGCCCTGCTGCTGGCCCGCGCCGGGGTCGAGGTGACCGTACTGGAGAAGCACGGCGACTTCCTGCGCGACTTCCGCGGCGACACCGTGCACCCCTCCACCCTGTCCCTGCTGGACGCCATCGGCCTCGCGGACAGGTTCGCCGCGTTGCCGCAGCGCCGGGTGACCTCGGTGCAGCTGCCCATCGGCCCGGACCGGTCCCTCGTCACGGTGGGGAACATCGGGGCGCTGCACGGGAAGTACAACTACATCGCGATGGTGCCGCAGTGGGACCTGCTCGACCTGCTCGCCGACGAGGCCGGCCGCGAGCCTTCCTTCACGCTGCGCATGAACACGGAGGCGACCTCCTTCATCACCGAGCGCGGGCGGGTCACGGGCGTGCGCTACCGCACGGCCGACGGGTCCGTCGGCGAGCTCCGCGCCACGCTGACCGTGGCCTGCGACGGACGGGGCTCACTGGCACGCGACCTGCCCGAACTCGGACTGGAGGGCTTTCCCTGCCCCATGGACGCGTGGTGGTTCAGGCTGCCACGCCGGGAGGACGACCCGAGCGGCCTCGTGGGCGGCCTCGGAGACCGCTTCTTCACCGCGCTCATCGACCGCGGCGACTACTGGCAGTGCGCGGCGCTCATCCCCAAGGGCACCGACGTCCAACGCCGCGCCGAAGGGCTGGATCGCTTCAACGCCCGGTTCGCGCAGGCGGCCCCCTGGCTCGCCGACCGGACCCACTCCCTCGCCTCCTGGGACGAGGTCAAACTCCTCGACGTCCGACTCGACCGGCTGCGCCGCTGGCACCGCCCCGGGCTGCTGTGCATCGGCGACGCCGCCCACGCCATGTCGCCGGTGTTCGGCATCGGCATCAACCTCGCCGTCCAGGACGCCGTCGCCGCGGCCCGCCACCTGGTGCGCCCGCTGCGCGAGGGCACCGTCGGACTCCAGGACGTACGCCGCGTGCAGTACCGCCGACTGCCCACGACGGTGGCGACCCAGGGCCTCCAGCGCCTCGCCCACGCCCAGGTGATCGAACCGCTGCTGGCCGGCCGGGTCGCGTTCGGCAACCCCCGGCGGGCCGCGCGGCTCACCGGACTCGTCACCGAGTCACGTTGGCTGAACCGACTGCCGGCCTACTTCCTCGCCTACGGGGCCCTGCGCGAGCGCCCGCCGAAGGAATCGCTCCGCACGAGCGGCTGACCGCCCCGGAGTTCGAGGCGCATGCGCGGGGCCGCGCGCGGGGTCCGCGCGGGTTGTCCGCGGACAACCCGGCGTTGTCCGACGCCGCCACCCCCGATGAGCTGGGCGCTCCGGACAGGGCCCGCACGGCCAATTCCCGCGGCTGTCAAGGTCGGTGCCGACGGGGGCAGCGACGACTGCCCGTTCACGGCAGTCGTCCGGTCGGGGCCCCTGTGTCCGTGCCGCACCGGCACACCCACGGGGGAGGACGCAGGGGCCCGCAACCGGCCGGACGGCAGACCACAGACCACGGTCCTAGGAGGACTTGTGTCCCAGATACGCATTCGCATGCTGGCCGGGGCGGCCGCGCTGCTCGGCGCGTTCGCCCTGGCGGGCCCGGCGCACGCTTCCGGCACCGAGACCGGTCCGGCCGGTTCCCAGGGAGACCGGCACACGTCGGTACGTACCGAGGCGGACGCGGCGGCGTCCACCGGCATCCGCATTCCGGCAGCCACCGGCGAGCGGAACGCGACCGAACCGCGCCACGTCGAGATCGGCCGGCAGCGGGTGCCGGACGGTACGGCGCACGCCGGCCTCGCCAACGCCGGTACCTACCGTGCCTCGTTCACGATCAACGGGCATACCAGCAAGGTGCAGATGAACGTCTTCACGGGCAGCGACGGACACGACTGGGCCTGGGGCGAGGCCTGGCTCTACGGCGACGGTGAGGCCCTGTACCTCGACATCTGGCGCCCTGGTCAGGCGAGTTGGGACCCCTGGCAGGACTATCAGGTGCCGGCCGGCGTCCACACCAGTACCAGTACGGCCTACTACGACGGGCCCGGTTACCGGATCCGGGCCTGCGGCGCCAACCCGAACTTCGGCGACCCCTACGGCAACCCCCAGTGGGGCTGGAACATCGCCTGCACCGTCTGGAACTGACAGCTGTGACTGACTGACGGCTGTATCCGACGGCCGGGGCGGGCGGCGGGGCGGAGGCGGTTCTCCGCACCGCCGCCCGCCTTGCCGCGCGCTCGGCCGCCCGCCTTGCCGCCGGCCCGCCCCGAGCTGCCTTGCTCAGCCGACCGTGGCGATGGAGCTGGCGGAGATGCCCAGCGGCGTCCACTGCTCTCCGTTCCCCGTCCAGCGGGACACGGCCAGGCCGTCGGCGATGCGGTACACGGAGTGGTCGCCCACGGCGAGGTCGATGCCCGCCGCGCCGATCGGCGTCCAGGATCCCGGCGCGCCGTCGTACTTGAGGATCCGGCCGGTGGTCGCGTCCACGGCGAAGAGCCCGGCGCCACCGGCGTACAGCTTCCGGGCCGGGCCGCCGATGGGGCGCCAGTTGCTGCCCTTGGCATTGGCCTGCCAGATCTCCTTGCCGTCCGGAGAGATACGGGCCACGTAGTCCGCTCCCACGGCGAAATCGGCGCCGGGTCCCCCGGCGTCCACCCAGGAATCGCCGTAACCCGCGTACCGGAACAGGGCGCCGGAAGTCGGGCTGGTCGCGAAGAGGCCCGCGCCGCCGGCGTACAGGCGGGCGGCGGCACCGCCGATGGGGACCCACTCCGCGCCCAGACCCGTCCACCGCATCACGGCGTCCCGGTGCTCCGTGATCGCGTACAGGCCGTCGCCCGCGGTCACGAACTGCTCCCCGGGGAAGCCGATCTGGGACCACGAGCTGGACGGCTCGTCGTACTTGAAGATGCGCCCGTCACCCGGATTGGTGGTGAACAGTCCCGCCGCCCCGGCGTACACGTGCTCGGCCGCCGGACCGATCACCTTCCACGAACCTTCCCGTCCCGTCCACCGCAGGACGCTGTGGCGGTCCGGCGAGACGGCGTAGGCCGTGCCGGGCCCGTCCGGGGCCGGTGCGGAGGGTGGCTGTACGGGGGCGGTGGGGCGGACCGGATCCGGATCGCGCGGAGTGCGCGAGGGGACGGTCCGGGGCACGGCGGGCGAGGGCGACGGCGTGACCGATGGCGAGGGAGAAGGGGACGGCGTCGTGGGCTTCGCGCCCGGTGCGACGGGTCCGGACGGCAGCGGCAGCGGTGTCGAGCCGCCTCCGACGCCGAGCACGATGTCCTGCCGTCCGAGGACCATCCCGAGGAAGGCGGCGCCCGCGCCGAGAGCCAGGACGAGGGAGACCGCCAGGACGGCGAGCGAGGCCCGGCCGGGTGAGAACCGGCCCGTGGGCCGCGGCCCGTGTGGTCCGGGCGGAACCGGCGAGTACACGGCGGGCAGGGTGTCGAGCCGCTCCAGCACGACACCCTCGACGACGTCGGAGTACGGCCGGCCGCCCCGGGCCCGTTGCCACAGCCAGTGCGCGTCCTCCCGCTGTTGCGCCACGAGGTGGTGGACGCGGGCGAGTTCGGTGGACAGGGTCAGGTCCACCGCCGTGGTCCCCGGGACGTCGTCCCCGGTGCGGAGCACCGCGTCCCCCGTCTCCGTCTGCGTCTCCGTTGTCGGCACCGGCAGCCAGGGCAGCCGGTGGGCGCCGTCGCACTGGGCCCGGACATCGGCGACCGCCTGCCGCGCGGACTCCTCGACGGCCCGGGCGGCGACGAGCTGGTCGAGCACCTCGTCCAGCCGGATGCGCGGTTCCGCCGACGGCCCGTACTCGGGCTCGTCGCCAACCGGTCCCCCCGCACCCGTACCCGTCCCCGTCTTCGTGCCGGTCTCCGAGGTTTCCGTCCTCCCCGACCGTTCGGCTTTGGCTTGTTCCCGAAGCATCGTCATCAGCGCAAGCAGCCCCTCCACCAACCGGCCGGAAGCGGCGAGGTCCTCCTGGGCCCGGCGCAGCGCGTCCTCCAGACCGGGCTCGGGACTGGCCTCGGCCTCCGCTTTCGCCGTCAGGGCCTGATCGTGCAACCGGCGGGCCCTGGCCAATGACTCCTGACGGCCGCGCGGATCGCGCACGCACTCCTTGATGACGAGGCCGAGGCGCCCGAGCGGGATCACGCGGGCCCCGGACCGGTACTCGCTCCAGGCGGTCTTGCCACCTCCGAACCGCTGCGCCAGCTCCCGCACCGTCAAGCCGGCGGTCACCTCGCGCAGCAGCGCTGCCAGCTCGTTCGCAGCGCGCGATCTGCCTCTCGGCGCTCCCTGCGGACGTCCTGCTTTGGCCATGAGCTCGCCCCCTGTCGTCCGCGGGCAGTTCCCCCTGCCCGCGCCCCCGCCCTGTGCCGTGTGGGCGCTGCCCCATCAGCACCTCGGCCGGCGTCCGAAAAGTCCTGGGACGCCTTCCAGAGCGCGCAAAGACAACCCGCCCGAGAGCAAAACGTCCATCACTCGCCCGACCCGGTGTCCGGAACCGTGCGCCGCCTCCGGGGGCCATGACGCACACGGGACGGCGGGAGGACCGCGGTGTCACGCCGGCCGGCGGGACGCGATGGCCGCGGTGCGGTGCGGCCGTCGCGGCCGTTCAGGCGAGGCGTCGCTCGACCTCGTTCTTGAGCACTCTGCCGACCTTCGAGCGCGGCAGGTCCGGCCAGATCTCCACCTGCTTCGGCGCCTTGACCGAGCCGATGCGCCCCTTGGCGAAGCCGATCGCCTCGGACGCCTCCAGCACGGCGCCCGGCCGCAGTTGGAGGGCCGCCGTCACGCGCTCGCCCCACTCGTCGTCCGGCAGGCCCACCAGTCGTCAAGATATTCTTGGACAACTGCCCAAAGTTTCTTGGACGCTTGTCAAGGGAGGGGGGTTCGTCAAACTGCCACCGCACAGAGCTCGTTCCGGCGGGCGAACTGCGCGCGGGGTTCGCCGCGGGCCTCGCCGAGACGCTGGTGGAGGACGCCGCCATGCACCGGCTCTGGTACGACCTGCGCTCGCAGGCGCTGTTCGAGGAGTCGTTCCGCGCGGACGTCCTGGAGATCGCCGGGACGCTCCAGGGCATGATCTGGCGCATCGTCACCCGGTACGCGGAGCTGTCGGGAACGAAGGTCGCGCCGTCACCGGCCGCGACGTACGCGATGCTGGACGGTCTCTTCCAGCAGCAGTTGCTCCACCACCTGGCCGGGGACGAGTACGCCAGGACACGCCTCGCGCAGGACGCCGGGAGCCTGCTGGGGCTGGCGGTGCCAGGGGGAGGGTGAGGCCCGGCCGGGCGGAATCGCCCCTCACGGCCCGGCCGATGGGCATACGCGCCAACACCACGCGCCAACACCACGCGCGTTCACCCCGCGCCGGTTCCCCGCGCCGACACCCCGAGACCGGAAGGGTCCGCATGCTCGACGCGCACGCGTACGCACGCCTCTCCGCCACCGAAATCGCCGACCTGGTCAACCGCGGCGAGGTCACGGCGGGCGAAGTCGTCGACACCGCGCTGGCCGTGTGCACCGAACGCGACGGCGCCCTGCGCGCCTTCACAGCGATGTGGCCCGAATCCGCCCGGGCCCTGGCCGCCGAGGTCGACGCCTCGCGGGCCGGCGGGACCCGCCTGCCCCTGGCCGGGGTGCCGATCGCGGTCAAGGCGAGCCAGGGAGTCCGTTCCGTACAGAACCGGCGCCTGATCGCCGCCGGTTGCGTGCCGATCGGAGCGACCTCCGTACCGTGCGCCGGTACCGCCCACCAGACCTACGGATCCACCGACCGCGGCCCCACGCTCAACCCGCTCGACCCCGCCTGGTCCCCGGGCGGATCGTCGGCCGGGTCCGCGGTCGCCGTCGCCGCCGGAATCGTGCCGCTCGCCACCGGATCCGACGGGGCCGGATCCGTACGCATTCCCGCCGCCTGGTGCGGCGTCATCGGCTTCAAGCCCACCAACGGCCTCCTGCCCGCCCCGGACCGAGCCGGCCTCAACAGCCCCGGCGTGCTCACCCGCACCGCGGCCGACGCCGCCGCCTACCTCCGCGCCGTCGCTCCCGTCGCCGCCGCCACGTCGACGGCGACCGGAACGCCCACGGTCCTCTGGACGCCGACCCTGGGGTACGCCGACACCGACCCGGACATCGCGGACACCGCCCGCCGCGCCCTGCACCGGATCGCATCCGCCGGACTGTGCGGCCTCGTCCGGAGTACGGTCCGACTGCGCGACCCGGCTCCGGCCTGGACCGCCCTGCGCGCCGGCGCCTCCGACCGGGACACCGAGGCGCTGATCCGGGCCAACGAGCAGGCCCTGTACGAGGCCTTCGAAGCAGCGGACCTCATCGCCACCCCCACCACGCCGCACCCGCCACACGGCCACGACGGCCCGGGAACGCGCATGAGCGTGGCACTCACCTGGGCCTTCAACCTCTCGGGCCACCCGGCGATCAGCCTCCCCGCCGGAAGGACCCCGAACGGCGAGCCGGCCGGCCTCCACCTGATCGCCCGCCGGCACGCGGATGCCGCACTGCTCGACGCCGCCGAAAGATGGCACCACACGGCGACCGGCGCTGAGCGGCCCGCTCGGTGAGATGCTGGGTACATGACAGAACACGGCGCCTTCGTCCCTGGTCGACGCGGGCCGACGGGTCGGCGGGCTGTTCCACTCGACCTGCTGACACCGGCCCCGGAGGCGAGCCGACCTCCGCCGGGCCGTGGTCGAGCGCGGCCCGGCGTGGAACCGGTGGTCAGGGGCGCAGCCCGGCCTGCCTGAGTGCCACCCGCGACAAGTCGTCGATGACGTACGCGTCCCCCCGGCGCCAGGCGTCGGCGAGTCCCCCCGGCGGAACGGGGACCGTCGCGAGGGCCTTCACGGGCCCGGTCAGGGCGCGCAGGGCGAGCAGGTCGGCACCACCCGGGGCGTCGAGGAGACCTCGGACCAGAGCGCTGCGCCGGATCCAGCGCACCCGTGGGGGAAGCCACAGTGCCAACACGAACAGCACCGAGGTGACGATGAGGGCGAATGCGGTGAGGTCGGCGACACGGCCCACGACGTCCTGCATGGTCTGCCCGGCATCGGAGAGCCCGTTGCCGGCCTCGGCGGCGGACTGGAGGGGCTTCTTGAGGACGCCCCCGACCAGCGGAACGTTCGAGGCAGCGTCCCCGGCATGGCCGAGGCCGGAGGCGAGGCTGTCGCCCGCGTCCTCCACCTTCCGCCCCGGCTCGGCCAGCAGCATGATCCCGTCCCGGACGGCCAACGCGAACCACACGGCGGCCGCGATCAGGAGCACCGCGATGAGATCGGCGAGCATCTGCCGGCAACGACGTGCGCGAGTCTGGGCGTAAAGGCGCATCGGGGCGCTCCTGTTCCGGCGGCATCGAAGGGCAGGACCGGTCTCCAACCAGGCGGGCCGGACATCCGTGACGGCGAGCCGCGACCCACCACCCGACCGTACGCGGCACGCGCCACATCCGGGACCCGTGGCACACCGGTGCGCCGAGCGGCCCACTGTGCCACGCTCGGCCCGGACCGGCCGCCGAGCGAATACCGGACATGCGTACGATGCGCCGGTGATGATCCACCTTGCCATCGACACCACCTCCGAGGCGTACCAGAGCGGGAGGGCAGTGGGCTTCGTCTTCGGCGTCGCCGTGCTGATGCTCGTCCTCTGGTTCGCCACCGCCTCATGGCGGCGGGCCGCCACCCCGCCCCCTGGCGTGGCCGTCGGCGGGCACACCGCGGCGCTGCGCGCCCGCCGACGTCGCACCGTCCTGATCGTCCTCGGCGTGCTCGGGGCGGCCGCGGTGGTGGGTGGCGTACTCCGGTACCAGCCGGAGCCGCGCGCCGCGGAGACCGCCGCGGCCGCCGACCGCCCGGCGGAAGCCGCCGCCCCGGCCGCTCCGCGCACGATCACACCGCCCGACGCCCTGGACGGCTTCCGGCTGATGAGCGAGGAGGAGACGGCCTCCTACCGCGAGGCGGAGGCCGCGCGCCTTCCCCGTGGTCGCACCTGGTACTACGACCGGGACGCCGACGGTCGCGCCGACGGCGTCCTCCACATCGACACCACCCAGTGGTCGCAGAAGCTGGCCGCGGAGAAGCGCAGGGACTCGATCACGCAGGAGTTCCGGAACTTCTTCGCCGGAGCCCGGAGCAGCGACCCCGCGGAGTACCCTGCCGGCCCGCTCGGCGGCCGTCTGGCCTGCGGGCACTACGAGAACAACCCCGCCATGTCCATCTGCGCCTGGAGCGACGCGACCACCCTCGGAACGTTCCTGCAGTCCGGAGTCCAGGACCTGGACTCGGCCGCCAGGACCACGCTCGGCTTCCGGAACGCTTCCGACCGGCGCACCTGAAACCGTCGGACCCCACGCCGTCACGCCGAGCGCCGTGGAGCGGTCCGCCCGCCACCCGGGCCGGGGCCGCGCGAGGGCGCGGACCCGGCCCGTGGCCGGCGGTTCAGGCCCGTCCGAGCAGGCCCGCCGCGGCGGTGCTGTCGGCTCGGGAGGTGAAGAAGTCGCAGAACGCGGCGACGAACTCCGCTTCCTCGACCTGCCCGTCCCCGTCCGAGTCCAGCTGCCTGAACCCGTCGTTGAGTTCGGCCGGGTGCACCCGGGGTCCCCCGAACAGCTTCCGGTACTCGTCCACCCCCAGGCAGCCGCTGCCGTCGCCATCCGCGGCACGGAACAGGGCCCGCACCGCCGGTACGAGGCCCTTCTCCAGGTACGCCGGGTCACGGTCCACCCCGGCCAGCATCGCGGACACGAACTCGCGGCAGTCCACGCCCCCGTCGCCGTCGGTGTCGGCCGCCTCCCGGAGCTGCCGCCACCAGCCCTCGAACGCGGCGTAGATCTCGTCCTCCCGCTCGGCGGGCAGTTCGAGCCGCCAGCACATGGCGTGCACCATCGCCTGCAGGTCCGCGGAGTCGACGCGGCCGTTGCCGGTCTGGTCCAACACCTGCCGGAAGAACGCCTCCAGCCGGGCCGGACGCGAATCGCCGCCGGTCCGGGCCCTCGGCACCACCACCCGCGCGGGCGCACCGCTCACGGACCGGCGGCGGTAGCGCACCCGGTCGGGAGCCAGGTTCATGACGTGGCGCAGCCCGTGGTGAAGCGTCCACGACAGCGCCGCGCCCCCGGGCCCGCGCGACGTCCCGAACCTCTCGTGCCAGGCCGGCGGCAGATCGCTCACCGTGAGGGAGGCCAGCGCACGGGCGATCACCACGCGCAGCAGCGGCCACGCGGGTGCCAGCCGCCCGAGCCGGCGCGGGACGGGGGCCTGGCGGAGCATGCCGTACAGCATGTCGCGGACCTCGGGCCCGTACTCCAGGACCTCCCGCACCATCCGCTCGACGTACGCCGGGACCTCGGCCGCGCCCGCGGGCAGGACCTCGCCCGGAATCCCCAGGGCGGCGCACACGTCCAGGAACTCCGTGTACAGGGCGTCGCGTTCGGCGTTCGACAGCGGATCACCGGACAGCTCGCGCATGGCGGTCATGGACTCGTACAGCGTCACCATCACCCAGCCGCGGACCTCGGGATCCTCGGCGCTGAACGCCCGCCCGGCCGCGTCGGTCCCGTTGATGCGCCGGTGCGTCCTCTGGAGACGGGCCACTTCCAGGCGCCGCTCCTCGGGCCCGGCGAAGAACAGCCGGCTGCCGCTCTCCATGGTGTGCTCGATCCGCCGCCAGGGGTGGGCGCGGTAGGTCGAGTACCGGTCCATGCCGGCGGCGACGACGGGATGGGCGATCTGCAACACGAGCAACCGCCACGCCACGAGCCCCATGCGCCGCTCGCCGAGGGTCCGCCGCAGCAGGGTCTCGACAGCGGGTAAGGCCACAGAGGTCACAGGAGCTTCCTTTTCTCACGGGGACACCGACACCCCGTACAACGCCCCCACCCCCCGCCCGTCCCACCCGAGCCCCCGCCTCCACTCTGACGTGCGTCACCCCGAACGCCCGACCGCCCACAACTGGACGATCGGCGACCGCACCGCCCGGTTACGTGCGGACGTGCGCACGCCGTGATGATGGGATGGCTACGGCTCGATCAGGCCGGCCCGGATGGCGTAGCGCGTGAGTTCGAGGCGGTCGCGCAGGCCGAGTTTCTGCAGCAGGTTCGCACGGTGGCGCTCGACCGTCTTGGGGCTGATGACGAGGAGATCGCCGATCTCCTTCGAGCTGTGGCCCTCGGCGACCAGTTTGAGGATCTCCTCCTCGCGTTCGGTGATGGCCCGCTCCGGCAGCGGGCCGCCGCTCCGCGCGCGGTCGAGGTAGCTGCGGATGAGGGTGGTCTCCGCACCGGGGTAGATGAAGGGTTCGTCGCGCAGCGCGGCCCGGCAGGCTTCGACGAGATCGCGGTCGGCGACGGACTTCAGGACGTAGCCGGAGGCGCCGGCGCGCAGCGCCTCGAAGAAGTACTGCTCGTTGTCGTACATGGTCAGCATCAGGATCCGCAGGTCCGGCCGGATACGGGCGAGTTCGCGGGCGGCCTGGAGGCCGGTCCGGCGGGGCATGGCGATGTCGAGGACGGCGAGGTCGAGGTCCAGGCCGCGGGCCTGGGCGACGGCCTCCGCCCCGTCGGCCGCCTCGGCGACCACGGTCAGGTCCGGTTCTGCGTCGAGGATGAGCCGTACGCCGCGGCGTACGAGCGTGTGGTCGTCGGCGAGGAGGATCCGGGCGGGTCCGGCGTCCGGCTGACTCATGGTGTTGCCCCCGGGATGTCGGTGTCGTGGATATCGAGGCGGACCTCGGTGCCGCCGTGCGGCCCGGGCCCGACGAGGAGTTCTGCCCCGATGAGCAGGGCGCGTTCGCGCATCCCCTGGATGCCGGCGCCCTCGGGAGCGTCCCTCAGGCCGTGTCCGTTGTCGTGGACGAGCAGCCCGGTGCCCCCGCCCGGCAGGGGACGCAGGTGTACCTCGACGCGGGTGGCGCCCGAATGGCGGGCGGCGTTGGTCAGGCCCTCCTGCGCGACCCGGTAGAGGACGAGTTCGGCGGCGGGGTCCAAGTGGGGGAGCCCCGGGGTGATGTGGGCGGTGACGCCCAGGCGCGCCGTGGTGAACTCGGCGGCCAGGGAGCGCAGGGCGCTGTGCAGGCCGAGCTCCTCCAGGACCCCGGGACGCAGACGGCGGGCGATGCGGCGGATCTCGTCCAGGCTGGCGCGGGTGGTCTCCTGCGCCTGGTGGAGGTCGCTGCGTACGGGTTCCGGGGCGCGGTCGGCGGCGTGCTTGATCTGCAGGAGGACGGCGGTGAGGGTCTGGCCGACCTCGTCGTGCAGTTCCTGGGCGATGCGTTTGCGCTCGGCCTCGAGGGCGGTCAGGACCCGGCCGCTGCTGGTGGCCCGCTCCGCTTCGAGGCGGTCGAGCATGGCGTTGAAGGACCGGGTGAGCGCGGCGATCTCACCGCCCCCCGTGACGGCCGGACGGGTTCCGGGTTTGAGGAGGTCGGCGGTGGCCATGGCCCGATTCAGCCGGGCGAGCGGGGCCAGACCGACCCTGAGGAGGACCGCGTTGGTGACCAGCATCGCGGCCAACCCCGCGAGCAGGACGATCGCCTCGCCGAACCGCACCGGCGTGGAGACGGTGACCGGACCCAGCAGCAAGGCCACCGCGATCGCGATGACGCCCGCGTTCAGGAGGAAGATCCGCCAGTACAACGACACGGCCACACGCCTTTCCGACCGGTCTCCCGGCATCCGCCACGGCCCTGCCGCCACCGCGTCCCCATCCCCTCTGAACTGCGACGGAGCCCACTTCTCCGCTCCCATCCTCATGCTGCCGGAAGGCCACTGTCCATCCGTGCCGACACCCATATTTCCGGCACGCGGAAAGTGGCACGATGACCCCGCCGAGCGGCTTCTCCTGCCCGGGATCGAGCGCCCGCCGCACCGGCATCACGTACGGAACGAACACGAGGGGGGACAGCTGTGCCTGCTCCACGGATGAGCACCACACCACTGCCCGGCATCGGGGTCCAGTACGACCTCACCACCCGCTAACACCGCCACCTGTCGGTGGTCGCGCACCGCGACGGCACCCGGACCGTGAACCTCTACCGGGCCGACGACCCCGACGCCTGCGCCCAGTCGCTGCACCTGACGGGCGCCGAGACGGCCTCGCTGATCGACGCGCTGATGCCGGCCCACCACAGCCCGAACGTCCTGCACACCACCGATCTCGGCCTGGTGGCCGAGCGGATCGAGCTCTCCGCCCACTCGTGGTGGAACGGCCGGCTGCTGGGGGAGACCCGGATGCGTACGGAGACCGGTGTGTCGATCGTGGCCGTACTGCGCCGCGCGGAGGCCCGGCCTTCGCCCGCGCCGGACTTCCGCCTCGCGGGCGGGGACACCCTCATCGTGATCGGCACCCGCGAGGGCGTCGACGCCGCCGCGTCCATACTCGGACGGGAGTGACGCCCGTGCATTCCGCTGTCTTCCTCATCGAGTTCGGCGCGATCATCCTCGGCCTGGGCCTGCTCGGCCGGGTCGCCGGCCGCCTGAAGTTCTCCCCGATCCCTCTCTACCTCCTGGCCGGGCTGGCCTTCGGCACCGGCGGACTGCTGCCCATGGGCGCGAGCGAGGAGTTCGTCGCGATCGGCGCGGAGATCGGCGTCATCCTGCTGCTGCTCATGCTGGGCCTGGAGTACACCGCGTCGGATCTGGTCTCCAACCTCAAGACCCAGTACCCGGCCGGGTTGGTCGACTTCGGGCTCAACGCGGTCCCCGGCGCCGTCGCCGCCCTGCTCATGGGCTGGGGCCCGGTCGCCGCGGTCGTGCTGGCCGGAGTCACCTGGATCTCCTCCTCGGGAGTCATCGCCAAGGTCATGGGCGACCTGGGCCGGGTCGGCAACCGCGAAACCCCGGTCATCCTCAGCATCCTGGTCCTCGAAGACCTCGCGATGGCCGTCTACCTTCCGATCATCACCGCCCTCCTCGCCGGCGTGAGCCTGGCCGCGGGCAGCGCGACACTGGCCATCGCCCTCGGCGTGGCCGGGGCGGTCCTGTTCGTCGCGGTCCGCTTCGGACGCCACATCTCCCGCTTCGTCTCCAGCGACGACCCGGAGAAGCTCCTCCTCGTGGTCCTCGGCCTGACCCTGCTGGTGGCGGGCATAGCCCAGCAACTGCAAGTCTCCGCGGCCGTCGGCGCGTTCCTCGTCGGGATCGCGCTCTCCGGCGAGGTCGCCGAGGGCACCCACACCCTGCTCAGCCCGCTGCGGGACCTGTTCGCGGCCGTGTTCTTCGTCTTCTTCGGCCTGCACACCGACCCGGCGAGCATCCCGCCGGTCCTGCTGCCCGCGTTCGCCCTGGCCGTGGTCACCGCCGGTACGAAGATCGCGACCGGTTACTGGGCCGCGAAGCGCGCCGGAATCGGGGTCAAGGGGCGCTGGCGGGCCGGTGGCACACTGGTCGCCCGCGGCGAGTTCTCCATCGTCATCGCGGGCCTCGCGGTCACCGCCGGCATCGAGCCCGCCATGGGTCCGCTCGCCACCGCGTACGTCCTGATCCTCGTGGTGATCGGCCCGCTCACCGCACGTTTCACCGAACCGGCGGCCGCCTGGGTCGCGGGGCGCCGGGCCAGGCCGGCCCGCGCCCTGACCGGCGTGCCGTCCCAGCCGGTATCACCGGAGGAGCTCACGGACCCGGCCCAGGATCCGGCCGGTCGCGCGTGAGTCTCCGGCGTCGTTCCGACCGCGTCGGCCAACGGCGCGGTCGGGTGGGGTCGAAGAGGTCCACGGCGAGCGCGGCCATGACGAGGCCGGCCGCCAGCAGCATCCCGTGGGGCACCACCGCCCCGGTGACGATGGCGGCCAGGGCGGGCAACAGGGCCACCCAGGGCAGGACTTGTCGATGCCCGCGGGTGAAGCGGGGATCGTCGGACCTCGGCACGGCCCCGAGGTCGGTGAGCCGCTCGTCGTCGGATTCCGTCATGGCCTTGCCTCCGTTCATCGGTCGGGCGAGGACGGGGATGCGGGGTCCGGCGCGGTCGGGGTCGGCATCGGCGCGGTTGCGCTCGCGGCTGCCGACGTGAGCGGGCGCGCCCCCTGCGTGTCCCGAACGCAAGGTGCTCCCGACTCCACCATTACCCGGCGGCCGCGCCCGCTACATCGGGGGCGGCACCCATCTTCACGACACCCCGGCACGGCAGAGTGCCCCTCGCCCCGAAATCGAAGTGCCGGGTGCGCGGGTGCGTTGTGATACTGGGGCGATGATCAAGCCACCCCCCGCCGCGCTGGACTCGTTGGCCGGACTCGCCTTCGGCGATGCCTTCGGCGACCGCTGGTTCGGCATCCTCCGCCGCGAGGGCACGGCAGCCCTGGAGGCGCGGATCCTGCCCCCCGAGCCCCTGTGGCAGTGGAGCGACGACACCGCCCAGGCGCTCGTGCTCGTCCGCGAACTCGCCGAGGGCGGCGGGACCGTCGACCAGGACCGCTTCGCCCTGCGGCTGGCCGAGGCCTACGCGGACGACACCCACCGGGGCTACGGAGCCTCGATGCACGACGTGCTCCGCCGGATCGGCGCGGGCGAAGCCTGGCGGGAGGTGGTCGCCGGACAGTTCGGCGGCCAGGGCTCCTGGGGCAACGGCGCTGCCATGCGGGTGGCCCCGCTCGGCGCTTGGCTCGCCGAAGACCTCGACGCGGTCGCCGAGCAGGCCGCCGGACAGAGCGAGGTCTCGCACCACCACCCCGAAGCCGTCGCCGGGGCGGTGGCGGTCGCCGTGGCCGCGGCGCTGGCCACCCGCAGCCGGGGCGGGACGGTCCCGACGCGGCCGGACTTCCTGCGGGCCGTCGCCGAACGGCTCCCCGTCGGCGACGTCCGGTCCGGGCTGCGGATCGCGGCCCGGATGCCGGAGCAGACCTCGGTCCGGCACGCAGCGGAGGTACTGGGCTCCGGCTATCGGATGTCCGGGCCCGACACCGTGCCCTACGCACTGTGGTGCGCGGCGACCCACCTCGACGACCTGCACGAGGGCCTGTGGTCCACCGTCGCCGGGCGCGGGGACATCGACACCACGTGCGCCATCGCGGGCGGGGTCATCGCCGCCCGTACGGGCGTCGCGGCCCTCCCGCCCGCCTGGCACGCGGCCCGCGAGCCGCTGCCCGTGGCCGCGTACGGTTAGGAAACCCCGCCCGGTGCGGGCGGCGCACCGTGGCCCGGCCCCGGCCCGGCCCGACCCCGGCCCGACCCCGGCCCCGGTCACCACGGCCGGCTCGGATGCGTGCGGATCGGGGCTCCGGGCCCGGCCCTGCCCGACTGCCCGCCCGCCGGACCGCGCGCCGGCGCACCTCCGTGCGTCCGCCCAGGCTCGGCGAGGCCGAAGGGGTCCACCGCGCGGAAGAATTCCGCCACCAGGGTCATCGGCACGCACCCATGCGTCGCCTGACGTTCCCTCAGGCGGTCGCCGCCAGACCGCGCGCTCACCCGGCATCGCTGAGGATCGCGCGGGCGGAACGCCGTTGTCAGTGGTCCCGCTTAGCGTTCCGAACATGACGCGAACCGCACACACCTTCGCCTACGCGGGCTCATCCTCGCTGACCACCGCAGGGACGGGACGGATCCTCGGCCTGGAGACCGCGGGCGGCTTGACGCCGGCCGGCGCCGAGGCCCACCCCCAGTTCTTCGCAGGGTTCCTGAACAGCCCTCAGGCCGCCGCCCGCGCCCTGCTCGCGGTCGCCGACGTGGCCGCCGCCCGCTACTACCGGCGGACCCTGCGGGCCTCCCTCGACCCGGTCGTCACGGGCAACGGCGACCGGCTGCGCTTCGAGTCCTTCTCCGGGTGCTGCGGGGTGTACGCCCGGCTCGACGTGCTCCCCGAAGGACTGGGCGGCGCCGACACCGGCCACGGCACCACCAACGTCGACGTCAACAACCCGCTGCGCGAGGCCCTGTCCCGGCTGACCGGCGACGACCCGCTGCACCTGCGCGTCGGCCCCGACGAGCTGACCGTCACCACCCTGGAGGGCCCGGTCGTCGAGAAGAAGGTCCCGCTGCCCGACCGCTGGCTGCGCGGCTTCGCCGAATCCCAGGCCATCACCACCGGCTTCGACCTGCGAGCCGAACTCACCGCCGCCGAGGCCGTACGCTTCCTGCGCTCGCTCCCGCGCAGCCCGGCGGGCGGGAGCGCCGCCGGCGCCGCCCTGTGGGTGGTGCCCGCGGGCCGTACGCTGCGCCCCACCACCCGCCCCGTGCCAGGTGCGGTCTGCCTGCCCGGCCCGGACCGACTCGCCGCCCTCCAGCGGGTCCTGCGCAACGCCACCGGCCTGCGCGTGTACGGCCCCGTGCCCGACGGGGCGGCGCCCACGTCCTCCGCCTGGGAAGTCGGCCTGCCCGGCATGCGACTCACCCTCACCCTCTCCCCGGAGCCCGACCGAGGATTCTCCGGCGAGGGTGGCGTATTGGAAGCCCTCGCCACCGACACGGCGGCCGAGGACGCCGACCTGATATCCGTGCTGCTCGCCTGGGAGCCGCGCATCGACCCGGCCGACCTCGCGGATCAGTCCGGGCTTCCCGTCGAGCGCGTACGGGCCGCCCTCACGCACCTCGGTACGGCCGGCCGCGTCGGCTACGACCTCGCCGAAGCCGCCTACTTCCACCGCGAACTGCCCTATGACGCCCGCCGCGCGGAACGCCACAACCCGCGCCTGGTCGCCGCCCGGGCCCTGCTGGCGGCGGGCGCGGTCACCCTGGACGCCGCCGCGGGCACCGCGGTCGTCGCCTCCGGGGAACGCCGCTACCAGGTCCGTGCGACCGGCGGCGCCCTCAGCTGCACCTGCCAGTGGTGGGCCGACTACCGGGGCCGCCGGGGCCCCTGCAAGCACGCCCTCGCCACCCGCATGGCCCGCCGAGCGGCCACGCACCCCACCGCCACGCACCCCACCGACGCGACCACCACCCCTGCCGGAGCCGCACGATGAACGCCACCGCCCACCAGACCACCGCACCCGCTCCGCAGCCGGATGCTCCCGCTCCGGAGATACTCGCCGCCGTACGGGCCGGACGCGTCAACGCCCTGCCCGGACTGCTTCGGCCCCTGGACCGGCAGCAGCGCCGCGAGCTGCTCGCCGAGTTGAAGGCACTGCGCGCCGACCTGCGCGCCCAGGGCTGGGACAACTGGCGGGCGCGGGACCTGGCGAGCCGGGGCCTGGTCGTGGCGGGCGCCGCGTGCTCGACCGGCGCGGCGGCCACCGCCTCCTGGATCGCCGCCCGCGACCTGCGCCGCTGGCAGGCGCTCCCGACCGGCATCCTGCTCGACGTCCTGTCCGACCGGGAGCCCCGCCTGCTCGGCGACCTCGCCCACCGGCTCGCCGCGCGTGCGGCCACCGCAGAGCAGGACTACCGGCTGATCCGCGAGCTCGTCGAGCTCGCCGGGTGCGCGATGCCCACCACCGACGGCTGCCTGGAGGGCTGGGCCTCCTCCCTGCCCTCCCAGCGCATTCCCCTCGTCGACGTCCTGCGCAAGGACCCGTACACCGCCCAGCTCGTCCCGTGCCTCTTCGAGACCGCCGAGCCGATCGCCTCGCTCAACTGGCTGGGCGAACCCACCGGCCCGTACCACTGGCCGACCGCGCTCGCCGCCCTCGTCGAGGAGGGATTCCTCGACCGCGCCGCCCTCCTGGACGGGTGCACGGCCCGTCTGCTGCGCGGCGGCACGGCCCCCCACCTCAAGCCGTACCTCGCGATCCTCCAGGCCCTGAACCCGACCGCGCAGGAGGAGCGGGAGCGGGCGGCGGACTGGATCGCGCTGGCCGCTGACGCCCCGTCCGCCGTCGCCGGGCACGCCCAGCAGGTCCTGGCCCGGCTCGCCGCGGCCGGCGGCCTCACCCCCGGCCTCCTCGCCGAGATGTCCTCGACCGTTCTCTTCCGCCCCGAGAAGAAGCTGGTCCGCGCCCAACTGGTGCTGCTGGGAAGGGAACTGGTCCGCGATCCGGCCGCCGCCCCCGAGCTGCTCCCCGTACTCGGCGAGGCCTTCGGGCACACCGACACCGACATCCAGGAACGGGCCCTCAAGCTCGCCGCCGCTCATCTCGTCGCCGACCCTGACGTCCGCGCCGAACTGGCCGTCCAGGCCCATCTGCTGAGTCCGCTGCACAGGGCGCGTGCCGTGGAGGTCCTCGGGCCGGCCGCCGCACCGGCCGCCGATGCCGCCCCCTACCGGGAGATCCTTCCGCCGCCCCCGGCCCAGGTCCTGCTCGCACCCGCCCCGGAGAGCGTCGAGGAGACCGTGGAACTGGTCGCCGCCGTGATCAACTCCCGCTCCGCGAGCGTCGAGGAGTACGAACGCGCCCTCGACGGCCTCGTACGGCACGCCCACCGGGACCGGACCGCCCTCGCGGCGGCGCTGCGCCCCGCACTGGCCGGACGCTGGTGGCTCGACCCCGCACAGTCCCGCCACCACACCCATGATCTGCCCGGCATCGAACACGTCGCCGCCGCCGTCCTGGACGTACATCCGGCGACGCCGATCCACGCACCGCGGACCCCGCTCGCCTCCTGGCGCAGCGACTGCCACCACCCCGCGTTCCACGTCGCCGCCCATGCCCGCCTGGCCGAAGCGGCACGGCACATCGCGGACCGGCCGCTGCCCTTCCTGCTCGCGCTCCCGACCCACACGAGCGGCTCCCTGGACCCGTGGACACTGATCGAGCGCCTCGCCGCGTACGCACGGCTCGGCGCGACCCCCGGCCCGGCGGACTTCGCGCAGGCCCTGCTGCGGACCCGCCGCGATCCTGCCGCCATCCCGGCGGCGTCGGCCCTGGGCACGCCCGAGGGGGACCGTCTCGCGGCCTGGCTCGGCGAGGACGGCCGGCCCGCCGCCGTCACCCGGCGCACCGCACCCGCCAGGGCCCGCCACTACGACGTGTGGCCGGAGCACCTCACCCTGGACACCGGGGAACGCCCCACCGTTCTGCACGGCTTCCCCGAGGCGTTCCGGGAGCTGGGACAGGCACGCACGGCGACCGGCCGCTGCTGGGACGGCGACGGCGACGCCTCCCTCGTCGCCGCACTCCCCGAGGACCGGGAGACCCTGGCCGCCTGGTCGCTCCCGGGCATCACCTCCTGCGCACTCCACGAGGGTCGCGGCGGCACCGCCGTGCTGCCCCTGCTCGCGGCCGCGGGCGGCCCGGCCGGCCCGACGCTCCACCTCGCCGTCGCCACCGGACTCGGCGCCCGGTACGCGGAGGACCGGCTCAGGGCCGTCGACGCGCTCCTGGCCCTCGCCGCCCGCGGCGAACTGGACGCCGTACGCCTCGGTACCGACCTGGGGGAGCAACTGACCCTGGACACGGTCAAGCCCAACCGGCTCGCCGACTCGCTGCGCACCGCCGCCGCGACCGGCGCCTGCGCGACCACGTGGGCCGTGCTGGCGGCCGCCCTGCCCGCCCTGCTCACCGGCACGGCAGACCCGCGCGGCACCGGCGAGCTCCTCGAGATCGCCGCCGAGTGCGTCGAACAGTCCCTGGTGGCCTCCCCGTACCCGGACGGACTCGCCGCCGCCGCGGCCCGCGGCGGCCGGTCCCGTCTGGTCACGCAGGCAGTCCGCCTGGGCAAGGCCCTCGACCGGAACGGGGAGTCGGCCGCCGCCTGACCTGTCGGCGGGCCCGGTTGCCCTGACGCGACCGTCGGCGGAGTCGAACGGCTCCGCCGAAACGTTCCTGGGGTGAACGCCGGCGGCCGGACGGGTGACGGGCCGCGGATCAGGGCCCGGGCGGGGTGGGCGGGGCCGCTACAAACGGGCCGTGAACGCGCCCATGCTCCGCTCGCTCCCCGCCGTCCTGATCGCCCTGGCCGCCTGCGCCGCACCGGCCGCAGCCGCCCCGGCAGCCCCTGCCCCGCCCGACCCGGTCGTCTTCGTACACGGCTGGAACAGCGACGGCACGGCCTGGAACACCATGGCGGGACGGTTCCGGGCGGACGGCTGGCCGGCCGACCGCCTCCACCAGTGGACCTACCCGACCTCCCAGTCCAACGCCACCACCGCCGCGCAGCTCGCCTCCGTCATCGACCGTGTCCTGGCCTCGACCGGAGCCGCCAAGGTGGACGTCGTCACCCACTCCATGGGCGCCCTGTCATCGCGCTACTACCTCAAGAACCTGAGAGGCGACACGAAGGTGGACGCGTGGGTCTCCCTCGCCGGCCCCAACCACGGTACGGAGGCCGCCCGTTGGTGCGGCGGAGCCTCCTGCGTCGAGATGCGTCCGGGTTCCGCCTTCCTGCGCGCGCTCAACACGGGCGACGAAACACCCGGACCCACCCGGTACGCCACCTGGTGGTCCTCCTGCGACGCGATCATCAACCCCGCCGGCAGCGTCGCCCTCACCGGTGCGGTCAACACACACGCCCCGTGCCTGCTGCACACCGCCTTCACCGAGAACGCGGGGATCTACCGGCAGGTGCGCGACCACGTCACCGGCACGGCGCCACGCTAGGGCCTGTCGTCAAACTCCCGTCTGCCCCGCGACGCCTGGCACGCGCTCTCGCCGCACCGGGCGAAAGCCCAAGTACGTCCAGTACGCGGGCTTCCGCCCGGCGCACCGAGAGCACGCACCAGACGCCGCGGGGCCACCCTCCGGGCGACGACAGGAGTTTGACGACAGGCCCTAGGCCGACTCCCCGCTACGGGGTCCGTGCGCTCGCCACGCGCCCGGAATCAGCCCCGCCGCTGCTCGCCGCCGCTCTGCCGAGATGCGAAGGCGGCTTCGACGTCACCTCCGCGGGCCGGCGGACCGCCGCACGCCAGGCCGAGCCCTTACGACCACCCAGAGCTCTCGCCGGCCCGCCGGTACGCCGCGCAGCCCGTGTTGGCACCTGCTCCCTCGGTCGGTGACCGGTCAAACGTGTCACGCCGCGCCGACCCCGCGACAGTCGTGTTCGTCATCAGCCCGGTGCGCAGTACGCACGGGTCACTTGCGCCCGAAGCAGCCGAGCCGGCCTCCCGCCCCGTTACAGGCCCGGTACCGCCCCGGCAGCGGCCCGGTACCGCACCGATCCGGTCACCCTGGACGGCCCTCCGCCCCACCGTGCGCGCCCGTCACCAGGCCGGGAACTCGAGAAGGCGCGTCACGTCGTGCACCGCACCGAGCCCGGCAACGCCGTGGGACCTGTACGAACTCCCGTACGCCATCCGGAATCCGTACTACCTGTCCGCAATTCGACCGTCGATGTGCCGTCGGCCTTCACACCTGTCAGCATCGACATCGGTTGAGCGTCAGACGGAAGCTCAACTCCGCAACGCAACCTTCGAATCGAAAGCGAGTGTTGTCATGCGTCACCGCTTGGCCGCAGTCTCCGCCGCCGCCGTCCTCTGCCTCGCAGGCGCAACGGGCGTGGCGGAGGCCCAGCCCGCGAGCCTGTACGCCCCGTCCGCCCTGGTCTTCACGATCACCCAGGGGGACGACGCGGCCACGGGCACCGTCCTGCGGGCGGCCGTCCTCAGCTGCGCCTACACCGCGGAGGGCACGCACCCTGCCCCCAGGGCCGCGTGCGACGCCCTCAACGCCACCGGCGGAGAGTTCAACCGCCTGCTGTCCGCGCCGAATCCGGACCGGGCGTGCCCCATGCACTACGACCCCGTCACCGTCACGGCGGACGGCGCCTGGCACGGCAGCCGCATCGCGTGGAAGCACACCTTCCCCAACGCGTGCCAGATGTCCGCGACCCTGGGCGGCAACGCGCTCTACGCGTTCTGACGGGCTTCGCCGGGCTGCGCCGAGGGGGTCGTGGGGGCTCCCTCAGCGCAGTTCCTCGGCCAGTCCGACGATGATGCCCGCCGGGCCGCGGAGGTAGCAGAGCAGGTAGCTGTCCTCGAACCGGGCGATCTCGCCGACGAGTTCGGCGCCGTGCGGGCGCAAACGGGAAACGGTGTCCTCGATGTCGTCGACGGCGAACATGACGCGGTGCGTGCCCGGAATGTTGTGCGGCCGGTTGCGCGGCCCGGCGCTGATCATCGGCGGGCTCTGGTACTCCGCCAGCTCGAGTCGACCGTGACCGTCCGGGGTCCGGAGCATCGCGATGTCACAACGGACGCCGTCGAGCCCGGTGCACCGGTCGGCGAAGAGGCCCTCGACCTCCCCCCTGCCCTCCAGCTCCATGCCGAGTTCCACGAAGAACGCGATGGCGCCATCCATGTCCTCGACGACGATGCCGACGTTGTCCATCCGTTGAATCGCCATGCCGGTCGCTCCTTCTTTCTCGTCCGTCCGGCGGTGGCCGCCGGTATTCGTTGCCCTGCCCCGTCATATGTCCCTTGGGGCGGGCGACGACCGTCTCCTATGCTCCGGCCGTGGACGGATACGGGCACCTGAGGGCATTGATCGAATCGGCCTGGGAGGAGTTGGACGCCGCGCCCGCGGGCAGCGGGGACCTCTCCCTCGACGCGATCGGCGACGTCCTGGAGACGGGCCACCTGACGCAGCACGACGTCGAGCGGACCGTCGAGCGCCTCGTCACGGTCGCACTGTCCGACGGCGGCCCCCGGGTGCGGGAGTCCGCGCTGCACGCGATCTGCACCGCCTCCGTGCACCACGAGCTCCCCTACCGGGTGGTCGAGCCCCTCGCCGTCGGCGCGGACGCCTTCGAGCGCGTGCTCCTGGAGTACGTCCTGGGCATCCTCGGCTCGACTCACGACCGAGCGTCGCTGCCGGTCGTCGAGCGGTACCTCCGGCACCCCCACCCCGAGGTGCGCAGGGAGGCGGCGGACGCCGTGTACGAACTGCGCTGGAGCCTGGAGTCCCGGGAGTCGGCGCAGGGCGGAACGACCCGGCGGCTCCGGCCCTCGACGCCCGCCGAGTAGCCGCACCGAGCGGAGCCCCGGCCGCTCCGGACGCGCATGCGGCATGTGACGAAGACCCCGCGTACGGGGCCGAACGGATGATGTGGATCCGTACCTGCTTGACCTAGCCTGTACCGGTAACGCACGCCGGGGGGCCGAGCGCAAAGGATCAGCGCCTCCATGGTCGTCACCAGCAGCTCCGCACGCCGTCGGTCGAGGGTTTCCGTCGTCGCGGCGACCGTCCTCGGCCTTGTGGCGGCGGTCGCCGCACCCGCCCTCGCCGCCACGGACGGCTCGTCGGGCCGCTCCACCGCCTCGAACCCCTCCGGGTCCGCCGAGGGCGCCGGCCGGATACCCCTGGGCATATCGCGGCTGGCGCAGGGACCGGGCCACGACGTCGCCATCACCATCGACGACGGTCCGGACCCCCGCTGGACCCCTCAGGTCCTCCAGGTGCTGAGGGAGAACCACGTCAAGGCCACCTTCTGCATGATCGGGACCCGTGCGCAGAAGTACCCGGACCTGGTGCGTGCGGTCGCCGCCGACGGACACCGGCTGTGCGATCACACCGTCGACCACGACGTGACCATGGACCACAAGCCGGTCGCGTACCAGGAGCAGCAGATTCTCGACGGCAAGACCATGATCGAGAAGGCCGCCCCGGGCGTCGCCGTGAACTACTACCGCGCGCCGGGCGGTGCCTTCACGCCCGAAAGCCGCGCGATCGCCGCCGCGAACGGGATGCGGCCCCTGGGCTGGAGCGTGGACCCCAAGGACTGGAGCAGGCCGGGGCTGCCGGCCATCGTCTCCGTCGTGGAGGGCGTACTGCCCCAGCAGCCGACCGTCCTCTTCCACGACGGGGGCGGCGACCGCAGCGAGACCGTCGCGGCGCTCAAGGAGTACCTGCCCTGGCTCACCGACCGGGGCTACACGATGACCTTCCCGGCCCTCACCGGCCGGTAGGGAGCCCATCGGGGCTCAGGGCTCCAGGGCCGCCCGTCCGAACCGGGGACTGTCGGCCCCTCCCGTAACCCGGTGACACCGCGGGGTCCCGGGGTAGAGAATCGACCGAGGCGGGGTGGGGCCGAGGAGCGGGGGGCGCTGTGGGTCGGGCATTGCGTGTGGGGATCGTCGTACTGCCGGTGGGGTTCGTGCTCTGGTACGCCTCGTACTACACGACGATCATGGTCTGGGAGCTGCGCAAGCTCTTCGCCTGGTTCGCCCTGCCGCTGCTCGCCGCGGCCGGCGTCGCCGTGGTGTGGCTCGTGGTGCGGTGGCTGAGGCGGCGCGCGGGGCACACCGTGGGCTCGGAAAGCGCGGTCGCCACACTCGGGTGCCTGGGGGCGCTCGCCGGGCTGGCCCTCGCGGTCGGCTGGCTGGTGTACGGCTCGTACCTCCAGGACCGTGCGTACATGGCGACCGCGAGTGTGGTGACCGACCCCGTACCCGGGCTCACGGCCCGGGCGCCGTACGTCGTCGGCAAGGCGCAGGCCGCCCCGCACCTGGGCGACGTCACGGGCGAGATCTCCGACATCACCTACCTGCCCGACTCGGACAGGTTCGCCACCCTGGTGGAGCGGCGCGGCTGGCTCGCCGGGTACGAGGTCGGGCTCGTGCAGGACATCCCGCTCGGCGGCGAGAGCCGCAGCCAGGAGCGCTGCCAGTTCGACGTGTCCGCCGCCGACGCCCGCATCAGCGGCTGGTTCTCCCACAACCTCGGCCGGAAGATCTCGGCCGAGAAGCGCTGGGTCCGCTTCGAGGCCAATGACGCCTACGTGACCTGCTCGGGGGGCGAGCCGACCGTGGTCGTCCCGCTCAAGCGCCAGACCGGGTTCCTCGTCGTCACCGAACGCCCCGCCGGCGTCGCGCTCTACAACGGGCGCACCGGCAAGCTCACCATCACCTCGGACACCTCGGCCGTTCCCGGTCCGTCCTATCCCCTGAGCCTCGCGGCCCGGCAGCGGGAGGGCACGGCAGCCGTGGGCGGATTCGGCGACTGGTGGTTCGAGCGCAGCGGCTGGGACGCTTCGGAGGACGGCGCCAACGAGGGCAACGAGTCCGAATTCACCCTGCGCTACCAGGAGGGAGCCGGGCGCAGCGCCTACGTGACCCCGCTCACTCCGCAGGGGGAGGCCAGCTCGATCGTGGCCGTGTCGACGGTGCCCACCCGCCACGAGGGCAACGGCCTCGCGCCGATGACCATCCACCGCCTCGATCCCGCGTGGTCGTCCCCGAAGGCGCTGGTCGCCCTCATCAAGGCCGAATACCGGGACGTCTGCTGTTACAACGACGACCAGGTCTTCGAGGTCGTCCCCACGGGTGGCAGCACGTGGACGGCCACCGTCGGCAGCGAGCAGAACATCCGGTACCGGGTGGAGGGGAAGGGCCAGGTGGGAGGCCGTGAGGCGACCTGCCTGAAGGCCGCCGACGGAGCGCTCATCCGCTGCGCGTACGCGGCTCCCGGCTCGCCCGAGGAACAGGAACTCAAACGCCGGGAGCAGCAGAAACAGCAGGAGCAGGGCGCGAAGAACCCGGGGGACCCGGGGGACCTGAAGGGATACACCAACGAGCAACTGGCCGAACTCCAGCGCCGAATGAGCGAGGAGATCAGCCGCCGGCTGAAGGCCGGATAGCGCGGGGGTCGACGAATGGGGCGTCCGTCGTACGGGCGCCCCACCGGTCGTCAGTCCCGGATGAGCAGGACGACGAGTCCCGCGACGACGCCCAGCGCCACCGCGAGCACGGAGTACCGGGGCCGCGACTCGCGCAGTACGGGAAGGAAGTGGTCGACGGAGAAGCGGCCCGGCCCGGTGAGCGTGAGGGTGAGCGCCCCGGCGAGCAGCAGCACTTCGAGCTCGACGCCCTTCGGGGGGAAGAAGGCGCTCAGCCCCCGCACGTCGAGGACGTTGACGAAGACGCCGATCAGGGCCGCCCCGGCCAGCGGGGTGAGCAGGCCGAGCGCGAGGCCGAGGCCGCCGAGGGTCTCGGAGAGACCGGCGATGACGGCCATGGCGTCGCCGGCCGGGTATCCGGCCTGTGTGAAGCCCTTGCCGGTCGCGGAGAGCCCCGGACCGCCGAACCATCCGAAGAGTTTCTGCGTGCCGTGGCCGACCATGGCGAGGCCGACGACGATCCGCAGCACGAGGAGGCCGACGTCGTGGGTCGCGGTGGTGCCGGGGGCCGGCACGGTGGCGAACATCGTGCGCCCCCATTGTTCTTGCACCATGGACGTCCCGTTCTTCCGGCACCGGTGAGCGACGGCCACCCTACGTCGCACGCCCGCGCCGACCGGACCGCAACGGCGGCGGGCCGCTTCGACGACCCGTTCGGCCGCAGATGGGCCCGCACCCGGAACGACGCCCCAACCGGCCGGATCCGGAAGGGACGCTCCACCCGGGCGGCCGGGCGGGGTGCTCACGCCAGCAGGCGCAGGGATGTCGCCGCGATGCCCAGACGTACGCTCTGACCCCAGGTCAGCTGCAGGGCGTCGGCCTCCATGCCGTCGCCGAAGACCACGATCCGGTCCGACTCCACGGTCAGCCGTAGTCCCTGCCGCTGTTCCAGGTGGCCGGAGACCCTGGAGGTTCCCGTCGACGGCGACGGCCAGGCCTCGCGGACGAACCACAGGAGCCGGCGGTCGCACGGCGCGGGCAGCTGTGCGGTGCTGCCGCGTTCCAGCCACAGCGAGCGCAGCCAGCCCGTGGCGCCGGTGCCGGTGCCTACGAGTACGCCGGAGGACGCCTGGGCCTCGCCCGGGCCCTCCTCGCTGTCGGGGCCGAGGCGGTAGCGGGCCGTCTGGTGGCTCGGCGGGCCCAGGTAGATCTCGTTCAGCGCGAGGAGGCGCTGGGTGTCGTCGGCGACGGCCTCGACCATGGTCAGGTCTTCCGTCCGCCCCCCGGAGGTCGCGGCACGCAGGAGGGCGGCCGTGTCGGTGCTGCGGTGACGGACCAGGACTCCGGGGTTGCGACCCGGATCGGTGTCGATGCCGACCACCGGCTGGCCGGAGAGGTACTTCGCGGTGTTGGCGACCAGGCCGTCCTGCCCCACCACGACCACCACGTCCTCCGGCGCGAACAGGAACCGGTCCAGGTCCGCCCGTTCCACCTGGGAGCTGCGCCAGGTGAGCGGCACCGCCGCCGCCACCTCGCGCAGCGCCTGCCGGGTCCGGTCGTGGCGGGTGACCACCTCGTCGATCGAGCGGCCCCGACTGGAGAGGAAGAACGCGGCCTGCCCGTGGGTCCCGTGACGGGCGATCAACTCCTCGTACTCGGTCCTGCGGTGCACGAGCACCGCCCGGGGGGCGAGGCTCACGCGTCCGCCCCGGGGTCCGGACGGCCGAGCCGGCTCAGGAGGCCGGTGAGGACGTCCGGGGTGAGGGTGATGCTCTCGACCCGCGGCAGGTTCTCCGCCATCCGGGTCGCGGCCAGGGCGTACAGCGTGCCCGGGCCCGCCTCGCCGTGCACCTGGAGCCAGGCGGCCTGGGCCTCGGCCCGCGCCGAGCCCGTCTCGCGCTCCGCCGCGGCGTCCGCGCGGGCCAGCCGGACCTTGCGGGCCGCCTCGGCCTCGGTCCGTACGCTGTCGGCCGCCGCCTTCTCCTCCGCCTCACGGCGGGAGTTGATGCCCCGCTGCTCGACCAGCTGCTCCTCGCGCCGGGCCAGTTCGATCTGACTGGCCAGCTCGTTCTCGGCGATCGTGCGCTCGCGCTCGACGGCGACGGCCCGCCGTTCGTAAGTGGCCCGGTCGGCCTCCTGCTGGATCTGCTCGCGGGCCGGTGTGCGCAGCGCGCGCTCCACCTCGGCCTCGGGTCGGATCGCGACGACGCGTACGGCGACCACGTCGATGCCGGTGTCCGGGAGTCGGGGTTCGGCGGCGAGACCGGCGGCGACGCTCTGTCGTACGGAGGCGACGCCGTCCACCAGCGCCACGGCCAGCGGGGTCCGGGCCAGCACGTCCAGCGTGTGCTGCTGCGCGGTCTCGGTGAGGAGGGTGGAGATCTGCTCCAAGGGCGCGCCGCGCCAGCTGCCGTTGTCCGGGTCCACGGAGAAGTCGAGGCGGTCCGCCGCCGCGGCCGGGTCGCTGATCCGGTAGGTGACGGTGGCCTGCACGGTGACGTCCTGGAAGTCGGCCGTACGGGCGTGGAACGCCATGGCCAACTCCCTGTCGTCGACCGGTACTTCGGACAGCGCCGCCGACAACGACCGGTACCAGAAGCTGAGGCCCCGGCCGTCGTGGACGAGCCGGCCGCGCTTGTGGTGGCGGATGTGGGTGGTGGGCGCGGATCGAAGATGACGCCAGCCGAAGCGCCGGGTGATGTCGGCCATGGTGAACCCCCTTGATTTCGTCACCATGACGATAATGGTCGCCGCCCATATCGTCAAGGGGACGAAAAGAAGGGGGTTCGCCATGGCCGCCGCGCCGGCTCAGGGTCCGGTGTTGAGCTCCGCGACGATCGAGGCGGGAGTGTGGCCGCTGCCGTCGGACAGGCGGTGGAAGTCGACGGAGACGAAGTTCGGACTCCGGCCCCCGGTCGCGGTCCGGCACTGGTCCGCGATGCGGTTCCGGAGCTTGGCGCCGTTGTCCAGGGATGCCGTGAGGACCGTGGGCACGTTGCGGTGGTGGCTCATCGTGAACAGCCTCCGGAATCCGGGCTCCTGCCGGTCCAGGGGGACATCGGGCCAGCGGGTGACGCACGCGAGGTCGTTGCCCATGTCGCCGAGGCTCCAGTAGTTGCTCACCGTCCACGACCTGTCGTACATGACGCCCAGCTGCTCGCGGTCGGACCTGTCCGAGAAGACCAGCAGACGCTTGCCGGCGGTGACGAGGTCGGCCACCTTCGGCCAGCCGTTCTGGCGGACGCCCCACGCGTCCGGCCGGAACAGCATCTCGTCGAACCCGCGCACCCTGCCGAGGGATTGCCGGAGCTGCTCGGTGCTGACGTAGTCCTCGAGGAAGACGGTCACCACCTCCTGCGGGTGGGAGGCCAGGAAGTCCACCACGGTCTGCATGGTGCCCTGGAAGGACTGCCTCGGCAGCGCGTAGGTGGCTCCGGCGAAGGTCTTGCAGTCGCCGTGGCACAGGTACACGTCGCTCGGGTAGCAGTCGCTGCCGAAGCTGATGACGCAGAGCCAGGTGCTGTGCTCGTACCAGTGGGTGTCCAGGCTCAGACCGCGGACCCCGTTGTCGAGCTGGGCGCGCACCGACTCGGACTGGTTCACCGAGCTCCAGCGCGAGTCCGCGTAGTTGGTGAAGGAGTTGTGGGTGGCGAGGAAGGAGACCTCGTCGAGGCGGCGGTCACCCCAGCGGGCGGAGGCCTCGGCCGCCCGCGCCGCGGCGGGAGAGGGGGGAGGTGGCGTGGCCGCGGCGGCGCCCGGTGCGCCGAGGAGGGCCAGCAGGAACAGGCACACCAGGAGACGGAGGCCGGTCCTTCCCGTCGGAGAGCCGGCGGAACGGCCGTGACGCCCGCCGGCGGAGGCGCGGAAAGTCGTGTCCATGTCAATCATGGGCGGGAGGGTAGCGCGCCCCACCGCAACGCGCCGCCCCTCGGGCGGCATCGGCCGAATCCCGCCACCGGTGGCTCGCGCGAAGTCGCACGCCGCGCCTTTGTCCGCCACCACACGACGCGCCGGTGGCGCGCCCCGGTCGGGCACGGTCCTCCCGTCGAGCGACGCGTCAGGAGCCGTCATGGCCCTCCCGCGGCTCTGATCGTGGCCGGCCCTCCCGAAGGGACGATCCGGGCCGTACGGCAAGCCACGTCTCGCGCCGCGTACCGGGCCACAGCACACGGTCCGGGCGAACGACGTCCGGGTGAGCCGCCGCGCTCGCCCCGGCATGGGCCCTCGGTGAGCGACTGCATCCTTTGGCCTACCGTGTTTTCCGCCCTGTGGAGGACGATCTCGGGGCGCTCGCCGGGAGAAGGTTGATCCGTGCGAACAACCATTGGTTACACCATCGAAAGCATCGGCTACGTCGTGGGAGCGCAGGGGCTCGTCAGCTTCGCTTCGCAGACCTTCTTCGGCACGGAGTGGGGCTGGTTGCACAAGGTCGTCGACCTGCCGTCCACCGCCTACCTCGGCATCGTCGTCGTGGGGCTGGCCCTCGTCCTCGGCGGGGTCAGGATACGGAAGGCGCCGGAGCGCCACGAGGTCGCCTGACCGGCCGGCCCTCATCCCAGGGTCTGACCCCGCTGGTGGGCATCCTCGGATCAGTGCGTTCTTTCAATCCTGGTGCGAGTGACGCAGGCCAGGTGGGCGGCGTGCGCCCACGCGCGACGCCGCCGCCCGGACCATCTCCCACGCCTTCACCCTCGACACCCCGCGAGACCCGCACATCTGGCCCACACCCGCCCCGCATCCCGTGCCCCGGTACATCGAGGACGCCCTGCTCGTGGGCAGGACCCTCTCCACACTGGGCAGGGCGGCCTTCGAAGGGATCCGCGGCTTCGCGGACCATCACAACATCCACATCGAGGGACTTCCCGACGATCCCGAGGCCGAGGTCCCCCCCCGGATGAGGCCCTGCGGATCATGCGTGACTTCCTGGCCATTCACTTCCCCCGTCTGGTACCCGCCCAGGGACCGGAGACCTCGCAAAGCTGACGCAGGCGCAGATTTCGGCCCGGCGACAGGAACAGATCAGTAGGCACGGGTCACCCTTCGGGTCGTGCGGCGATCTCATACCGTGGTGCCATGGGAGAGGCGAACGCGAGCGCGGTCCAGTGGGTACACGAGGACGTCCACGCCGGTGAGCACGGCGCTCGGGCGAACTGCCTGCCCGAGCCGTGGATGTGCCGGGCTTTCCACCTCGACGGCAGCCTGAGGGACGTTCGGATCCTCGACACGACCCGCGTCGAGTGGATCGCGGTCCTCGAGCGCCTGCGTGTCGTGGCCGACGAGACCGAGGTGGTGCACCCCTACCCCCGGCTCGATCCCGTGCGTCCCGCCGTCGCCGAACTCTTCCGCCTCTGGGCGGACGCGCCGGAGGGCCAGGAGAGCGGATTCTGCTTCCGGGCCCGCTTCGGCGCCGTCTGGTTCGCGGCCTGGCCCGCCTTCGAGGAGGAGATCGAGTTCTCCCTGTGGCCCGAGGACGTCCTCGACGGCGCGGCGGTGGCCGCGGTGTTGCGGTTCCTGGTCGAGGTCGCGGCGGCCGGCCGGCGACGGGCCCTGCTGACCGGCGAGGTCGTCCAGTACGACCCGGGGATGCCCACGCTGATCTCCCACGACCCCGTCACCGGCCTCACTTCCCACATCTGAAAGGGGTCGGCCGGCTCCGACCCCGGCGTGCGAGCGACGGGGCCGTCGTCCGCCCGCGGTCGAGCCGGCCGGCGTGTTCATCGGCCGAGGAGGGCCAGCTCGTGGTTCATTTCGGAGAGGAAGCGGACCACGACGCGTAGTTCGTCGTCGGTGAACCGGGCGCGGGCGGTGTCCGTGCCGTGGGCCAGCGGACGGAAGTAGGCGCGCGCCACGTCCCTCGCCCGCTCCTCGTAGTGCAGGTGGACCACGCGGCGGTCGTCGGCCGCCCGGACGCGGCGGATGTGACCGGTCCGCTCCAGCCGGTCCAGGCACGCCGTCATCGCGCCCGAGGTGAGGTTCATCCGCTTGCGCAGTCGGCCGGGCGTCATGGGGCCGCCCGCGTCGTCGCTGTCCGCGTCCAGTACCGCGATCAGCGCCTGGACGTCGGTGAGATGGAGTCCCTGTTCGTGGGCGAACTCCTGCGAGATCCGATTGAACTCCGCGTTCATCCGGCGCAGGAGCACGGCGAACGACTGCAACCCGATCGGGTCGTCGGACGGAAGTACGGGTGCGGAGCTCTCGGTCGCATGCATAGCATCAGCATAAGATCTCTCGATGATTGACATTCTTTGTCGTTGACTTAACCTTCCGTCCTGCCTGAGGAACCACCTTGAACAAGACATCGCGCCGAGCCTTCTGGGCCGTGCCGCTCGTACTCCTGCTCGTCTGGCTCGGGATCGGCGGAACCCTCGGCCCCTACGCGGGCAGGCTGGGCGAGGTCGCCACCAACGACCAGGCGGCCTTCCTGCCGCGCAGCGCCGAGTCGACGAAGGTCGTCGACGCGCAGAAGGCCTTCGAGTCCTCGGCATCCGTCCCGGCCGTCCTCGTGTGGACCGCGGACGGCGGCCGGGTGACCGGCGCGCAGCAGGAAGCCGCCACCCGGGCGGTCGGGGCCCTCGCCGGCCGGGCCGGAATCGCCGCCGCGCCCTCGCCCGCCTTCGTCTCGGTCGACGGCCTGGCGCTGCAGGCCGTGGTGCCGCTGGCCCCCGATCTCGGCAAGGGGCTCCCGGCGGTCCTGGACGAGGTACGGAGCGCGGCGCGGCAGGTGCCCGGCACCACCGTGCAGATCGCCGGTCCCGCCGCCGCCCAGGCGGACCTCCTCGACGCGTTCTCCGGCATCGACGGTCTGCTGCTGGGGGTCGCGCTCGGCGCGGTGCTGCTGATCCTGCTGCTGGTGTACCGCAGCGTGCTGCTTCCCCTGGTGATCATCTTCAGCGCGGTGCTCGCCCTCGGTCTCGCCTGCGCCGTGGTCTACGCGCTCGCCGACAGGGGCGCGGTCCGCGTCGACGGCCAGGTGCAGGGGATCCTGTCGATCCTGGTCATCGGCGCCGCGACGGACTACGCCCTGCTCATCGCGGCACGCTTCCGCGAGGAACTCGCCGTACGGGGCGACCGCGCGGCGGCGGCACTGGCCGCCGTACGCCGCTCGGCGGGTGCCGTCACCGCCAGCGCGGCGACCGTGGCCCTCGGCCTGCTGGCGCTGCTCGCGAGCGACCTGACCAACAACCGGGCCCTGGGGCCCGTCGGAGCCATCGGCATCGTCTGCGCGGCGCTCAGCGCCCTCACGTTCCTGCCCGCCGTACTCGCCCTGCTCGGACGGGTGGCCTACTGGCCCGCCACCCCCAAGCCCGCCGACGCCACCGTCGAGGGCCACACGGTGTGGCGCCGCGTCGCCGGGCTCATCGACCGGTCGCCGCGGCGCGTATGGGCCTCCTCGGCCCTGCTGCTCCTGGTCCTGGCCGCCTTCGCGCCCGGCCTGTCCTCGAAGGGCGTGCCGCTCGACGAGATCTTCGTCAACGAAGCCCCCTCGGTCGGCGCGCAGCAGACCCTCGCACGGCACTTCCCCGGCGGTTCCGGCAACCCGGCCGTCATCATCGCGGACGCCGGGCGGGCCGCGGAGGTACGGTCCGCCGCCGAGAGCACGGACGGCGTCGCCGCGGTCGTCCCCGTCACCGCGGGAGGCCGGCCCGGAACGGGGACGCCACTGGTGGTGGACGGCCGGGTGCGACTGGACGCCACGCTCGACGCGGCCGCCGACAGCGACGCGGCGAAGCAGACGCTCCGGCTGCTGCGGGAGCGGGTACACGCGGTTCCCGGCGCCGAGGCGCTGGTCGGCGGGTACACGGCCCAGCGGTTCGACACCCAGGAGACCGCGGCCCGTGACCGTACCGTGATCGTCCCGGTCGTCCTCGGCATCATCCTGCTGATCCTCGTCGCACTGCTGCGTTCCGTGGTCGTACCGGTCCTCCTGGTGGCGACCGTCGCCCTGAACTTCCTGGCGACGCTGGGCGTGTCCGCGCTGGTCTTCGAACACCTGCTGGGCTTCAGCGGCACGGACGCCTCCGTCCCCCTGTACGGGTTCGTGTTCCTGGTCGCCCTCGGCGTCGACTACAACATCTTCCTCATGTCACGCGTACGGGAGGAGAGCCTGGCACTCGGCACCCGCAGGGGCGTGCTGCGCGGCCTGATCACCACGGGCGGAGTGATCACCTCCGCGGGCGTGGTGCTCGCGGCCACCTTCGCCGCGCTGATGGTGATTCCGTTGGCCTTCCTCGTCCAGATCGCCTTCATCGTCGCCTTCGGCGTCCTGCTGGACACCCTCGTCGTACGGTCCCTGCTGGTGCCCGCACTGGTCATCGACATCGGCCCGCGCGCCTGGTGGCCCAGCGCCCTGGCCCGGACCCCGGTGGATCCTGGCCGGCGGTCTCAGGACCTCTCCGCGGTCTGACGCCCGTCCCGCGGACCGTCCCGGCGCGGCGGCAGCGGCAGGAAGCCGCTGGTGCGCGCCGCGTATGCGGCGTAGCCGGGACGGTCCGCCATGTGCTTCTCCAGGAGGCGCTTGCCGCTGCCGACGGTGAGGAGCAGCGTCATGAGGACGGGGGACACCAGGACGGCGAGGGCCGGCTGCCAGGCGGTGCAGGCGAGCAGGTAGAGGCCCCACCAGACGAGGCTGTCCCCGAAGTAGTTGGGGTGCCGGGTCCAGGACCACAGGCCCCGGTCCATGATCCGTCCCCGGTTGGCCGGATCCTCCTTGAACCGGGCGAGCTGGTGGTCGCCGACGGCCTCGAAGCCGAGCCCGAGCGCCCACACCGCGATGCCGCAGAAGGCGAGGACGCCGAGGGGTTCGGAGCTGTAGGAGGCGGCCTGGACGGGCAGGGAGATCAGCCAGACGAGGGCGGCCTGGCCGAGGTGGACCACGCGCAGCGCGTACCAGGTCCGGCTGCCGGGGGCCTTGTCGAGGAGGGCGGTGTAGCGCGGGTCCTCGCCGTGGCCCCGGGAACGCCACGCGATGTGCGCCGAGAGCCGCAGCCCCCAGACGACGGTCGCCGCCGCGACGAGCAGGCGCCGGCCGTCGTCGCCGTGTCCGGCGGAGAGCAGCCAGGTGACGGCGGCGACGGCGCTGAAGGCGATGCCCCAGGCGATGTCGACGATGCGGTGCAGCCCGCGGCGTACGGCGATGGCGAAGGTGGCGAGCAGCACCATCCCCGCCGTGGCCGCCGTGACGGCGAGGTTCGTTGCGAGGGAGGCCCAGTCGGTGCCGTTCACGACGGACCGAGCCGGGACGGCGCAGGGGATGCGGCGGGTCTCACGGGCGGGTCCTTTCGGTGAGGAGCAGCTGGCGCACGTCGAGGTAGCGGGAGCGGAATCCGGCCTCCGAATAGGCCAGGTAGAACTCCCACATGCGCTGGAACACGGAGTCGAACCCGAGGGCGGTGACGGTGTGCCGGTTGGCGGTGAACCGCTCCCGCCACAGCCGGAGGGTTTCCGCGTAGTGCTCGCCGTAGCCGCGGTCGACGACGGTGCCCAGCCCGGCGGCGGCGGAGTGCTCGGCAATGGCCCTGCGGGAGGGGATCAGCCCGCCGGGGAAGACGTACTTGCTGATCCAGGTGTGCGTGGCGGCCGTGTGGAGCATCGGGCCGTGGCCCATGGTGATGGACTGCAGGGCGATCCTCCCGCCGGGGGCGAGCGCGCGGCGCAGCGCCTCGAAGTAGGAGCCCCAGAACTGGATCCCGACCGCCTCGATCATCTCGACGCTGATCACGGCGTCGTGCCGGCCTTCGGCGTCGCGGTAGTCCCGCAGCTGCACCTCCACCCGGTCGGCGAGTCCGGCGGCGGCGATGCGTTCGCGGGCGAGGGCGGCCTGTTCGGCGGAGAGGGTCAGGGTGGTGACCCGGGCACCGCGGGCGGCGGCCCGCAGGGCCAGCTCGCCCCAGCCGGTGCCGATCTCCAGCAGCCGGGTGCCCTCACCGACCCGGGCGAGGTCCAGGAGCCGGTCGATCTTGCGGTGCTGAGCGGACGCCAGGGACTCGAACCGGGCGGGGAAGTCGTCGAAGACCGCGGAGGAGTAGGTGAGGGTGGGGTCGAGGAACGCGGAGAACAGATCGTTCGACAGGTCGTAGTGGCGCCGGATGTTGTCACGGGCTCCGGCGAGGGTGTTGCGGTCGGCGACGGGGCGGGCGGAGACCCACAGCCCGCGGAGCCGGCGCAGCGGGGCGGGCACCAGGTCGTCGACGTGCTCGGCCAGAACCGTCAGTACGCCCGCCAGGTCGTCGCTGTCCCATTCGCCGGCCATGTAGGACTCGCCGAAGCCGATCAGGCCGTGGCGGCCGATGCGGCGGTGGAAGGCCTCGGGGTCGTGGAGGGTCATCAGCGGGCCGGTGGCGCCGGCCGGGCGGGCGGCGGCGCCGGTGGGTGCCGTCAGCGCCAGCCGCTCCAGGGCGCGGCGCACCAGGTGACCGGCCACGGCGGTGCGGGCGGGTGCGGGTGACGGCAGCCGGGCCGCGTCCGCCCAGCGTCCGGCGTCGACTTCGCAGCGACGGACGGCGGGCGCGACCGTACCGGCGCCGTGGGCCGACCCCGCGGGCCGATCGGTCGCTGCCTGCGTGGGGATCCCGACGGCCCGGCCGTGGGAGGTGGTGGCGGGCTGGGTCACGACAGCATGCCCTTCTGCGGAGTGGACCGGGGACGGGGTTGTACGGGCAGGCGGCGCATCAGCAGGTGGAGGCCGTGGCGGCGGATGCCGACCCAGACGGCGGCGGTGGACCACGGCCTGCGGACGGCGGCGGACAGCAGCGCGGGTACGGTGGCGGGCCTGCGGCGGCCCCGTACGACGGCGGTGAACGCCCGGCCGTCCTCGTTCTCCAGGTGGACGGTCAACCGGAGCCGTTCGTCGGGCAGCGGGAGCCGCATCCGGTAGTGGCCCTCGACCGCGAAGAAGGGCGAGACGTAGAACTCCTTGTCCACCTCCACCTCCGCGCCCGCCTCCACGTCCGCCTCCGTCCCGCCCGAGTCGTCCGTCCGCAGCAGGTAACAGTGCCGCTCCCCGTAGGTGTTGTGGACCTCGGCCACGACGCAGACGAGCGCGCCGGAGCGGTCGTGGCACCAGTACACGCTGAGCGGGTTGAAGACGAACCCGAAGACCCGGGCGTGCGCCAGCATCGTCACGCGCCCGCCGTCCAGGTCGATGCCGCGGGCGGCGAGGAAGGCGTCGAGCCCGGCACGGATGGAACCCGCGCCGCCGGTGAAGTGGTCGCGGGAGTCGAACCGGGCGAGCGGACGCACCGGCCGAGGCAACACCGGCAGCCGGTCGAGGTCCACGCACCACAGGTAGGTGCGGTGCCGGAAGGAGTGGCGCAGCGGTGTGGTGCGGGCATGCGCGATCACGCATTCGTACAGCGCGGCGGAGCCTCCGGTGCCGGTCACCAGCGCACCCCCAGGGATCGGGCGGCCTCGGCGCCGGAGCGGCAGCCGTCCTCGTGGAAACCCCAGCCGTGCCAGGCTCCGGCGTACGCGGTCACGCCCGTGTTGAGGCGGGGCAGCTCCCGCTGCGCCGCGACCGAGGCGGTCGTGAACACCGGGTGCTCGTAGACCATCCGCTCCACCACCCGGTCCGCGGCGATGCCGTCCTCCCCGCCCAGGGTCACGACGAAGCCCGCCCCGGCGGGCAACCGCTGCAGGCGGCGCATGTCGTAGCTGACGCGCACGGGCTCCGTCGAGGGGTCGCAGCCGGTCATGCGGTAGTTCCAGGAGGCGCGGGCGTGCGGCGAGCGGGGCAGGATCCGGGTGTCGGTGTGCAGCACGGTGGGGTTGCGCGAGTACGTGAAGGCGCCCAGGAGCCGCCTCTCGTCGGCGGTGGGGTCGGCGAGCAGACGCAGCGCCTGGTCGGGGTGCGTGGCCATCACCAGGGCGTCGTACGGTTCGGTGCCGTCCTCCCGGGTGGTGACCAGTACGCCCCGGTCGGTGCGCCGGACCGCCTCGACCGGGCTGGAGGTGCGGACGCGCTGCACGTGCTTGGCCGCGGCCGCCACGTACGAGGCGGAGCCGCCGGTGACGGTCTTCCACTGCGGGGAGCCGGTGACGGACAGCAGTCCGTGGTGGTCGAGGAAGGCGAAGAGGTGGGCGGCCGGATACGAGAGGGCGGTGCCGGCCGGGCAGGACCAGACCGCCGAGACCAGCGGGAGCGCGAAGTGGCCGACGAAGTACGGGGAGAACCCGCCGCGGCGCAGGAAGTCCCCGAAGGTGAGGCCCGGGTGCGCTCCGCGCGCGAGTAGGCGCCGGGCACGGCGGTGGAAGACGGGGACCTCGGCCAGCATCCGCAGGTGGCGGCCCCGCAGCGCGGCCCGAGAGGCGAACAGCCCCGCCGGGCCCCGGGCGCCCGCGTATTCCAGGCCGCAGCCGTCGCACCGCACCGACATGCTCATCTCGGCGTCCTGCGTGCCCACGCCCAGCTCCCGGAAGAGCCGCAGCAGCGTGGGGTAGGTGCGCTCGTTGTGCACGATGAACCCCGAGTCCACGGCGACCGGGAGCCCACCGGGGCGGGCCGCCTCATGGGTGTGGGCGTGCCCGCCGAGCCGGTCGTCCGCCTCGTACAGGGTGACCTCGTACGAGGACGACAGGACGTAGGCGGCGGTCAGGCCCGCCACCCCCGCGCCGACCACGGCCACGCTCCGGTGTTCCACCACGGCACTCCCGCCACTCGGCTCGCCGCCGGCAGGCGGCCCTTCACCCGTGATTCGCAGCCGGTGGAGGAGCGGATTGGAGGCAATCCGCGAGCGGTGCGCGAGTGGTCCGCAGGTGATCCCCGGGCGCGGTCGACGGTCAGGCGGGGAGGGTCATCAGGAGGAGGGGGGTGGTGGTCGGCCGGGGTGATCCTCCGGAGGGTTCGAGGGTGAGCCCGACCGCACCCGCGTCGGCGGGGTTGCCGGTGAGGAGGACCGTGCCGTCGTGGTCGATGAAGCCGGCCGGGCGCATGGTGCCGTCGTGGTCGAGCCACAGCTGGTACGTCTTGCCCGTCGCGGGGGCGGGCAGGTTGGCCGCGGTGAAGACCGCCCTGTTCTGGCGGTCGGAGGAGACGACGGTGGTCAGGGCTCCGTTGGCGGCCCGTCCGTGGACGGTACGGGCGTCCGGTGCGGCCAGGACGGCGCTCACGGCGTCCAGTTGCTCCTGCGCCTGCCGGGCCTGCCGGCGGAGCTCCTGTCCGTTCTGCGCCTGCCACACCGCGATGCCGCCGAGCACGCCGGCGGTCACGGCGGCGGCCAGAGCCAGGGGAAGGGCCTTGCGGCGCAGCACGCCTCCGGAGACGGGTGCGGGGGTGGTGGCGGGGACGTGCGGGGGCAGTTGGCGCACCTCGTCGATGGCGGCCATGACCTGTGCCTTGGCCGCGGCGGGCGGAGGCTGGGAGACGGCTGCCGCAAGACGGGCCGCGGTCGCCTCGAACTCCGCGGCCTCCTGCCGACAGGTCTCGCACACCTGGAGGTGGGCGTCGAGCTCCAGGCGCTCGCCGGGCTCGAGTGCGCCGAGGGCATGGGCGGCGACGAGGGTGTGGGCGTCGGAAGCGTGGTGTTTCATGTGGTCACCCCCATGCAGTCGCGGAGCCGGATCAGCCCGTCGCGCATGCGTGTCTTGATGGTCGGAAGCGGTGTGCGCAGGCTCTGGGCGACTTCACGGTAGGTCAGCCCCCGGTAATAGGCCAGGGTGACCGCTTGGCGCTGGAGTTCGGTCAGACCGCGCAGGCAGCGGCGCACCTGCTCGGACTCCAGGCGGGTCTCGACCTGCTCGGAGACCTCGTCGAAGGCGGTCGCGTGCTCGCGTGCGGCCTGGGCGTGCTCCCGGTCCGCGGACGCCTGGGCGGAGCGGACCCGGTCCACGGCCCGCCGGTGGGCGATGGTCGCGGCCCAGGTGGTGACGGCACCGGCGTCGGGGCGGTAGCGGGCGGCCTGCCGCCACAGGTCGATCATGACCTCCTGGGCGACCTCCTCGGACTGGGACCGGTCGCGCACGACCTTGACGATGATCCCGAAGACCATGGGGGAGAGGGCGTCGTAGAGGGCGGAGAAGGCCTGTTTGTCGCCGTGGGCGACCTTCTGCATGACCTCGGCGAGGTCGCTGCGGCCCGGGCCGTCCGAGCGCCCGGTACCGAAGGGGATCGGTCGGCTCACCGGCGCCGCTCCGGCTGCGGCCGGAAGGCGAGGTGGTGGCCGGAATCGGCCGTCGGGGGGCGGGGCTTCCATCGCATGCCGGTCCTTCGTCCTGGTCGCTCGGGCCGGCCCGACCACCGCTCATGGGCAGTCCGACCGGCGGAGTCCGCTGGTGGGTCGAGAGTTCTTCGTAGCGGACGGGCCGGTGGATGGGAGGCCGCTTCGCGCTTCAGGATGCCTCACGGCCGGAGCGCTTCTCGATCCCGGTGGTCACCCGTGCCCTCCGGAAGAGCACCGGGAGCCACAGCAGACAGGCCAGCAGGGGCACCGCGGCGTAGGTGGCCATGCCCACACCGGACCCCAGCCGGTCCATGAGCGCGCCGAGGACGAGATAGCCGACGCCGATGAGCGCCGACTCCACGAACGCGATCATCGACAGCAGGCTCGCCCGATGGCGCGACGGCACCGCCTCGTTGAACACGTTGTCCACGATCACGGCGGCGATCTCGGGAATCCCGACCAGGACCAGGAACGCGGCGATGGTGACCCAGACCAGGCCGAAGCCGCTCAGGCCGAGCGCCACGGCGAGCGTCAGGAGGGACACCGGGACGACGACCCGGTACCCGATGCGCCGGTCCGCGCGGTCCGACAGCAAGGGAGTGAGCCCGCCGACGAAGAATCCCGCCGATATGACCGCGCTGACCAATGCGGTGCCCGCTCCCTGATCGGAGAGGGTCTTCTGCGTGAAGATGATGTACGGCGTCAAGGTCGCGTGCATCAGCCCGGACACCACGACGAGCGTCACGAGCGCCGGCGTGGCGACCCGGAGCATCGCCCGCCACGCCGTGGCGTCGCCGTGCTGCTCTTCGGCCCCGTGCTGCTCTTCGGCCCCGTCCTGCTCGTCGGCCCCGTCCTGTTCGTCCACCGCGTCCACGCCGCGGATCTCGGGCACCCGGGACATCAGCACCACCACGGCCAGGACGAGGCACGCGGCCGAGCCGGCGTAGACGATTCCCCAGGAAATCCGCTGCAGTTGGCCGCCGAGGACGATGGCGGCTCCCGAGGTGATCGTCCCGATCATGGTGAACCGGGATTTGATCTTCACGTAGCCGGCCGTCGCACCACGACGTACGAGCAGGTCGTACAGCAGGGCGGTGTCCGAACCGGACACACATGCCATGCCCACGCCCTGCCCGATGAACAGCGTCAGGAACAACCAGTAGTCGGAGAACGCCATCTGACCGAGCAGACAGCCGGCCGTCAGTACCTGGCCGATCGCGATGCTCGCACGCCTGCCGATTCGGTCGGCGATGACCCCCGTCGGCAGCTCCGCAACTCCGCTGACCAGGTAGAGCAGTGTCTGGAGCAGGGCCACTTGCCCGGCGGAGAAGCCGCGCTGCTGGAGGAAGAGGACGAATACGCCGCGCTGGAAGAGCGAGTTGGCGAGCACGGCGTACACGTAGAACGGGCGCGCGACGCTTCGTGCCGCATCGTCGACTGACGTCGACCTGCCGAGGGCCTGCGTGGTGCCGGTCATGCTCCGCGCTCCCCCTGGCGACTCTGGTGATCATCGGTGCTCGGCCTCGGCCGCCGACCGGAACTCGGTGGAGGTGTCAAGTGCCCGCACCGGTTGCGTACATCCTGGAGCCGGGGTGGGCGCGAAGCACGGGAAATTCCGGATCTCGTCCCACCCCGGGGCCGGCGCCGCGTACGCCGGCACCGCACCGCGCGGCTTGCGTCAGCCCAGCGAGTACTCCAAGGAGTAGGAGTGGCTGCCGTCTTCGGACCGGATGATCTCGAAGGAACCCGTGATCCCCGCGAGGTCACCGGAGCCGGTTCCCCGGACCACGCGGATCGCGAGCTGCTCGCCGTGGCTGCCCGGCGCGCTGTGCTGGAGGACGAATGAGCCCTTGAGACCGTCGAGTTCGCCCGTGAATCGCTCGACCGCGACGTAGGCCGCCGGAGAGCCCTCGATCTCGGTCACCGTCAGCATGTTCACGGTGCTGGTGCCGGTCAGGCCCCCCTCGAAGGTCTTGGTGATCCGCGCGCGGCCCAGGGCGGCACCAGGGCCTTCTTCCAGGGTTTCCGGTTCGAAGGAGGTGAGATCGAACGTTCCGCCGGCCTTCATGCTCATTGCGCACTCCTCGAATCCTGATCGTCCGTATCGTGCAGCAGCCTCGCAGACACCACTGACAATGCCTGCGCGAAGGCCGCCGAAGCCCCGGTCCGGTACGTGCAGCCCGCGCGCCGTCATCGCAGCCGCGCCGGCCGTCGGGCCGGCCGTCGGGCTGCTGACCGGCTGCTCGACACCGCTCGGATCGAGCAGATCCAGGTCCGGGCCACGAACGGCGGGAACAAGGACCAGTGGCAGGTCGTCATGGGCGAGCCGGACCCCGAGGATGCCGTCGCCGTGCATCCTTGGGTACCGGAGAAGCCCGGCGAGCTCGGTTCGAAGAGCGTGCGATGAGGCCGGTTCGAATGTGCCGGGCAGCACACGGACGGCCTGCTGCTCCGACGAGGCAGGCAGGCCCCGGTCAGATCGTGACCGGGCCCTTGGGGGTGGCGAACTCGACCGAGACCAGGCCCGGTTCCTCGTCCTCGACCCAGGTGACGTCGATCTGGTCGAGGGGGTGATCGGCCGGCTCGCCGAGGAATTCGGCGATGGAGGCGGCGTCGCCGGCGATGGAGACCCCGTGGATGCTGCTGGAGGTGCGCGGGTCGGCGCTCGGGCGCTCCTCCATGGGGACCATCCACTGCAGGAAGTAAGGCAGTTGCGGGTCTTCCATCAGTTCCAGTAGGCCGATCTGCTTCCACCTCAGGTCGAACCCGTCGGGGCGGACACGGTGGCCCTCGGACGAGGTTCGGCCGAGGCGGGCCTCGACCGGGGCGATGTCGTCGACGGAGACCACCCACCCGAGCCAGCCGCCGCCCTCGGCAGCGCGGCGCGCGACCGCCTGCCCGAAGGGCGCGCGGTCGGCGGCGGGGTGGTCGAGCGTGGTGACGACCTCGACGTAGGTGCCGCCGCTCAGCGGGAGGATGAAGTTGCGGGTGCCGAATCGTGGGTGCACGCCTCCGTCCACGAACCCGGCGCCGAGGGCCGACCCGATCCACTGGACGGTCGAGACGAAGCTGTCGCGGGCCACCGCATAGGACACGTGATCAAGTCGCACGGCGTCATCATCACCCGGCAGGCCGCACGAATCCCGACGACACGCCCGCTGCCCCGGCCTGATCCGCCGTGGATTCGACCATGGAGCGGATCGATCGACGTCATCCCGGTGGGGGAGGCCGGGTTCAGGGGTGGATCAGGCTCAAAGCCTCGCACTCTCCAAGCGGCTCAGCGCCTGCATGGCCTCGCGCTCGATGCGCGAGAGACCGTCGAGGATCGAGCCGGCCTGGTCGAGGTACGCGGCGTCACCCGTTTCGCCGGCCTTCCCGACCAGCGCGGCGACTTCCGTCCACAGTGCGGCCGCCTCGGTGTACAGGGCGTGGCCGGTGCGCAGGTGGCTGCTGTCGAGCAGATCGGCGCATTCGGCGAGGAAGTCGCGGTAGAGGTTGCGGAACAGGGCTCCGCCGGTGCCGGCGTGCTCCATCAAGAGGGCGGCCCGCGGCAGGTCCCGCCGTGGGTCGTCGGTGCGCCGGAGCCAGGTGCGCACCAGCTTGCCCGCCTTCTCGATGCCGCGGTGACCGAGGTTGGCGATGGGTGGGTCGAGGAAGGCGTCGGCGCAGGCGGTGATGGCGGGGACGATCCGTCCGTGCGGCGCGGGCAGGTTCTTCGGAACGGCGAGGGCGAAGGAACGGTGCCTGGCGGTCATCGGTCCGCGCGCGGCCCTGGCCCGGGCGAGGCCGGTCAGACTGGTGGAGACCGCTCCGCCCTGCCGGTCGGTGTCCACCAGGTAGGCGTGGTGGTCGTCGTAGCCGTACAGGGCGACGACGTGGCCGCCGAAGTGGACCTTCGAGCCGAAGTAGTCCAGGTGGTAGCTGTCGAGCTGGAGTCCTACGGGGCGACCGGCGTCGATGGAGGCCGTCACGCTGTCCCATGCCTTGCGGGGGGATGTGGTCTCCTGGACCAGGAGCTCCAGCCCGAGCCTGCCGGCGAGGTTCCTCGTGAGGTCGAACGGTTTGACCCGTCCACCGAGGAAGGGGAAGCCCATGTTCCTGCCGTCCCAGTAGATGAAGGACAAACCGGCGCCGAGGCCGAACAGCATGGGCTCGGACAGGTCGACTCCCTGGTGCCGCAGCAGTACTCCCAGGGCTGACGTCTCGCAGTGCTGCGTGCCGCGGGCATCGATGCCCGTCACCGTGCTCATGCCGTGTCCTCCTGAACGGGGATGATCAGCCGGGTCGTCAGTTCTTCTTCGGGCGCTTCCTCCGGGCCGACGAGGTACGCCTCGCGCACGGGTGCGCCGGCCGGGCGCAGTCCGCGCTCGTGGATGGCGGAGAAGAGCGCGTTGTAGGCCAACGGCAGTTGCGCATAGGGCCCGATGTGCGTGGTCTCGGCGACGAGCCCACCTGCCAGCACCTCGCACTCCAGGCCGGGCACGCCTTCCCCCTGCGGGGTCCGCGCTCCGACGGCGATCTCCATCGGCTCCTCCAGGTCCAGCGGGTACAGCCCCCACAACGGCGGCACCCAGGCGATGTCCGTACCGCCGAGCACGGGCAGCAGCCGGCTCACGCACTCCGCGACCGTGGTCCCGATCTCCGCTGGGGTGCAGACCGCCCGCACCACCACCAGCCGTTGCTCCGGCTCCTTGCCCAGCGTCACCTCGTAGCCGGGAAGACCGCCTTCTGCCAGCCGCTCCAGCATCCCCAGCCGGACCTGGTCCCTGCTGATCCGCTCGGCCAGCCGATCCCGCTCGGCGCGCAGGAGCTCCGCCCTGCGCTCGGGTCCGGCGGCCAGTGCCTGGGCGATGACGGCCAGGGGAAGATCCATTTCGCGGAGGAGGGCGATGGTCAGGGCATCACGTGCCTGTTCGGGTGCGTAGTAGCGGTAGCCGGAGCCGACGCCCACGTGGACGGGAGTCAGAAGCCCCATGTCGTCGTAGTGCCGCAGCTGCTTCACGCTGAGGCGGCACAGGCGGGCGAAGCGCCCGATGGTGAGAAGTTCGTCGTGCACGCCCTCATGGTGGACTCTCCCACGGGGGGAGAGTCCAGAGCTTCGGCCCTCGCGGTCGTAGAGGCCGGTGCCGAAGCCCGGGGTCTTCAGGAACTGGTCGATGGCGGTGTCGACCGGCGCCTTGACGGTGAACTCGTTGGACTTCGCGCCGCGCTGGATGGACTCCCACGCACCGAGGACGTTGATCAGACCCGAGCCCTGGGCGTGCGCCGGGACGTCGTCGATCTTCTTCGCGGTGCTGGTGAGCGCGGTGCGCAGGCTCGCCGGGGACAGCGCGATCTTCTGCTGCTTGGCGGCCGAGATCAGCAGGGCGCTGGCGCCCGCGGCCTGCGGCGAGGACATCGAGGTGCCCTGGAGCATGCCGTAACCGGCCGGGAGGTTGTAGCCGGCCTCCTTCACGGGCGCACCGGGCAGCCAGGTCTGCACGGCAGATGCCGGCCGCGCAGCGCGTCACGAGGGTGCGCCATCCTGATGGGGGCCGGTCAGCCGCCGACGCCCACACCTTGGAGGGAAAATGAACCGCCGCGTCCTCAGTGCCACGTTGCAGGTCCCGCTTCCGCCCGAAGACGCCTTCCGGCTCTTCACCGCCAGGGGCGAGCGGGACTGGGTGCCGGGCTGGGACCCCGTTTTCCCGGTCGAGACGCCTGACGACACCGCACCGGGAACCGTCTGGCTCACTTCGTCGGACGAAGAGCAGACGACCTGGCTGGTGATCTCCCGCGACTTCCCGCGGTCCATTTCCTACGCCCGGATCACCCCGACGGTCCGTGCCGGCACGGTCACCGTCGCCCTGGCCGGGACCGAAGCCGGCAGCGAAGTGACGGTCACCTACGACATGACGCCCTTCACCCGGGCCGCGCAGAAGGCCCTCGACGAGTTCGCCGCCGACTACCCGTCCTTCATCCGCTCCTGGGCAGAACTCATCACCGCACACCTGGCTTGATGGCGCGGTTCGAAAGGCCGCGACCTCCCCGCAAGGCGGCGCCGCCTTGCATCAGGTTGTGGTTGTGGATGGGGTGTCGCGGAGCTGTTCGAGGCGCGCCACGTTCTGCCGGTCCACTGGGTCGGTGCTCGCCTCGGCGGCGAACCAGGCGTCGAGGATCTCCTCCAGCACCGGCTCCGATGTCAGGCGCAGGCTGAGCGCGAGCACATTGGCGTCGTTCCAGCGGCGCGCACCGTCCGCCGTGTGGGCGTCCGTGCACAGGGCCGCGCGCACGCCGGGCACCTTGTTCGCGGCGATCGACGCGCCCGTGCCCGTCCAGCAGCACACGACGGCCTGGTCGGCGTTTCCGGCGGCGACCTCGCGGGCCGCTGCCTGCGAGCAGGCGGCCCACTGCGGATCGTCGCCGGGGCTCAGCGCCCCGTACGCCACCACATGGTGTCCGCGGTCGCGCAGTTGCCGGAGGAGGGCACGCGCCACCGGTTCGTCCATGTCCGAGGAAACGCAGATCCGCATGCCCCGAGACTACTGAGGATTTCGGGTCGCCGTCGGGGCCGTGCGGGAATCCGGACGGCCGGGAGGTGGGGCCGGCTGGAGCCGTCCGGCGGGCGGCGGTGGCGGGGCTGATGCACGCACACCGCGTGGCCCGGCGCAGGGGCCACCCCTCCTCCGTGACACGGGGGGCCGACCGCGCACGTTCGGTCTCGGTGACCAGGGGATCACGGTGGGGCGCGAGGGCGTCCTCGCGTACGTCGAGGACCCGGCTCGCATGTCTCCAATGTCCCGGGACGACACACAGGCCCTGGTCTGTGACTCCGCACACCCTCCCTTGACCAGGGAAACAAGGGTTACCTAACTTCGACTGTATGGCCCCCCACGACCCCATCCCTTCCCCGGACGAGCCCGACGCCTCCGACGCGTCCGCGCTGGTCGACTTCGAGGTGGACCTCACCGCGCAGGAGGTGCTCCGGCGCGCCCAGGTCATGGAAGCCCTCGGCCCGGACTGGAACCCGGTCGAGGTGCTGCTCGGCGAGGAGGCCGCGTACGACCTGCTGTACTCCGGACTCGACGCGCAGCAGCAACGGCTCTACGACGACCTGGTCGCGGCCGGTGTACTGCCCGCGAGGGGAGACGGCCGTGCTGCCGCTTGATCCGCAGGCCGACCCCGGGCGCCGCGCCTGGGTGGCCTGCCCGAAGTGCGACGACGCCCAGGGCTGCGATCCCTGCGGGCAGCGGCGCACCTGCTCCACGCACTGGCGCTACCTGCTCACCAACACGGGAAGCCTGCTCCACCTCCAGTGCCCCGCGTGCACCCACGTCTGGGTCCACGAGAGCGGTTTCGGCGCCACCCGCTCCGTGTGGGACCGCGTCGTCGGCGCGCTGCCCCGCTTCTCGGCGTAACCGCGTCGCCCCTGGTCTCCGTACGCGACGGGACGGGGGCCGCCGTCCCAACGCCGCCGACATCGCCCTTCCCGGCCCCACCGCGCCGCACGGACCCGGCCCGGGCCACGCCTCGTACGCGTCCCCGCTCTGCGGAAGGTGCGCGTTCCACGCCTTCCACGAGGCGGCCTCGGCCGTCTCCCGCGGCATCTCCGGCATCGGTACGCGCCCGGCCGACCGACCGTACGTGCCGGCGAGCGCACGGCGACCGCCTGCTGCCCGGGCGCCACTGCTGATCCACGCCGCCTCCGTACGCGACGCCCCCGACGAATCGGCGGTGCCCACGGTGCGCCCTGGCCCGAAGCGGGCCGGTGGGGGTCTCCTTCCATCTCCGTTCTGCGATCGTTGGACGACAGGTCGACCTGTTCCTCACCCAGTCGGGTCTGCGACCCGCTGACCACTGAAGAGGAGGCGTGAGTGGGTGACTGGATTCCCCGCGAGGAGTGGGTGCAGACGCAACCCCAGGCGCTCGTGGCGTCCTGCGTCATGCTGCTGGACGACCAGGACCGGATGCTTCTGCTCCGGTACGGTCCCGGCCAGGGAGAGGCCAGCGGGAAGTGGTGGCTGCCGGGCGGCATGGTCGATGACGGCGAGAACCCGTGGCCGGCGGCCCGCCGGGAGATGAGTGAGGAGACCGGCATCCGGCTGGGCGCCGAGCCTTGTCTCATCGGCATCGACCACAGGGTCGACGTCCTCGGCACCGGCCCTGTCGTGGACTACTTCTTCGCCGTACGGCATCCCGCCGGCCCGCAGATCCGGCTCAGCGCCGAACACGACCGGCACGCCTTCCACGACCCCGACGACCTTCCGGATCGCCTCGCCGCACACCGTCGGACGCTCACCGTGCTTCATGCCGCTGCTCTGACCGGCCGCGCCGTGTACCTGCAGGAGGGGATGCCCGTATGAGCCGTATCCGTACCGCCGCGACCGGCCTGCTCGCTCGACGAGGTCGGCGGACTGCGGATGATCCCCTGTACCTGCGCGACCGACTCGCCGCCGTCGCTGCCCAGGCCGCGGCCGGTACATGGCAGACGAGGTACCTGGGGGACATGGCCTGACCGGGCACGACACCATGCCCCGTCTCAGACGGCCGGCAGGCGGGATGGCCGGCCGTCACCGCTGCTCAGTGCTGCTCATCGTGTCCGGCGTGAAGCACGGTCGCCGCGATCTCCCGTACGCGGTCCAAGGTGATCCCCGTGCGCTGTTCGACGGCGAGGGGGTGGTCGGTGGGCTCGAGTTCGACGAAGGGGCGCTCACCGACCGGGCGCGTGTGGACGTTCGTCTTCAGGTTGAGGGTGGTGGTCGGGTAGACCGTCAGGTCGGTGGTGAGCCAGCCGAAGTAGGGATCCTCGGCCTCACGACCGGGCCGGTCCCACAGATCTGCGGCCCGGGAGAAGTTCTCGCGACTGAGCGAGACCCAAACACCCCAGGAGAACACCTCGTCGCTGTCGATGACCGGTATCTCGATCAGGCCTTTGACGAAGTAGTGCTCCCCTTGCACCACGCACTGGTCCGAGGACAGCAAACAGTCGTCGGCGTCGGCGAAGGCCGGATCCCACACGGCCGGGGCCTCGGCGGTGTAGTTCATCGGGAGCTCGAAGTGGTCGGCGCCGCAGCACTGGCAGGTGAAGCCGTTTTCACTGGTCATGGGGCCGGAGCCTAACGACACGCCCCGACACCACCACGAGCGGCTTGTGTCAGATGGCTCCGTGGGGAGCGATCGCGAGCATCGGGACGTCGTCGTGGAGCGTGTGGGTGTGGCGGGGGAGGTCGGTGTTGAGGAAGTTGATGACGTCGGCGGGTCCGGGGGCGGGGTGGTCCGCGAAGTGGTGGCGCAGTCGGCTCACGAAGGGGTAGAAGACACCATCGGGGCTGCGGGCCTCCACCAGTCCGTCCGTGACCAGCAGCAACGTCGCCCCGGGTGAACCGGTGGTGCCACTCCGCCGGCGGGCCCGAACCGCCGATTGCGCCGACGGCGGCATCTTGTCCACCCGACACCTGGCCATGAGCACCGGGGACCGGTTCGGCGCGGAGGGCCGGCAAATGTCGCGCGTGGCGGAACCGCCTCACCGCCCGGACGCTCTCGCCGCCGCGGAGCACGCCGCCGCGGCCGAGCGGCCGTGCCACCGAAACCGCCCACGGCTGGCGCCAACCCGCCCGGACAGCAGACCTAGGCGCCCGCGGCGAGGAGCACGGCGATCGTTTCGGAGTGGGGCCCGGTCCTCGCCCATTCAAGAGGGGAACGGCCCGTGCCGTGGTCCTCGCGGAGACGGGCGTCGGCGCCGTGGGCGAGCAGTGCACTCACCGTCTCGGCATGTCCCCAGCACGCGGCTGCGCACAGGGGCGTGCCCTCCGAGCCACGTCCGCTTTCGGTGTTGGGCGAGGCCCCGGCTGCCAGCAGGTACAGGACGTTGTCCGTGGCTCCGGTGACCGATGCCGCGTAGAGAGGCGTGGTGCCGTCGGCGTCGCGGGTCTCAGGGCAGGCCCCGGCCCGCAGCAGAGCGGCGATGTTCGTGCCGTCGCCGAACATCGCCGCTTCGACGAGGCGCTTGGACAGTTTCTTCTGCTGTCGTCTGTTCACGATCGCTCAGGCTAGCCACGACTCGCGGGCGATTCCGAACCCGCTCGGTGTTGGCGCCGACCCCGTGGAGCCCGCTCGCCGCGGCCGACGGTGGCGGAAGCGGCGGCCGCCGTTCGTAGTCGCCGTAGACGGGACGGATGCTGCCCGTGTTGGGACGATAGCCTCATGCCATGCCCGAGACATCAGTGGCGCACTTCTACGACGAACTGGCCGACGACTACCACCTGATCTACTCGGACTGGGAAGCGAGCATCCGTCGGCAGGGGGACGCCCTGGACGCACTGGTCGGCCAGGATCGCGCGGCGGTGCTCGACTGCTCCTGCGGCATCGGCACCCAGGCCATCGGCCTGGCGCTGCGCGGGCACCGCGTCACCGGGACCGACATCAGCCCCCGCGCCGCCGCCCGCGCAGCGCGAGAGGCCGCCGGCCGGAGTCTCGACCTGCGTACGGCCGCCGCCGACATGCGGCGCCTCCCCTTCGCCGATGGCCGGTTCGACACCGTCGTCTGCGCCGACAACTCGCTGCCCCACCTGCTGACCGAGCAGGATGTGAAAGCCGCCCTGGCCGAGATGCGCCGCGTCCTGCGCCCCGGTGGTCAGCTGCTGGTCAGTACGCGGCCCTACGACGAGCTGCTGCGTGATCGGCCGTCTTCGACGCCTCCGCAAGTCCACACGACCGGCGAAGCCGGCGACGGACAGCGAACCGTCACCTTTCAGCTCTGGCACTGGCACGACGACGGCGAGCGCTACGACTTGGAGCACTTCCAACTCCTCCCGGATGAGGGAGATTGGCGGGTCCGGGTCCGCCGGACCACCTACTGGGCTGTCGACCGGAGCCGACTGGCCGGCCTGGCGGCCGAGGTCGGGTTCGTCGAGCCCGAGTGGCGGATGCCGCAGGAGACGGGCTTCTTCCAACCGCTGCTCGTGGCCCGAGCGGCTTCGTAGGCAGTGTCCCCGGATGATGGCGGAGGATCCGCTCCGGCGTGGGGTCGTGCTCCGTCTTCGGCCGGGGCCTCGTTGCGGGTGGCGGCGCCGCAGCTCGCGGGCGAACCGAACACCGTCACCCGAAGGGGACCGCCCGGGCATGCGTTGACCGGCCGGGCGCGGTGGGTGGCTTTTCGCGACTGGTCCCCGGGCCTTGGCAGTGGCGATACCGTGGTGACACACGTTCAGTTCTGCCCTCTGGAGGCCTCGATGAGCGAACAGCCGGCCCCCGCCACCCCCCGACTGCCGCTGGAGGCCGCGGCTGCCGACGGCCTGCGCGCGTTCGCGGCCAAGACCCGGGCCGACGCGGACCAGTTCGCAGCGGTCCTGGAAGACATCGCCACCAACGGCCTGCCCGCGGTGGAGGACTGCACGTCGTGGGAGGAGCTTCGCGAGGTCCACGTGGCCCGTCTGACCGCCCAGCGCCCGGCCGTCGCCTGATGCCCGCTCCCCTCGCTTCCCACCGTTCCCGCCGCGCCCGCATCGCCTCTTCCGACTCCGCCGCCAAGTCGTTGGAGAACATCACCGGCGAGGCATGACCGCACGCCTTGGACCGCGCACTGGTCGTCCTCTCCGTCGCCCCCGACCTGGGCGAACCGATCCCCGGCGACACGGCAGGTCCCGGCTGCCGCCAGTACGCCTGAGGCCGTTCGCGTCCTGTTCCGCCTCGTCACCGCCTTGCGCACCGGTCGACTGACGAGCCCCTGCACCCACACCGCCGCCGCGCGGCCCCATCGACCGCTCTGGCGCGTCTCCGTGCGGCGGCCGTGCGTGCGCTCAGGCGGGCAGGGCGTCGGCCAGGCCGACGCCGAGCAACCGGAAGGCCCGGTCGGCGGAGGCGACTGCCTCGGGGTACACGTCGTCGGCCGGGCGGCCCGCCTGCATCTGGGCGCTGTTGCGGTCGGCGAGGGTGCGCAGGACGGTGACGATCTGCACTGCGGCGAGCCGCGCGGTGAGCTCGTCGGCGCCGGCCTCCTCCAGTGCCCCGGCCAGGTGCGCGATGCTGCGCCCCGCGTACCCGAGCAGCCGCTCGCTCAGGCTCGCCGTCGTGCTGAGGAGCCGGGCGAAGGCGACGGCGTCGGGGTCGGAGGTGAGTCCGGTGACCGGGTCGCGCCGGGCCAGGGCGTCGAGCTCGTGAGCGTGCAGGGCGGCCAGGGGACTCGTACCGGCCGGGCGGGCGCGGACCACACGGGCGGATTCGTCCTCGTGGTCGGCGAACACGTGCAGGACCAGGTCTTCCTTGGTCGGGAAGTAGGTGAACAGCGTGCGCTTGGAGACCTCGGCCTCCTCCGCGATCTCCACGATCGACACGTCGTCGAAGCCGCGGCTCAGGAACAGGCGCAACGCCACCTCGAAGATCGTCTGCCGGGTGCGCTGCTTCTTGCGTTCCCGCAGTCCAAGTTGCTCAGCCATGCGCCCACGATAGCAATGCGGCACCTAGGGGAAACTTGCACCTGGTATAGTTTTCATCCAGGTGAAGGAATCTTCCTGGGAGGCTCGATGAACACGCAGGTCACTGACGTCGCCGATGTCACCGACGTCACCGACGTCATCGTCGTGGGGGCGGGCGGCGCCGGACTCACTCTCGCCACCGAGCTCGCCCTCGCCGGCATCCCCGCCGTCGTGTTGGACCGCCTGCCCGGCCGCAACCTCCAGTCCCGCGCCGGGGCGATCCAGCCCCGAACCGCCGAGATGCTCGCGCTGCGCGGTCTGCTGGACGACGCCCTCGGACGGTCGATCGACTACCAGCTCGTCGGCGGCCACTTCGCGGGACTGCCGGTCCCGCTGGACTACGCGGCGTGGGACACCCGCTACCCGCATCCCGTCCTGCTCCCGCAGGACCAGCTGGAGGCCGTGCTCGAGGACCGGCTGACCAAGCTCGGCGGCGAGGTGCTGAGGGAGCACCGGCTGACCGGCCTCCACCAGGACGTCGACGGTGTCACGATCACCATGGCCACACCGGACGGCGACCGGTCGCTGCGGGGCCGCCATCTCGTTGCGTGCGACGGCGCGCACAGCAGCGTACGCAAGATCATCGGAGCCGATTTCCCCGGCCAGGCCGCCACCATCCGCATGGCCACCGCCGACCTGCTGCTCACCGGCGACCTCGACGACAGTGCCGGCGGACACATCAGCTCGCGTATCCGCACCTCGCCCGAGGGGCACTTCGCCATGATCACCCCCTTGGCGGACGGCCTGCACAAGCTCATCTTCAGCGGCCCGCGAACCATGACGGCCGAGCGCGACGCCCCCGTGACCACGGAGGAGGTCCGCGAGGTGCTGCACGCCACCCACGGCGGGGCGCTCGACGTCGCAGAGATCCGTTACTCCTCCCGGTTCAGCAACGCCAGCAGGCAGCTGGCGCACTACCGCCACGGTCACGTCCTCTTCGCCGGCGACTCCGCCCACATCCACTCTCCGGCCGGCGGCCAGGGGCTCAACCTCGGTGTGCAGGACGCGTTCAACCTCGGCTGGAAGCTCGCCGCCGTCCTGCGCGGCGAGGCGGGCGAGGCGTTGCTGGACACCTATCAGACCGAGCGGCACCCCGTCGCCGCCCGGGTGCTCGCCCTCACCCGGGCCCAGGGCGTGGTCATGGGGCCGCAGCGCGACGGAGGCCTGGCCGAGCTGCGCGACGTGCTGACCGACCTGCTCCGCCTGCCCGACGCCAACCGGTACATGGCCGGAGTGATGGCCGGGCTCGACCTCTGCCTCCCGTCTCCCGACGCCGAGGCCCGTCCTCTGTTGGGCCTGCGGATGCCGGACCTCGACCTCGTCGTCGACGGGGGCGAACGGGTCCGGTTCAGCGACCTGACGCGCACCGGACGCGCCGTCCTGCTCAGCCTCTCCGACGCCCCTCTCCCCGCCGCGGCCCCCTGGAGCGACCGGGTCGTCCACGTGCGGGCCCGGGTGGCGTCCGGCGCGATCGACGCCGAGGCCGTACTCGTCCGCCCGGACGGATACGTCTGCTGGGCCGGAGGCGCCGGTCTCATCGAGACGCTCACCCGCTGGTTCGGCCCGGCCGACCTCGTGGGCGAGGGGCTCGTGGGGGAGTCCGGGCAGGGGGCATGAAGGCTTGCCGACCGCCGCGGGCGGCCCCTCCGGCCTCGAAGTACGCCAGGGGCATCAGATGCCGTCGGCTGAGCATCGGCGGGAGGCCATCGCGGTCGAGGCCGTGGTCTACGGACGCACGGCCTCTGCCATGTCGCTGTCCGCTCCGTCTCGGGGGTGGTCAGTCCATCGTCCAGCCGTACTCCCTGTGTGCGGCATCGGCTTCCTCGTCACCAAGCCAGGTGAGGCTGAACCGCCGGCCCCGGAGCCGAAAGATCCCCGCCGCCCAGTCGGCAAGCTCCTCGTCGAGGATTTCAGAGGAAATGATCCCGTCGTCGACCTCGGCCAACTGCTGTGCGGGGCCGACGTGGAACAGTGCCCACTCGGGAAGGTCCCGCGGACTGCCCCACCGCCTGCGCCAGAAGGGCCCTTCCCTCCGCCGCCAGGTGACGACTCGGATCACGAGCACGCCGATCTGCTCGTCCCCGTCCATGAGACGAGCGGCCGCACGGCGGTACGGGTCGAGCCGGGCATCGGGTGCGGGCTCCGGCCACTCACGTCTGAACACACCTTCATTCTTGCCGTCGCGCACCGGGCCCGGCCGGCGAGACCCGGAACGGCTGATCACACCGCGCCCGTGTCCCACCGGCCGGGCAACCCAGTGGCGGCCGGAGCGTGGGTGCGGAAGGCTCGCGTGCATGGTTTCGATACTGCAGAACGTGGCGATTGACTGTGCGGACCCCTACGAACTGGCAAATTTCTGGGCCAAAGTGACCGGCCGTCCGTTGCATCCGGAGGACAAGCCCGGTGCCCGGGAGACTCAGGTGCTGTTGGCGGAAGGACCCATGTTGTACTTCAACCAGGTCCCCGAGCCCAAGAAGACCAAGAACCGGATCCACCTGTGTTTGCGCCCTGAGACATCGCGTGAACAAGAGGTGGAACGGCTGCTCGGCCTCGGTGCCACCTTCGTCACCGATCAGCGGAATCCTGATGGGACGGGCTGGGCAGTCCTCGCCGACCCCGAAGGCAACGAATTCTGCGTGCTTCGCAGCGAGTCAGACCGGGCCTCGACAGGTTTCTGACGCCCGCGCTCCCCCAGGACTCTTACAGGAGGGGCGCGCCTTGGCCGCCGCCCTTGGAGGGGGCGGCCGTCTGACTGGGGTGGTCAGGGGGTCGGGTGTTGGGGGGTGCTGGCGATTCCGGTTTCGCGGCCGCTGAGTTCGGCATCAAGGGTTTCCTGGGCGATGCGCATCGCGGCGGCGTATTCGGGCTGGGAGAGTCGTTGCCAGGCCTCGTCGGGTGCGACGTCCTCGGTTCGGCTCATGACCCACCAGATGTTGCCGAACGGATCCCGCACCCGGCCTCCGCGGTCGCCCCACGCGCTGTCGGTGATCTCGGTGACGACGGTTGCCCCGTGTGCGACGGCGGCGGCCACGGCGGTGTCGGCGTCGGGAACGTAGACGCGCAGGAGCGCGGGCATTTCGGGCCAGTCGGGCCGGCGGTCGAAGGCCAGGACGACCGTGTCGCCGACGCGGATCTCGCCGTGTCCGATGGTGCCGTCGGCGACGGGCACCCGGGCGAGTTCCACGCCGTCGAACGCGGCGGTGATGAAGTCGAGCAGTGCGCCGGTGTCGTCGGTGACGACCCACGGTGCGACGCTGGTGTAGCCCTCGGGTGCGGTGTGCTTCATCGGTGCGTCCTGACTGCCGATTCCGGGTGACGTGACGACACTACGACCGAACCAGGTCAGATCTTGTCCTAGTTCCCGCCGTGTCGATTCACGCCTGCCGACGCCATGCAGGCACGCACCGAGGAGGCCCGGACGGCGTTCGCCCATCGCGCAAGAGATACGTACCGCCCCGAACCGGGCAGGGTGCATCGTATGGATCACCCCACCAGGCTCGGTGTCTTCCGGAGCGAGGCGGAGGCCTTCGACAGGGCCGTACGGCTGGCGGCCGACGGCGGCCGCCAGGCCCCGCCGGTGCCTTCCTGCCCCGGCTGGTCGGTCGCCGACCTCGTCGGCCACCTCGGCAGCGTCCAGCGCTACCTCACGCACGTCCTCCGGGAGCGGCACATGGAGCCACCGGACCCCGCGAACCCCGCTCTCTACGCACTGCCCGAGGACCCGGCGGTACGGGCCGCCTGGCCCCGGCACGATGCGACACCGCACCGCGGCCCCGTGCCCGAGGAGCTCTTCGACTGGTCGGCCGCTGCCTCACGGCAGCTGGCGGATGCGCTGCGCGAGCTCGGACCGGACGTACCGGTCTGGAGCTGGTCGGCGGAGCGGACCAGTGGCTTCTGGCTGCGCGTGCAGACCATCGAACAGGCCGTCCACCGCTGGGACGCGGAAGCCGTCACCGGAACCCCGACCCCCTTCGACCCCACCTTCGCCACCGACGCGGTCGCCCAGACCTTCGAAGTCATGGTTCCGGCCCGGCGCGGCTGGAAGCCGGCCCCGGCGGGGAGGGGGGAGCGCTACCGCTTCCGCCGCACCGACGGCCCCGAGTCCTGGACGCTGGAGTTCAACCGCGCCGGGGTACGGCTGGAGCCGGACGGCGCCGGACCGGTGGGCGTCGAGGCCGCGGGCACGGCCTCGGACCTGACGCTGTTCCTCTGGCAACGACTCCCCGCCACCGGCCTGGACGTCACCGGTGACGATGCACTCCTCGAGCACTGGTTCACCCTCGTCCCGCCGGCTTGAAGCGGCGGGCCGTGCACCCGCGATCACGGAAGGTTCTCCTGGGTCGTGAAGGGGGCACGTCCGCTCGACGGGTACTTCCACACTCCGACGATGATCGAAGCCCCGAGCCCCGAGCCTCGGCTCCGGCGGCGCCACCACCGTGCTGATCAAGGACTTCCTCCGCAACCCGAGGTCGGCAACGCGATCGTCGTCGTTCCGCGCTGACCGAATCCCACCCCGCGCGTTCGGGGTTTTGCCATGCTGGCCCTCATGTCGGAATCGGGGCCGGACGGCCGGTCGAGCTCGCCCGCACGACGGGCCAAGCGGCTCATAGCCGTCGTCATCTCATTGGGCGCGGTGGCCGCTGCGGTCGTCCACGTTGTCAAGCCCGAGGTGAAGATCGACGGCGTCACGCTGGCACTCGCCGCGATCGCGGTGGTGCCGTGGCTCGGCGACCTCTTCGAGAGCATCGAGCTCCCGGGTGGGACCAAGCTCCAGTACCGCCGCCTGGAGGAGCGCGTCGAGGCGGCCGAACAACGCACCGACGAGGTCCGGCAGGCCGTGGGGGACGCCGCCCGTCAGGCCCGGGTCGCCCTGGTGACGTCAGGCGGGGTACGCGGGGGCGGCACCTCCGCGGAGGCCGAGGTGCGCGAACTCGTCCACCAGTACGCGGAGCTGCGCCGCACTCAGCCCTCTGGCAGCGCACGGACCCTCTTCCAAGAACGCATTTTCGCCGAACTCGTCAGAGTCACCCCGTACGTGGACGACTTCGACGTCAGCGCCGCCCTCCGCTCGCGCGACGGAGGTACCCGCCTGACCGCCTACGCGCGCCTGCACGCCCGACCGGAACCCGGCCGCCTCGGCGAGCTGGTGGCGACAGCCGTAGAGGAAGGTCTTCCCTTCAACCAGTACTGGGCGTTCCGCGCCGTCGGCACGGTCGTCGACGAACTCGGCGCGGACAACGTATCGCTGGGAACGATCCGTACGCTGCGCATGGGCCTCGCACGCATTCCGGCGGACTCCGACCGGGCCATGGCGCTCCTCGGAGTCCTCGCGAGGCTCGAGGACCTGGGACGGCGTCGGTGAGACCGATGAGGTGGTCGACCTGCGCGAGAACTCCCTGACCGATGTGCCGAAGCCGCTGGCCGGCCTCCCGCGACTCCGTCAGATCGACCTGCGGAGCAACCGCATCGGCCACATGCCCGACTGGCTCGCCCGGATGCCATCGCTGGAGAAACTGGATCTCCGGTGGAACGAGATCGATCCTTCCCTGCCGCTCCTCAGCCGGCTGGAGCAGCGCGGGTGCGTCGTCCTGACGTGATCGAGACGACCTCCTCGATGCGCGGTGCCGCTGTTTCTCGGGTGCCGGCACGTATTCAGTGAATGCCTGCCTACTGAGCGTTCGGGCGCCCCTGCAGGCGCAGGTGAGCGCGGAGGGACCGTGCTACTTGGTCTGCCGAGTCAGCCGCAACTCGCTCGTGCCCGGGTCGCCGAAGCAGCTCGAAAACCTTCGGCCCGCGATGCTCCGGTCGCAGATCCGCCATGCGTGGAACGATGTGGAAGTGCACGTGCGCGAAGCCTTCCGCTTCGGCGAATTGGACGACGTAGGTCTTGGTGCAACCTGTCACGCTCCGGAGAGCACGGGAGAGCGTGACCTGCCACATCCCCAGGGCGGACATCTCGGCCAACGACACTCGTACTTCACAGGAACCCCTCTGACGCACCCTGCTCGGCACGCAGCACGGCGAGTCGTACGGCGTCGCGCCCACCGGGGAAAACGGTTCGCGATGCCATGGAGCCGGTGGCAGGGTGCGGCGCATGGCACCCCAGTACGAGATCCGCGCCGACTACGATGCCCACACGGTCGTGCTCTACCAGGCGTACCCACCTGTCATCGCCGATGCCGCCCTGCGAGCGGGTCGCTTCGTCGCGCCGTTCTCGTTCCACAGGATGACGTGGATCAAGCCCTCGTTCCTGTGGCTGATGCACCGCAGCAACTGGGCCCGCAAGCCCGGTCAAGAGCGTGTTCTCGCAGTGCGGATGACCCGTCGGGGTTGGGAGGAGGCCCTGTCTCGGGCGGTGCTCACGACCGGCGACCCCGCTGCCTTGGCCCGAGCTGCCGTGCACGTCCAGTGGGACCCGGAACGCTCGCTGCGCGGAGCGGCACTGAACCACTACAGCATCCAAGTCGGCATCGGCCGCGGCCTGATCCGGACGTTCGCCGAAGAGTGGACCGTCAGCCTCACCGACCTCACGCCCCGGGTCCGCAAGGCGGCGGAGCTGATCAAGGCCGGGCATGCGGCCAAGGCCCAGCGGCTGTTGCCGGCGGAGAGGGTGTACCCGATGGAGGCGCCACTGAGCGGTGTGGTGACGGGCTTTCACAACACCTGGTGAGAAGGGGTTTCCCGGGGGTTTCCCGTTTCCCGTTGTGTTGGGCGACCCGCGCCTCCTCGACGCGGAGGGGTGATGGCGCGCAGTCTCGGAGTGTCAGGCGGTCGGCCGGTGCGGACAGGACGAACATGACGCAGACGACGAACGCGACGAGCACCACGAGACGCGGGACACCGCGACGGAATCGGGGGAACGGACATGGCGATGCGGGGAACGGTGGGAGCGGCAGTGGCGGCGGTGGCCCTTCTGGCCGCGGGGGCGGGGACCTGCCTCACCCCGGCGGCTGCGGCACCGGCTCCGAAGGCGGCGGGGTCGTGCGACGTGCTCGCCACCGGCGCTTCCGCGGTGGCGGAGCGGGCGGTACGGGCCGCGTGCGAGCAGATCGGCGTCTGGTACACCTGGGGCGGCGGCCACGGGCCGCAGCCGGGGCCGACGTACGGTCAGGTCGACCCGAGCGACCCGGACAGCGCGCATGACCCGGAGCGGCTGGGCTTCGACTGCTCGGGGCTGGTCCGGTACGCCTATGCCCGCGCGGCCGGCGGCGACCCGCTGGCCGGCAACGCGTACCACCAGTTCAACTCGCCGCAGGTGCAGCAGCGGTTCGCGGCCGCCGAGGGCACCGCGCCGCTGCTGCCCGGGGACCTCCTGGCCTGGGGTTCGGGGGGCTCCATCCACCACATCGCGATCTACCTGGGTGCGGGGAAGATGGTCGAGGCCCGGGAATCGGGCACCCGGATCACCGTCAGCGACGTGCGGTTGGGCGGGGACTACGCGGGAGCGGTCCGCATCGGCGCCGCACCGGCCTCCGGCACGTTCAGCACCTGGGGTACCGATGTGTGGACCCACACGGAGCCGTCCACCGGGAGCCCGCGGGTGCACAAGTTCCCCGGCCCCACCACGGTGCGTGTCGATTGCCAGAAGCACGCCGAGTCCGTGACGGCGGAGGGCTACACCAACGACGCCTGGTCCTACCTGCCCGAGTACGGGGCGTGGATCACCAACATCTACATCAAGGGCCCCGCCTGGCTGGACGGCGTACGCACCTGCTCCTGAGCACCACCGGACCCGGGGGCGGATCGGCCGAGCGGCCCGAAGATCTCGGTGCGGTCGAAGTCGGCGGTGTCCATGTCGTCCAACACCGGCCCGAGTTGCTTCTCCTCGTACGTGAAGTGGGTCTCCATGACCGCCTCGATGCCGTCGAGGTGGAGGTGTGCCACCTCCGGGTCGGTCGAGTCGGCCACGGCCTTCCGCAGTGCGCCGATGAGGTGCTCGATCATGTTGTGGTCCTGGGTCAGTTTCGCGACCACCGGTGCCAGGTCGGGTCGTGCCCGCAGCAGTTCCGGGAACAGCGAACCGTCCTCGGCGCGGTGGTGGCCGGAGAGGGCAGTGCAGAAGCCGTGGCAGAACAACAGCAGGTCGGTGGCGGCGTCGGCCGGGTCGCCGCCGTCCAGGGCCGCCCGCGCCAGCGCCAGCGCGGTGCGCAGTTTTGCGTGGACCTGCCGTAGCTCGCCGCTCCAGGCGGTGGCGCGATCAGGCAGCATGATCGCCCTCCCGTCGCGGTCGGGGGTGGCCGGGACAGCGATTCTCGGCGGGGTGGGGCGTGGTCGTGATCTTCTGCGCATTCGGGGCGGGAATGGCCGTGGCCACCTTCCGTTACGACGCCTCCATGCCTGACGATCCATCCGCCACCGGCACGCGACGCTGCGCGGAAGTATATCCGTGGTGTGATCAGACCATCCGTGGCCGGAACACTCCAGGCACGCGACCGGATGCGCCGCGGCAAGCCCCAGCCGGCCCCAGCCGGCCCCAGCCGGCCCCAGCCGGCCCCGCAAAGCCGCGCCTGCCGCCCCGGGGGTCCCGTTCCGCTCCGGGCCCGGCCTCACTCGGAGTCATCAGGAGGCGACTTCGAGTTCCTCGACTGATCACCGGCAGGGCCCGTACGTCATGGTTGGGTGACAGGAGTGCCACAACGCCGCAGCACGGGAACTCGGGCGGGCCACGGTGCCGTGTCCCTGCACGTGCCGGTGCGGGGCCGGCGGCGAGACACCGAGGAGCATCCCATGCAGTACTACTCAGCAGGCCTCCGTCGCTCGGCGGCGGCGCTCGTGGCGGCAGCGGCCGCCACCGTCCTGATGACGGGCTGCGGGCCGACCGACGACGGGGCCGCGGGCACGTCGCCGTCCACCCCGGCCGGTTCCGCGCCGGCCGCACCGAAGCCCACCGCGGGCTCCTCCGCCGGCGGCTCGGGCGGAACCGCGCCCACCGCCTCGGCGTCCACCCCGGGCGGCGGTACGAAGCCCTGTACCGCCGACGAGGTCAAGGTCTCCGATGCCCAGCAGGCCGCGGTGCGCCCGCCCGGCACCGGGACCGGCGCGGCGGTCCTCTCGGTCGCCAACACCTCGAAGCACGCCTGCACGCTCACCGGATACCCGACGGTGGCCGGTGCGGGCAACGGCTCACCCGAGAAGAACCTGCCGCTCGCCACCACCCACAGCGGGGCGGCATCGACGGTGACGCTGGCTCCCGGAGCCCGGGCGTGGACGAAGCTGACCTTCGTCAACGTGCAGGGCGAGGCGGACGGGTACTGCGTCTCAGGGGCCACTCCGGTCGTCTTCCCGACGCTCGTCATCGGTGTGCCCGGCGCGGGCTCGCACCAGATCGCGATGACCGACGGTTCCTTCGCCGAATGCGACAACAAGGTGACGGTCAACGCCTTCTCCGCGGCCAAGCCGTCCTGACCGGAAGTGCGGGAGCGCGCGGCCCCGTATCCGCGTGCGTCGCGGCCCGGTGCTCAGTGGCGGTAGGCCGCGGTCGCGGTCTCGACGAACGATCGGACCAACGGGTTGGTGTCGCCCGCGTTCCAAGCCGCCACCACTCGGCTCGGAGGCATGTCGATCAGCGGCACCACGGCCAGCTCCGCGGGGAGGTCGTGTCCGAGCGGGGCCAGGCCCACCGTGCCGTTCCACAGCACCGCCTGCAGGCATTCCTGGACGGCACGCACCACCGGGCCCTCGCGCGGCCTGCCTCCGTTCCAGTACGACTGCCAGACGGGGTCGGTGCCCTGCGGGAACTGGAACCAGCGGCGGTCGTTCAGCTCGGCCAGTCGCAGGCCCTCGCGGATGGCCAGCGGATCGTCGGCGCGCAGGACCACGCCGACCGGATCGGCCCGCAGGACACGGACCGTCAGGGCGGTTTCGTCGAACGGCGCCCGGCTCAGCGCGACGTCGACCAGTCCGGCGCGCAGCCCGCAGGTGGGGTCGGTCAGGTCGGTGTCGCGGATCCGGATGTCGATGCCCGGATGGCTCCGGCGGTAGGCGGCGGCCAGCCTGGACACTCCCGGGTCCGTGCCGTCGCCCAGGATGCCGATGGTGAGGGTCGCGGCGCCGGCCGCCGCGCTCACCCGTGCCCGGACGCGGTCCGCGTGGTCGAGCAGGGCCCGCGCCTCGTCGAGCAGCACCGTACCCACCGGAGTGAGCGTGACGCCGGTGGGGGAGCGGGCGAAGAGCAGGGCCCCGACCTCGGCTTCCAACTGCTTGACCGCCCGGCTCAGCGGCGGCTGACTCATGTGCAGTCGGGTGGCGGCCCGGCCGAAGTGGAGTTCCTCGGCGACCGCGACGAAATAGCGCAGGGTACGTAGCTCCACGCTGCAACGATACCCACCGGGTATCGGCACCGTGGAACAGGTCTTGGACACCGGAGCGGCTCCGGCGGCTCACTGGTGGGCATGACCGAAGAAGCACGGAACAGCGAGCACGGCGAGCCTCGGACCGGGTCGGCCCTGTCGGTGGTGGGTCCCGGCGAGGGCGAGACGATCGTGCTGGGCGCCACGCGCATGCGCGTCCTGGAGGACGGCAGTCACACCGGGCACCGCCTCGCGATCGCCGAGTCCGTCCTCGCCCCGCACACCCAGGGACCGCCCCAGCACCGCCACGGCCTGCACGACGAGGGCTTCTACGTCCTCTCCGGCACCGTCCGGTTCACCGTGGGGGACGAGGACCACGACGCGACCGCGGGCACGCTCGTCATGGTCCCGCCCGGAACCCCGCACACCTTCGCCAACCCGACCGACCAGCCCGCCGTCATGCTCAGCACCTTCACCCCGGATCTGTACGTGCAGTACTTCCGCGACCTCCAGGAAGTGCTCGCCGGAGGCCGGACGCCGACACCGCAGGCCAACATCGACGCGATGAGCCGCTACGCGACCGAGGCCGCCACCGACCACGCCTGAATCCGAAGACCCGGCACGGACCGGGACGGCATCCAACCTCAGGGCGCTGGGGTGGTCGAAATACTCGGCGCTACCGGCCTCGTACTGCCGCCGCTGACCGGCATCGCTCCCTCGGCGGCGCCGGCCGCGGCCATCAGCTTCGTACTCCTGCAATGCGGCGCGATCGCCGTCCACTTGAGCGGCCGAGACCGCCGGATCGCACTCAACGCCGGACTCACCGCCGCCGCGGCCGTGACCATCTGGCTGTCCGTCCGGCTGTGAACGGCGCGAGCACGATCGCCCGGATGTCGGGCCGCAGCCCGTTTCTCCGTAGATGTCGGGACCGACAGGCGGTATCGGTCGTTCATCGGCGGCTGCCGGTCCGATGTCGGTTGCTTGTCGGACAGGTCCTGCAATGTTCCGGCAACGGCCCGACCCGAACTCACTCGGCGGCCCCGATCCCCAGGAGTCAGTCACCATGCACATGCCCGTCACGATCATCGGCGCCGGACTCGGCGGACTCACTCTGGCCCGCGTCCTGCACGTCCACGGAATCACGGCCACCGTCTACGAGGCGGAGTCCTCCCCGACGGAGCGCACGCAGGGCGGGCTGCTCGACATCCACGACCACAACGGACAGCTCGCCCTCGAGGAGGCCGGCCTGATGGACGAGTTCCACGCCATCGTCCTCGAGGGCCGGCAGGCGATGCGGGTCCTCGACCAGGACGGGACCGTCCTGCTCGACCAGCCCGACGACGGCACGGGCGGCCGCCCCGAGGTGCACCGCGGCGCGTTACGACGGATCCTGCTCGACTCGCTCCCGGCCGGCACCGTCCGGTGGGGGCACAAGGTCGCCGGCACCCGCACCGTCGGCCCGGGCCGCCACGAGGTGACGTTCGCCGACGGCGGCACCGTCGTCACCGGCCTGCTGGTCGGCGCGGACGGTGCCTGGTCACGGGTACGGCCGCTGCTCTCCACCGCCACGCCCGAGTACGCAGGCACGTCCTTCGTCGAGACGTACCTGTTCCACGCAGACTCCCGCCACCCGGCCGCCGCGAAGGCGGTCGGTGGCGGGATGCTGATCGCGCCCGCCCCGGGCAGGGAGATCTTCGCGCACCGGGAAAGCGGCGACACCCTCCACGCCTACATCGCACTGAGCAGGCCGCTGGACTGGTTCGCGGCCATCGACTTCACCGATGCCACCACGGCCACCGCACGGATAGCGGCCGAGTTCGACGGCTGGGCACCGGAACTCACCGCGCTGATCACCGACGGCGACACGGCGCCGGTCCTGCGCCCCCACTACGCTCTGCCGACCGGGCACCGCTGGGACCGGGTGCCGGGAGTCACCCTCCTCGGCGACGCCGCCCACCTCCAGCTCCCGAACGGCGAAGGCGCCAACCTGGCCATGTACGACGGATCCGAACTCGGCAAGGCCCTCGCCGCGCACCCCGACGATGTCGAGGCCGCTCTCACCGAGTACGAGACGGCCATGTTCCCCCGCAGCGCCGAGCCCGTCACCTTCGAAGGGGGAGAGGTCCCGGGAATCGACTCCGAGCGCAACACGGCCCAGGGCCTGATCGACATGATGGCGGAGAAGGACCGCCGATGATCCGAAGTCGTCCGCAGACGACCCTCGTTCCTCACCCAGGCCGTCATACGGCGGGATCCACGTTCCACGTCTCCGGCAGATCGCTGCCGCAGAAGACGCAGACGTAGTCGTCCTCGCGCACGATGTTGTGCTCCTGGCAGTCGGGGCACCGCCGGAACACCACCTCGTGGGTGAAGCCGGAGGGCCGACCGAGTTCCACGTCGTCCAGAGCACGAGCGACTGCCGACCAGGAGGTGACGTCCGGGCAGTACCCGGTGGACTGGTTGCTGATCTCGCCCACGGTCCACCGGTCTGCCTCGCGCGTGAAGCTGATCTCGCCGGCACTCAGAACCGTGTCCCCGCCGGCGCAGGCCACGTGCTCGCTTCGCCGCGGTGCCAGCCGAAGCACACCATCCGTGCCGACCACGAAGGTGAACGGTTCGGTCAGCTCGGTTGCCGATCGCTCGGCGATCCAGCCGTCGAAGTCGGCTGCCGAGCCGATCGGGCACCCGCCGCTGCCGGGCCGGACCGCATCCTTCAGTTCAACCGGTCCGACATATCTGTAACTCAACACGCTTGATCATTCCACATGAGACTGTCGCCGCCGGTCAGTCTCGGCGTGCTTCCAGAATGTCCTTGGTTACGAGACCGCGGGACAGCGGCGCGGTCACCGCCGGCACGGCAAGGGGGAGAAGCAGGTCCACCACCGGCGAGGCGGCCCCGCCCGCGTTTCGGAACCGGTATCCGGTGGGCGGCGGCGCATACGGCCCGCAGACCCCGTCGGGGAGAACGCGCGCGAACCTGCCTAGGATCAGCGGCATGGCAACGCGACTGGTGCAGATCAACATGAAGGCCCGGGACGACTCCGCGCTCGGCCGGTTCTGGGCGGAGGCGCTCGGTTGGGGTGTCGACAGCGAGGGACCCGGCGTCACCAACCTCGAACCCGTCGGCTTCAGCTACCCCGACCCCGTGGCCGTCTGCATCGACATCGTCGCCGACCCGGAACCCAAGACGGTGAAGAACCGGGTTCACCTCGATCTGGCCACCGACTCCACGGCCCATCAGGAGGAGTTGGTCGCGCGTCTGAAGGACCTCGGTGCGACCCTCGCCGACGTGGGTCAGGGCGACGTCCCCTGGACGGTCATGGCCGACCCGGAGGGCAACGAGTTCTGCGTCCTGGAACCCCGCCCGATCTACCGGGACACCGGGCCGATCGCCGCGGTGGTGGTCGACTGCACCGACCCGCGCGGGATGGCCCGGTTCTGGGGTCGGGCTATGGACTGGACGGTTCACGAGGTCACGGACGGCCAGGCCACCATGCGATCCGCCCAAGGCGTCGGCCCCTACCTGGAGTTCCTTCGTGCCCCCGGCACCAAGAGCGGGTGGAACCGCGTCCACCTCGACGTCCGCCCCTACCCCGGTGACGACCTGGCGACGGAGGAAGCCCGACTGCGCGCCCTGGGTGCCACCGACCCCGGTATCGACCAGTCCGCGATCTCCTGGACGATCCTGGTCGACCCGGAAGGCAACGAGTTCTGCCTCCTGACCCCCCGCTGACCTCGGGGCGGGGCCCGCCGAAAAGGTTTGTCACCGGGTCGGACGTCGACGCTGATCACCTCATGACCATCAGAAAGGGCCATGCCGTCTAGGCGCCCCGCCCCGCTCTCCACCGCTCGCGCGCCGCCCCGCCCCGCTCTCCACCGCTCGCGCGCCGCCCACCGCCGCTCACCGCAGCGCCCGACGACCGCGACCGCCGACCCAGGAGAGCCCGCCCGTGCACAAGACCGCCCTCGTTCCCTACGCGCACCTTCCCCGCGCGCACCACGACCGCCACGTGCTGACCAGTACCGTCGACGTCTTCGGCACCGCACACTGGCTGTTGACCGATCGTGCCCCGAAGCCCGGCCGTGATGTCCTGCCCTTCGACGCCCTGGTCGTCTCCGTCCGTCCGGGCGGCAACGTCGAACTGACCGAGCTGAGCGCCGTACGGTCCCGATGGCCGCGTCTGGACCGCCTGCCCGACGGCGGGTTCGTCGTCGCCGCGTCTCGCACCCGCCGGCGCGAGGAGGAGGACGACGACCAGGTGCAGGTCTTCGACGCGCTCGGCCGCGAGACCTCGTCCTTCTCCGTCGGGGACGCCGTCGAGCACCTGCTCGTGGACGAGGCCGGCCACATCTGGGTCGGGCACTTCGACGAGAACCCGGCCGGAATCCGCCGTTGGAGCGCCACCGGTCGGCTCGCCTGGACGTCATACGACGCCGACATCCCCGGCCTCTACGACTGCTACGCCCTGAACGTGTCGGGCACCACCGCCTGGGCGTGCCCCTACACGGACTTCCCGCTCGTCGAGATACGCCCCGACAGCCCCGACAGCCCCGATCGGCCCGTGAGGGTGTGGTCGAACCGCATACGGGGCGCCAACGCGGTTGCCGTCCACGGCGAGCGGGTCGTCTTCTACGGCGGCTACGGCCAGGAGCAGGACCGGCTCGCCCATGGAGAGCTCACCGAACGGTCCGTCGAGCCCACGGACGTCGGCCCGCTCACCCTGCCCGACGGCCTCGCCCCCGGCCGCCGGCGGGTCGTAGGCCGGGGAAGCAGGATCTACGTCCAGGCCGAGCCGTTCACCGCATGGGGAGTGTTCGACCTGAGCACCTGATGGCCGGCGCCGGAAACGTCCACCGGGACCGTTTCGGCCCGATGGACGTTTCCGGTCACGGCACTAGGGCGCGGGTGGGCCGTCGAGGGCGGTGTCGAGACCATCGAAGAGCCGGTCGACGTCGTGGGCGGTGGTGTGGAGGTGGGGGCTGATCCGTAGTGCGTTGCCGCGGGCTCCGACGAACACGCCCGCTCGTTCCAGTGCGCGGGCGGTGGCCCGTTGGAGGCGAGCGGGAACGGTGATCCCGAGCATGTGCGGCCCGTGGGGGGCGGGGACGGCCAGGCCGCGTTGGCGGGCATGCTCCGCGACGAGCGTGGTGGTGTCCTTCAGAGTGGCGGCGATACGGGGGACGGTCCAGGTGGTGAGTTGACGCAGGGCGGCCAGGGCCATGGGGGTCAGCTCGAAAGCGGTGCGCGCCCCGGCGTCGAAGCGCCGCGCACCGCCCTGGTAGGCGGTGCGGTAGTCGACGAGACGGGCGAAGTCCTGCGCGTCCTGACGCAGGATCCAGTTCTCCTCCAGCGGCCGCCCGTCCTGGCGGGCGGGGGAGACGTAGAGGTAGCCCAGACCGAAGGGCCCCAACAGCCACTTGTATCCGACGGTGACCAGGAAGTCGGGACGCAGCACCGCCACGTCCAAGGGGACCGCGCCGGCGGACTGGCTCGCGTCGACGACCAGCGCCGCGCCCACGGCACGCGCGGCCGGGGCGACGCGCTCCAGCTCCAGCCAGGTCCCGTCCGTCCAGTGCACCTGCGGGACCGACACCACGGCCACCGTCTCGTCGAGAACGGCCAGCACCGCTTCGGTCCAGGTCTGGCCGGCCTCGCGCCGTACGGTCAGCATGCGGGCGCCGGTGCGTTCGGTGAAACGCCACCAGGTGTAGATCCCCGACGGGTACTCGTCCGCGAGGACCAGCACCCGGCTGCCGGGCGCCGCGTCCAGGTTGGCGGCGGCCACCGCCATCCCGTAACTGGTCGCCGGCACCAGCGCGACGTCGTCCGCGCCCGCCCCGATCAGTGCGGCGAACAGCCCCCGCCGCTCCTCGGCCGCATCGAACCAGTCGGCGGCCTGGATCCGCCAGGGCTGCGCCCGCCTTTTCAGTGCCGCACCGCCCGCCCGTAGCCCGGCACGCAGGGTGGGGGCCAGGCTGGCGGTGTTGAAGTAGGCGATGTCGTCGGGGATGTCGAACAGCGCACGCGCCGGTGCGAGGGGGACCGCGTGGTCGGGTGCCGACATGAGGAAGCCTTCCGGTGAGTGGCGCCGCAGAGCTCCGGCCGACGGGGACCGCGGGCAGACGGCCGGTGCCGTCAGCATGTCCCGATACGGGGCGGCCGCGGGGGAGTGACGCGCTCGGGGGTCGCGGCTCCCGCTCGCCCCGCAGCCGTCGCGTACCGGCGCTTCACCGCCTCGTCGGCCGCGGCGGCCTTCTGCGCCGCTTCTCGTACGCCTCCCGGATCCCGCCGGCCAGCCCCAGGAGCATCGCCGTCCCGACCGCGATTCCGGCCGCGGTGCGCAGGCCCCAGCCGTGCACGTCCCCGGCAGCCCGCGGGGAGACCTTGCCCTGCGGGTCGTACACCACCGCCAGGGACTCGCCCTCCTTCACCGGCCGTGAGGCGGTGTCCAGGTGCTCAGGGCCGCCTGCGGGGCAGTCCAGGAGGTGGTCGTACGAGGTCCGGGTCGTCGAGGTCCAGTGGCCCTCGGCGTCCATGGAGGAATCGGTCTCGGTGTGCTCGGTGATCTTCAGCACGACGCAGCCGATCTCGACGCCCCGGTCCTCCAGCACGCCGTGCCCCACGGACGTGAGCGCGAGGATGGCGCCGAGGCCGGCCGGGAGGGCGGACAGCGCGATGAGCGGGGCCCCTCGCCGCGCGGCGAGGGCCGCGTGCCGGCCGAGCAGGGCCAGGGGGAGCAGCAGCCCACCGAGGAAGAACGCCCAGGTGCCCAGTGACCCGTACGCCGATTCCCAGGCCACCCCGAATGCCAGGGCCGCGGCGAGCGGAGGTACGGCCAGTGCCGTTGCGGTGCGCGGCAGTCCGCGTATCCATCCTCCGTGCCATCGCGCCATGTCCGCCCCCGTGGCTCGTGCCGTGCCCTCCAGGTAACCGCGATGGCGAGGGGCGCGTAAAGAGCGCGGGCGCGGAGTCAGGGGCCCGTTCGGCTGTCCGGGTCCGAGCGGCGGCCTCCGTACGAGGCAATCAGCGCGTCGGCGACGGCGGTTGCGTCCGTGTCGGCCACATGGGCCGGGTATTCGGGCAGCAGGTCGTCCCAGACGGGCAACCACGACCCGTACAACTGGGCCTGCCCCTCGGGCCGGGCGAAGAACCACACGTGCAGGTGTGCGGCCCCGTCCCCGATGCGGTAGACGTGGGCTCGACTGATGTGGGGCAGTGCCTGCACGTGGCGGACGATGTGAGTGGTGAGCACGCCCAGCTCGGCGGCCAGATCGTCGGGAAGATCGGCCAAGTCGTAGTGGTCGCGCGGGAAGAGCATCAGCACCAGTGGTACGCCGACGCCCGGTATGCGGGCGAGTCGCCAGCGGTCGTCGAGCCAGATGCCTTCGTCGCGGGAGCGGCACTCGTCGCAGTCCGCCGGGTCTTCCCCGTGCCGCGGCGCCTCCGGGAGAACGGGCGGGCGGAGCGCGGAAACGCGTAGGCCCTCCGCCTCGAAGGGGCTGACGTCCCATCCGGTCATTCGTGCCAACGGAAGCCGAAGCTCGTCATCCGCAGCCGCACGTGCATGGTCGTAAAACTCATCGGGTCGCAAGGCCATGATCGCGAGATTAGCCGTGCTTCGGCGTGGCGGCGGGTCGTTTTACGGCTGCCGTCCCGGTCGTTGATACCGCCCTCCAAGTTCACGAATTGAAGCGAAGCCCGCCGAGCCGCAGCAAGAAAATGCGCAAATAGGGGCAGATTATGGGCAAACGGGACCTGCGGGAACGTTGTCATCTCGTTAAGAATTCACTCCTTGACGGTGGTGTCAGCGCCGAGTTGACTTCGCCTACCTCGGCCGAACGGACACGGCCTCGTCAGGGAGGTTTACGTAGTGAACGCATATCTGGGGCGGGCCGCCGTTGCCGTCGCCGTTTCCGCCGCAACCGTCTCGCTCGCCGCGTGCGGCGGCGCGGACGAAGGTGACGGGAGACCCGCCGGAGGATCCATCAAGGGCGACGCGATCAAAGTCGGCCTCCTGCTTCCCGAGGACGAGACCGCGCGCTACGAGAAGTTCGACAAGCCGCTCATCGAAAAGGAGGTCCGCAAGTTCACCCGGGGCAAGGGCGAGGTGCTCTACGCCAATGCCAAGCAGGATCAGGCTGCTCAGAGCGCGCAGGTCGAGTCGATGATCGCCAAGAAGGTGAACGTCCTGATCATCGACCCGGTGGACTCCAAGGCCATCGCCGGCGCGGTCAAGAAGGCCAAGGACGCCGGCATCCCGGTCGTCGCCTACGACCGCCTGGCCGAGGGCCCGATCGACGCCTACACCTCCTTCGACAACCACGACATCGGCATGCTTCAGGGCAAGGCCCTGCTGGAGGCGCTGGGCGACAAGGCCAAGTCCGGCCAGATCGTGATGATGAACGGCTCGGTCACCGACCCGAACGCGCGACAGTTCAAGGAGAGCGCGCACTCCGCCCTCGACGGCGAGGCGAACGTCGGCAAGGAGTACGACACGGTCGACTGGAAGCCGGAGAAGGCCACCGCCAACATGACGGCCGCGATCTCGGCGCTGGGCAAGGGCAAGATCGTCGGGGTGTACTCGGCCAACGACGGCCTGGCGGGCGGCATCATCGCCGCCCTGAAGGCGGCCGGCGTGTCCCCGCTGCCGCCGGTGACCGGCCAGGACGCCGAACTCGCCGCCGTGCAGCGGATCGTCGCGGGCGAGCAGCTCATGAGCGTCTACAAGCCGTACGCCCCCGAAGCCGCGGCCGCGGCGGAGTTGGCCGTCACCCTCGCCGAGGGCGAGAAGATCGACGGCATCATCAACCAGTTCGTCGACAGCCCGACCACCAAGCGGGTGCCGTCCGTGCTGGTCCCCGGCATCGCGCTGAACAAGGGCAACATCAAGAGCACCGTGGTCCAGGACGAGGTCTACACGGTCGCCGAGATCTGCACCGACAGGCTGAAGGCCGCGTGCGAGGAGACCGGCCTGAAGTAGCGGCGCGGGCCCGGGCGCAGGTCGTCACGCGGGGTCCTCGGCGCGTACGGCATCGTGGTCGCCGGCGGGCTGGGTCGGGACCGCGACATCGAAGGCCGCCGCCTGGAGCAGGTAGGCGTCGCGGAAGTCCCCGGTTCCCGTCGCGTCGTCCATCAGCTCCTCGAAGGTGCCCGACTCCGCGACCCGGCCGTCCTTGAGGACGTGGATGAGGTCGGCGTGGCGTACCGAATGCAGGCGGTGCGTGATGAGCACGATCGTCTGGCCGGTGGTCGCGGCCAAGGCCCTGATCTGGTCGAAGACCCGCTGCTCGGCGACGGCGTCCAGGGCGCTGGTGGGCTCGTCCACGATCAGGATCTCCGCCTGCCGGTACTTGGCCCGCGCGATGCCGATGCGCTGCCACTGGCCACCCGAGATCTGGTGCCCGCCGCGGTAGCCGCGCGCCAGCAGCGTGCCGAGGCCTCGCGGCAGGTCAGCGAGGACCCGGTCGGCCCCGGAGAACGCGGAGGCGGCCTCGACGGCGTCGTCGTCGATGGCCTGGCCGGGCTGGCCGATGCCGACGTTCACCCGGTACGTGAACGGCCACTGGTAGAAGTCCTGCGACATCAGCGCGACCCGGGCGAAGACCTGGTCGCGGTCGGCGTTCCGGGCGTCGACGTCGTCCCACCAGATCGTCCCGCCGGCCTCGTCAGGCAGGTACAGGCCGGACAGCAGCTTGACCAGCGTGGACTTACCCGAGCCGTTCTCGCCCACCAGCGCCACGATCTTCCCGGTCGGGAAGGTCAGACTGACCTCGCGCAGGGTGGGCTCCGGCGTCGTGTCGCTGCTGCCGGGGTAGGTGAAGGTGACCTTCTCGAACCGGACCTCCCGCAGCCGCTCGGGCAGCGGCTGTCCGCCCGTGGGGATCGCCCGCCGCCGGGCTTCCCGGCACAGCCGCTCGAAGTCGGCGACGAACAGGCTCTCCTGGTGCAGCTCGGTGATCTGCAGCACGAGCGTGTCCAGGCTGGCGGCGCCGCTGCGGATGGCGAGGACGGCCGTACCGGCGACCGCGAGGTCCATGGCCCCGCCCCACAGCAGCAGCCCGAGCGCCCCGTAGGTGAGCAGGGTGGCCGTGCCGCCTGCGCCGTCTGCCACGAGGCCGACCCGCGCGGCCCGGCGGGCCAGCCGGGTCTGCTCGCGTTCGCTGGTCTCGGCCATGGTCCGGAAGTGACCCAGCAGGAACGGGCCGACGCCGTGCACGCGGACTTCCGCGGCCGCCTCCTTCTGGGTCAGCAACTGACCGAGCAGGTGCCCGGCGCGGGCGTGCTGCACGAACGCGTGGAAGGAGATGTACCGCTGGCGGGAGATCGTGAGCGAACTCCACGCGCTCGGCAGCGTCATCAGCACGAGCAGCGGCAGCAGCACCGGGTGCAGGACGGTCAGCACGCCGGCCGCGGCGATCAACGACACCGCCGCGTTCAGGGTGTTGGTGCAGTAGCGGATCATCCGTCGGGCGGAGTCCGCCCCGTACCGGGCCGCGTCCAGGAGGCGGTGGAACTCGTCGTCCTCGATCGCCGAGAGCTCCGTACGGTGCACCAGCCCCAGGTACTGCTCCGTGGCCACCCGCTGCACCTTCGGCTCCAAGGCGCCGGTGGCGGCCGTCGACGCCGAACGCAGCAGGGACCCGACGAACGCGGTGACCGCCACGAGCACGAGGGCGGGTACCGCCCGCGTGAGGCGGTCGTTGGTGCTGCCGTCCGCGAGGACGTGACCGAGCACGCTGTTCACGGCGACCAGGCCGACCGCTTGGACGATGCCGCGACCGACCTCGGAGGCCAGGACCACGCGCAGCGCGCGGGCATCGGCCAGGTGCGCGAGCCGCACGCCCATCCTCACCAGGCGTGGTAACTCCCTGGCCATCTTCCAGAGCCCGAGCTTCAGCCACGCACCTTCGTGCTGGTCCCAGCCGATGTCGTAGGCGAGCTCACCGCCGAAGAGGAGCCGCTCGGACTCCGACACACCGGCGGCGGACCCGGCCGTGGTGGACTCGGGGTGTTCGATCACGGCAGGGGTTTCGACGTCGTTCGGCAGTGGATCCACGCGGTCCTCCGGATGGGTGCACGACTGGTACTGGTACGGGTACTCAGGGAACGGCTCCCGATCGGGCGGGTCACGGCCGGATCGGGGGCCGGGCGAGACGACCACCGTCGGAGCCACGGCGGTTCTCGGCTACGCAACCGAGATGCCGGTCGCCCGGTGGCGAAGTCCGGCCATCCGATGTTGCGTTCAAGGCGTGTACCGGCTCAAGTGATTTCAGTGCGCCGGTCCGGTGCCGCAGGGTCACCGGCCGGCGCGGAGCCCCGCCGGGGTGACGCCGGTGTGCAGGCGCATGGTGCGGGTGAGGTGGCTCTGGTCGGCGAAGCCGCACAGCTGGGCGATCACTGCGATCGGGGTGTCCGTGGTGAGCAGGGCGCGGCGGGCGCGTTCCAGGCGCAGTCGGACCAGGTACTGGTGCGGGGACTGGCCGGTGGAGGCGCGGAAGGCCCGGGTGAAGTGCGAGGGGCTGACCCCCGCCACGGCGGCGAGCTCGGTCAGCGAGAGCCGGCCGTCCGGATAGCCGTTCATGTGGTCGACGACCCGGTTCAGCCTCTTGGGCGTGAGTCCGCCCTCGCGCTCGGGCAGTCGCGGGCCGCGGGTCGCGGCGGTGCGGATCAGGTGGGCCGCGAGCGCCTGCAGCATCGACTGGGCGTACAGCGGATCGGCGGGTCGGGGGCCCTCGTACTCGGCGACCAGACGCTCGACCAGCATGCCCAGGAACGGGTCGGTGAGGTGGTACAGCGGGGCCAGCTCCAGAGGGCCGGGCAGGTCGCTCTCGGTGGCGAGCTTCTCCAGCCAGGCCGGTTCCAGGGCGACCAGCATCAGTTCCGCGTCCTGCTCCCAGCGCGGCCGGGACGCCCAGCCGGCCGGGTTGACCAGGGCCTGGCCGCGATGGAAGCGCTCGCGCCGGGGGCGCCCGTCGACGGTCCAGCTGAGGTCGGCCGAGCCGCCGGTGTGCACCACCACGACGTGCCGGGTCGGACCGTCCGCGCCCTCGGAGCCGCCGCCGGCCCGTTCCAGACCACGCTCGACCACACCCTCGTCCAGGTCGGTGCCGCTTCCGGAGAGCCGGACCAGATGGGGCTTGATCAACGACGCCGCCGTCGCGGACCGAGAGGGCTCCGCGGGCGTCGTGGGGGTCGGGGTGGCAGCCGATGTCGAGGGTGTCGCCATGCTGTCGATTCTGGTCCCTTCGGGTGAGGAATGCCGAACCGGCGGAGCCCTCGCCGCCAGCCCCGGCCGGGATCATGAGCGGTTCGTTCCAGGGGCCGTCGGATTGTTCAAGCCCCGGACGGCCCCCGCGACGGACAGTGATCCGGCGAGAGTCCCCCGAGCCGGGGGGATCCCCTCATCCGGCGAGGAGCCGTAGATCATGAACAACAACCACTCCCTGGCGGGCAAGGTCGTCCTGGTCGGCGCCGGTGCGAAGAACCTGGGCGGACTGATCAGCCGCAGTGCGGGCGCGGACGGCGCCAAGGTCGTCGTGCACTACCACTCCGACGGCACCGCACCGGACGCCGAGGCGACCGTCGCGGCGGTCAAGGCGGCCGGCGGCGAGGCGGTCGCCGTCCAGGGCGACCTGACGAAGACCGCCGACGTCGAGCGGGTCTTCGACGTGGCGCTGGAGACCTTCGGCGGCGTCGACGTCGCCGTGAACACCGCGGGCATGGTGCTGCGCAAGCCGATTGTGGAGACCACCGAGGCCGAGTACGACGTGATGCACGCGGTGAACGCCAAGGCCGCGTACTTCTTCATCCGCGAGGCGGGCAAGCGGCTGAACGACGGCGGCAAGGTCATCACCATCGTGACCTCCCTGCTGGCGGCCTTCACCGACGGCTACTCCACCTACGCGGGTGCCAAGGCCCCCGTCGAGCACTACACCCGTGCCGCGGCCAAGGAGTTCGCCGTCCGCGGCATCTCGGTCAACAACATCGCGCCGGGGCCGATGGACACGCCGTTCTTCTACGGCCAGGAGACCCCGGAGCGGGTCGCCTTCCACAAGTCCCAGGCGATGGGCGGCGGGCTGACGAAGATCGAGGACATCGCGCCGATCGTCACCTTCCTGGCCACCGAGGGCTGGTGGATCACGGGCCAGACCCTCTTCGCCAACGGCGGCTACACCACGCGCTGACCCTCCGGACGTCGCCCGCCGTCGCCGGTCGTACGTCGAGCGCGGCTCATGTCGTCGGTGGCGTGGTGCGCAGGCCTTCGAGGAGTGCCGCCAGGTAGCGGTGGGCGGTGGCGATCCGGTCGGCGGGGGTGCCGCTGTGGACGTCCACGGCGTGGGCGATCCCGCACATGAGCGGGACCAGATCTCCGGAGGTCAGGTCGGGGCGGACCGCTCCGCCCTCCTTGGCCCGGTCGAGGAGGGCGGCGCCGACCGACCACAGCGACTGCTTGAGTTCCGTCGTGCGCGGCAGGGCGTCCACGGCCGCGGCGGTGACCGGGGCCAGCGAGGCGTCCGTCACCTGCGCTTCCACGGTGCGGGTGAGGAGGCCTTCCAGCGCAGGCCAGGGGTCGGTGCCGGCCGCCGCCTGCTCGCCGTGGGCGACCAAGGCTTCCAAAGATGGCGTCGCGACGGTTTCCAGCAGCGCCTCGGGAGTTGCGAAGTGCCGGTAGACGGTGCCCACACCGAGTCCGGTACGCCGGGCCACGTCGTTGAGCTGCAACGGTGTGCCCTCGTCGACCAGCGTGCGGGCGACGGCGACGATCCGCTCCCAGTTGCGGGCCGCGTCCTTGCGCAGCGGGGTCGTCGTCATGGGCACATCGTAATCGGATGGCTCATCCGGGATGCCACGACCTCGGCCGATGCCGTACGTGGGCGGTCAGGGGGTCGTGAGCGGGGCATGCCGTTCGCTGAGGCGGCGTACGGCCGCGGCCACCCGAGGATCGGTCGCGATGCGGTGCGGGGTCGCCGGGCGTGCCCGGGCGTCGATGAGGATGCCGGTGCGGCCGGTCAGGGCGTCGTCGGTGGCCGCCGTGATCGAGGGCCTGGCCGCCAGGGACGCCGGGCCGGAGGTCGAGCGTCGGAACGTACGGCGCACCAGCGGCCACAGCAGCCGCAGGGCGGGGGAGACGATCCTCGGGTCGGTCATGGTGCCGTTGGTCATGTCGGTCGCGGCGCCCCCGGGGTCGGCGGCGAAGACCGATACGCCCGTGCCGTCCAGCCGCTTCGCCAGGTCGAGCGTGTAGGCGAGGTTGGCGAGCTTCGCGCGGCCGTACCAGTGGAAGCCGTAGTAGCCGCCGGGCGGCTCGACGGCGTCGAACACGCGCTTCGCGACTCCGACCGCGCCCGAGGTGACGTTCACGACCCTGCTCGGCGCGCCGGCCGTGAGCGTGGGAAGGAGCAGTTCGGTCAGCAGGTAGGGCGAGAGGTGGTTGACGACGAAGGATGCCTCGACGCCGTCCAGGTCCCGCCGATCGGGGAACATCGCCCCGACGTTGTTCACCAGTACGGTCAGCGGCGTTCCCGCCGCGGCGTGCTCGGCGGACAGCCGACCGGCCAGCGCGCGCACCTCCTGGAGCGAGGCGAGGTCGGCGGCCAGGAACCGGGCGGCATGTGCGGGGTTCGCGGCGTCGATCCGTTCGACCGCCCGCGCGCCCCTGGCGGGGTCGCGTCCGATCACGGTGACCGAGAACCCGGCCGCAGCCAGTCCCAGCGCCGTCTCCAAGCCGATGCCGGCGGTACCGGCCGTGACCACGGCTGTCTTCCTCATGGCTCCTCCACCCTCGGTCAGGCATACGGATAGGTCATCCGATTGGCAGAACGTAACACACAACCGGATGGTCTATCCGTTTCGGGGATGGTCGAGGGCCGTGGGACACCACGCCCGCGTGGTGGTGAGCCGGCTTCAGGTCGAGGTCAGAGCGGCCGCGCCGAAGGAGACGTCGAAGCGGTCGCACCAGATGGTGACGCTGCTGTACTCGGACAGCTTCACGTCCGCGGGGATCGGGTAGTTCTGGTCACCCTTGTTGCCCTTGAGCTTGCCGAGGCTGACGTACTTGCCGTCGTCGAAGACCCGCCAGCCCGCCGTACCCTCCTTGACCGGGGCGTCGGTCAACCACACCCGCAGGTCCGGCCCGTTGCTCGTGTCCAGCCCCTCCAGGCGCAGGGTGTGCGAGCCGTCCGGCAGTCGGACGATCTTCACCGTGCCCGTGGTGGTGTGCTCGTGGCTGATCAGACTTCCCTGGGCGACGGTGCGCGGGGAGGGCTGAGCCGGTGCGGCGGAGGCGGAACCCGCGCCGCCGCCCGGGTTGCCCGGAGCCGAAGCGGGCAGCGCTTCGCTGACCCTCTCGTCCTGCCACAGTTTCCACGGCTCGAACCAGTACAGCCCCAACGCCACCAGCGCAGTTGCCACGGCCACCGCCACCAACGTCAGCGGCCTGCGCCGCCCGCCCTCACGTCCCACTTCGCGCTCCTTCGTCGTCGTTCAGGACGCATTCAACGGCACCGTGAGCATGGAGCCCAGAGCGGCACTGATGACGAAGTCCTTACGGCGGGATCGGGTGGTTCGCCGGCCCGGGCGCGAGGGCGCCGGCATGGTTCCGGTGTCCGCATGTCGGTCCCGGCGGACGCGGGCGGGGGGAGCTCGTCATGATGAGCACATGATGCGCAGCGACGACACGAACAGCGATGACACGAACACCGACTCTCCGGCGATCGCCCTGCTGAAGGAGTTGGGAGCCGAGACCACCAAACACTCCGGCGGTACGCTGCTCGCCCATCTGCTGCGCGTGGAGGCGCTGCTCGCCGAGTGGGGCGCACGGCCCGCCCTGCAGACCGCGGCCCTGTGCCACGCCTTCTACGGTACGGACGGGTTGCCGTTGAGCCTCCTGGAACTCTCCGAGCGCGCCCGCCTCGCCGAGGCGATCGGCGCGGAGGCGGAAGGGCTCGTGTACTTCTACGCCAGCTGCGACCGCAAGGCCTCCTACCCCAGCCTCGCCTCCCCGGACGAGACGGCGGTGACCTTCCGGGACCGCTTCACCGGTGAGGAGTTCACCCCGTCCCTGCAGCAGCGCCGCGACTTCGCCGAGCTGACGGTGGCCAACGAACTGGACCTGGCCAAGGTGAACGAGTCCTTCCGCGAACGCAACGGGGCGGCCCTGCTCGAACTCTTCACAGGCTGGACCCCGCTTCTGTCGGAGGCGACCCTTCGCGATGTGACCGCGGTCCTCGGCTGACCCGTACCGGCTGACGGCGTACGCCTCCGAGGCGAGCCGGGAAATCCACTTGAAGCCGCGCCGGGTGCGCGTGGCAACCTTGCGCGGTGATCGTTGAGTTGTCTCCCGGCTTCCTGAGTTGGGACGAAGTGGACCCCGCCCGTCAGCCGTTCGACAGCGCGTCCGCGGCGCAGGTCGTGCGGGGACTCGGCCCGGCCGCGTGCGTGCCCATCCGCCCCGACACCTCCTTCGCGGACCCTGCGATGAGCGCTTGGAGCGGTGGCGTGGCCAAGTCCTGGGCCGACGCCATGTCGTACGCCCTCATCCGGCACTATGGCCGCTGGACCGTCGGGTGGCGCTGGGCGCACGACGAGGGGGATTTCGACGGCGGACCGGTGGGCAACTGGTGCTGCCCGCGGGACTCGATCACCACGCCGGAAGAGACACTGGCCCGTGTCGAGGCGGCCCTGTGCGAATGGCGCGCGTGGCTGGAGAACCTCGCCGGTTGGTTCGAGGCGTACCCGTTGGACCTGACCGACATCGAAGACCAACGGATCTTGTGGGAGCGCGCGGCGCGGAATCTGATCCTGCAGGTCGTCGACCGTACCGGGTGCGGCAGCGGCTGGTACGGCCACTGCCACCAGGTGCTGACGTGGTTCCTCAGCCGATGGGGAGTGGCGCCGGACGTGGCGCAGGGGCTGGTGGGCGAGGCGATCGGAGGACGTTTCCGCAGCTGGTCCGGTCCCGACGCGGTGTTGGTCGACGACATCGCGGAGCAATTGGCGCTCTCCCTGCACCCGGGCATCGGCGGCCCGGGCCCGGAGATGCCGGCACCGGATCACTTGCGGCGCTGGCTCGCCGTGCGCGAGTCGGTGCCGTGGCACGAGGTCCCGGACGGCGGCGCGGACGGACCGGTGGTGCCCGTCCGCGACGGAGCGGCGCAGGACGTGCGCGCCTTCGACCGCGCCATCGACCCCGCCCGGGCCGAAGGCCTGCTCAGCGCTCTCGAACTGCTCCGAGTCGACGCGGCACGCGGGGCGCGGCTCGACTTCGCATTGCTCGCCAGTTGGCAACAGCGACTCCTGGGCACCCCGCAGCCGCCGCGGTTCCGCGACGTGCCGGCCTTCGCCAAGGGAGGCCGAGAGCGCTACGGCATCGAACCGGACACACCGGCCCGCTTCGACGCGTGCCTGGCCGAGAGCGCATCCGACGAGGGCGGACCTCTCGGCCTGACCGCCCGCGCGGCCCGCGCCTATCTCGACATCTGCTTCTTCCACCCCTTCGACGACGGAAACGCCCGCTCCGCCTTCCTCGCCCTCGTCTTCGTCCTGGCCCGCGAGGGCATCGCACTCGACGGGATCGGCCTGCTGCGCCGCATCACCTTCCAGGCCGGCCATCCTCAGGACCCGCTGAACCTCACCCGCTACATCAACGTCCATCTCGAGGAGACCCGGCGCCGCGCCGCCGACCGAACGGGGAATCCCCGTCCGAAATGAAGATGATCGGTCGTCGATCGGACCTCTGGCCTGACGGTCATGACCGCGCCCGCATATCCTCCGAAGCCCGTGCCCGGTGACCGCATGGCGATCATCTCCCCCTCGTCCGGACTGCCCGAGCTGTTCCCCCTCCCGTACGAGCTGGGGCTCAAGCGGCTGCGTGAGGACTTCGGCCTCGAACCGGTCGAGTACCCGGCCACCCGCACCATGGGATCCACCCCCAGGGAACGCGCCGACGACATCCACGCCGCGTTCGCCGATCCCTCGGTCAGGGCGGTGATGGCCAGCATCGGCGGCGACGACCAGATCACCGTGCTTCCCCTGCTGGACCGTGAGCTGATCCGCGCCAATCCCAAGCCCTTCTTCGGAACGAGCGACAACACCAACCTGCTGGCCTTCCTGTACAACCTCGGCATCGTCGCCTACCACGGCGCCTGCCTGATGACCGAGCTCGGCCGCCCCCACGCACTCCACCCCATGACCGCCGACTCGATACGCGCGGCCTTGTTCACTTCCGGCCCGTACGAACTCCGCCCCGCCACCCGCTACCGCGACACCGACCGGGACTGGGCCGAGCCGGCCACCTTCGACAGGGAGCCGGACTCGCAGCCGGCCGGCGGCTGGATCTGGCACCGGCCCGATCGGCTCGTCGAAGGCCGTGCCTGGGGCGGCAATCTGGAGATCCTCGCGTGGCTGCTGATGGCCGACCGCGAGATCGCACGCGACCCGGCCGGCTACGAGGGCGGCGTGCTGTTCCTGGAGACGTCGGAGGAGCTGCCGAGCGGGGAGGAGGTCTTCCGGATCTTGCGCAGCATGGGCGAGCGAGGCCTGTTGGCGCGCTTCCCGGCCCTGTTGATGGGCCGCGCCAAGGCATGGTCCTTCCAGCGGCCGAACACGGCGGAGGAAAAGCTGCGCCACGCCGCCGAGCAACGCGAAGCGGTGCTGCGCGCGCTGGCGACGTACGCCCCGCACACCATGGCCGTTTTCGACGTCGACTTGGGGCACACCGATCCCCAACTGGTGGTCCCTTACGGCGGAACGGTCAGGGTCGACGGCCCCGCGCGGCGGATCACGGTGACGTACTGACGGCCATGCGCGCACGGGGCGGCCGCGCTGCGAGCCCTGGTGTGACGGGTCAGCGCATGCTGACGGTGACCGCGGGGAGGGGTAGGTCGGACAGGTTGAGCTGGAGCCCGGTCATGGTCAGGTAGGTCTGCGAGTCGGTCAGGGTGTTGGACGGCGCCTGGGTCTGCCCGCGCCTGCTCACCAGCAGGTACCAGCCTCCGCGCTTGTAGCTGCGGGAGAGGTCGGCGGTGTCGCCGCTCGGGTTCAGCACCCAGCCCTGGCGCTCCAGGTCCGCACAGATCGCCTTCATCTCGGACTCTGCGGCGGCCTTCTCCCGGACGGCCATCCAGCCCGTCCTGTTCAGGTTGGATCCGGCCGGGACCGTCGACTTGCCCTGCTCCGGGTCGAGCCCCGCCGCGCGCACGGCCGTCCCGATCACTTCGTCCACCTCGTCCCGCGTGAGGGGCGGTGACGTGGGTTCGGGCTCCGGCGCGGGCGCCGACGCGGATGCGGACGCCTTGGACTCGGGCGCGCCCAGGTGCACGCGCCCGTTGTCTCCGATCTGAACCTGGTCCGGCATGACCACGGCAGCCAGACTCACGATCAAGGTCGCGGCCAGTCCGATCCACACCCTCTTCAAAAACGCGTTCAACGTGGAAACTCCCCCCGAGTGATCATCAGAGGGGAGTCTCACACATCCCGTTCGGCACCCGGCAGCCATATTCCCTGGTGATCGCCTCCCGGACCGCCCTGTCACAGGGGCATGTGAGACTCCGGACGGTGAGGTACCGCAGCAGAGAAGCAGGGGTTGAGTGTGATGGCGACACTTACGACGAGATCAGGAAGGCCCTGTCCCTCCTGTCGCCGGCGGGGCCGGTTGCCGAGTTCCTGCTCCACGTTCAGGACGGGCAGACCTGGTTCAGATGGAGCGACGAGTCGTTCGGCGACGAGGACGACGAAAACGATCACGTCGGGAACAAGTCGGTGCCCCCGCCGAACAGCGGCGTCGACCAGAGCCTGCCGGTGATGACCTGGGAGCGGTTCTGGCAGCTCGTCGAGGTGCTCGGTGGTGAGGCCGGCATCGAGACCTGCCAAGGCTTCGAGGACGCATGTGGGCGTCTGGCCGAGACCCTCTCGCGTGAGCCTGTGGGGCAGATCATCGGCTTCGGTGAGCGACTTGCCGAAGCCCTCTACCGTCTGGACCAGGCAGATTTCGGCACGCTCCCCGTACTCGGGATGGAGTCGGCCGATGGTTCGCCGTTTCCGCAGTCGGACGACGGTTTCCTGTACTCGCGGGCTGCCGTCGTGGCCGCCGGCCGCCGGACATACGAGAGTGTCTTCGGTCATCCCGAGCGATTCGCACCGTTCACCGCACTGCAATGCGAGGAACTCCTCTACGTCCACGAGGAGGTGTTCGAGCAGGTGACCGGAACGGAATGGGACCGTCTCACCCGCTACGACTTCGAGACCTGCTCGAACGCCGACGGCTGGCCCGATCTCCACAAGTGACCACTGCCCAAGGGCTGCCCCGGCCCACGAGGACGATCGCGAACGTGCCCGCATCGGCGGGGGCCGCGCCGGTCGGCCCGGCGGCCGCGGCGAGTACGGCGCCCACCGGAGCCCCGAGCAACGAGGCGATCTGTCAGATACGTGCGAGGAAGGGCCGAGCGGACCGAGGCGGGCCGGGCGGTGTCGAGGGATGCCATGGCCGCCGACGCTACGACCCTCGATCAGGTCGAGGGCGGGCAACTCACGGCGGGGCCGCGGCGTGGGGGAGGGCCGAGGGGTCGACCGCGCCTCACGCGCTGCCCGTGAACTGCAGCACCGCGATCCCCGCCAGGACGGTGATGCTCGCGGTGATGCGCCGGTGGCCGAGGCGTTCACGGAACACGACCGCACCGATCAGGGCGCCGAAGACGATGCTGGTCTCCCGCAGGGCGGCGATGGTGGAGAGGTCGCCGCGGGACTGCGCCCATACGACGAGCCCGTACGCGAGGAGCGAGAGCAGTCCGCCGAGCAGGCCGCGGCCGCACATCGGGCGCAGCGTGGCGAGCAGGGAAGGCCCCCGGCGGGCCCAGGCGATGAGAGGGAGGACGAGTCCCTGGCAGAGGTAGAGCCAGGCGATGTAGCCGAAGACCGTTCCGGAGGCGCGGACGCCGTTGCCGTCGACGAGGGTGTACGAGGCGATCATCACGCCGGTGCCGAGCGCGGCGGCCAGCGCGGGCAGTTGGGCCCGGCCGGGGATTCCGTCCGCGAGGGCGAGACCGGCCAGGCCGCAGGAGATCACCGCGATGCCGAGGGCCTGCCCGGCGGGCAGGGCGTGGCCGAGGAAGGCGGTGGAGACCAGGGCCACCACGAGCGGAGAGGTGCCCCGGGCGGTGGGGTACATCTGTCCGAAGTCGCCGAGCTGGTAGGCGCGCAGGAGCAGGAGTTGGTACGCGACCTGAAGCGCGGCGGAGGCGGCTATGTACGGCCAGGCCGCAGGGTCGGGCAGCGGGGCGAGGCAGACGAGGACGGCCCCGCAGCCCGCGGAGGCGAGGCTGATGAGCGTGAAGCCGGCCAGTTTGTCGCGCAGCCCGTGGGTGAGTCCGTTCCACAGGGCGTGCAGCATCGCCGAGGCGAGGACGACGACGGGCACGGCGGCGGGGCCCGATAGGGACGGCAGGTGTGCGGGCACGTTCGCTCCTCACGGCAGGCTGTGGAATGAAATTCCTTGTTAGGGTAACCGTATGGAAATTCATTCCGTGGAGTATGGGTCGGTGGCATCAGGCGCCGGGCTCGCCGCGCACATCCGGGCCCATCTGCCCGACCTGCGGGAAACCGAGGCGCGGGTGGCGCAGGTCGTCCTGGACAAGGGGGCCGAGCTGGTGCACCTCAGCGTCAGCGACGTCGCCGCACTCGCCGGCACCGCGCCGTCCACGGTCGTACGGGCCTGCCAGCGGCTGGGGTTCCGCGGGTACCAGGAGCTGAAGATCGCCGCCGCCCGGCAGGCACCCGCCCAGGAGCCCTCCAAGGATCGGGACCCGGCCGCCCGCGCCCTGGCCGACACGGTCCGCGCCGCCCGGGAGGCCCTGGACGGAGTGGCGGCGACGGTGACCCCGGAGCACCTGCGAACGGCGGCCGGACTGATCGACGCGGCCTCCCGGGTGCTGGTGGTCGGCGCGGGGCTGTCCGGCGCGGTCGTGCTGGACACCGCGTACCGGCTGCGCGCGCTGGGTTTCGCGGTCGACGCGCCGGCGGACCCCCTGACCGCGCAACTGGCCGCCTCGCAGCTGACGTCCGCCGATGCCTGCCTGGCCATCAGCCACACGGGCGCCACCCGCAGCACCGTGGACGCCGCCCGGGGTGCCCGACAGGGCGGTGCCCGGGTCGTCGCCCTCACGAGCTACGCCCGCTCGCCCTTGAGCGAGGCCGGCGACTGCACGCTGGTGGCGGGAGGCCAGGACCTGGTCTTCGGACTCGAAACCGTCGCCAGCCGCCTGGCCCACCTCACCGTGATCGACGCACTCACCCTCACGCTGCTGGAACTGCGCGGGGCGCCGGCCGAAGCGGCGCTGCGCCTGTCGGCGGACGTCACGGTCGACCACTCCTACTGACGGCCCGCCCGGTAGGGCCCCGGCCGACACGGTTGCCCGCCCTCACGGCGAAGGGCCCCACCCGTCGGTACGTGACGGGTGGGGCCCTGTGCTGCTCGGACGGAGGGGGGAGCCTCCGAACGTCTCCGAGTCAGCCGGCGGCGAGGAGGGTGAGCGTGTCGATCACGCGGTTCGAGAAGCCCCACTCGTTGTCGTACCAGGCGACCACCTTGACGTGGCGGCCGTCGACGCGGGTCAGCTCCGAGTCGAAGATCGACGAGGCGGGGTTGCCCGTGATGTCGGCGGAGACGAGCGGGTCTTCGGAGTACTCCAGGACCCCCGCGAGCGATCCCGCCGCCGCGGCGCGGTACGCCTCCAGGATCTCCTCGCGCGTCACGTCGCGCGCGACGGTGGTGTTGAGCTCGACGATCGAGCCCACCGGGACCGGCACGCGGATCGAGTCGCCCGACAGCTTGCCCGAGAGGTTCGGCAGCACGAGGCCGATCGCCTTGGCGGCGCCCGTCGAGGTCGGCACGATGTTGACGGCCGCGGCGCGGGCGCGCCGGGCGTCGCGGTGCGGGCCGTCCTGCAGGTTCTGCTCCTGAGTGTAGGCGTGCACTGTGGTCATGAAGCCGTGCTCGATGCCGGCGAGGTCGTCGAGTACCGCGGCCAGCGGGGCCAGTGCGTTGGTCGTGCACGAGGCGTTCGAGACGATCGTGTGCGCGGCCGGGTCGTAGGCGTCGGTGTTGACCCCGTACGCGAGCGTGACATCGGCGCCGTCGGACGGCGCGCTGACGAGCACCTTGCGCGCGCCCGCCTTGATGTGGCCGCGGGCGGCCTCGGCCGAGGTGAAGCGGCCGGTCGCCTCCAGCACGATGTCGACGCCGAGCTCGGCCCACGGCAGCTGCTCGGGTTCGCGTTCGGCCAGCACGGTGATGCGGCGGCCGTCGACGACGAGCGCGTTACCGTCCACGGTCACCGGACGTCCGAGCCGACCCGCGGTGGTGTCGTAGGCGAGCAGCCGCGCGAGCGTGGTGGGCTCGGTGAGGTCGTTGACGGCGACGACTTCCAGGTCGCTGTCGCGTTCGAGCAGCGCGCGCAGCACGTTGCGTCCGATGCGGCCGAATCCGTTGATGGCGATGCGAGTCATGAGCGATGTCCCTTTCGTTCGCCATCAGGTTCGCTCCCGTCACCCGCCCGCGACAGCGGCGAGATCGCCACGGTTCGCAAGGATCCCGCCACAGGAGCCGTCGGCGGTCGTTTTCGCCTATTCACCCCGGGTGAAGGTGCGCCGGTAGTCGGTCGGGGTGGTCCCGAGGATGCGGTGGAAGTGCAGCCGCAGATTCGACCCGGTCCCGAGACCGACATCGGCGGCGATCTGCTCGACGCTCCGCTCCGAACGCTCCAGCAGCTCCCGGGCCACGTCGATCCGGGCACGCATGACCCACTGCATCGGCGTGTACCCGGTGTCCTCGGCGAAGCGCCGCGAGAACGTACGCGGCGAGACCCCCGCGTGCACGGCGAGCGCTTCGAGGGTGAGGGGCTCGCCGAGCCGGTGCAGGGCCCAGTCACGGGTGGCGGCGAACCGTTCGCCGAGCGGCTCGGGCACGCTGCGGGGCACGTACTGGGCCTGGCCGCCGCTGCGGTACGGGGCCGCGACCAGCCGCCGGGCCGCGTGGTTCGAAGCGGCCACGCCGAGGTCGCGCCGCAGGATGTGCAGGCACAGGTCGATGCCGGAGGCGGCGCCGGCCGACGTCAGTACGCTGCCCTCGTCGACGAACAGGACGTTCTCGTCGAGCCGGACGAGCGGATGGCGGGCGGAGAACGCCCGGGCGTAGTGCCAGTGGGTCGTGGCCCGCTTGCCGTCGAGCAGGCCGGTGGCGGCGAGCGCGAACGCGCCGGTCGAGATGGCGGCGAGCCGCGCGCCCCGTGCGTGGGCGGCGACCAGCGCGTCGAGCACGGGCTGCGGCGGGTCGTCGCGGTCGGGAGAACGGTAGCCGGGGACGAAGACGATGTCGGCCCACGCAAGGGCCTCCAGCCCGTGGGTCACGTGGTACGACAACCCGTCGCCCCCGGTCACGAGCCCGGGCGCGGCACCGCAGACCCGTACCTCGTACGGCATGCTGGCGCGGGTCGTGAACACCTGGGCGGGGATTCCGACATCGAGGGGCTTGGCGCCGTCGAGGACGAGAACGGCGACACGGCGGAGATGGGGAGGCGGCACGGGCACGAGAGTACGCGGCGCGGGAATGGCGACGGCCCTGGTGACAGGGGTCGAGCGGGGGCGCGCCCTCGCGCGGCCCCCGGCATGCGCGAGCACGCCGGGTCCCTGCCGCGTCGGCCGGAAGGCTCCTAGTACGGCCGGGCCCGAGGCGCGAAGGCCGGGGCCAGCTTGTCCTGCGAGGCGCGGGGGAAGGCGACCGTGTTCGGGTCCCCGTCGGAGACGTACCGGTCGGGGCCGGCGGCGAGCTTGTCGAGCCAGCGCGACGAACCGAACTCGGCGTCCGGGTCCTTCGGCCCCGCCGAACGGATCCGCGGGATCGCGCCGGGGGTGAAGGTCTTGGCGTACGGAGAGACCGAGGGGTTCGCGCCCACGAGGTACACCCCGTCGTAGCGGTAGCCCGTTCCCCGCGCGGCGACCGCGTCGGACTGGGGCATGGCGCCGAACGGCAGGGCGAGAGAGGTGACGCGGGTGCCGGGCGCGGCCGTCTCGATCGCACGCTGTCCCGCGGTGATGGCCTGCGCGGCGCCGGCCTCGTCCAGGGAACGCAGGTTCTGGTGCCGGTCGGTGTGGTTCCCGACCTCGTATCCGTGCGTCTTCAGCCAGGTCAGCGCCTTGGCGGAACCGGTGGCCGAGAAGCCGTCCGCGTTGACGAAGAAGGTCGCGACCGGCTTGAACGAGGGGTACTTCTTCGCCGTCTCCGTCAGGATGGCGACAGCCGTGTCCGCCGCCGGGGCTCCGTTCGGGCCGAGGCGCAGCTGGCTGTTGGTCGAGTCGTCGAACGTGAGGACCACGGGGTGCGCTCCGGCCGGGATGTCGATGCGGCCGGTCTGGAAGGCCTGGGCGGTGACCGGGACGTAGTTCTCCCGGGCCAGGCGTTCGAGCTCGGCCCGGAAGTCGGCCGGGGTCCGGTCGTAGACGCCGGCCGGTTTCGCGGTGAGCTGGTGGTACATCAGAACGGGCACGTCGCCCAGCTCGTTGGCGCCCACGTCCGCCGGGGACTTCGCGGCGCCGACCGCGGCAGCGGCCGATGGAGCCGTCCGGCGCTGCCCGGCGGTCGGTGAGGACCCCGGGGAGCAGCCCGCGGCGAGCAGGGCGGCGGCGCCGGCCAGGGCGCAGAGCGGTACGAACGGGTGGCGCATGCGGGGACCCTCCCGAGACGAAGCGGACGAGCCATACCTACCGGCGGCGAGGGTGCCCCTATCGCACGATCCCCTGGATGGCCGAGCCGCCACGCCGGGGCGGGACCCGGCCGTTCGCGTGAAATCCGCTCGGAACGGAGGATCCGTGCGCCCGGACGGCAATCAATGGAGGCACCATCCGGTCACAGCGCGAAGGACATCATGATGGCCAAGAGGTACATATCCCGCTCCTCCTCTTCCTCCGGCTTTCGCCGGCCCGCCCGCCGGCGAGGCCTCATGGCGACGACCGGAGTGCTCGCACTGGCCGTGGCCGGTGGCGGGGCCTGGATGTTCCTCGCGTCGGGGCCGGGAGTGGAAGGTCTCGCCGACGGAGCCGTCCTCGATGGCCGAAAGGCCGCGCAGATCAGCGCCTACCTCGACGCCGACACGGCCGGCCGGCGGGACAGGATGCAGGTCGCCCTCGACGGCGCGAAGGTTCCCGTCACCGCGGAGCAGGGCGCCCGGCTGCGACTGGGCCTGCCGCCCTTGACCGAGGGGCGACACACCCTGGTGGTGGCGGGCGGCACGAGCCTCCCCTTCGCCTCGTACCGCAGAGTCGTCGGCTTCACCGTGGACTCCACACCGCCCGACCTGAAGGTCGCGGACCCCGCGGTCACGAACGGCGGCGCTCCCGTGACCATCACCGGCAACGCGTCCCCCGACTCCCGGGTGACCGTCGACGGCAAGAAGGTTCCCGTCGACGGATCCGGAGCCTTCAAGACCACGGTGCCCAAGGGCACCCGAGTGGTGACGATCACCGCCGTCGACCGCGCGGGGAACACCACCACCAAGGCCGTGTCCGCCCGGGGCCGCCGCCCGATGATCCGCGCCGCGCACATCACCGCCATCGGCTGGGGCGACGACACCCTGCGGGGCAACGTCCTCTCCCTGGTGCGCAGCGGCAAGCTCAACGCCGTCGAACTCGACGTCAAGGACGAGGACGGCGAGGTCGGGCACGCCTCCCAGGTGCCGCTGGCCCGACAGATCGGCGCGGCCAAGGGCTACTACGACGCCCGCAAGGCGATCGCCGAACTCCACGCCGCCGGCGCTCAGGTCATCGGCCGCATCGTCGCCTTCCGCGACCCGAAGCTCGCCGCGGCCGCCTGGAAGGACGGGAAGCGCAACCAGCTCGTACTGACCCCCGAGGGGCAGCCCTACGACGGCGGCCACTACGGAGCCCTGTCCTTCACCAACTTCGCCGACCCGACGGTGCGCAAGTACAACCAGGACCTTGCCGTCGAAGCGGCCCGGCTGGGCTTCGACGACGTCCTCTACGACTACGTGCGCCGGCCCGACGGGCCGCTGGGACACATGCGCTTCCCGGGCATCGGGTCCGCCACGCCGGAACAGTCCATCACCTCCTTCGTCGCCGACACGCGGACCGCCCTTCGTCCGCACGCGACGTACCTGGGCGTCTCGGTGTTCGGCATCGCCGCGACCCGGCCCACCGAGATCGCCCAGGACATCGGGGCGCTGGCGAAGGTCACCGACTACATCGCGCCCATGGTCTACCCGTCCCACTGGGGACCGGGCGAATACGGCGTCGCACAGCCCGACACCGCTCCGTACGCGATCGTGCAGCGCTCGCTCGCCGATTTCGCCCGGCAGGTGAAGGGGACCCAGGCAGAAGTCGTGCCGTGGCTGCAGGACTTCTCGATGGGCAGCACCTACGGGCCGACGGAGGTGGCCGCTCAGATCAAGGCCGCGGCGGCGAACAAGATGAACTCCTTCATCCTGTGGAATGCCGGCGCCCGCTACCAGGGTGCGGCGCTCCAGCAGATCTCCGCGCACTGACACGGCCGATCGCAGCCGGTGCCCGGCCCGTTGTGTTCGCGCGACGGACCGGGTGAGGATGCCCGAATGCGGAACTCCGTGATCATCGACGCCCCGTCCAACCTCGGCCTGCGGCCGCCCGCCCCCGGCACCGTGCCCGGCTGCTACAAGCTGGCCGGAGCGCTCCGCGAGAACGGCATCCTGAGACGGCTCGGGGCGCGCGAGGGCGGGGTGGTCGTGCCCCCCAGGTACGACCGCGGCGACTGGCAGGAGGGCGACGGGGTCTTCAACGCGGCCGCGCTCGCCACGTACACCGTGCGGCTGGCCGACCGGATCGAACACCACGTGTCGGCGGGGGAGTTCGCCGTGGTCCTGGGAGGAGACTGCTCCATCCAACTGGGCGCGGCGCTCGCCCTCCGTCGGCTCGGTCGCTACGGCCTCGCCTCCGTCGACGCCTCGCCGGACTTCCGCAACCCGGAGAACTCGAACCGGATCGGTGCGGCCGGTGGCGAGGAGCTGGCCCTGGCGACCGGGCGCGGCCAGAGCGACCTCACCGACCTGGAGGGTCTGCGCCCCTACCTCCGGGACGCAGACGTGCGCGCTCTCGGTACCCGTGACGTGTACGCGGACGACCCCGAGATCGCCCAGCTGCGGCAGCTGAAGATCCCCGTCGTGACCGTCTCCGAACTGCGCGCATGGGGTCCGGGCGAGCTCGGCTCCGCGACCGCCGTCAGCCTGGAGACCCCGGCCCTGGACGGCTTCTGGGTGCACCTGGACGCCGACGTGCTCGACCCCGCCGTTATGCCGGCCGTCGACAGTCCCGACCCGGACGGACTGCTGCCGGACGAACTCGTCGCACTGCTCCGGCCGCTCGTCCGGTCCCCGCGTTGCGTCGGTCTCAACGTCACCATCTACGACCCCGATCTGGACCCCGAGGGCACGGCCGGCGCCCTGCTCACCGACCTGGTCGTGACGGCACTCGCCGACGGCTGACTTCCAGGCCCGCGCTTCAGAACGGCGGCTCGTTCGGGCCCGGAGACGCCCACGAGATCTCCAAGCTTCTCTGGGCGGCGGCCCATGGGGCGGCACCCACCCCTGAGCGGCGGGCAGTCGCCGCCCGTGCGTGCGTGCGTTCGGAACGGCGTCGGGGCCTGGGAGACGGGTGACGGAAGTCTTACGGACCGGTGCGGGTCCCGTCGGCGGGCGGTGGGGTTCCGTAGCGTGCCGGGCATGCGAGTACTCGTAACAGGAGGAGCCGGGTTCATCGGCTCGCACGTGGTGGCCGCGCTGGCCGCCGAGGGACACACGCCCGTGGTGCTCGACGCGCTGCTGGCGTCCGCTCATCCGCAGGCCCCCGAGCTGCCGGACGCCGAGTTCGTCCGGGGCGACGTACGGGACCCGGATACGGTCGGGCGGGTGCTGCGCGGTGTGGACGCCGTGTGCCATCAGGCCGCGATGGTCGGCTTGGGCAAGGACTTCGCGGACGCGCCGGAGTACGTCGCCTGCAACGACCTCGGGACGGCGGTGCTGCTGGCCGGCATGGCGGAGGCCGGGGTGCGGAGGTTCGTGCAGGCGGGGTCGATGGTCGTGTACGGCGAGGGCCGGTACGAGTGCCACGACCACGGGGTGGTGCGGCCCGGGCCGCGGGCGGTCGCGGACCTGGAGGCGGGACGGTTCGAGCCGCGCTGCCCGCGCTGCGGGGCCGAGCTCGTCCCCGGCCTGGTCGACGAGGACGCGCCGGTGGATCCGCGGAACGTGTACGCGACGACGAAGCTGGCGCAGGAGCACCTGGCCGCCGCCTGGGCCCGGTCCGTCGGCGGTACGGCCGTTTCGCTGCGCTACCACAACGTGTACGGGCCGGGCATGCCGAGGGACACCCCGTACGCGGGAGTCGCCTCCTTCTTCCGGTCCGCGCTGGCCCGGGGTGAGGCCCCGCGGGTGTTCGAAGACGGCGCGCAGCGGCGTGACTTCGTCCATGTACGGGACGTGGCCCGGGCGAACGCGGCGGCCCTGGCCGGTGCCGGGAACCTGCCGGCCGGCGGCCACACGTCGTACAACGTGGGCAGCGGCGATCCGCACACCGTGGGGGAGATGGCCGGCGCGCTCGCAGCGGAGCACGGTGGGCCGGCTGCGGTGGTGACGGGGGAGTTCCGCCTGGGCGACGTCCGGCACATCACCGCGGACTCGTCCCGGCTGCGACGTGAGCTGGGCTGGCGTCCCGAGGTGGGGTTCGCCGAGGGCATGGCCGAGTTCGCCCGGGCCGGGCAACGGGCCTCGGCCCGGGTCGGCTAGGCACCCGTCCCCGTGACGCCGGGGGTGCGTGGGTCAGCGGTTCGCGGCGGCGAGTGGCAGGGTGACCTCGAAGCGGCAGCCGCCGGGGACGTTGTCCACCCGGGCCCGCCCGGCGTGGGCCTCGACGATGCCGCGCACGATCGCCAGCCCGAGGCCGGCGCCGGCAGGGGGTGTGCGGGCGGGGTTGCCGCGCCAGCCGGTGTCGAAGACCTTGGGCAGGTCTTCCTCGGGGATGCCGCCGCAACCGTCGGTGACGGACAGGACGGCGGTGTCCTGGTGCCGGTCGACGCGTACGGCGACGGTGCCGTCGGCGGGGGTGTGGCGGATGGCGTTGACGAGGAGGTTGGCCAGGACCCGGGTCATCTCCTTGCCGTCCACCTCGACCGGTACGTGGGCGATGTCGTCGCCCCGCAGCCTCACGCCCCGCTCGCGGGCGAGGGGGTCGGCGCCGAGGAGGGCGTCGGCCGCCAGGTCCTGGAGGGAGACGCGGCTGGGGGTCAGTTCGAGGGCCCCGGCGTGGATGCGGGAGAGCTCGAAGAGGTCGCCGACCATGGTGTCCAGGCGTTCGACCTCGGTGCGGATCTGCCGGTGGTAGCGGGCGGGGTCGGCGGCCACCCCGTCCTCCAGGGCCTCGGCCATGGCCCGCATTCCGGCGAGCGGGGTGCGCAGGTCGTGGGAGATCCAGGCGACGAGTTCGCGGCGCGAGGACTCCAGGGCGCGCTCCCGTTCCCGGGAGGCGGCGAGCCTGGCACTGGTGGCGGCCAGTTCGCGGGTGACGGCCGCCAGTTCCGCGGTGGCCGGGGCCGGGGGAGCGGCGAAGCTGCCGTCCTCGCCGAAGTCGCGGGCCGCACGGGCGAGGTCGCGGCCGCGCGCCACGACCCATCGTCCGAGGAGCACCGCGGTGACCAGGGAGACGACCGCGGCCATGGCGACCACGAGGGTGACCACGCTCAGGTCGTGCGGGGAGAGGAACATGGCCCAGGCGACGGCGAGGGTGCCGGAGAGCATGGCGGTGACGGTGACCGCGGCGACGACGGTCAGGGAGACGGCGACCGACCGGTGCCGCAGGAGGCGCAGCGCGACCGCGCCGAGCAGACCGGCGCAGGCCGCGCCACCGAAGGCGAACGCCGCGATCAGCAGGATGTCCTTCACCGGGCGTCGTCCTCTTCGCTCGCGTCGAACCGGTACCCCACGCCCCAGACCGTCTGGATGAGCCGGGGTGCGGCCGGGTCGTCCTCGACCTTGGCGCGCAGGCGGCGTACGTGGACGGTGACGGTCGACAGGTCGCCGAAGTCCCAGCCCCACACGTCCCGCATCAGCTCCTGACGCCCGTGCGCCTGGCCGGGACGGGTCAGGAAGTGCGCGAGGAGGTCGAACTCCCTCAGGGTGAGCGTGAGTTCGCGCCCGTTCTTGACGGCCCGGCGGGTCTGCGGATCGAGCCGGATTCCCGCGCCCGTGAGCAGCCCCCGGCCGGGGTGCCGCGGCGCCGCGGCACGGCTGCGGCGCAGGACGGACTCGACGCGCAGGACCAGCTCGCGGGGACTGAAGGGCTTGGTGACGTAGTCGTCCGCGCCGAGTTCCAGGCCGGCGATCCGATCGTCCTCCTCGCCGCGCGCCGTCAGCATGATCACCGGAACGGGGCGGTCGGCGCGCAGCCGACGGCACACCTCCAGCCCGTCGATGCCGGGCAGCATGAGGTCGAGGACGATCAGGTCCGGGTCGTGCCGCGCGGCGGATTCGAGGGCGGCGGGGCCGTCGGCGGCGTGGTGGACGGTGTGGCCGGCCCGGCGCAGGTAGCCGGTGACGACCTCGGCGACGGTGGGATCGTCGTCGACGACGAGGACCCGTGCGGGGACGAGGACCCGGTCGGGCGGGGCCGGCGGCGCGGGAGGGAAGGGCTGAGGTGTGTTCGTGGCCGTGCTCATGACGCCAAGCCTCGCATCGCCGAGCCTGAGCCGTCTGCGGCGTTCCGGCCCCGGATGGTGGACGTCCGCGTTTCGTAAGGAGTCGATGTCCGCTATGTCCCGGGGGAATTCCTACGGTGGCAGCCGTGACCGAAAACTCCGTGGACGTCGTCCTGCCCTGTCTGAACGAGGCCGAGGCCCTGCCCTGGGTACTCGCCCGCATCCCCGCCGGCTGGCGGGCCCTGGTCGTCGACAACGGGTCCACCGACGGATCCGCCGACATCGCCCGCTCCCTCGGCGCCACCGTCGTACGGGAATCCCGGCGCGGCTTCGGCGCCGCGTGCCACGCCGGACTGCTGGCCTCCGAGGCCGAGTACGTCTGCTTCTGCGACTGCGACGCCTCCCTCGACCCCGGCCTGCTGAGCGGTTTCGTCGGCGCGGTGGCCGCGGGCGAAGCCGACCTCGTGCTCGGCCGCCGCCGCCCCCAGGCCCGCGGCACATGGCCGGCGCACGCCCGGGCGGGCAACTTCGCGCTCTCCCGGATGCTGCGCCGCCGCACCGGCCTGCGCCTGCACGACCTCGGCCCCCTGAGGGCCATGCGCCGGGAGCAGCTCCTGCGCCTGGAGCTGACCGACCGGCGCTCCGGCTACCCGTTGCAGATGGTCGTACGCGCCTGCGACGCGGGCTGGCGGGTGCGCGAGGAGGACGTGCCCTACCTGCCGCGCAGCGGAAAGTCCAAGGTCACCGGCACCTGGCGGGGCACCTGGCACGCGGTCCGCGACATGCGCGCGGTGCTCGCCGAGCCCCCGTACGTGCCCGCCGCACCCGGCCGTGCCGAGCGGGCCGGGGGTGCCCGGTGACCTCCTTGCTCGTCATCGCCAAAGAGCCCGTGCCCGGCCGGGTCAAGACCCGGCTCACGCCGCCGTTCACCCCGCAACAGGCTGCGGTGCTGGCCGAGGCCGCGCTCGCCGACACCCTGGCGGCCGTGGCGGCCACCCCGGCCGAGCGGCACGTACTGGTCCTGGACGGCGCACCGGGGCCGTGGCTGCCACCCGGCTTCGACGTCGTACCGCAGCGCGGCGGGGGCCTCGACGAACGGCTCGCGGCCGCGTTCGCCGGCTGCGCCGGCCCGGCGCTGCTGATCGGCATGGACACCCCGCAGGTCACCCCGGAGCTCCTGGCACCCGCGCTGGCCTTCGACGCGTACGACGCCTGGTTCGGGCCGGCAGCGGACGGAGGCTTCTGGGCCCTGGGCCTGGCGGCGCCGGACCCGGCGCTGCTGCTCGGCGTCCCCATGTCCGTACCCGAGACCGGGCCGGTGCAGTACGAGCGGCTGCGCGGGGCCGGGCTCCGCGTCGGGCTGCTGCCCCGGCTGCGGGACGTGGACACCGCCGCCGACGCGGCGGAGGTGGCCGCCCTGGCACCGGTGGGCCGGTTCGCCGCGCGCCACCGGCAGCTCAGCGGCCGTACAGCGGTGGCACGATGACCGCCCCCGCCACCCGTACCGCCCCCGGCGCCCCCGCCCCCGGCGCCCCCGCCCCCGGCGCCCCCGCCGCCCCCGCCGCCTTCGGGCCCGCCGCGACGCCGGGCCCGGCATGGCGGGCCGACCCGTACGCCCTGGCCCTCCGCACGGGACAGGGCCCCCTCTTCCTGCGGCGCACCGACGGCCGGCGGCTGCCCCTGGACGTCGAACGGTGGTGCGCGGGGACGGACGCGGCCGACGAGAGCGTGCTCTCCCGCTGCCGCGGAACCGTTCTCGACATCGGCTGCGGCCCCGGCCGGCTCGTCGCGGCGCTGGCCGAACGGGGCCACCGCGCCCTCGGCATCGACGTGACCCCGGCCGCCGTGACACGGACCGTGCGCCGCGGCGGAACGGCCCTGTGCCGCTCCGTCTTCGACCCCCTGCCCGGCGAACGCCGCTGGGACACCGCCCTGCTGATCGACGGCAACATCGGCATCGGCGGAGATCCCGCCGTCCTCCTGCGGCGCACCGCGGACCTGCTCGCCCCCGGCGGGCGCCTGCTCGCAGAGGCCGCGCCCGTCGACGTGGACGAGCGGTGCGAGGTGCGCCTCGACGACGGCCGCGGCACCCTCGGCACCCCCTTCCCCTGGGCCCGGGTCGGCCGCCGGGCCCTGCTGCGCCACGCGGAGGCCGCCGGCTGGCGCACCGTCGCCAACTGGACGCTGGCCGGCCGCCACTTCGCCGAACTCGTCCCGAGGGCACCGCGCCGCCGCGCCGCCGAGGCCGGCGCCCCCCACCGGGCCGCGTCGTGATCCGACCGTCCGGCGCCGCCTCCCGGGCCACCGCCTCTCCGGACACCGCCTCCCGGAGTACCGCCCTTCGAGCCACCGCCACCACAGCGGTCCTGGTGGCGGCTTTGGTCGCGGTGCTCGCCCTGACCATCCGCCGATACGGCTACTTCGCGGACCCGGCCGGCCTGTCGTGGCTGTACGCCGCCTGCTGGGCCCTGTTCGCGGCCGCCGCGTGGTCCCTGCGCCGGGTACCCGCACGGCACGTCGGCGCCCTCGTCCTCGCCGGTGGTGTCGCCGTCGCCCTGACGGGCCTGATCGCCCCACCCCGCACCAGCACCGACTCGTACCGCTACGCCTGGGACGGCCGCGTCCAGGCGGCCGGCATCTCCCCCTACGACCACGCCCCGGCCGACACCGCCCTCCAGCGGTACCGCGACGACTGGCTGTTCCCCACCGGGAAGGCGTGCGGCGAGCCGGACCTCGCCCCGGTCTCCGAAGGCGTCTGCACCCGCATCAACCGCCCCCGCGTCCACACGATCTACCCACCGGCCGGCGAACTGTACTTCCTCCTCGTCCACGCCCTCTCACCCGAAGGAGTCCGTCACAAGGCCCTCCAGGCGGGCGGCGCCGTCCTCGCCGTCACCACCACCCTGGCGCTCCTGCGCATCCTGCGCCGCCGCGGCGACCCCCGCACCGCCGCCTACTGGGCCTGGTGCCCGGCGGTCGCCGTCGAAGCCGTCAACAACGCCCACGCCGACGTCCTCGCCGTGCTGCTGTCCGTCATCGCCCTGGGCCTGACGGTCCGCCACCGGGCCCGGGGCGGCGCGGTCCTCGGCCTGGCCATCGCCGCCAAACTCCTGCCCGCCGTGCTGCTCCCGGGCGCCCTGTCCGGCGTACGCCGCGCCCGTGACGCCGCCGCCACCCTGCTCCCGGCGGTCGCGGTCCTCACCCTCCTGTACCTGCCGTACGTCCTGCTCTCCCACTCGTCCGTCCTGGGATACCTCGGGGGCTACGCCGACGAAGAGGGCTACCAGGACGCCTCCGCCGGCGACCGCTACGCCCTCCTGCGCCTGCTGATCCCCGACTCGTGGGCCGCACCGGCCGTCGCCGCCGGCATGCTCGCCGTCAGCCTGTACGTGATCCTGCGGGGCGACCCCGAGCGCCCCTGGAGCGGTGCCCTCCTGGTCACCGGCACCGCGTTCCTCCTGACCACTCCCGGCTACTCCTGGTACGCCCTCCTGCTGATCGCCCTGGTGGCCCTCGACGGCCGCTGGGAATGGCTCGGCGTCGCGGTCGCGGGCGCGGCCGCCTACCTGACGGGCCGTGTCGTCCCACACGCGGGCACGGCCGTGTACGCCCTCGCCGCCTCGGCCGTCCTCTGCGGCCGGGCGGCGCGCAGACGACCCCACGACCCCCGCCGCCCCCGAGCCCGTACGGCCGGACCGGGCATCGGACCCACGGCGAAGGAGACACCACGGTGAACCCACCCATGCGCAAAGGCCCGCCGCCCGGCCCCTCCCGCCCCGAGTTCTGGCGCAGCCCGCTGCGCGGCCCGTGGCTGACGGCGGTGTTCGGGATCGTCCTGCTCTTCGGCATCACGATCCTGTTCGTCACGGGACTGCTCTCGTACGCCGCGTACGAACCGGACCTCGCGGCGGTCAACGACCAGACCCCGGACAAGGGATGGCTCGGCTTCTACCTCTTCTCCTGGCCGACCTCCCCGTACTGGCTCTACCGGGTCACCCAGGGCGTGCACGTCACGCTCGGCATCGTGCTGGTGCCCGTGCTCCTGGCCAAGCTGTGGTCGGTCATCCCGAAGCTCTTCGCCTGGCCCCCGGTACGGTCGGCCGCCCAGGCCGCCGAACGTCTCTCGTTGCTCCTGCTGGTGGGAGGAGCCGGGTTCGAGTTCGTGACCGGCATCCTCAACGTGCAGCTCCACTACGTCTTCCCGGGCTCCTTCTACACGCTCCACTTCTACGGTGCCTGGGTGTTCATCGGCGCCTTCACGGTCCACGTGGTCTTCCGGCTGAGGCGGGCCGTACGGTCCCTGCGCGCCGGGCCACGGCAGCAGCCGGCCCCGGACAGCGAGGAGGCGGCCGGTCTCGTCTCGCCGCGCCCGGCCGCCGCGACCATCTCCCGGCGGGGCGCGCTGGGCATGGTCGGGCTGGGCTCCTTCGCGCTGTTCGCCGTGACCGTGGGGCAGAGCGTGGGCGGCTGGTTCCGCCGGACGGCGCTCCTGGCCCCGCACGGACAGGAACCGGGCTCCGGACCCGGCGGATTCCAGATCAACAAGACGGCCGCCTCCGTCGGCATCCGCCCCAGCGACACCGGTCCGGCCTGGCGGCTGACCGTGCGCGGCGCGGGACGCCAGATCGACCTCACCTACGACCGGCTCCTGGCCCTGCCGCAGAACGAAGCGCTGCTCCCCATCGCCTGCGTGGAGGGCTGGTCGACCGCCGACCAGCGCTGGAGCGGCGTACGCCTGACCGACCTGGCCGCGCTCGTCGGCCTGGGCACGCACACCCCGCAGGTGCTGGTCGAGTCCGTCCAGCGCGGCGGTTCGTTCAGCTCCGTCGTCCTGAGCGAGGGCCAGGTCCGGGACGCGCGCTCGCTGTTGGCCGTCCGGGTCAACGGGGCCGTGCTCTCCCTCGACCACGGCTACCCGGCCCGGGTGATCGTCCCCGGCGCCCCCGGCGTCCACAACACCAAATGGGTCACCCGCCTCACCTTCGGGGAGCCTTCGTGAAGCCGCCTACCGTCGAGTCCGCATCGACCGCCACGACCGCCTTCCGGCACCGCTACGGAGCCTCCCCGCTCCATCTGATCCTCGTCCTCGCCTCCTTCGCCCTCGCCTGCTACGCGGGGCTGCGCCTGCTCCGGGGGGACGCCGTCGGCGTGGCCGTGTGGTTCGTCGGGGCGGCGCTCCTGCACGACCTCGTCCTCCTGCCGTTGTACGAGGTCACGGACCTGGCCGTGCAAAGGCTCCTCGGGCACGGTGCACGGGAGGGCGAAGGCGGGCCACGGATCGGCGTCAACCACGTCCGGGTGCCCGCCTTCGTCTCGGGCGTCCTGCTGCTCGTGTACTGGCCGCTGGTACTCGGCCGGGTCGGCCACTTCACGATCACCACCGGCCTGCCGGCCGACGTGTTCCTGGGGCGGTGGCTGCTGATCACCGCCTGCCTGTTCGCCGCCTCGGCGGTCGTCCTGGCCGTTCGGCTGTGGAACAGGGGCAGAGACGCGCGGCGGGCCCGGGCCCGGGCCCGGGCCCGCGCCCGCCAAGCGGCGCGCCCGGCCCGTGAGCCGGGCGAGCGCTGACCGCGCATTCGCTTCCCGGCTGCCAGACAAGGCCATCCCCGCCTCTGTCTTATCGGCCGCCACTCGGGTAAGTGCATTCACGGTCGGGACCTCACCGGGCCGGCTTGCTGTTTTCGGTCGATTCCGTGAAGCCGAACGCAATTCGCGGCGCCGGGGGTTCTTGCGCTCCGGCGCAGCTCGACCCGCTGATCGAGAATTTTGGCCGTGGCGCCCATCGCGCGGCGCGGCTGGTTGGCGGTGTGGCGGAATCGAAGTCTTTACACCGGCCTGGTCGCCCGGAAAGCTTTAGGCGGGATCGCGGCGCCGGTAGTGTCCCCGGCGACGCGGTCCCGGCCGCGGGATTCGACCAGTCCCGGACAGGTGGGGCGACGGCGTGCGCGGTGTTCCGGCTCCCCTCGAATTTCGACTGACATTCATCGAACGAGGGGAACGTGAATCCGCGAGGGAGTGGGAGGGGGGAGGTTCGGGTGGCGGGTGCAGAGAATAAGCGATTTCCGCATTGACTGCGTGCGGGCGTCGAACTGTGTCTGCCGTTTCGGGAACAGACAAATTCTCGTGACCTCGGTTGCCGCTATTCCTCCCGAGGGGTGTTTCGCGCGTTCCGTCGAACCGACGTACGGTCCAATGTCCGACCGGCTGCGCCCTTGTGTGCTCCTTCATCGCGCCGGTTGACGCCGCCGAGCGGCACAGCGATACCAATGCGCTCGCCGCACCCCCTGCTTTTCGGCACGTGGGGGTTGTACGTTCCCAAGGCATATTCCAGCCGGCGCTCGTTGAGGTGGAGAGGGACAGGCATGACGAGCAATGCGAGCGAAGTCGACCTTCAGGGCCTGCTGAGCCGAGCCCTGGACGCAACGGGCCAGAGTGCACGGTGGACCACCGACGCCGATGCGATGTGGTGCCGCCTCACGCCCTCGTCCGCCGGCCGGCGCCAACAGGGCTGGAAACTGCACATATCGGCGACCGCTGCCTCCGCGCCCGCCGTCCTGGCAAAGGCCCTGGACGTCCTGCTGCTCCAGGAGTCGGCATTCAAGTTCGCCCGATCGCTGGAGCAGGTCAGCGCGCTCAATTCCCGTTCCACACCGAGGGGCAGCTCCGGCAAGTTCATCACCGTCTACCCGCGCTCGGACGCCGACGCGGCCCGGCTCGCGCGGGAACTGCACGAAGCCACGGCGGGACTCGTCGGCCCCCGGATCCTGTCCGACCAGCCCTACGCCGTGAACAGCCTCGTGCACTACCGCTACGGCGCGTTCGTCGGCCGACGGCGCCTGTCCGACCAGGGACTGCTGGTCTGGTACATCGAAGATCCCGACGGCAACCCCGTCGAGGACGTCCGCACCGGGCAGTACGCGCCGCCGCCGTGGGCCGTCAGCCCTTTCCCCGCCTCGGTCCCGGCCCCGCCGCCCGCCCCGAGGCAGACGACGGCCCCGGTGCTGCTCGGCGGCCGCTTCTCGGTACGGGAGGCGATCCGCCACACCAACAAGGGCGGCGTCTACCGCGGGGTCGACGCCGCCACGGGCGCCCCCGTGGTGATCAAGGAGGCCCGTCCGCACGTCGAAGCCGACGCGTCCGGGGCCGACGTCCGCGACTGGCTGCGCGCCGAGGCCCGGACGCTGGAGTTCCTCGACGGCACGGATCTCGCCCCGCGGTCCCTCGCGATGTTCGAGCACGCCGGACACCTGTTCCTCGCCCAGGAGGAGATCCCGGGCATCCCGCTGCGCAACTGGGTCGCCGAGCGTTTCCGGGACGCGGGCAGCGAGCGCTACCGCGCCGACGCCCTGGACCAGGCCGCGCGCCTGGTGGACCTCCTCACCGCGGCCCATGCCCACGGCTGCGTTCTGAGGGACTTCACCCCCGCCAACATCATGGTCCGGCCCGACGGAAACCTGCGCCTCATCGACCTCGAACTCGCCGTCCTCACGGGCGACGACCCACTGCCGACCACCGTGGGCACCCCCGGCTTCAGCGCCCCCGAACGACTGCTGGGCGCGCCCGTCTCGCCGACGGCCGACTATTACAGCCTCGGAGCCACCCTCTGCTTCGTACTCACCGGCAAGGTCCCCCAGCTGCTGCCCGAGGAACCGCCCACCAGGGCCGCCCACCAGCGGCTCGCCACGTGGCTGGCCGCCGCCGACGACGTCCTGCGCCTGCCCGGAGAGGCGGCCGAAGCGATCCTCGGGCTGATGGAGGACGATCCCGCCGAGCGCTGGGACCCGGCCCGCGCCGGCGAAAACCTGCGCCGCGCACGTGAGGTGCGACCCCGTGCGGAGAGGACCACCGCGATACGGTCCACCCCGTCGAGGACCGGTGCGACGAGCCCCGGTGCGACCGAGGCCGTGGTGGCGGGCATCGTGCACCACCTCGTCGATTCGATGACCCCGAAGGACGACCGGCGACTGTGGCCGGTCTCCACCATGGCGGGGGAGAGCGATCCCTGTACCGTGCAGCAGGGCGCGGCCGGCGTCCTCGCAGTCCTGACGAGGTACTTCGAGCTCACCGCCGACCCGCGTCTGCCGGAACTCCTCGCAACCGCGGGTCACTGGGTGGCCGCCCGCACCGACACCGGCGCCGTGCGTCCCGGCCTGCACTTCGGCGGCCTCGGTACCGCCTGGGCCCTGTACGAGACCGGCCGGGCCCTCGGGGACATCGCCCTGGTCGACCACTCGCTCGCCCTGGCCCTGGCGCCCCTGGAATCGAGCCCCCACCGCGACATCACCCACGGCCTCGCCGGAAGCGGACTGGCCGCCGCCCACCTGTGGCGCCGCACCGGCGACCCGCGCCTGGCCGCCCGCGTCACCGAAGCGGCCGAACGGCTGGCCGCCGCGGCGACCCCCGAACCGTACGGTGTGAGCTGGCCCGCACCGGCCGAAGCGGTGGCGCAGGAAGCCGGCAAGCGCTACCTCGGCTTCGCCCACGGCACGGCCGGCATCGGCTGCTTCCTGCTCGCCGCCGCCACGGTCACGGACCGCAAGGAGTACCGTGACCTGGCCGTGGCAGCCGGTGAAGCGCTGGCGGCGAACGCCGTGACGGTCGGTGGGGCGACCCACTGGCCGGCTCAGGCAGGCGACGTGCCCACGGCCCCGTACTGGTGCCACGGCTCGGCGGGCATCGGAACCTTCCTCCTCCGGCTCTGGCAGGCCACGGGCGACGGCCGGTACGGCGACCTCGCCCAGGGCGCCGCGCGAGCCGTCATGGAACGGGCCTCCCGCGCGCCCCTGACCCAATGCCACGGACTGGCGGGCAACGGGGACTTCCTCCTCGACCTGGCCTCCGCGACCGGAGACCCCGCCCACCGAGCCGGGGCCGACGCCATGGCCCGCCTCATCGCCGCCGAAGGCGCCCACCGCGACTCCCACGTCGTCTTCCCCAACGAGTACGGGGACGTCTCGACGGGCTGGAGCGACGGGTCCGCAGGAATCCTGGCCTTCCTCCTGCGGACCCACCACACGGACTCCCGGCTCTGGATGATCCAGCAGCCGGGCTGAGCGGCAGGGAACCTGCCGCCCTCTCAAGGAGAAGGAGAAAGTCATGGAGAACCGCGACCTCGAACTGCTGGCTCACCTGCACGCCCTTCCGGAGACCGACCCCGTGGGCGCCGACGGAGCGGCGTTCGCCGCGACGTGCGAGTGCGTCGGCCTGCTCACGCTCCTCAACACCGTCTGTGTCGGCATCAGCTGTGCCTGACCAGGCCCCTTCGCCCCTTTCCGCGCCCGGCTTGACCCAGCGGCCCCGCCCACGGCCCAACCGCTGATCGGGTGCTGAGCGCCGGTTCCCCGGGCGACCGGGGAACCGGACGAAAGGGGCATCTTGCCCTCCGGTCGGCGGCTGCCCACGCGGCGCCGCCGGCCGGAGTACTCCGTCCCGGCCAGAGCTGCACGAACCGGCACCGCCCGGAGGCCGTCACACGCCCCCGCCACGGGACAACCCCGAGCAGACGAGGACCCCCTTTGGCCATGCAGCCGCACGCCGGTGACCACGCCCCCGCAACCGCGACCCTCCTGACCACGCCCCCCGCGGACCCGACCGCCGCACAGGCGCCGTACGCCATCAGCACCCGCGGCCTGGCCAAGAGCTACCCCGGCCCGGACGGCACCCTGACCCCCGCCGTGCGCGGCCTGGACCTCGACGTGAACCAAGGAGAGACCTTCGCCTTCCTCGGCCCCAACGGCGCGGGGAAGTCCACCACCATCTCCCTGCTGTGCGCCCTGGCACGCCCCACCGCGGGAGCGGCCACCGTGGCCGGCGTCGACGTGGTCGGCCGACCCAACCTGGTCCGGCGACGGGTCGGCATGCTCTTCCAGCACAGCGCGCTCGACATGGACCTGACGGTCCAGCAGAACCTGTACATCCACGCCCGGCTCTACGGCATGAGCCGCGGCCAATCCCGCCGGCGCACCGCCGAAACCCTCGAGGCAGTCGACCTCACCGATCGGAGGCGGGCTCCGGTCCGTACCCTCTCCGGCGGGATGCGGCGGCGCCTCGAACTCGCCCGAGGCCTGCTCCACGAGCCGAAGGTCCTGTTCCTGGACGAGCCGACCACCGGCCTCGACCCCCACGCGCGCGCCCAGGTCTGGCACCACCTGCGCCAGTTGCGCGACCGGAGGGGTACCACGCTCTTCGTCACCACCCATTACCTGGACGAGGCCGAGAACTGCGACCGCCTCGCCATCATCGACGGCGGCCGCCTGGTCGCCCAGGGCACCCCCGGCGCCCTCAAGGCCGCGATCGGAGACGACCGGGTGGTCCTGCGGACCAACGACGACCCCGCCGCCGACCGTGTCGTTCGCCGCACCGCACCGCCGGGCACCCGTACGACCCTCGACTCCGAGGGGATCAGCCTTCACGTGCCCGACGGCAGCTCCTGGATCCCACGCCTGTGCGCCGCCCTCGCGGCCGACGACATCGCCGTTCGGGCCGCCTCCGCGACCCCACCCACCCTCGACGACGTCTTCTTCCACCACACCGGCCGGAGCATCCACACCGCACGCCCCACCTCGGCCCCCGCCGGCACGGAACCCGCCCTCGCCGCCGTCACCGAACCGGGCGCCACCGCGACTGCGAGGGAGGGCCGGTGACCACCCACGCCACCACGACACCGGGAACCCCCGGACTCCCCGGCGCACCCGAGCCGGCCCCGCGGGCCCGCCTGCGCGAGGAACTGCGCGCGGTCTTCGCCCTCGTCCACCGCGACCTGCTGCGTCTGTCCTCGCACCCCACCCACACCGCCCTGATGCTGATCCAGCCGGTGCTCTACCTCTTCATCCTCGGAGGCGGCCTGGCCGCCCTGATCCCGAACTCCGCACTCGGCGTCGGCTATCAGACGTACCTCTTCCCCGGCATGCTGATGATGACCGTCCAGACCCCCGCCATCATGGTCGGCATCCGCCTGATCACCGACCGGCAGACCGGCTACCTGCGGGAACTCCTGATGGCTCCGGCCGGCCGCGCCACCCTTCTGCTGGGCAGCTGCGTCGGTGGCACCGCGGTCGCGGCCGTCCAGGGCACCGTCATCCTCGCGCTGGCCGGGGCCGTCGGCCTGCCCTACGACCCCCTCCTCCTGGCCATGCTCCTCGGCGGCATGATCCTGGCCTCTTTCACCATCACCGCGCTGGCGCTGGCCCTGGCCGTCAGCCTGAGCCGCGCCGAACTCTTCCACATGCTCCTCGGTCTGGTGATGATGCCGCTGCTCTTCCTCTCGGGCGGTTTCTTCCCCCTCGACGCCCTTCCCGGCTGGGCCCGCGCCCTCGCTGCCGTGAACCCCCTCGCCTACGGCGTGGACGTGCTGCGCCGTTCCATCACCGTGCGGGTGCCGGACCAGGCGACCGCGGCAGGCATCGAATGGTTCGGCCGGCAACCCCCGCTCCTCCTGGAAGCCGCCGCCCTCCTCACCGCCGGCGCCCTGGCCCTCCTCTGGGCCACCCATCGCTTCCGCCGTCCGCAATAGCACGAGACCGGTCGCAAGCGAGCCCTCCCTGCCGGTCCTCGACCGAACTCGGACGGTTGGTGCGGGTGGTGCCCGAAGTCGGAGGAGACTGGTGGTGTGGCGGGCCGATCTCGGCCGTCTGCCCGTGTGGATCGAGAGGCGGGGGACGAGAGCCCCCGCGGAGGGTGAGCGTTGTGTCGCGTCGTTTTGACTGTTCGAACGAGTCGGAATGGGCCGAGGGACTGCCGGAGGCCGCGGCGGCGGTACGCCGCGGCGAGCTGGTCGTGCTGCCGACCGACACCGTGTACGGGATCGGTGCGGACGCCTTCGCGCCACTGGCCGTGGCCGGTCTCCTGGACGCGAAGGGCCGGGGCCGGGCCATGCCCTCGCCCGTGCTGGTCGGTTCCCCGCCGGCCCTGGACGACCTGGTCGACGAGCTGCCGGAAGGCGCGCGGGAGCTGGTGAGCGCCTTCTGGCCGGGCGGACTGACCCTGGTCGTCCGGCACAGGTCGGACCTGGGATGGGACCTGGGCGAGACGAACGGCACGGTCGCGGTGCGGATGCCCGACCATCCGGTGGCCCTCGCCCTGCTCGACGAGACCGGGCCACTGGCCGTCTCCAGCGCCAACCTGACGGGCAAGCCCTCGCCGCAGGACTGTGATGCCGCCCAGGACATGCTCGGCGAGTCGGTGGCGGTCTACCTGGACGCCGGACCGACGGCGGCGGACGTGCCCTCGTCCATCGTGGACCTCACCGGGCCGGCCCCCCGCCTGCTGCGGGCCGGCGCGATCAGCGCCGAACGACTGCGGGCCGTCGTACCCGACCTCGACGAGGGCTGAGGCGACCGGGCAGGCCGGTCTCGGCCGGCCTGCCCGGGGCAGTCACTTGGCGGTGGCGGTCGGGACGTCCAGGCCACGGGCGGTGACCAGCTGGGCGGTGCCGTCCGCGAGGCGGTAGGCCAGGCCCACGACGGCGGCCTCACCCGCCGCGACCCGATCGGCGAGCAGCCGGGAGCGGTCCAGCAGCAGATCGACGGTGTGCCGTATGTGCTCGGCGATGAAGTCGCCGTCCTCGGTGTGGCCGGCCGCCCGGGCCGCCAGCACGCTCGGCGTGACACGCTCGATCACGTCCCGCACGAAGCCACCCGCGGTGGCCCCGTCCTCCACGGCGGCGCGCGTCGCCGCGACCGCGCCGCAGGCGTCGTGGCCCAGGACGACGACGAGCGGGCAGCCCAGGACGCTGACGCCGTACTCGATGCTGCCGAGCACCTCGGTACCCACGACGTGGCCCGCCGTCCGCACCACGAACAGGTCACCCAGCCCACGGTCGAAGATGATCTCGGCGGCGAGGCGGGAGTCGGAGCAGCCGAACAGGACGGCGAACGGTGTCTGCGCCGGGGCGATCTCCGTGCGGCGGGCGGCGTCCTGGTTCGGGTGCTCAGGCGCACCGGCAACGAAGCGCTCGTTGCCGGCCAGGAGCGTGGTGAGGGTCTCCTGGACATTCATTCGGTCGTCGGTCATGGCCGCAGACTACGCGCAGGCGGTGGGGTCGGCCGTACTCAGGGGGGCCGCCGGGGCAGTGAGCGGGTTCGAGCCTTGCCCCGCGCCACCCGGCCCCGCCCCGCGCCACCCGGCCCCGCCCCGCGCCACCCGGCCGCGGTCCGTGCCGGTCGGCGTCCGCGTCCGGTCAGGCTCGGGCCGCTCGGGGCGGGCGTTCCCTCGGCCGGGTGGGTGAAGTGCGGGCACGGACGGGTCCGTCGTTCGGGTGGAATGACGGAGGCTGCCGTGAAGACCGCCGTCCCGTGGCGGCGGAGCCGCGGCCGTTCACGGACCGTGCCGGCCGGCGCGTCTCGGTGTCGTACGACACCCTCGTACGCAGCGAGGCGGGCTCCGCCGGGCCCCGCCGGGAGCGTGCCGTGGGCAAGACTTCCTCGCGTGCGCGGAGAACGACGTGAGTCCGGGGCGGCCGGGGTGACCAGCACGGCCGGGGTGTTCGTGGGGCGTGGCCGTGAGCTGGCCGCCCTGAGCGCCGCGCTGGCGGACAGCCGTGTGGTCACGGTGGTCGGACCCGGCGGAGTGGGCAAGAGCCGCTCCGCCCGCCGGCTGCTGGAACGGGCCGACCCCGGCCGCGCGGTCGTGTGGGCGGAGCTGTCGGGGCTACCGGACGCGTCCGGGTTGGTCGACGCCGTCGCGGCCGCGTGCGGTCTCGCCGACCACACCGCACGCGAGCCGACGGAGGCCCTGTGCGCCTGGCTGGCCCACCGCAGCCCGCTCCTCGTCCTCGACTCCTGTGAGCACCTGGTGCCCGAGGTACGGGCCCTGACCGCCGACCTGCTGACCGCCTCGCCGGGGCTCTCCGTCCTCGCCACGAGCCGCGAGCCCCTCGGCGTTCCCGGTGAACACGTCCTCGAACTGCCGCCGCTCAGGCCCGAGGAAGCCCTGGAGCTGTTCCTCGGCCGTGCCGCGGTGGCCGCGTCGGGACTGCCGCGGAACCGGCCGCCCGCACTCCTCGAGGCGGCGCGGGACATCTGCCGGCACCTCCAGGGCATCCCCCTGACGCTGGAACTCGCCGCCGCGCAGTTGACCCGCCACACCCCCCAGGACCTGGCGGCCCGTCTGCGCCGGCACATCGACCCGCTCACCTCGGACACCCTCCGCGATCCCCGGCGGCACCAGAGCCTGCGCACCACGATCGGCTGGAGCCACGAACTGTGCGAGCCGGCCGAGCGGCTCCTGTGGGCGCGGCTGTCGGTCTTCGCCGGGCCGTTCGACGAGGCCGACGCGCGCGCGGTCTGTTCCGACGAAGCGCTGCCGGCGGCAGGGGTCGCGGCAGCACTGGACGGACTCGTGGCCAAGTCGGTCGTGCAGAAGGCAGGCCGGGAGCACACCCTGCTCGACACCGTCCGGGAGTACGGAGGCACGTGGCTCCACCGGCTCGGGCAGCACGACGTCGTCCGCCGACGCCATGCCGCCCACTTCCACCGCCTGGCCCGCCAGGCCGATCAGGGATGGCTCTCACCCGACCAGGGCAGCTGGTACCAGCGGCTCCGGGCCCGCCACCGGGACCTCTGCGCCGCCCTGGACTTCCTGCTCCGTACGGAGCCCGGCCAGGCCCTGGACATGGCCGCACGGGTGGCGTTCTTCTGGGGCTGCTGCGGGCGCCTGCACGAAGCGCAGAGCTACCTCCAGCGCGCCCTGAACAGCCCCAGGCCGCACGACACCGACCTCGCACGGCCCCGTTGGGCGCTGGGCGTGGTCCTGCTCCTGCGCGGCGAACACGACCACGCCCACCGGATCGCCCTCGCCTGCCAGGCCGCCGCCATGGGTTCCGGGGACGGACGAGAGGACCTGGACGGGCGACTGGACGCCGCGTACCTGCTCGGAATCAGCCACCTCATGGCCGGCCGGCCGCTCGCCGCGCGCATCGTCACCGACAACGCCCTCGACGGTCTGCCGGGCACGCCCTTCGACTCCGCCGCCACGCTGCGCTGCCACCTCGCCCGGACCTTCGCCCTCACCGCGACGGGGCTCCGCCACGAGGCCCGCGCCGCGGCCGAGGAACTGCGCGAGGGCTGCGCCGCACTCGGAGAGCACTGGACCCGTTCCTACGCCGACTACCAGCTCTCCCTCATCTCCCTGATCGAGGACCGGCCCGCCTCCGCCGCCCGGCACGCCCGGGCCATGCTCGCCGCCAAACACCGCCTCGGCGACAGCTTCGGCACCGCCCTGGGCCTGGACCTCCTCGCCGCCGCCCACGCCGCCGACGGTGACCCCGTACGGGCGGCCCGTACCTCCGGGGCGTGCCAGACGCTCTGGCAATCCGTCGGCCATCCCCAGCGCGGTACACCGGAACTGGCGCCCCTGCGGGCCGAATGCGAGCGCCGCGCCCGGGCCCGGCTCGGCGACGACGCGTACGAGGCCGCCTACCAGGAGGGCATGCGCGACGGCTGGGCCTGACCACCGACCCCGAGGCGCCCCAACGGCACGCCGTGGGCGGGCTGTTCGTCGCCGTGGCCTTCGGGGGAGCAGGGGGTATCGCTGTTCCGGGGCGTTGCTTCAGCGGGCTGCGGGGGTGGGTCTACCGCGAGCGCTCCCAGACGGTCCGCGTCAGCTCGTATTCGACCTCACCGTGTTCGGAGCCCTCGATCGCCTCCGGCCAGTCCCCGGTGAAGTGCCGCAGGAACGACAGGCCGCACTTCTCCATCACGCGGCGCGAACCGGTGTTGACGGCCATCGTGTTCGCCGTGACCCGCTCGACCCCCAGCTCGCTGAACCCCTTGTCGATCAGCGCCCGCGAGCCTTCGGTGGCGTACCCGCGCCCCCACGCAGCCCGGTTCAGCCGGTAGCCGAGCTCGACCACGGCGGGGCTGTCCTCCTCCAGCGGCCGGAGCTCGAACCAGCCGAGGAAGATGCCCGTGGCCGCCTCGTGGGCGGCCCAGTAGCCCTGTGCGCCCCAGCAGTCGTAGACGTGCAGGAGGCGCGGCAGGGTCCGCGTGTGGATCACCTCCGGGCTGGTGGGGCGGCCGCCGGTGATGAAGCGCATGACCTCGGGGTCGCCGTCCAGGGCGATCAGGTGGTCGGCGTCGTCGATCCGGAAGGCGCGCAGTTCGAGCCGGTCGGTCTTCAAGAAGTGGGTCATACGGAGATGTTCGGCACCCGAGGCCCGGCCCTGCCACCTGATTTTGCTGCGTGCGGATGCATGCCGCCGCACGCCCGACCGGTCGGGCCGGCTCAACTCGTCCGGTGCCGGCCCGAAGCCAAAGTGGTGGCGAGCCGCGCGACCGGATCGCCCGCGAAGTGATGGACGGACCTACCGGTCGGCCAGGTCGAGATTCCGTCGTCCGTCCACCGCGGCACCACATGGAAGTGCAGGTGGGGCACTGACTGCTCCGACCCCGGACCGCTGGCGCTGAGTACGTTCACGCCCGAGGCGTTCAAGCCGGTACGCGAAGCCTCGGCCACGCGCTGGACGAGTGCCGTCACCTCTGCGAGGACCGCGGGCGGGGTGTCGAAGACGCCGGCGTAATGGCGCGTCGGAACGACCAGGGTGTGACCCGGCGCCAGTGGGTCCAGCGGCGCAAAGGCACAGGCCACCCGGCCACGCGCCACCCAGCTCGCGGTGTCCTCACGGATGAGCTCGCAGAAGACGCATTCCATACGACGAACCCTGTCAGAAGCGGTGTCAGCGGTCCGACGTACGGTGACGTGCGGCACGGACCCAACTCTAGAGCACGGCCTGCGCCGTGAGCCGCTGCGCGGCCCGGATCGCGTCTGCCGGGACCTCGAAGACGATGAAGCGCCCGTCGTGTTCATTGCCCTGCTCGCCGACGGCTGTGAATCCGAAGCCCGCGATGGTGGCCAGGGAGGCGGTGTTGTCGGGGCTGATCCTGGCCCGCACGGTCCTGACTTCGGGTTCGGCGGCGGCTCGGTCGAGGAGGGCAGCCAGCATGGCGCGTGCGTAGCCCTGGCGGCGGTACCCGGGCACGACGGTGAAGCCGACCTCGACCATGCCGGCCTCGTCGGGCGGTCCGTGGAACCCGGCGTCGCCGACGACGACCTCGTCCGGTTCGGACACGGCGGCGCGCGTGATCCAGGGGGCTGCGGACGGGTCCTTGGCAAGCTGGTCGGCGCGATGGCCGAAGATCCAGCGGGCCCGGTCGCCGACGAAGTGTTCGTCAAGGGCGACCCCGGCCTCGGCGCTGCCGCCGGCGAGGTCACCGTCGGCGAGTGCCCGCAGGGCCTTCTCGCCGAGCTCGACGAAACGGATGTGTTGGGGGATGGAGAGGGGTTCGCTGTTCATCGTGGAGATGCTCGCCCGGCAGTCGGACGGCTGTCCACCGCTTTACGGCCGGCCCGTGCGAACGAGTCACGGGTCGCGCGTGCTCGCGCTCGTCCGGAGAGTGCCTGACGGAGCGCGTGTCAGGCGAGGCCCGCTTCGATGGCGCGGCGGACGGCGTCCGACCGGTCTCGGATTCCCGCCTTGGCGAACAGGTTGTTGATGTGGGTCTTGACCGTGGCCTCGCTGATGAACAGCTTCTCGGCGATGCCCCGGTTGGGCAGCCCGAGCCCGATGAGCGCGAGCACCTCGCGTTCCCGGGGCGTGAGGTCGGCGGGCAGGTCCCGCCCCGGTGGAGCGGGCGAGTGGGACTTGGTCCCTGCCGTCGCCCGAGCCGTGGCGAGCAGGCGGTCCTGGACCGCGCGGTCGAGTACGGACTGACCGGCCGCCGCGGCCCGGATCGCGCGGGTGATGTCGCGGCGTCCGGCGTTCTTCGTCAGATATCCGCGGGCTCCGGCGCCCAGCGCGCCCAGGATCGAGTCGTCGTCGGCGAAGGTGGTCAGGACGACCACCGCCACCTCCGGGTACCGCTCGGCCAGTTGACGGGTGGCCTCGATCCCGTCCATCACGGGCATGCGCAGGTCCATCAGCACCACGTCCACCGGCCCGGCGGCGACCGCCTCCAGCACCTCGTGGCCGTTCGCGGCGGCTGCCACGACGTCGATGTCCTCCGCCAGGGCGAGAACCGCCGCGAGCGGCTCGCGGACCGCCGCCTGGTCGTCCGCGACGACCACCCTCAACTGCTGCTGTCGCTCTGCGGGTTCACTCATGTCGGGATCACTGCCTCCACTCGCCAGCCATTGCGGTGCCGTCCTTCGGTGACCGGACCCGCGGTGACCGTTCCGCCCAGCAGGGCGACCCGTTCGCGCATGCCGATCAGTCCCATCCCGCTGCCCGCGCCCGCGTTCACCTCACGAGTGGCGGGGCCGTTGCGGACGCTCAACGTGATCGAGGCCGCGGAGTACGTCAACTCCACCTCCACTGCCCCGCCGGGAGCGTACCGAGCCGCGTTGGTGAGGGCCTCCTGCGCGATCCGCAGCAGGTTCTGGGTCGCCCGGGCCGGCACTTCGCGCACGGTCCCGGTGACGGTGAGGGCATCGCGGTGGCCCGAGGACTCCAGCATCGCGGAAAGGCTCTCCAGCAGGGGCAGCGCGTCCTCGCGGAGCGCGTGCACGGTCCACTGCGCCTGCCTCAGGCTCTCCTGGACCAGCCCGTGGGCCTTGTCATGGGCCTCGCGGACCTTCTCCAGGTCGCCGGTGTCGATCAGCGCGTCCGCCAGTTCCAGCTGCATGTTGATCCCGGCGAGCGAGTGCGCCAGGACGTCGTGCACGTCCCGGGCGATCCGGCTTCGTTCGGTCAGCACGGCGGTACGGGCCTCGGCCCGGGCGGCGCGTTCGGCCGACTCCGCCGCCTCGATGGCCGCCCGTACGGCCCGGTGCTGGGTGCGGTTGACGATGCCGATCAGGACCGGGAGGCCGGTCAGGAGCCCGAACGCCCACGGCAGCGCCTCGTGCCCCGGGCCGAGGCGGAAGTAGAGGACCGCGCCGCACAGGAGACTGCACGTTCCGGCGAGCACGAGGGCCGGCTTGGTCTCCAGCCGGTATCCGATGTGACCGGAGAGGAAGAAGGCGAAGAGGTAGGCCGTTCCGCTGCTGCTGACACCGATCAGGGCGGCTGCCGCGACGACGCCGAGCCCGAGCCAGATCAGCGCGAGGCGCGGGGAGACCTTGTGCTCGGGCAGGCGCCTGGCCAGCAGCGCGGCGGAGTTGACCACGAAGAGGACGGCCACGGCCAACCCCCGGTCGTCGAAGCCCATGGGCCGGATCGTCAGGGCGCCCACGACGACGACCGCGAGGCTCGCCACCCAGTGCATCCGTGCGTCCTGCCCGGGAAGGGGGCGCGGTTCCGCCCCCCGGCCGGTGTCCGTGCTGGGGGGCGGGGCGCTCTGGTCTGCGGGCACGGGCCGAACATACTGCACGGTCAGGCCGTACGGTCGAGGACGGCCACGGGGCGGGGAGCCTTGACCGCCCGGCTGCGTACGTAGATGGTCGCCACCCGCGTCACGACCTCGGTCAGCGCCATCAGCACGAAGGCCGCGACCCACGCCTGCTGGCCGGTGATGTGGTGCGCGAGGCTGAACCGGGCGACGTCGTCGGCGCCGCCGCCGTGCTCGACCCACACCTGGAAGCCCATCCGCGCTCCCATGCCCACGACCCACAGGACCGCCGACACCGCACCCGCCTTGATCAGGAGGTGCCCGTCCAGGGCGCGGATCCGGGTGTAGATGCCGCCACTGATGCCGAGTGCGGCGCCGACGGCCATCAGCGCGGCGATCAGGACCAGGTCGTTGCCGTCGGTGGGGACAGTGTCCAGGTACGAATGCGCCACGAAGGCCACGATGATCAGCGGCAGGAGGAAGGTCTTGCGGTCGAGACGGCCTTCCCGCAGTTGCCGGAAGACGACCAGGATGAGGGCTGCGTCTGTGATCCACTCGGTTGCTGTCATGCCCTACAGACTGCTGCGACGCAGCTCGCGGCACCTGGACCCACGGGTGGAACCGGGGGTGGAGATCGCCGGCCGGACGGGGCGTCCAGCGCTGAGCGTGCGCCCCGTTCATTCGTCGAATGCCGAAATGATCGGGCATTCTGGAGTCATGGACCACAGACGTGCTCTCGAACAGGCGGATTCCCCGGCCCCAGCCCCGGACCCAGCCTCAGCTCCGGCCCCGGCTGCGCGGCTCGCCGCTCTCGCCGCCGCCCTGGCCGACGAGACCCGGGCCGCGATCTGCATGACCTTGCTGGAGGGGCGCGCCTGGACTGCGGGCGAGCTGGCCCGGATCACGGGTGTCGCCCCCTCCACCGTCAGCGGGCACCTGGCCAGGCTCCTGGACGCGGGGATCTGCGTGACGGAGAAGCAAGGGCGGCACAGCTACGTGCGCATCGCCGACGCCGCCACGGCCCGGCTGGTGGACGAACTGGCCTCCTATGCCGTCCCGGGGCGGGACGCGGCACACGCGGTGCCGGTGGTCGCCGCGCCCGACCCGCTGGCGCGGGCCCGCACCTGCTACGACCACTTCGCGGGTCGGCTCGGAATGGCGGTGACGGACGCGATGGAGGGCCGGGGCCTGCTGCGCACCGAGGGCGTGTTCGAGATGACCGAGGCCGGCATCGACTGGTGCGCCCGCGCGGGCGTCGACGTGACGGGCGCGGGTCGCAGGCCGCCGGCGAGCTCCTGTCTGGACTGGACCGAGCGCCGCCGGCACCTGGGCGGCCTGGTCGGAGCACGGCTCTGCGCGCGGGCCCTGTCCGAGGCGTGGGTGGTGCGCCCGGAGGGGGGCGGGCGGGGCTTGCTGGTCACAGGGGCGGGGGAGGAGGCCTTCGGCGAACTGCTGGGACTCACGCCGCAGGCGTGGAGCTAGTGCCGTGACCGGAAACGTTCACCAGGTCGGCAAACCTTTCCGGTCACAGCACCGGCGAGCGCTCCGAAGGCCTCGGCACCCCGCGGGAAGGCTGCCCGAAATAGTTCGGCGGTCACCGAAGTGTTGGGTGTAGGGTCGGCAGACATGAAGACCGACCCGCGCGCCCGCACGCGCGCCCTTCCGCCCGGCCTCCTCACGGCCATCGCCGTCTGCTGCACGGTGTTCGCCTGGGCGTCCGCCTTCGTCTCCATCCGCAGCGCCGGAGCCGCCTACTCGCCCGGGGCCCTCGCCCTCGGCAGGCTGCTCGCCGCCTCGCTGGTCCTCGTCGCGATCCTCCTCGTGCGCCGCGAAGGACTGCCGCCGCGCGGGGCCCGCCGGGGCATCCTGCTGTCCGGACTCGTCTGGTTCGCCGGCTACACGGTCGCGCTGAACTGGGGTGAACGCCTCGTCGACGCGGGGACCGCGTCCCTGCTCGTCAACACCGGTCCGATCCTGATGGCCCTCCTCGCCGCGCGCCTGCTCGGCGAGGCCCTGCCGCCGCGGCTGCTGACGGGCATGGCGGTCTCCTTCATCGGCGCCGTGGTCGTCGGCCTGTCCATGTCGTCGGGAGGCAACGGCTCGACCCCGCTGCTCGGGGTGGTGCTGTGCCTGATCGCGGCGGCGGCGTACGCGACGGGCGTCGTCGCGCAGAAGCCCGCGCTCTCCTTCGCGACGCCGCTCCAGGTCACCGCCTACAGCTGCCTCACCGGGACCGTGGCCTGCCTGCCGTTCGCCGGGCAACTCGTGGCCGAGGTCCCGAAGGCCCCGCTGTCCGCGACGCTGAACATGGTCTACCTGGGCGTGGTCCCCACCGCCCTCGCCTTCACCACCTGGACCTACGCCCTCGCGCGGATGCCGGCCGGGAAGCTCGGCGCGACGACGTACGCCGTGCCGGCCATCGTCGTCCTGCTCAGCTGGATACTCCTGGGCGAGGCGCCGGTCTGGCTCAGCCTGCTGGGCGGTCTCCTGTGCCTCGCCGGGGTGGCCGTCTCCCGCTACCGCCCGCGCACCCGGCAGGAATCCGAGGCCCGAACGGAGGAGCCCGCTCCCGAAGCCGCGGCCACACGGGGGCGCTAGCCCAGTGCACCCCCGGCCTCCGCGGAGACGAACTACCGGCCGGCGGTCGGGTCGGGCAGCGGCCTGCCCTCGCACGAGGCGTCCTCGGCCGGCATCCGGCCGTCGACGAGGAAGCCCTCGACGTACGCGTCCACGCAGGGGTTGTGCGACTGGTAGACGCCGTGGTCGCCGCCGCCGACGGTGATCAGCCGGGATCCGGCCGTCTCCCGGTGGGCCCGCAGCGCGCCCTCGTAGTAAGTGGCAGGGTCGTGGAGCGAGTTGAGCATCATGATCGGCGGCAGCCCGCGCCCGGTGACCTGCACGCGGGGCGCCTGGGAGCGCGGCCAGGCGGCGCAGACCGAGGCGAACGTCAGCTCACGGGCTCCCGCCATCGGGTACGCGGCGCTGTCGGCCGCGCTCCGACGGACCCAGTAGGCGCTGTCGTGCCTCCACGGGGTGTCCTGGCAGATGACGGAGAAGAAGTCCGCCGCGAACGGCGCCCCCAGCGGGTGCTTCAGCTTCTCGGCCAGGGCCTTGCGGGCGGCCGGCGGAGCCGCGTCCGGGTGCTCCAGGACATCGAGCAGCATCGCCAGGTCGGGGAAGCGGTCGCCGCTGTAGATGAGGGAGGTCGCGGCGGCGTCGAGGTGGTTGGGAGTGACCGTCGTCCCCTCCAGGTCCAGCGGGTGATCACCCAACGCGCTCCGCAGCCGCTCGTACGAGGCCTTGGCCTCCTCGGCGGTCCGACCCCGGTGGTACGTCGCGTCGTTCGCGGCGAGCCAGGGCAGGAAGTCCTGTTCGAACCGGCGCTGGAAGCTCATCGGCTGGCCCGTCAGGAACGCCTGCCAACTGCCCGTGAAGCCGATGTTGCTGTCGAGCACCACCCGGTCGACCCGGCGCGGGAACTCGGTCGCGTAGTAGGCGCCGAGGAAGGTGGCGTACGAGGGGCCGTAGTAGGACACCTTCGACTCGCCGAGCAGCGCCCGGAACAGGTCCATGTCGTGCACGGCCTGGTCGGTGGTGATGTACGGGAGCAGGTCGCCCGACCGCCGCTCGCAGTCCCGTACGAAGTTCCGCGCCCGGTCCACGGTGGCGTCCACGGCCCGCGGAGAGCGGTCGCGCAGGTCACCGCTGGTGAACAGGGCGTCCACCGTGTCCTGGTCGGAGCAGACCACCTGGGTGCCGGCCCCCACCCCGCGCTGGTCGAAGCCGACGACGTCGTACGCGGCCGCCAGCTTGGGCGAATACGCCGCCAGCCCCGCCGGCCGGCCCAGCCCCGAGGCCCCCGGCCCGCCGGCCGCCATCATCAACACGCCCCGCCGCGCGGCGGGGTCCGCGGCCCGGTGCCGGGAGACCGCGACGGTCAGGTCCGCCCCCGTGCCCGGGTGGTACCAGTCGCGCGGCACCGTCATGGAGGCGCACTCCAGCGCGCCGGACCGGCACGGCTGCCAGTCGAGGCGCTGCTGCGCGTACCGCGCGGGCACGGCCGGCGCGCCGCCCTTCGCCCCGGCGGCGCTCGCCGGTGACGCGGGCAGGGCGGCGAGCGCGAGCAGCCCGCACACGGCGGCCGTGGCCCACCGCGCGGGCTTCTTGAAGTGGTGCATGTGGGTGGTTCCCCCCGGTCGGAGCGTTTCGGTACACCCCGATCCTCTGAAACCTCGGCCCACCGGACGATCCCCCCAGTGCCCGTATTCGGGGTGGTGCCTGCACCACCCCCTGCCTGACGAACTCGTGCGCCTGCGGGCGGGCGCCGTCCTCGCGACCTGGACCACCGCGTCGTCACGCGGTGGCGCACGGCGCGGACCTGTCGCGCCGCGGGCCCGACCGCGTCGAGCCCGGGGTGTCAATCCGTGGGCCGATGCCCTCGCGAGCAATACATCGGTGGGCCGATGCCGCGCGGGAGGGCCACGTGACAACTTTCCCCCGTGTCCACGGACTCACTGTCGGGGCGCAGCCGGCGATCCGTCACCACAGGAGGACACATGACCACCACGCCTTCCATCAGCCGGATCGGCATGACGCGCCGCAGCATGCTGGGGGCCGCGCTGGCCGCCGGTACCGCCTTGCCGCCGGCCGCCGTTGCCGGCCCCGCTTGGGCGGACCCGGCCGAGGCCGACCCCGTCGCGACGCGACTCACGTTGCCCGTGCCGACCGGGCCGTACCCGGTGGGCACGGTCCAGCTGCATCTCGTCGACCGGTCGCGTCCGGACGACCTCGCGGGCCCCGGGCACTTCCGCGAGCTGATGGCCACCGTCTGGTACCCCGCCCGGGACGTCGCGCGGTACCCGGTGGCGCCCTGGATGCCGGCCGGCGCATGGCAGGCGTTCCTCGCCGACGTGGGGTTCGGCGCTCTGGCCTCCCTGGGCCCGTTCACCGCCGGCCACGTGGGCGCTCCGGTGCTGCGGTCGGGCCGACGGCTGCCCGTCGTCGTGTTCTCGCACGGCGCGCGCAGCCACCAGGGCGACCACACCGGCGTGGTCCAAGAGCTCGCGAGCCACGGATACGCGGTCGTGACGGTGGCTCACCAGTACGACACGTACACCGAGTTCCCCGACGGCCGGATCGCCGTCCCGGTGCGCGACCGGCAGACGCCGACGCTGCCGGGAGACTTCGCCGCTGACCTGCGCTTCGTCCTCGACTGCGTCGAGCAGATCGCTGCCGGGTGCAACCCTGACATCGACCACAGGGAACTGCCGGCCGGCCTGCTCGGCTCCCTCGACCCACGGTGCATGGGAGCGTTCGGCTGGTCGAAGGGCGGGACGGCCACCGCAAGCGCCATGCTCGCGGACGAGCGCATCCTGGCCGGGCTCAGCCTCGACGGCCCGATGCAGATGAACCCGCCGCTGTCCGGGGACTTGTACCGGCCGTTCATGATGATGTCCGCGAAGTTCACCCGGGCCACGGACCCGGAGGCCGCCGCATTCTGGTCGCACCTGCGGGGCCGGCGGCTGAACATTCAGGCGGAGGGCGCCGTCCACATCTCGTACGGCGACAACGAGGCGCTGTTCCCACAGGTGGCGAAGCTGCTCGGATGGAGCGCGCAGCAGCTCCAGGACGTGATCGGCACCCTCGATCCCGACCAGGCGGTGAAGATCCAGCAGGCGTACCCGCTCGCGTTCTTCGACGAGTACCTGCGCCACCGTCGGGGCCATCTGCTCGACGGGCCGTCCCCGGCCTTCCCGGCAGTCACGTTCCTCTGATGTCGAACCGGGCGGGGCGCCGCCCAACTCTGGCTCTCGGTCCGCTACGAGGCGCCCGTCCTCGTAGCGGCCGTCAACGAGTGGCCGTGACCGGCGCCTCAGCCCAGCAGCTGCGTGAGGCGCTCGAGGTCGTCGTGTACGGACTCCTGTTCCTCCGGGGTGAGGTGGACTGCGGTGGCCGCGGCGAGCGCGGACGTGGCGGTGTCCTTCTCGCCGAGGCGAGCGGCGACGTCCGCACGCAGCACGAGAAGACGAAGCCGTTGCACGGGCGTGGGCCGCTCGTCCTGAAGGCGCAGCGCCCGGTCGATGATCTTCGCGGCGCCCGCCGGGTCTTCCTTGGAGTCCGCGAGGAGGGATGCGTGGTGCAGGGCCCGGGCGAAGGTCTCCTCGGGGGCGGGCCGGTGGTGCTGGTCGTCGCTCGTCTGCTGCCCGATGCGGATGCAGTTGCCGCCGGGATCGGTCATGAGGAACTGCCGCACGCCGTATGAGGTGTTCTTCAGCGGCCCGAGTCGTGGCAGCCCGCGGTTCGGCACTCTCCCGTACGCCGCCTTCAGTCCGGCCCGAAAGACCTCGTGCAGCCCGTCGACGTCATCGGTCTGGACGATGCACGTACTGAACGACTCGGCCGGCTCGTACTGCTTCATGCCGAAGAAGTGGAGCTGTATGCCGCCTCGTTGGACGACCGCGTACGGATTGGGGCTCTTCTGCTGGAAGGTCACCTCGAACCCGAGGGCCGTATAGAAGTCGAGGACGGGCTGGATGGTCTGGCACGGCAGGATCGGAATGGTCTTCTCACCCATGTCGCCCCTCTAGTCAAGTTTGAATAGAAGGCTGCGGGGGCTTGGACCTCGCTCTGCCGGCGGCTCGCCGGTGGGTCTCGTCCTGCGTCACCCTGTTTCTCCCAGGGCCGCGCTCGACAGCACCCATGCCGGCGTGACGATGACCCACCAGGCGAGGAACGATCCCACCTGACGCCGCCGGTTGTGCATCCCGATCACGGGGCCCCACCTCCTGGGGTGCTCGCCGTCGGCAGGGGCTGCCAGGTGTGGTCGTAGGCCGGAGGGTTCCACGGTTTGGGGGCGGGAGGAGCCGCGAACGGTCCGGTCCGGGTGGTCACGAGGATCATCATCGTCCCGACGAAGAGCAGGGTGATGATGATCAGGGCGAGACCGACGGGGTTGCGCGGGTTGTAGTAGTAGCGGTTGGTTCCCCACTTGCTGCGTTTGAAGACCGGCTCGTCGTCGTATTGCACAGGCTTTCCCCCCGGTTGGCACGTCTTGGGGCGCCGCCGCACACGGGCGAGGGCGGCGGGATCGGGTTGCGGAGCTCGTGCGTCCCTGGCCCCTACCGGGCGACTGCGGCGACGCCTCGACCGATCCGCCAGTACGACGACGTCCGCCACGGCGCTGCCGACGCCCCGTCTCCACCCGCTCTGATCTGCGACGGATTCCACTTGCCCGACCCCATCCTCACGCCGGTGGAAGGCTGCTGTCCATCCGTGCCGGAAGTTCTCGCTCAGCTCTCCATTGCTCCTGGCGGAGTGCCGCCCACCGGGCCGTGCCAGTCCAGGCACAGGACGGTCGCGTCGTCCTTCGGTGGCCGGCCCTCGTAGGCGTCGGTGACGGCTCCGACGAGGGTGCGTACGACCTCACGTGGGTGCTCGGCGGCGGTCGCGCGCAGGAGGGCGGGCAGGTCGACGGTGTGCGCGTCGCGTTCCTGCATGCCGTCGGTGTGCAGCAGCAGGCGGTCTCCGGGGCGCAGGTCGAGGTCCTGGACCTGGTAGGCGCCCTGTGAGGGGATTCCGAAGGGCAGGTTCACGGCGAGTCGCAGTTCGCTGACCGTGTCGCCGCGCAGGAGGTACGGCCAGGGGTGCCCGGCGTTGACGAGTTGGGCGCTGGTTCCGTCCAGGGCGATGCGCAGGAGTTGCCCGGTGGCGGTGCTGTGGTGGCCGTGGTCGAGGAGGGCCCGGTGAACGTGTCGGGCCTGCTCGGTGAGGTCTTCGCCGGCGCGGCGGGCGCCGCGGGAGGCGTTGACCAGGAGGGTGGCCATGAGTGAGGCGCTCACGTCGTGGCCCATGGCGTCGGTGATCGACAGGTGCAGGGTGTCGGTGTCGAGGCTGTAGTCGTAGGTGTCGCCGGCGATGTCGGAGGCCGGGACGAGGGCGCCGGCCAGGGTGAACTCGGGGGCTTCGCAGCAGGAGGCGGAGGGCAGGAGCTGGCGCTGGATCTCGGCGGAGAGGCTGACCGGTGTGGTGCGGTTGCCCCAGTGGTAGAGGTCGGTGAAGCGCCGGTCGGTGACGATGATGTACGCCAGCGCGTGTGCGGCCTCTTGGACCTGGGTGCGTACGTCCTCCGTGACCTGGGTGAGGAACAGCTCCAGGACGCCGACGCTGTCGCCGCGGTTGGTCACCGGGGCGAGCAGTCGACATCCGTCCTCGCCCTCTGTGGTCACCACCAGCTTCTGGTCGCGCAGAACGTCGTCGTAGACGCTGCTGCCCGCGAGCGGGACTTGTTCGGCAGGCTGCTCACCCGTCCCGGCGGCCGTGTCGTGGACCCGCAACAGGCGGCGCCCGACGACGTCGACGAACACGAACGACACGTACGTGGCATCGAAGCGGTCGCGCAGATTGCGCGCCACGACGTCGAGAGAACGCACGGGCGCGGCACTCTCGGCTGCTTCCAGTACGTCGCCCAGCCCGATCCGGTCGTTCGCCGCGGCGGCCTCCCGGAACGCAGGCTCGCTCCTCCCCTTTCGCGGGGGCCAGACGTGGACCGTCAGCACCTGCTGTACCCCGCTGACGTGCAGCAGGCGCGCCACCGGCCGGCTGAGGGCGGTCAGCGCGAGAGATTTCCCGGTCTCCAGGGCCAGCCGGTTCAGGTCCAGCAGGATGTGCAGACCGGTGGTGTCGCAGAAGGTGACGGCGGACAGGTCCACGTCGAGGCCGTCGCGGCTGGAGTCCAGAGCCGAGAGGAGGTCTGCGCGCAGTCCGTCGGCATCGTCCATGTCGATCTCGCCGCTCACGTGGGCCAGGATCCGCTGAGGTCCGGGTTCGAGGACCACGACGGCGACGGAAGGCCGCGCGGTGCCGCCGGCGTACTCGGTGACGGGCAGACGGTCGGGAAGAGCGGTCATGGCCTGCTCCCTTCACGCCCCGAAACCTCGGGAAGAAGGCATGACAGGGACGGTGGTGGGCCCGGATCCCGCACCGGTGCGCGGGTCAGGCGCGCGCGTGGCGCTCACGGTGGTCACCGTCCTTGGAAGAGGGGTCGGCGGCCGCCCCGGCCGCGGGGGTCAGGTCGACCAGCAGGTGCAGGAGGTTCGCGATCTCGTGGTGTCCCTCGGCCGGATGGCGAAAGAGGGTCCCGGGCGTGACCTCGTAGTGATTGCGGCGGCCGCGGCGTACCCGGGTGAGGTACCCGGCGCTTTCCAGGTCCCCGACGATGGCCCCGGCTGCCCGCTCCGTGAGCCCGCAGCTCCCGGCCAGGTCGCGAAGCCGGACCTCCGGGTCGTTCAGGATCATGGCGAGGATCCGGGCGTGGTTCGTGACGAACGTCCAGTTGGTCCGAGGCTGTATCGGCTCCATGTCCGAAATTATACGATTTGCGATTCCGGTTTCGCCAGACCTGAACCCGGAATCCTGCGACGTACTTCTACGGGGCGCCACGTCGCCGCCGCCCAGCCGCTGTCGGTCCCGGGAAGCCGCGGACGGCCGCACAGGACCCCGGGGCCCCTGCGGCTCGTCGGCCGAGGTCGATGCCGGGTGCCGGGTGCCAGGTGCCGGGTGCCGGTTCGCCCGGACGGCGTAATCTGGGGGAAAGGTGACGTACGGCGCACTTCGGGCGCGCCGCACCGCGCCTCTCACCTCTCGCACCCGGGCCAGGGAGGCGGCGCGTGACCGATCCGTACGGCTTCCTCAGGATCCCCCGCAGGGCCGTTCCGGCACGGCCGGTCGAGGAACGGCTCGGGGACTGGCGCGAGGTGTACGCGGGGCAGGCCCTGCTGCCGCTGGTCCGCGAGCAGGCCGACCGCTGTATGGACTGCGGCGTCCCCTTCTGCCACACCGGTTGTCCGCTGGGCAACCTGATACCCGAGTGGAACGCCTACGCCGCCCGCTCCGACTGGCGCGCCGCGTACGAGCGGCTGCACGCGACGAACAACTTCCCCGAGTTCACCGGCCGGCTCTGCCCGGCCCCCTGCGAGGACGCCTGCGTCCTCACGATCAACGCCGACCCGGTGACCATCAAGAACGTCGAGCAGACGATCGCGGACGAGGGCAGGCGGCGCGGCTGGATGACCCCCCGCCCGCCGGAGCGGCAGGGCGCGAGGTCCGTGGGGGTGATCGGCTCCGGCCCGGCGGGCCTCGCCGCGGCCCAGCAGCTGACGCGGGCCGGGCACCGGGTCGTGGTCCACGAGCGGGCCGACCGGCTCGGTGGGCTGCTCCGCTACGGCATCCCCGAGTTCAAGATGGAGAAGGAGCACATCGACCGCCGGATCGAGCAGATGCGGGACGAGGGAACCTCCTTCGTGACGGGCTCGGACGTGGGCGGGGCCGAACCGGCCGACGCGCTGCGCGGCCGCTACGACGCCCTGGTCGTCGCGGTCGGCGCCGGGGAGCCCAGGGAGCTGCCCGTCGCGGGGCGTTCCCTGGGCGGCGTCCACCAGGCGATGGAGTACCTGACCTGGGCCAACCGGGTGTGCGCCGGGGACCGCCCGGCCTCCCCGGTGACGGCGGACGGCGTGCACGTGGTGGTCGTCGGCGGCGGCGACACCGGCTCTGACTGCCTGGGAACGGCCCTACGGCAGGGCGCGCTGTCGGTGGTCCAGCTGGACATCAACCCCGAACCGGGGTCCGACCGGGCCGACGGCGAGCCCTGGCCGGTGCACCCGAAGGTGTACCGGATCTCCCACGCCCACGAGGAGGCGCGCGGCCGGGCGGGCCGCGACCCCCGGCTGTTCTCCAGCGCCACCCTGCGCTTCGAGGGGGATTCCGGCGGGCGGGTGCGGGCGCTGCGGCTGACCGCCGTCGAGGCCGGGGAGCGGCGGCCCCTGGCGGGCACCGAGCGGGTGATCGAGGCCGGACTGGTCCTGCTGGCGCTGGGCTTCTCCGGTCCCGAGCGGGCCGGCGGGCTGCGCGAGCAGCTGGGGCTGGAGTACGACGGGCGCGGCAACTTCGCGCGGGACGCGGACTTCGCCGCCGCCGGCGGACGGGCGCCGGGGGTGTTCGTCGCCGGAGACGCGGGCCGGGGCCAGTCGCTGGTGGTGTGGGCCATCGCCGAGGGCCGGTCGGCGGCCTCGGCGGTGGACCGTTACCTGACCGGCTCCACGGTCCTGCCGGCCCCGGTGGCGGCGCACGACCGGCCCATGACGGCGCTGGGGCGCCTGCGGTACGGGAGCGACCCGGACGGGACCTGAGGCCCGGCGGGGTCGCTCCCGTACCGCGTACCGCACGTGGTGGAGGGCGGCGACGGGGTTGATCTCCGCAACCCGAGCCCGGCGGCGGCGCACGGTGAGGCCGAAAGATCCGAACCGGTGCCGGGAATCAGGCCGCGACGAGCTCCCGCTCGCGGTCCGGCGTCTTGACCTTGGGCTTCTTGTTCGGCAGCGAGAGCCGGACGACCTTGCGCCACGCGGAGAACACCTGCTTGGGCAGCGGCCCGGTGACGTACTCCAGCTCGTACTTCTCGAACAGCGCGCGCACCTTCACCGCGACCTCGGCGTACCGGTTGCTCGGCAGGTCCGGGAACAGGTGGTGCTCGATCTGGTGGGACAGGTTGCCGGTCATGAAGTGCATGGCCTTGCTGCCGCTGATGTTCGCCGATCCCATCATCTGGCGCAGGTACCACTGGCCACGGGTCTCGCCCTTGATCGACCGGCGCTCGAAGACCTGCACGCCCTCGGGGAAGTGCCCGCACATGATCACCGAGTGGGACCAGATGTTGCGGACCAGGTTCGCGGTGAACGTGGCGGCGAGCGTGGTGAGGAACGACGGGCCCGACAGCAGCGGGTGGATCACGTAGTCCTTGAGCACCTGCTTGCGGATCTTGCGCCCCACGGCCCTGGCCCGCGCGCGGAACTCGGGGTCCTTGCGGCGGCGCCCCCGCAGGTTCCTGCCGAGCTCCAGGTCGTACGCCGCGATGCCGTACTCGAAGAAGCAGGCGTTGATGAAGTTCCACAGCGGCTGGCCGAGGTGGAACGGGTGCCACCGCTGGTCCTCGTCGACGCGCATGATGCCGTAGCCGAGGTCGTTGTCCTTGCCGATCACGTTGGTGTACGTGTGGTGCAGCTCGTTGTGCGAGTGCTTCCACTGGTCGGACGGCGAGACGTGATCCCACTCCCAGGTGGTGGAGTGGATCTTCGGGTCCCGCATCCAGTCCCACTGGCCGTGCAGGATGTTGTGGCCGATCTCCATGTTGTCCATGATCTTCGCCACGGACAGCCCGGCGGTGCCGATCAGCCACGCGGGCGGGAAGAACGAGAACAGCAGCACGCCCCTGCTGACCAGCTCGAGCTTGCGCTGCGCCGAGATGACCTTGCGGATGTAGGCAGCGTCTTTTTCGCCCCGGCTGGCGATCACCTCATCGCGGATCGCGTCCAGCTCGCGGCCGAGCTCCTCGATCTGCTCCGCGGTCAGGTGGGCGGTGGGGTCGATGGCGGTCAAGGTGCTCCTACCGTTCGATGTCGCAGGCGCCCGCGGCGGCGGACACGCAGGTCTGGATGAGGACGCCCGGCTCGGCCTCGGTGATCTCGCCGGTGCGCAGGTCGCGGACGGCGCCGGCCCTGAGCGGTGTGACGCAGCCGAAGCAGATTCCCATGCGGCATCCGGACGGCATGAGCACGCCGGCCTCCTCGCCGACGTCCAGCAACGGCGTGGCGCCGTCCGCGTCGACGGTCTTGCCGGTGGCGCTGAACGTGACCTCGCCGCCGTCACCGGCGACGACGATGCTCGGGCGGAAGCGTTCGGTGTGCAGGCGCTCCGGGACGCCGCGGTCGCTCCACAGCTTTTCGGCGGCGTCGAGCAGGCCCGCGGGCCCGCAAGCCCAGGTCTCGCGCTCGGCCCAGTCGGGCACCAGTTCGTCGAGCCGGGCGATGTCGAGCATGCCGTCCGTGTCGGTGTGCACCTCGGTGAGCCGCAGCTTCTCGTCCGCGACCAGGTCGTGCAGTTCGTCGCGGAAGATCACGTCTTGCGGCTGTGGCGCGCAGTGGACCATGACGACGTCGTCGAACTCGGTGTCACGCAGCATGCCCATCACAGGTGTGATGCCGCTGCCGGCCGTCAGGTAGAGCACCTTGGCGGGCTTGGCCTCCGGCAGCACGAAGTCACCGGTTGCCTGGTCGAGCTGGACCAGCGTGCCCGGCTTCGCCCTGCGGACCAGGTGGTTGCTGACCTTGCCGTCAGGGATCGCCTTCACCGTGATCGTGACGCGGCCGTCCCGGCGGTTCGTCGGCGAGGTGATGGAGTAGGCACGCCACAGGCGCCTTCCGTCGACGTCGACCCCGATCCGCACGTACTGACCGGCCGTGTGACCGCGCCAGCCCCGCCCCGGCCTGATCACGACGGTCGCGGAGTCACCCGTCTCGGGGTGCACGGCCTCGATGCGCCCGCGCAGGTCGGCGCCCGCACGCAGCGGGCTGACCAGGTCGAGGTAATCCGACGGCAGCAGCGGCGTCGTGACCATCTCCAGCAGTTTCCACGCCCTACTGCGGAGGGCTGCACTCGTCATGACTCCAGCTTGATGCGCCTCAAGGCGTAAAGTCCTGACCGCAGGACGTAAATCTGGTCGAGTGAATTGTTCGCAGGAAACAAAAACGTGAACCATGCAATCCGGAGGGCCAGCGAATTGGCCCTGGACGAGACGACGGTCACCGCGCTGAGGGCCGAGCTGAAGACCACCGCCGACGAGGTCGTCCAGGCGATCATCGACGAGGTCCCTTCCTACGCCAATGCCCTTTCGGGGCGCATGGGCGGCACCATCCGCCGAGCCGTCCGCACCGCCCTGGGACATTACCTGGACCTCGCGAGCGGGAACGCCGTCGGCGACGACGGCGGTGACGCGGCCTACGAACTGGGCCGCGGTGAGGTGCGCGACGGCCGTTCGATGGACGCGCTGCTGAGCGCCTACCGGGTCGGCGCCCGCGTGGCCTGGCGATGCCTGGCGGCGGGCGCCGTCCCCGCGGGCCTGCCCGCCGCCGAGGTCGCCAAGTTCGCCGAGCTGACCTTCGCCTACATCGACGAGCTCTCCGCCGCGAGCGCCGCGGGCCACGCCGACGAACTGGCCGCCCAGGGCCGGGCCCACGAGCGCCACCTGGAACACCTGGCCCGCGACCTCCTCGCAGGCGCGAGCCCGGACGTGCTCCTGGCCTCCGTTCAACGGGCCGGGTGGCAGCCTCCGGCTTCACTGACCGCGGTCCTGCTGCCCGCCGACCAGGCCCGGCCCGCCTTCCGCACGCTCGACCCGAACACCCTCGTCCTCGACGACCTGCCGGACGCCACCGGTGTCCTGCTCGTCCCCGACGCCGACCGGCCGCACCTCCTGCGGCAGCTGACCGACCGCGCCGCCGTGGTCGGCCCGGCACGGCCATGGAGGCGCGCGTCCGCCTCGTACGCACGAGCCGCACGCGCGCGCTCCCTCTCCTCCGATATCCGCGACACCGAGAGCCACCTTCCCGAGCTGGTGCTGAGCGCCGACGCGGACGCCTTCGCGGACCTGCGCGCCCGCGCCCTCGCGCCGTTGCGGACCGTGTCCGTCACGACCGCACGGCGGCTGGAGGAGACGCTGCGGGCGTGGCTGCTGCACCAGGGCAGGCGGGACGAGGTGGCGGCGGCGTTGTTCGTCCATCCCCAGACCGTCCGGTACCGGATGTCGCAGCTGCGGGACCTGTTTCCGGATCTCGCATCGCCGCACCGGGTCCTGGAACTGACCCTGGCGGTCGGTCTGCGGACCGGCTGACGGGTATGGGCCGGAGTGTGCAGGAGGAACGGCGAGCGACCCCGCTCCGGGCCGGCCTCGGCTGCGGAGCGGGGTGATGGGGGGTATCGGGTCAGGGAGTCAGTGGGGTCTGGCGTCGGGCGAGGGCGTCGGAGGTCTTCGCGGTGATGTAGAGCGACGCGATGAGCGTGAGGGCGATGGCCCCGCCGACGGCGAGGATGCTTCCGGTCGCCACGGGGGCGGGGCTGCCGGGCTCCCGGGCCGATCCGGTGAGGAAGGGGACGATGGCCAGTACGCCGACCCCGAGCGCGACTTCCGCCCAGACGACCTTCGGGAAGTGGCTCAGCGTCAGGCGCAGGAGCGAGGCCTTCTCGTCCGCTTGGCGGGCACGGGTGATGCGGGGCATCAGCCAGAACTGGTTGGCGGCGCCGGCCGCGACCATGCCGAGCACCAGCAGGATCTTGATCAGGAGGAAGACGCCGTACGTCGTGGTGAACAGTTGCCCGACGCTGCCCACGTGCTTCCAGGACATCCACAGGCCGGAGATCATGACGGCGGCGACGCAGATCAGGGCGACGAGGCTGAAGCGTCGCCACGTGTCAGCCCAGAGCAGGCCGGCGTTCTCGCTCAGCTGCCGGCGGGCACCGGCGAGGCCGACGAGCACGGCGAGGCCGCCGAGCCAGAGCGTGCCACCGATGATGTGCGCTTGCCCGAAGACGAGGTCGAGCACGCGGTCAACGTCGGGGGTGGTGGCCGGTATCGCCCCGACGAGCGAGACCGCGACCGACAGCGGCAGCGCGGTCAGGGCGATGGCGTCCAGCCGGTTTCGGGCCGTGCCGGTGAAGAGCGAGACGAGCGCGAGGGACGCCAGGACGAGGACGACGTTCTGGGCGGTGTGGATGGTGCCCTGCGCCACCCAGGCGCCCTTGGCCGCAGGGGCCGTGAGGTAGTCGGCGATGCGTCCCGGAGCGAGCGCGTCACCGAAGGCCATGCCCTTGCCCGCGCGGGCCACACGGGCGGCGAGTTGGAAGTAGCCGGCCACCAGCAGCACGACCCCGGCCCAGGCCAGGTAGATCCCGGTGCGTCGCCGCAGCGCTGTCGCGTCCGCTTCCTGCGTCTGCGGCGCGCGCAGCGCCGGGCGGACCGCTGCGGCGTAGGTGATGGTGGAGCCGATGGCGCCGCACAGGCCCATGAAGTAGCCGGACTTGGTCAGGACTCTCCACAGGGGAGGGGCGGTGTAGGCCGCAGCCGCAGCGAGGTCAGGATGAATCATATAGGTGAGGCTAACCTAAATAAAGATGATGTGAAGAAGGTGGGTTGACTCTGCCCCCGCACCACCATCACGCACCGTCACCCGCTTCGCGAACCGCTATGGCCGATGCCGGTGAGCCGGCCGGTCTGCTCACCGATCCCGATGGCGCGGAACATCGTTAACCGGCGAACCTGGCGCGGAAGGCGGCGCGGTTGGGGGAGTCGGCCGAGCGGTCCCAGACGGCGAAGGTGACGCGGACGAACGGGGCGCCGTGGGTGTCCAGGGCCTCGGCGAATGCGTCTGCCACCTCGGCCGGGTCGTTGCCGAACACGCCGCAGCCCCAGGCGCCGAGGACGAGCTCACGCACCCCGTGGTGGGCGGCCACGCCGAGGACGCGGCGGGCGCGCGTGGTGAGGGTGCCCTTGACGTCGACCTTCTCGCCGGGCGAGTTCAGCGCCAGGCGTCCGGCGTTGGGGGCGGGGGAGGTCAGGAAGGAAACCTGGTACGGCTGATCGAGCAGAGCGCGGGAACCGTCGCGGATCACCGGTACGTGCGGGGAGAAGATCACCCGGTGGCTGTAGTTGAGGTCGGTGGACGCCCGATGGGCCGCGTAGTAGTCGGGGGCTTCGAGCAGGCAGGGGTAGAGGAGGGCGGTGCGGCAGAGGTCCTCCTCCTGGGCCTTGGCCCCGCGCAAGTACCCGCCACCCGGGTTCCGGGCCGAGGCGAAGTTGAGGACGGCGAGGTGCTCGACGCCTTCGTCGGTGAGGCGGCGGGCGGCGCGCAGGCTGTCCTCGCCGGTCACCTCGGCCCCGCCGGTGAAGGGGCCGGTGGGCGCAGGGGTGAAGGCGGGGGAGTAGGAGACGGTCCCGGAGCGGGCGGCGGCGAGCGCGGAGGCGATGGGGACCCGGGTACCGGTGGCGGTGGTGTACACGCCGGCGGTCGCGACGCGCTCGTTCTGGATGGCGATGTCTTTCAGACGGTTGCTCATGGGGGCGATGGTAGCGAGGAATTATTGTCAGAGTGACTATTTTTCGGGGTTGAACGGTGCCGGTGCCGGCACCGCCGTGGTCGAGCGAATGCGCGGCCCCGCGGAAGGGCTTCGACGCCTGCCACCGCGGTGAGGTGCGGTACTCGGTCTGGCCGTGGCTCCTCCACGACACCTCGTCGCCGCGGCGGGGTTCCCTGTCGCCGTTCATCGCGTCTCCCGTCCGTCTGGGTTCCGGCGGGCTGCACCTGCCCCGGCCTGGCCGGGGCATGCCGTTCGGCCGCGGGGAGGGTTCGTGGCCGCCCGCAGCGGGCACGCGCCAATCGTGAACGGCAAAGCGTCGCCGCCCCTCACCCCGGACGGGCACCACGTCGTCATCGGCGGTCGCCGGTGGCGCGCCACCGACCCGGCCGTCCCGGCGGGGGCGTCCGCCCGACTGCGCGCCCACCTGATGGCCGCGCGCCGCGCGGTGGCCGCCGCACGGCGCACCGGTGACGCGGCGGCGGAGCGCGTCGCCCGGGACCGGGTGCAGACGGCGAAGGTGGCTCTCGGTGAGCGCGGCCTGCCCTGGTGGGACCAGAGCGCCGAGGAGCGAAGGGCCCGCTGGGGCGAAGGCCTGCGGGCGCTCGGTTCCTGAGCCGGGGAATGCGAGCGGCCGGCCCGTCGGCAGCGCGGCGCGACGCAGTGATGGGAGGCTGGAGTGGTGACGCGCACCGCGAGACAGACGGGCCGGGTCCTGGAGCGCGCCATCCTGGACCTGCTGGACCGCCGTGGTCCGGCCTCCACGATCTGCCCCTCCGACGCCGCACGAGCCGTGTACGAGGGGGATGGTGACGGCTGGCGCGCGCTCATGGAGCCGGCCCGCCGCGCAGCCCGACGGCTGGTCACGTCGGGCGAGGTGGAGATCACCCAGGGCGGCCGCCGGGTCGAACCGGGGGCGGCCCGCGGCCCGATCCGGATCCGACGCGTTCGCTGAGCGGGTGTGGCCGGCGCCGTCGGCTTCTACGGCTACCCCGACGCCCTCAACGGCTCGCCCGGTCCCCTCCGGCTCGCCCCGGAGCTGACCGCTCCCATCCTCGCCATCTGGGGCGGCGCCGACGAACACCTACCGCCCGCCACCGTGGACGCCGTCGGCTGGGCCCTCGGCCCGCTCACCCCGCGTGGCGACGGAAGCCGGCCACGCGGAGGTCGCACGCGGACTGACGCATCGCGTCGGCCGGGCCACGTGCCCGGACACGCACTCCCGCTCGACCGCCCCCGGCCGTGGCGGCACCCGGACCGGGCGGACACAGCCCCGGCCGAGGCGGCCGCTCCCGCGCGTCGTCGGTCCGCGCTTCCGCTCCGTATGACCGATACCCGGCTGATACGCAACCGCGGGGCCCTCGAAGGGCTCTCCTGACGCCCTGGAAGCCCGCCTCTCCGAGGCTGTGCCGGTACCGGATCACCGGCTGTACGCGACATCGGAAGGCAATTGCCGTGCTGAGCACCCCGTACCGTTCCGAGGCCCCTGGGGAAGAGGCGCCGCCAGGCCCGCCTCCGCCCCTTCCCGCCGGCCGCCGTTTCCGCGCACTCGTGCCCACGGGCCGTGGCCTGCTGATCGCCGCCGGCGCGGTGTGTGCGGCGCTGACGATGGCCCTGCACACCTGGATCCCGAACCGGGGCGTCAACCTCGGCAGCCTGTTCCAGACCTTCCTGCCCTGGGCCGGGCTGAGCGTCCCCGTCCTCCTCCTGGCGGCGGCGGTACGCCGCTCCCGGCTCGCGGCCGTCGCCGTCCTGGCCCCCGTGACCGTCTGGGGCTGCCTGTTCGGCGGGACCCTCACCGACAAGCGATCCGAGCGACCCGGCGCCGGTGACTTCACCGTGGTCAGTCACAACGTGGACGAGGAGAATCCCGATCCGGCGCGGACCGCGCGAGCGCTCGCCGCATCGGGCGCGGACGTGCTCGCCCTGGAGGAGATGTCCTCGAAGGCGACGCCCGTCTACGAGCGCGAGCTCGCCGCCGGCTATCCGTACCGCTCCGACACCCTCGGCGTCAGACTGTGGAGCAAGCACCCGCTGAGCGGGGTGGAAGCCGTGCCGATCATGCCGTGGACGCGTGCCGTACGAGCCACCGTCGAGACCCCCGGCGGTCCCGTCGCGATCTACGCCGCCCACCTCGCTTCGGTACGCGTGACCCCGGCCGCCGGATTCACCACCGCCCGCCGCAATGATGCGGCCCGGAAGCTGGCCGCGGCCGTGCGGGCGGAGCCGCTGACCCGGGTCGTCGTGATGGGCGACTTCAACGGGACGGCCGAGGACTCGGCCCTGCGACCGGTGACCTCCCAACTGCGCTCCGCGCAAAGCGAGGCGGGCGCCGGCTTCGGCTTCACCTGGCCCGCTCCGTTCCCCGTGGTCCGCATCGACCAGATCCTGGTGAAGGGGATGAGCGCGACCTCCGCGCGGACCCTCCCCGCCACCGGCAGCGACCACCTCCCCGTCGCCGCCTCCTTCCGACTGTGACCGCACCGCAGGCCCCACTGATTAGGATGAACTCCATAAATGTCCGTTTCTGAGCAGGTAGGTGGCGTGTCGACACCTCGGGTCCCCGACCCCGTCAGCGTCCTCGTCGTCGAGGACGACGCCACCATCCGCCGCGCCGTACAGCTGTCCCTGGAGCGGTACGGCTATCACGTCGCGGTGGCCGCGAACGGACTCGACGGCCTGGAGGCGTTCCGGGCCGGCAGGTACGACCTGCTGATCCTGGACGTGATGCTGCCCGAACTCGACGGCATCGGGCTGTGCCGCCGGATCCGCGAGGAGAGCCTGGTCCCGGTCCTGATGATGTCCGCGCGCGGGGACGCCCTCGACGTGGTGTCCGGACTGGAGGCGGGCGCCGACGACTACGTCGTCAAGCCCGTCGACACCCCCGTCCTCGTCGCCCGCATCCGGACGCTGCTGCGGCGCGCCACCTTCCGGCCCCCCGAACCGGAGACGACTCCGGCGCGGGGGAAAGGACCGGTGCATCCCGCCGGCGTCCCCGTGGATGCCAGGACGACGCCGGGGGAGTTGGTCTTCGGGGACCTGTCCGTGAACACCCTCGGTCTGGAGGTACACCGGGGCGGACGGCCCGTTCCGCTGACTCCCACCGAGCTGCGGCTGCTGCTGGAGTTCGCGGCGGCTCCCGGTGCCGTGCTCGACCGCCGTCGTCTCCTGCGGGACGTGTGGGACTACGGCTGGGAGGGCGACACCCGGGTCGTGGACCTGTGCGTGCTGCGGCTGCGCAAGAAGATCGGAGCCGAACGGATCGAGACCGTCCGGGGCTTCGGCTACAAACTCGTCCGCGACTGAGGGGCCGTCCGCACTCATGGCACTCCTCAACCCGCGCGCCCTGCGCTGGAAGATCGCCGCCCTGACGGCGGCCGCCTGCTGCGCGGTGGCCGCCGTGATCGGCGTCCTCGTCCACCAGGCGATGGCCGTACGAAGCGACCGCACCGGGAACGAACGCCTCTCGGCCCGCCTGGCGGCCGCCGAGCGCGAGTACACCCGCACGGGCAGCACGCCGCTCGACGTCGAAGTCCTCACTCCGGAGCGACTCGACACACCGCTCGCGCGGGCGCTGGCCGCCAAGGACCCGGCCGCCCTGTATGCGACCTGGAACGACCGCAAACCCCCCAACTGGTACTGGATGTGGGCGGCCATGCCCGTCGAGGGCGGCCGGGTACTGGTCGCCCGGACGGACATGAGCTCCGAAGTACGCGGCCTCCAGCTCCTCGACCGCAGCATCGTCGAGGCCGTGCTCGCCGCCCTCCTGGTCGTCGTCCCACTCGCCGCCCTGGCCACCGAACCGATGAACCGCAGGCTGCGCCGGGGATCGCGCACGGCCCGGGCCATCGCCGACGGCGACCTCGACGCCCGGATCGGACCGGGCGGCCGGGCCCGTGACGAGATCACCGAGATGTCGGCGGCCGTGGACGAGATGGCTGCGGCCCTGCAGCGAAAACTGGAGGGCGAGCGCCGCTTCACCGCGGACGTCGCGCACGAACTGCGCACCCCGCTGATGGGGTTGTCCACCGCGGCCGGGCTTCTCCCGGAGGGCGACGAGGTGGCCGAACTCGTCCGGGACCGTGCCCGGGCCCTGAACGGGCTGGTCGAGGACCTCCTGGAGATCTCCCGGCTCGACGCCGGAGCCGAACGGGCGCGGACCGACGCGGTGCCGCTGGGCGAACTGGTCACCGACATCGTCCGCCGCACGGGGACGCCGACCGCCGTGGCGGTCCGTACCACCAGGAGCGTGGAGACCGACCCGCGCCGGGTGGAACGGATCGTCGTCAACCTCGTCACCAACGCCCACCGGCACGGAGCCGACCCCGTCGAAGTCGCCGTGGAGGACACCGCCACGGGCGCGCGGATCCTCGTACGGGACCAGGGGCCCGGCTATCCCGCCGCGCTGCTCACGGAAGGCCCGCAGCGCTTTCGCACGGGAACCCCCGAGCGGGGGCGCGGGCACGGACTCGGGCTGACCATCGCGCTCGGACAGGCGGGCGTCCTCGGTGCCAGGCTGGCCTTCGACAACGCTCCGGAAGGGGGCGCGGTCGCCACCCTCGACCTGGACGGCGGACACGGTCGCTCCGGTGCCTGAAACGGAACCGCGACACGCCTCCCCGACGGCGGGAGCAGACTCGCGCCGGTCCGGAAACACGGCTCCTCGATCCATCACCCGGGAAGGGAGGCCCTCCCGAGCTGATCCACAGGTTCTGGGCAACCGCCGGTCCGGGGGCGTCGCGTACGGGTCGGGAACAGGCACGACGTGGCGTGTGCGGCATTTGTATGCTCCGGGCATGAAACTCTTTCGGCGGCGTGGCCGGGGCGAAGCCCGTCAGATGACGAGAACGCCTTTGGCCCGGGCCACGGCCCTGTACCAGGCGGGGCGTTATGCCGAGGCCGAGGCCGAGGCGCGCTCCGTGGCTGCGGCCCGGTCCGGGCCGCGCGACGACACGTTCGCGCCGCTGGCACTGGGTATTGCCGCGCTCGCTGCGGGCGCTCAAGGCCGGCATGTCGAAGCCGTCACCACGTACGACGCACTGCTGCCGGTCTTCGGCCGGATCTTCGGCGCCGAACACTCGCAGACCTTGAGGCTGCGCTCGAACCGCGCCCAGGCCCTGAGCTCCCTCGCGCGGCACACGGAATGCGAGGCGGAGTGCGCGGCCGTCGCCCGCGTCGCAGCCCGCGCCGCAGGGCCGGAAATGCCGCTCATCGCCACGGCCGCCCGCAACGGGCAGATCTACGCCCTCAATGCGCTGGGGCGGCACTTGGAGGCCGAGGCGCTGGCGCGCGGGGCAATCGACGCCCATCGCGTACCGGACCGGTTCACCCTGGTCCTGCGTCTCGGTCTGGCCCGCAGCCTCAACGGCCAGGACCGCCACGAGGAGGCCCTCGCCGAGGCGGGACGCGCCGACGAGTTGAGCCGCACCCTGCCCAAGGAGCAGCGCCGCGCGGAAACCGGCGCCGTCGAACTGGCCATGGCGACCGCCCTCCTCGGGCTGGGCCGTGGCACTGAGGCCCGCCCGCTGGCCGAAGCCGCCCAGGACGCCTGCGTGACGACCTTCGGCCCGGATCACCGCCGAACCACCGAGGCCATGGCACTGCTCGCCCGCATGGGCAGCGCCTGAGCAGGCACGCCGCGCAGTCCGGCGCCACCCGCCGGGTCTCGGCTCCCGGCTCCGCAGCGCCCATCCGAGTCGGACCGTCAGCGCGGATCCGAGCATGAACTTGGCCGGACGCGTTGTCCGATGGGGAAGTCATGCCGCGGAGTCCGCGCTGACGGTCGGTCAAGCGGCCTCCTGGCGACCTGTCATCGGCAGGGGACCGGATCCGAGGCGGCTCAGGCGCGTGGCGTCCGCCGGCCGACGCCCCACTCGCCCATCGGCGTGACGAGGTCGGAGTCGAGGGCCACAGTGGCGTGCGGCGCGGGGGTGGAAGCGGTCCGCCCGTGGTCCGCCGAGGACTCCTGGCCGGCGGCCGGGGACGCGATGAGGAGACCGGCGGCCACGGCCGCGGCACCGGCGAGCAGAATGAACTTCTTCTTCATGCTGGGTGTTGCCTTTCGTTTCGTTCGACGAACCCCACGTGGGATTCCCGGACCACCGAGGGCCGGACGGGGGCGCCGTGCGTGGGCGGCGGGGTCGTCCGCCGATGCGGAGCGGCACCCCTGCGGCAGGCCCAGTCGATCACGGTGGACGGTCACGTTCCCAGGCACTTCCACCAGCAGAAGTACGGTCGGCGTCCTTTGCCGGGTTCCGCATCCACCGTGTGCGTGCGGGTGCGGGTGCGTGCGCCGTCGCTGCCTCCCTGTCCGCCGCGACGCCGCCTCTCGTGCCGAGCCCGTGCCCGAGCCCGTGGGGGAGTCGGCCGGAGCAGCGCGTTTCACCCGCAAAACCGTGTCGGGCATACTTTTGCGGGCGAGGTACGGCGTTCCGCTGGGCCGCACCGACCAGGGGACTTCAGACATGCACACCGGTTCACCGGCCACCGGCGACTTCGGTGCCCTTCTGCACGATCTGCGCAAGCGGGCCGGGCTGAGCCAGGAGCAGCTGGCCCACGCTGCCGGGGTCAGCGTGCGGGCGCTGTCGTACATGGAGCGCGGACACTCCCGAGGGCCCCAGCGCCGCACCGTGCAGGCATTGGCCGCGGCCCTGGGCCAGGACGCGGCCGGTGCCCGGGAGCTGGAGCACGCGGCGAGCCTGGGCCGCCCCCGCCGGGCTTCCGTGAGGCATGCCCCGCCACCTGCCGTCGTACCGGACGCCGCCCCGCCGACCGGCCGGCCCGATCTGCTGCCGCGAGCGCCGCGCGGCTTTCACGGGCGGGCGGCGGAGCTCGTCGCGCTGTCCCGGGCCGCCGCGGGCGAGGCGCCCGTCTGCCTGGTCGTCGGGCCCGCAGGGGTCGGGAAGACGGCCCTCGTGCTGCACTGGGCCCACCGCCGGCGTGCCGACTTTCCCGAGGGGCAGCTCTACGCCGATCTGCGCGGATTCGGCGACACGGGCGAACCCGCCCTCGTCGAGGTGCTGCGCGAGTTCCTGTCGGCGCTCGGGGTGCCCCACGACCGGATACCGGAGTCGGCGAACGGCGCGGCCGCGCTGTTCCGGTCGCTCGCCGCCGACCGCCGGCTCCTCGTGGTGCTCGACAACGCCCGGGACTCCGAGCAGGTCAGGCCGCTCCTGCCCGGCGGTCGCCACTGCGTCACCGTCGTCACCAGCAGACACCGGCTGTCGGGACTGATCGTCACCGACACCGCCCGGCCCGTCGCCGTGGACGTGCTCGGACCGCAGGACGCCACGATGCTCCTCGCCGAAGTGCTCGGCGAGGAACGCGTGCGCGAGGAGCCGGAGGCCGCGCTCCGGCTGGCCGAGCTCTGCGACGGGCTGCCCCTCGCGCTGCGCGTGGCAGCCGCCCGTCTTGCGGGCCGTCCCGCCTGGTCGCTCGGCGCGATGGCCGCCGAACTCTCCGACGAGACGCGCCGGCTGAGCCTGCTGGACGTGGAGGACACCGGCGTGCGGGCGGCGCTGCGGGTGACGCTGCAACAGCTGCCGCGGGAGGTCTCCCGTCAGTTCGCCCATCTCGGCCGCCACCCCGGCACGCACGTCGACCGGTTTGCGGCGGCGGCCCTGGCGGGTACGGACCCGGCAGCCGCCGAGGCTTCCCTGGAGCGGCTGGCCGTGGCACACCTCGTCACGGAGACGGCGCCCGGCCGGTGGACGATGCACGATCTGGTGCGGCTCTACGCACGCACCCTGGAGGGCGGGTCCGAGGCACTGGGGCGCGTCCTGGACCACTACATCGCCACGGGCATCGCGGCCGTGGCGGCGGCCGAGCCCGGCAACGAGGACTGCTTCCCGCTACCGGCGGACTACCTGCCGCCCGCCGTGGTGCGGGAGTTCGGCGACCGGTCCGCCGCCGTGGCCTGGTACGCGGCCGAGCGGGACGACCTCACGCAGGCGGTGGCCGCGGCACACGCCGCCGGGCTGCACGAGCGGACCTGGCGGATCGTCCTGACGATGTGGCCACTGATCGTGTGGCGCGTCCGGGACGGCTGGGCCCCGCTCCTGGAGACCGCGCTGGAGGCCGCACGGGCCGGCGGCGACCAGTACGGCGAGTCGAGGGTCCTGAACGTGCTCGGCTGGGTGCTGACCGAGGAAGGACGCATCCCGGAGGCGCTCGCCCACCTGGAGGCCGCTTCCACGCTGGCCTCCCGGGCGGGTGACGCGGTGGCCGAGGCGAACGCCCTGGTCGTCCTGGCCGTCGCACAAGCCGCACTCGGCAGCCTGGACGAGGCCGCGCGAGGATGCGAGCGCGCCGTGGAGCTGGCGCGCAAGGCCGAAGACCGCACCATCGAGAGACTGGCCATGCAGCACCTCGCCCGCCACTGGGCCGACGCCGGGAAGTGGCGCCAGGCGCTCGACACCGCGACCGAGGCGCTGGCCTTCGACGACCGCTCGGACACGGCAGACGTGCCGCGCATCCTGCTCCTCGTGGTGCGGGGAGAGGCGCTGCTGGGGCTCGGGGACGAGGCCGGGGGCATCGGGCAGCTCGACCTGGCGGCCCGGGAGGCGGAGTCCTCCGGCTACGACGACGGCGCCGTACGCGCGCTCGGGGCGCTGCTGCGCGCATCGGCGGATGAGGGACTCCAGGCCCGGTACGACGCGGCGGTCGCCAGGCTCATGACGCGGGCCTGAAGCCGGAGGGCGGAGGCTGTTCGGCACGGAGCCGCACCGGCCTTGGCGACGTGGACGTGTCCTCGTGCGCGGGGATCGGGTGCGCGGGGATCGGGTGCGCCCGGGGCGGGGGCCGGCGGGGGGACCGGTACCCGCCCCGGGCGCGGTTCGGGGGCGCAGTGCGCAGGCGCAGTGCGCGGGCGTGCGTGCCACTTCGGGCAGGTGTCCTGGGCCGGGTTGCGATCCAGGCTCCCGGAGGCGGACGTGTACGTCACGAACAGCTCATCGGCGGGGCCGCCTACGGCCGCGTCGATGCTCTGGTGGCCGTTGAAGGTCTCGATTCCGTAGGGGTTCGCCATGCCCTCGAAACTGCCCGGAACGAGCCTGCAGCGGACCTGCGAGCGCAGCGGGAACGGTGCCCGCTCGTCCTTCGTCACCGACGGCGCGTAGAAGCGGCCGGGGTACGGGCTCAGGCAGCGGCCGAAGATCTCTTCGATCTTGGCGTGGTCCACAGTGCTCGGGTCGTCCGCGCATCGGGTGCTGTCCCCACCCGTGACGGGGCATCAGGCGCGGAGCCGCATGACGAGGGTCTCGCCAGGACGGCCCGCAAGGAAAACGCGTGCTTTTCCCAGGACATCGTCGACGTTGGCCTCCTGCGTCTGCGCGAGCCGCCCGCCGTGGATGGACAGGATGTCGTGGGTACCGGGCAGGGACACGGCGGCCGGCCAGGTCCCGACCGAGGCGTTCTCCATCCAGGCGGCGGCGCGGTTCGGCTCGCCGATGTTCCGGTACGCGTCGCCATTGCCCGACCCGGCCGCGTCCGCGGCCCCCGCGGGGCCGGGGACGAGCAGGACCGCGCCGAGTGCGACGCAGGCCGCGATCAGGCGGGCCGACGGGCGGGAGAGCCACCGCCGCCGGGATCCGTCGCCCGTGTCGGATGGGGTGGTGTGGGGCATGGGACTCCTGTCCGGGTACGCGCTGAAGAACTCACGGCGCGGGAGGCCGGAGGGGACAGGCCCGCCCCGCGTCCGTGATGCTCCGAGCCAACCCGATGCGGCCCGCGCAGAACATGAAGTTCCACCCGCAAAAGTGCCGTTCCGCCCAGACTTGCGGGGTCGGCCCGGTGCCCCGGGCGCCCCGGCCCGCGACCCACCTGGTGCGATCGAAACCTGCTCGGTGGCGCTCCGCGGGCGTCGACGCCTGCTCGTCGGAGAGGCGACCTCCGGTCACCTCCGGGGGCGCGGCTCAATAGGTGCTCTTGTAATGGGCATGACGTTCCATCAGCATCATCCGCGCGCATCACGCACTCTCTTCCCGCACAACCTTCACACGGCGCACGAGGAGACAACACGTGGTAAAACGCACCAGAGGTTCCTTGCGCACGGCGCTCGCCGCCCTCGCCTCTCTCCTGCTCCTTCCGCTCGGCTCGGGTGCCGCCTCGGCCGCGCCGGACCCCGGCTCTTCGTCCGGTGCGGCCGGACGCAAGATCGAGCCCGAGCTCCGCGCCCAGCTCGAAGCCTCCGACAAGGCCGTCTTCTGGGTCTACCTCGACAGCGCCGCCGACCTCACCGCCGCGAGCAGGCAGTCGACCCGCGCGGCCAAGGCCGAGACCGTACTGCGGACCAAGAAGGAGCACGCAGCGCGCAGCCAGGCCGGGGTGGTCAAGGCCATCGAAGGCGCCCAGGCCGAGTACACCTCGTACTGGATCGTGAACGCGCTCCGCGTCGTCGGCAGTGAGAAGCTGGCCGGCGCTCTGGCGGAGCGCCCCGAGGTGTCCCGGGTCGCCGCCGACGACAAGGTCGACTTACCCAGGCCCGCCGAGGGCCGGCGGGAGCAGGCCGTCGCCGACGCGATCGAGTGGAACATCGACCGCGTCAAGGCCCCGCAGGTCTGGGATCAGACCGGGGTGCGCGGCGAGGGCATCGTCGTCGCCAACATCGACAGCGGCGTGGACTACACCCACCCCGCGGTGAACCGCCAGTACCGCGGGAAGAACGCGGACGGCAGTTACACCCACGCCTACAACTGGTTCGACCCCGCCAGGATCTGTGCCGGTGCCGCCCCGTGCGACAATAACGACCACGGCACCCACACGATGGGCACGATGGTCGGCGACGACGGCGGTGCCAACAAGATCGGCGTCGCCCCCGGCGCCAAGTGGATCGCCGCCAAGGGCTGTGAGTCCGACTCCTGCTCCGAGGCGTCCCTGCTCGCCTCCGGCCAGTGGATCGTCGCCCCGACCGACGCGAACGGTCAGAACCCGCGGCCCGATCTCGCCCCGCACGTCGTCAACAACTCCTGGGGAGGTCCGGGCGGCGACACCTGGTACCAGGAGATCGTCGACACGTGGCGGGCCGCCGGCATCTTCCCGGCGTTCTCCAACGGCAACTCCGGACCGGGTTGCTCCACCAGCGGCTCACCCGGTGACTACGCGAGCTCGTACAGCTCCGGTGCGTTCGACATCAACAACGCCATAGCGTCGTTCTCCTCGCGCGGCGCCGGTCCCGGGGGCGTGGTCAAGCCGAACATCGCCGCCCCGGGCGTGAACGTACGCTCCTCCACCCCGGGCGGTGGCTACAAGGCCTTCTCCGGCACGTCCATGGCCTCGCCGCACACCGCGGCCACCGTCGCCCTGCTCTGGTCCGCGGCGCCCGCCCTCGAAGGCGACGTCACTCAGACCGAAGCACTCCTCGACGGCACGGCCCAGGACACCGACGCCGCGCAGTGCGGCGGCAGCACCGCCGACAACAACGTCTTCGGCGAGGGCAGGCTCGATGCCCTCGCCGCCGTGAACGCCGCCCCGCGCGGGGCGATCGGCGCGCTCGCCGGCACCGTCAGCGCGGGCGGCGCGCCGGTCGCGGGCGTCACGGTCACCGCCGACGGTCCCGTCGACCGTACGACGACCACCGCCGCCGACGGCACCTACCGGTTCCCCACGCTCTCGGTGGGCGACTACACCCTGACCGCCGCCAAGTTCGGCTACGGAACGCAGACCGCCACGGCCGCGGTCACCGAGAACGCCACCGCCACCGGGGACTTCACCCTCGTCCAGGCCCCGACCGGTAAGCTCACCGGCACGGTCACCGCCGCCTCCGGACCCATGGCGGGCGCCTCCGTCACCATCGCCGACACCCCCGTGACCGCGATTGCCGACGCCCAGGGCCGCTTCGAGGTCACCCTGCCCCACGGCACCTACGACGTACGGGCCACCCACCCGTCCCGCTGCGTCACCGGCGGATCCGCCAGGGCCACCGTCGCGGGCGACACGACCGTCTCGGTGAACCTGCCCGAACGCACCGACGGTTACGGCTACGCCTGCGCCACAGCCAACGACCGCCCGTACACGCCGGGCAGCCGCCAACTCGCGCTCACCGGCGACAACACCACCGAACGCGTCGACCTGCCGTTCCCGTTGCCGCTGTACGGCAAGACGTACGCGCAGGCCTGGATCGGCACCAACGGCACCGTCAGCTTCGGCGGCAACCACACCGCCGACGTCAACGGAGACCTGCCGAGCACGGCCACCCCCAACGCCGCGCTCTACCCCTTCTGGGACGACCTGGTCGTCGGCGCCGCAGGCAGCGGATCAGGTGTCTTCACCGCCGTCACCGGCACCGCGCCGCACCGCAGCTACGTCATCGAGTGGCGCGAGGTGTCCCACTGGTCGGCGCAGGCCGACAAGTTCTCCTTCTCGGCCTCGATCGGTGAGGACGGCACCGTCTCCTACGTCTACAAGGGCACGGGCGGCACCGGCATCAAGGGCGGCTCCACCGCCACCGTCGGCGTGGAGAACGCCACCGGCACCGACGCCTTCACATACTCCTTCAACACCCCCGTCATCACCGACGGCCTCGGCATCTCCTTCCGCACCACCCGGAGCGGCGTGGTGACGGGACGCGTGCTCGACGCCAACGACGGCGACGGCGTCGCCGGCGCCACCGTCACGGTCGGCACCGGCGACTCGGCCGTTTCCGCCACCACGGCGGCGGACGGCGGCTACGTGGTCCAGAGCCCCTCCGGCTCGCGGCCCGTCGCCATCTCGGCACCGCAGTACGAGTCCGGGCAGGCGACCGTGGACGTGAAGGCGGCCGACGTGACGTCCGTGACCCAGTCGCTGCGAACGGGTCGGGTGACACCGTCCAAGCCCGCCGTGGAGGTGGTCCTCCAGCCGAACCAGCAGCGGACCCGAACCCTGGACCTGACCAACCCGGGCCTCGCCACGGCCTTCACGGTGACCGAGGGAGCGGCCTGGCTGACGGCCACGCCCGGGGCGGGGGATCTGCCGACGGGAGCCAAGGCCCCGGTCACCCTCACCGTCGACACGACGGGACTGGCCCCGGGGTCGGTCCTGACCGCAGACCTGAAGATCACCTCGGCCAGCGGCCGGACCCCGGTCCTGACCGTCCCCGTCAAGGTGGTCGTCCCGCGCTACCAGGTCGCCCTGGACGCGGGATCGAACTCCGCGAGCACGGACGCGCTGGGCGACGCCTGGTCCCCGGACCGCAAGTACACCGCGGGTTCCTACGGCTACCAGGGCAACGGCTCCACCCTCTCCACCAGCCGCGCCATCAACGGCACACAGGACCAGCGGCTGCTGAGCACCGCCCGCGAGGGCATGTACGAGTACCGCTTCGACAACGTGCCGAACGGGACCTACACGGTGGAACTGGGCTTCGCCGAGCTCGCCTCCACCAAGCCGAACAAGCGGGTGTTCGACGTCCTGGCCGAGGGGCAACAGATCCTGCCCTCCCTCGACATCGCCCTGGAGGCGGGCACGTACACGGCCCTGACCCGTACGTACACGGTCAAGGTGACGGACGGTGTGCTCAACATCCGTTTCGTCACGCACAGCGGATTCGGCAAGCCCCTGCTCAACACGGTCCGGGTGACCGACCGCCCCGACCAGAGCTGACCGCACCACGAGCAACGGCGGGGCGCTCCAGAGCGCCCCGCCCGCCGCGGCCCGGCGCCGGTGCCGATGCCGGTGCCGTCGGTGTCGCCATGGACCGTGGCGGCGAGAAGCCGTTCGAATACCGGTGGCAACTACCGGTTTTCCGTCGAGACCGGGTCGAGGAAGAAGACGCACTGCTTCGCCTCGAATTCGCCCACCTCGGCGACGAAGCGGAATTTATCGCCCGCGCGGACGACGGCGGGGGTGTTCGGGCCGGTCAGTTTCAGGTCGAGGACGTTGACGTCCGCGTACTTGAAGGACGGGCCGATCCCCGTCTTGGGTCCCTGGTCGCCCGGGCCCAGGAGGAAGTCGTAACGGGTGTCGTTGTCACCGTGGGGTGCCATGTGCACGATTGAACCGTCGAAGGCGACCGTCTTGCCCTTGTACTTGGTCGCGAAGTCCGCGTTCGCACTGCCGCAGGAGTCCGGCATCTTCAGCAGCGCCGCGAATTCCGGGTTGTTCTGGGGCGTGATCACCTCGATGGCAGCCGACCCGGCAGCGGTCGGGGTCGACGTGGCGGAAGGCTCTGCGCTCGCAGTGGCCACCGTCGGCTTGCTCGACTCGTCCTTCTTCCCGCCTCCGTCCTCAAGTGCCGCGCCTACGCCTATGACGACAGCCAGGATCACGAGGCCGCCGACCGCAGTGCCGATCAAGAGCCGCGGCAGGGGCTTCTTCGGCCGGCGGAAGGCGAGGGTGGAGCGCAGCATGCCCTGGGTCTGTTCTACGAGTTCCCATCCCTCCTTCTGCATCTTCGAGATCACCAAGCCGTCGGTGCCGCGAACCGTCTGCACGGTCTTGTACTCGTACTTGATCTCGTCTGCCATGCGGCTCCGCGCCCCCTGAACGAACTGTTCATACCAAAACCCTCGCGAGCATAGGGGACTTCGCGAGGGAATCGGCCTCATCGACGTCATCCTCGGCGCCGAGCGCGAAACGCCTCGTACATGTCCTGAACCGAGCTCGAAGCCGCACTGCTCCTCGTCACCGTTCGTCACTGGCCGCAGGCGGTGCCGTTCAATCCGCCCAGCATCCCCACCCGGTCCGGCAACCGGCGGGCCGCGGACACGAGACCGTTGCTGCGCCCGCGGCCCCGGCGTCGCCGGTCCCCGGTGTCTCAGCGCCGCGCTGTCTGCGTGCGGCCAGAACGAAGGGCCCGCACACTGGAAGCGGGATTGGGGATGAAGGGCCATGGACGACAGCGCACACCACGCCCCACACGAGCGCACCGCCGCACACGCCGCCCCCGACGGCCGCAGCTCCGGTCACGCCCGCGACGAGGGTGTCCATGGGAACCACGGGCACGCCCGTCATCAGGGAGCCTCGTGGGGGACGGCGGCGAAGGCAACGCTGCACTGCCTGACCGGCTGTGCCATCGGCGAGATCCTCGGCATGGCGATCGGCACGGCCCTGGTCTGGGGCAACGTCGCGACGATGGTCCTGGCGATCGCGCTGGCCTTCGTCTTCGGCTACTCCTTCACCTTCTTCGCCGTTCGCCGCGCCGGCCTGGACCTCAGGGGCGCGGTCAAGGTCGCCCTGGCTGCCGACACCGTCTCGATCGCGGTGATGGAGCTCGTCGACAACGGCATCATCGCCCTCGTGCCGGGGGCCATGGACGCCAAGCTGTCCGACGGACTGTTCTGGGGTGCGCTGCTCGGCGGATTCGCGATCGCCTTCCTGATCACCACACCGGTCAACAAGTGGATGATCGGCCGCGGCAAGGGCCACGCGGTGGCCCACGCCTACCACTGACCCGCCGCCGACACCGCGTCCACCGCCCGCCGTCCGGGGGCATCTCTCCCTTGGATGCCCGGACGCTTGCACGCCACGCCGGTCGTGTGCCTCAGGTCCGTCGCTCGGCGTCGATCTCGCCGATCAGGCCCTCGATGAGGCCCTTGATCTCGTCGCGGATGGGGCGGACGGCTTCGACGCCCTGGCCGGCGGGGTCTTCGAGCTGCCAGTCGAGGTAGGTCTTGCCGGGGAAGTACGGGCAGGCGTCGCCGCAGCCCATGGTGATGATGTAGTCGGAGGCCTGGGCGGCCTCGGGGGTGAGGACCTTCGGCTTCTGGTCGGAGATGTCGATGCCCAGCTCGGCCATGGCGGCCACCGCGGAGGGGTTGATCCGGTCGCCGGGCATGGAGCCGGCGGAGCGGACCTCGACGCGGTCGCCCGCGAGGTGGCGCAGGAACCCCGCCGCCATCTGGGAGCGGCCCGCGTTGTGGATGCAGACGAACAAGACGGACGCGAGCGGGTTCGCGGGCATCGGCTCTTCCTTGTGGTGGCAGGTACGGCTACGTCGTCACCGTCAACCGGCGGAACGGATTATCGAGGACTGGTATCAGTCCTCGATGATGTGACAGTATCAGCGGATGATGACGTCAGTCGACACTGATCTGATCCGGGTGCTGGCCGACCCGCTCAGGCTCCGGATCGTGACCCTCCTCGCCCGCGAGACCCTCTGCACCACCCACCTCGTGGAAGAGACGGGTGCGAAGCAGACGAACCTCTCCAACCACATGAAGGTGCTGCGCGAGGCGGGGGTCGTGGATACGGAGCCGTGCGGGAGGTACGTCTACTACCGCCTGCGCCCGGAAGTCATCGAAGCCCTCGCCGGTCAGTTCACCGACCTCGCCCGGACCGCGCGAGCCACCGCCGAAGCGAACCTCAAGCGGTCCTGCCCGTAGCCTTCGCGCTTTGCCTCACCTGCCCGAGGAGAACCTGCCTTGACCGCCACCGAGCCCCTCGCGAGCGGCGCCACGGCCGCCGACGCGGCGCCGCAGCCCGCGCCCGGCGCGACTCCGCCCCGTACCCCGCTGATCGCCCGCGCGGCCGCCGAGCTGGTCGGCACCGCCGCCCTGGTCGCGATCGTGGTCGGCTCCGGCATCCAGGCCACCGAGCTCACCGACGACGTCGCCCTCCAGCTGCTGGCCAACTCCACCGCCACCGTCTTCGGCCTCGGCGTCCTGATCGCCCTCCTCGGCCCGGTCTCCGGCGCCCACTTCAACCCCGCCGTCACGCTCGCCGAGTGGTGGACCGCCCGCCGCGGCGGCGCCGGCGTCAACGCCCGCGAGCTCGCCGTTTACGTGCCCTCGCAGATCGCCGGTGCGATCGCGGGTGCGATCCTCGCGGACGCGATGTTCGGTGAGCCGCTGGTGAAGTGGTCGCAGCACGACCGCTCCGCCGGCAACCTCCTCCTCGGCGAGGTCGTCGCCACCGCGGGCCTGATCCTGCTGATCTTCGGCCTCGCGCGTACGGACAGGCTGCGCTTCGCCCCCGTCGCGGTCGCCTCGTACATCGGTGCGGCGTATTGGTTCACCTCCTCCACCTCGTTCGCCAACCCGGCGGTCACGATCGGCCGCGCCTTCACGGACACGTTCGCGGGCATCGCCCCGGCGTCGGTCCCCGGCTTCATCGCCGTGCAACTGATCGGTGCCGTGGTGGGTCTGGCGTTGGTGGCGCTCATCTTCATGCGGGGCAAGACCGGCTCCGGGACGCCTTCGGCATGACGCGGCGTACCGACGTGGTGGTGATCGGCGGCGGCCAGTCCGGGCTCGCCGCCGGCTACCACCTGCGCCGTTTGGGCATCGAGTACGTCATCCTCGACGCCCGGACGGCGCCCGGCGGAGCGTGGCAGCACGCCTGGGACTCCCTGCGCCTGTTCTCCCCGGCGGAGTACTCGTCTCTGCCCGGGCGGCTCATGCCGGTCCAGCCCGGCCGGACCCACCCCGACGCGCAGCACGTCGTCGACTACCTCGCCGACTACGAGAAGCGGTACGAACTGCCCGTGCATCGCGGGGTGTGGGTGGAAGCGGTCCACCGGGACGGCGCGTTCCTGCGCGTCGCCACGGACAGCGGCGACTGGCAGGCCCGCGCGGTCGTCGGCGCCACCGGCACCTGGACCCGCCCCTTCCTCCCGGCTGTCCCCGGCCGTCGCGAGTACACCGGCCGCCGGCTGCACACCGTCCAGTATCAGAGCCCTGCCGAGTTCGCCGGACAGCGGGTAGTGGTGGTGGGAGGCGGGAACTCCGGTGCGCAGATCGCGGCCGACCTCGCCGATGCCGGCATTGACCTGATCTGGGTCACCCGGCGTCCGCCCCGCTACCTCGCCGACGACATCGACGGCCGAGCCCTCTTCGACCACGCCACCGCCCGCCGCCGCGCCCTGGACGAAGGCCGCACCGACACCGGCGGCGTCGCCTCCCTCGGCGACATCGTCGCCGTCCCGCCGGTACGCGCCGCCCGCGACGCCGGACTCATGACCGCGACGCCGATGTTCAGCCGGCTCACCACCACCGGCGTTGAGTGGACCGACGGCACTGCCGCAGATGTCGACGCGATCATCTGGTGCACCGGCTTCCGACCCGCACTCGCCCCCTTCTCGGCACTGCGCCTGCGCGGCGCCCGCGGACACATCGCCACCACCGGCACTCGGGCCGTGGACGAACCGCGCCTGCACCTCCTCGGCTACGGCGACTGGACCGGCCCGGCCTCCGCAACCCTCATCGGCGTCGGTCGCCCCGCCCGCGACGCCGCCCGGCAGATCCGTGAGCTGCTGGCCTGACCGCGCTTCGGTGGACTTGAGGACTCAAGGCCCGGTGACGTCAGTTGTGGCGGGCCAGTTTGTACGCGGAGACGAGCAGGATCACCGCCAGAGCGGGGATCAGGACCACGTTCGGGAAGACCCCGAGCAGCAGTCCGCCCACGACCGCACCGGCGATGGAGCCCGCGGCCATGATCGTGGTGAAGCGGAGGTTGGCGCCCAGGACGGCGAAGCTGCCGTCGCGGCTGTAGCGGGCAAAGGCGACGAGCATGGTCGGCAGTGACACCAGCAGCGACAGGCTTCCGGCGGTCTTGATGTCCTCGTCGAAGAGCAGCACGATCGTAGGGATCAGCAACTCCCCACCCGCCACGCCCATGATCGCCGCGACCACGCCGATGCCGAATCCGGCCGAGATACCCGCGGGAATCCGTGCCCACAGCGGCAGAGCGAGGGTGCCCAGCGTGGTGGTGTGTGTGAGGACCAGGGCCGCCGCCATGAGCACCATGAGCGCGGAGAGAACCCTGTAGAGGGTGGCGGAGCGCATCCGGACGGCCCAGGAAGCTCCGGCCCACGCACCGAGCAGGCTGCCGGTCAAGAGGTTGGCCGCGACGGGCCACCGGGCGGCCACTTCGGCGGCCGGGACCGCGGCCAGCCGGGCGGGGAGCGCGATCAGGACGACGACCAGGCTCATCGCCTTGTTGAGGATGACCGCCGAGAGCGCGGCGAACCCGAAGAGGCCGATCAGCAGAGGCAGGCGGAACTCCGCACCGCCCAATCCGATCATCCCGCCCAGCAATCCGATCGCGGCACCCGCGGCGAACACCGCGGGTGGTGTGTGTGTCGGGCGGAGACCGTCGAGGCTCGGTTCGGTACGCATCACGGCATCCTTGCTGGTCACCGGCCCTTCCGCTATGACCAGGCCGCCACTTCGGCCAATGCCACCGGGCCGCCGACCCGGACTCGTCGGGACCTCCGAGCCACAGCAGCGGCCGCCCTGCCCGGCCCCCGCCGCCCTCGCTTCTGCCTGGGGAACCCGCGCCGGCTCAAGTCGATGTGGGTCAGACGGGGCTGCGGCGCTCCAGCAGGATCACGTCCCGCCAGACTCCGTGGTGGCGGCCGATCCGTTCGCGCGTGCCGACGACCCTGAACCCGGCCCGCGCGTGCAGGGCGAGGCTGGCGGTGTTCTCGGGGAAGATCCCGGACTGGATCGTCCAGATCCCCGCGGCCTCCGTGGAAGCGATCAGCGCTTCCAAGAGGGCTCGGGCGACGCCGCGGCCCCGCGCCTCAGGGTGGACGTACACGGAGTGCTCGACCACGCCCGCGTACGCGCACCGGTCGGAGACCGCACTGGCTGCCACCCAGCCCAGCACCCGGCCGCCGTCGTCATCGAGGGCGACGAAGCGGTGTCCGGGCAGCTTGGCCTTGTCGAACGAGTCCCAGTCCGGGGCCTGGGTCTCGAACGTCGCGTTGCCTTCGTCGATCCCCGCCCGGTAGATGCCCAGTACCTGCTCGGCATGCTCCGGGAGAAGTTCCTCGACCCGCACGTCCGTCACGCCGCCTTCGAGGCGCCGGACAGCAGCGCGCCCATGGCGGCGAGCACGGACGGCTCGACCCGGTAGTAGACCCACGTACCGCGGCGCTCCGAGGACAGCAGCCCGGCCTCCTTCAGCTTCTTGAGGTGGTGGGAAACGGTGGGCTGGGAGACGCCGACGTCGGAGATGTCGCACACGCACGCCTCTCCGCCCTCGTGGGAGGCGACGGCGGAGAACAGACGCAGGCGCACGGGGTCGCCGAGGGCCTTGAACATCTTCGCGGCGACCTCCGCCTCGTCCGCGGACATGGGGCGCTCGGTCAACGGGGGGCAGCAGGGCGCGACGGCCTCGGGCTCCAGGAGCGGCAGTACCTTCGCATTCGACATACGTCTATGTTGACACATGTCGAACCAGGCCGGCAGGGGGTGTTTCGGGCGCGGGTCGGGTGGGCGGCCAAGCGGCGAACCGCCCGCGCGGCGTCCCGGCCCCCGCCGCGCAGGGAGTTCTTCCCGTGAATTAGATACATGTCTATGTTGACGTCCGTCGATACAGGTGCCATGCTGATCTAGGCCATAGACAAACGTCGAAACACCAGGGAGTCGTCATGAACGAGCCGGTCGCCCCCAGTCCGAACTCCGCCGAGGCGGTGGCCTCCTGTTGCGGCCCCGCCCCGGCCACGCCCACCCCAGAGGTGGCTCCCGCCGCGTCCTCACCGTGCTGTGGCACCCGCGAAGGCGCAGAAGCCGCCGGCGCCTGCTGCGACCCGAAGTCCAAGCACGAGGCCGTCGCCACCGGCGCCGACTGCTGCTGACCACCCGAAGCTGCGTCCCGTCCGTCCGCTGTCCGCCGTAGGAAGACCTGGAGACCTGCCATGAGCGAGACCACCACCGAGCTGCCCGTCGTCGTCATCGGAGCCGGCCCCGCCGGACTCGCGGCCGCCGCCCACCTCGTCGACCGGGGCCTTGAACCCCTCGTCCTGGAAGCCGGGACCACCGCCGGATCCGCCGTCCGCGAGTGGGCCCACGTGCGGCTGTTCTCCCGCTGGGGCGAGGTCGTCGACCCGGCCGCCGAGAAGCTCCTCGCTCCGACCGGCTGGGTCAAGCCCGATGAGGACACGTACCCCTCCGGCGGGGACTGGGCCGACCTCTACCTCCAGCCCCTGGCCCACGTCCTGGGTGCGCGGGTCCGCTACGACGCCCGCGTCACCGGCGTCTCCCGCACCGGCCGCGACCGCATCGTCGACGCCGACCGCGAGGCCCAGCCCTTCGTCGTCCACTACGAGAACACCGACGGCCGCGAGCACCGAGTGCGGGCCCGCGCGGTCATCGACGCCTCCGGGACCTGGTCCACCCCCAGCCCCGCCGGCGGCAGCGGACTCGCCGCCCTCGGCGAGAAGGCCACCGCGGACCGCATCACGTACCGCGTCCCTGACCTGAAGGAACCCGCCACCCGCGCCCGGTACGCGGGCAAGCGCACCGCAGTCATCGGCTCCGGCGCCTCCGCCTTCACCGCTCTCGCCTACCTCGCCGACCTCGCCAGGTCCGAGGACGGCCCGGGCACGCACGCGGTGTGGATCCTGCGCCGTGGGATCTCCGGCTCCACCTTCGGCGGTGGCGAGGCCGACCAGCTGCCCGCGCGCGGCGCCCTCGGTCTCGCGGCGAAGGCCTCCGTCGACGGCGGCTACGCCGACGCGGTCACCGGCTTCCGCACCGACGCCTTCGAGCGCACCGAAGACGGCCGCGTGATCCTCGTCGGCGAGGACGGCCGCCGCCTGGACCCGGTGGACGAGGTCGTCGTCCTCACCGGCCTGCGCCCCGACCTGTCGTTCCTGGACGAACTCCGCCTGGCGCTCGACGAGCGCCTCCAGGCCCCGATCGAGCTGGCCCCGCTCATCGACCCCAACCAGCACTCCTGCGGCACGGTCTACCCGCACGGCGTGGGCGAGCTCTCCCACCCGGAGAAGGACGTCTACCTCGTCGGCATGAAGTCCTACGGTCGCGCCCCCACCTTCCTCGCCATGACCGGCTACGAACAGGTCCGCTCCATCGCCGCCCACCTCGCCGGGGACCGCGAAGCGGCCGAGCGCGTCGAACTCGCCCTCCCCGAGACCGGAGTCTGCGGCGGCGCGGGCCTCTTCGACGAGCCCGCAGCCGCCGAGAAGGCCGGTGGCGGGTGCTGCGGCGCCCCGGCCACCCTCACCATCGGTGCCGCGCCCGCTTCCTCCGGCGGCTGCTGAGGTGGGTGACCTCCAAAGCGGCGTGGCCGCGACCGGGACGGGGGTCCGGTCGCGGCCACGCGCCGTCCTGCCCGCGCTCTGCCTCACCCAGATCACCAGCTGGGGCATCGTCTACTACGCCTTCCCCGTCCTCAACCCGGCCATCACCGCCGACACGGGCTGGAGCCCGGGCGCGACCACCGCAGCGTTCTCCGCCGCCCTCGTCGTCTCCGCCGTGGCGGGGATCCACGTGGGCCGCGTCCTGGATCACCGCGGCCCCCGCACCGTCATGACCGCGGGCTCCGTCCTGGCCTCGCTGAGCCTGCTGGTGATCGCCGCAGCCCCCAACCTGCCCGCCCTCTTCGCCGGATGGCTGCTCGCCGGAGCGGCGATGGCCGCCATCTTCTACCAGCCCGCTTTCGCCGCCCTCACCCGCTGGTGGGCCCCTGACCACATCCGCGCGCTCACCATCGTCACCCTCGCCGGCGGACTCGCCTCCACCGTCTTCGCACCCCTGACTGCGATGCTCGCCGACCACATGTCCTGGCGCGCCACCTACGCCGTCCTTGCCGGCATCCTCGCGGTGCTGACCGTCCCGGCCCACGCAATCGCCCTCAAAGCCCCATGGCCACCGGCCCCGCCGAGCCCGCCGCACGTCCCTGGCGGTCACGAACACGTCGTGCGCAGCCGCGCGTTCCGGATGCTGGCCGTCACCTTCACCCTGTCCGCGTTCGCCATGTACGCCGTCGTCATCGGCCTCGTGCCCCTCCTGATCGAACGCGGCTACACCACCACCGAGGCCGCGTGGGTCCTCGGCCTCGGTGGCGCCGGCCAGACCCTCGGACGGACCCTGTACGCGACCCTCGCCCGCCGCCTGGGCGTCACCGCCCGCACCGTCACCCTGATCGCATCGGGCGCCGTCACCACCGCAGCGCTTGCCGTCGTGGCCGGCCCGTACGCCCTACTCGTTGCCGTGTCCGTCCTTGCGGGGGTGATCCGAGGAAACCTCACCCTCCTCCAGGGCACAGCCGTGACCGATCGCTGGGGCACCGCTCACTACGGCCGACTCTCCGGCCTCCTCGGCGCACCCGCCCACGCGGCCGCCGCCCTCGCACCCTTCGCCGGCGTAGTCCTGGCCGGACCCCTGGGCGGCTATCCTGCGCTGTTCGTGTTGCTCGCAGCCCTTTCGAGCGCTGCCGCCGTGACAGCCCTGGGGGCCTCCTCACAGAGACGGCTGAACCCGCTTCGGTGATCGAGCGCGCATCTGACCGGTTGATGGGGCGGGCCCGGCCGCTGGTACGCGCCAGGGCTCTGGGCGGCAGGAGGGTGGCCGGCTCGCGCGCTGGGCGCTGGACGGCCTGGCCAAGCTGCGTCTGCACCACATGGCCGCCAACGGCGACGGACCGAAAGCGCCCGAAGATCGCCGGAAGAATTCTCCCGGCTTCCTGTCACACTCCCGCGATCCGAGGGGTCAGTGCTGTGTGGACGCCAGACCGGCGGCCAGAAGGAGAGCAGCAGCCATGACGAAGACCCACATCTCGCGGATGCCCAACCCCGGCGAATTCGTCCCCGAGCTCGCCGACATCAGCGCAGCCCTCTTCCGGGCCACGGGCAACCGCTCCGTGCCGCGCGCCACGATGAGCCTCGTGCACCTGCGCGCCGGGCAGATCGTGGGCAACACCTACCTGACCGTCCTGAACACGGCCTTCCTGCGCAAGGCGGGGGAGTCCGAGGAGCGGATCACCGCCGTCTCCTCCTGGCAGGACGCACCGTACTTCGACGACGCCGAGCGGGCCGCGCTCGCGCTGGTCGAGGCCACCCTCCAGCCCGCCCCGCACGGCAGGGAGCGGGTCTCGGACGAGCTGTACGCCGAGGTGGCCAAGCACTACGACGCGAAGGCGTTGGCCACCCTCACCATCGCGATCGGCCAGATCAGCTTCTTCATCGCCCTCGCGGTCATCGGCAAGCCGCAGCCGGTCGCCTCGCTGGCCGACGAGCAGTGGGACTGAGCCCGGGCTCCGGACGCCGCGGGGGCGGGACGCCTGTGGGCTGACGGAGCCGCCCCGGCCCACCGGCCCGGTCCGGGCGCCGGTGACGTCGGTGCCTCGCTTCTTTGGCCCGCTCACCGGCAAGGCGGGCGGGCCTTCTTGTCCGATCTCGCGCCCCGTGCCAAAGGCGCGGGAAGGCGGCGCACTTCGCCGCATCCGCTCAGGGCGTCCGGGAGTCGAATCCAACGGGCGGCCAGACGGGGTCGCCGCCCCACGTGTCCTCGGCGGTCAGGGTGAGGACCAGCCGGCCGTCCACCACGGCTGCGGCCACGTCCTCGTCGTTGACGGCGGCCTCGGCGAAATCAGCGGGTGCGACGTGGTCGAGCAGGAAGACGAAGTGGAGGGCGAAGGGCGAGCCGTACGAGTGGGGCTCACCGTCGGCGTCGACCATGAAGTTGGCCCGCCAGGCACCCGTGCACAGAGTCCACACGAGATCACCCAGGAACTCCGAGCCCAGCAGCGGGTCTGCGCCGTCGATCAGTACCGCGACGTCTTGCTTGCCGTGCCCGGGCCCGTGCCAGTCGCCGAGGCAATCAACCATGGCGTCCCAGTTGTGTCCGAAGTAGCCGGGGAACCCCAGTTCACGGGCGAACGCCCGGTACAGACAGCCCTTCTCGTGCAGCTCCTCGCCGTCCAGGCGCAAGACGATCCCACCCCGGGCCCGCAACTCGGCCGTGTCCGCGGCCACCCAGGGGTCGGCGGAGGAGGTAAAGGTGACCCAGGGCGATCGGCGTTCGGTGAGAGTGGGAAGGAAGCTGCTCATGCGGCATGCTCGCACCCCGCCCTCCGGGCGCGCATCCGGGATTACGTCCACCACCTGACCGGCTACAGCGAAGTCGGCAAGGGCAATCCCGGCGTCGCTGTCCGCACCGTGCATCGGCGGCTTCGCCGTTGAGGTCGGAGTGGGCATCGTGCTCGATGAGAAGGTCCGTTCGACTCGTGCCCGCTCCAGCAGCGCGGCCGCGCGTCGCCGTACCACCAGGTCCAAGACGAGCCTACGAGGTCGTGCAGCGGGTCCGAAAAGCCGCCGGGGACGCGATCCGCAGTCGGGTTCCGTCCCACACCACGGTCTCCGCGGGCAGGACGAGCAGCCCCGCCTCCCCGTCCTGCCAGGCCGCATCCGTGCGCCGTACCTGGACGGCCGCGCCGCCCGCGCCGGCCATGTAGACCGTCGGGTCGACCTCCCAACCGCGCTCCGCGAGCCATGCCTCCAGCCGGACCATGTCCGACGATGTGGCCCCGCGCGGCCACGTGTAGGTGCGATCGCTGTCCATATCGGTCCCCCCCGTCATGGCCGGGTTGCCGACCACGGGGGATCCTGTCACCTGCCACCGACATCGAGCCCGGTAATTTTCGGGGCCCGGGCAGCGGGGCGGCGATCGAAAATGCCGCGACATCGGTCGCGGTACGCTTCGCGCGATGACAAGAATCGACGACACACCGTCCGCGTGGGACGAGCGCACCCAGCTCACCACCTTTCTCGACTACGCACGGGACACCGCCCGCGCCAAGTGCGATGGCGTCTCCGCGGAGAATGCCCGTAAGGCGCTCCTGCCGGGCTCACCGCTGATGACCATGAGCGGAGTTGTGAACCATCTCCGCTGGGTCGAGTACTACTGGTTCCAAGTGATCTTCCTCGGCGAGGAAGACCGGGCCCCCATGACGGATGAGGACCCGGACCGCGAGATGCGGATCGCCGTCGAGTTCCCGCTCACGCAGTTGCTCGACGAATACGCCGAACAGAGCGCCCGCTACCGCGAATTGGTCGCCGGGAACGACCTGGACAAGAAGGCCCAGGGAACCATCCGCAACGGCCTCCACGTCGACCTGCGCTGGATCCTCCTCCACCTCACGGAGGAGACGGCTCGCCACAACGGCCACCTGGACATCCTGCGCGAGATGCTGGACGGCACGACCGGCGGCTAGATCCGGCGGAGATCGCGGGCGGAGCCGGAGCCGGAGCCGGAGCCGGAGCCGGATCGAGGCGACGGTGACCGGGTTGATGATCCCCGGCGGCCGGCCCAACGGCCGCCCGGGCGACAGGACTTCGGCCGATGCGGCTTCGGCCGACCCGTTCCGCGCTCGTGAGATCCCCCCGCCCCATGAAGATGCCAACGAGCCCAACCCGGCGCGTACGGCTCGTTCCAGTGGTGGCACCGTGTGACGGGGGGTTGTCGGCGGCCGGGCCTGCCGGTGGCCATGGGGGCCAGGGCATGGTCTCGTATCGCCGGGCGAGCGGTTTGCGGGTTCGGCGTCGCAGGGTTGTGAATTCCGCGATGAGTGCGCCGGTGACGGAGGCGTCCGCGGTCGGCAGTGTCCCGACCCGAGGTCCCCGAACGGCGTCGGAACACGGCCTTCGGCCAGTGCTCACGCGGGCCGTCACCGGCTCGTGTCACGTGAACAGGGGACCGGAAACAGGCGACTTCACCCGAATCGATGCCGTTCCTAGGCTGGACGGGCAAGCAAGCGGAGCATGCGTCGCGGGCCGGTCACCGGTGCGGCGCCGAGGGAGTTGTCTTGGCCAGTCACGATCCGATCGAACGCCCTGCGGAGCCGTCGTTCAGCGCGTTCCGCGCGTCCGGAGCGCAGCAGCGGATGTACTTCCTCCAGCAGCTGGAGGAGGGCAGGCCGACCTACCACATGCCCGTCTTCTACGGCCTCGAAGGCCCGGTGGACGAAGCCGCGCTCCGCGCCTGCGCCCAGGGTCTGGTCGACCGGCACGAGGCGCTGCGCACCCGCTTCGTCCTGCGGGACGGCGAGCTGTGGCAGCACATCGACACCGAGGCCGTGCTCGCATGGTCCTCCGCCGCGGCGAGCGGAGCCGGGGACGTAGAGGAGTGGATGGCCGCCGAACACCACCGGCCCTTCGACCTGGAGTCCGGACCGCTCTTCCGCGCGGCCCTGCTGCACACGCCCGAGGGCGCGGTCCTCGCGCTCGGCATGCACCACATCGTCGCCGACGGCTGGTCCGTCGGGATCCTCGCCCGCGAGCTCCTCGCCTCGTACGCCCACCACGGCGACGGGACCGGCGGCCCCGACGGCACCGACCGGTGGCGCTCGGCCGGGATCGTGGCTCCGGAAGCTCCGGAGGCCCCCGAGTACCAGTACGCCGACTTCTCCGAATGGCAGGAGGAATGGCTCCGCGGCGCCGCCGCCCAGCGCCAGCTCGCCTACTGGGAGAAGCAGCTGGACGGCGAACTGCCCGACGCGCCCCTGCCTCGCGACGGCCGCCCCGCCGAAGGAGCGGCCCGCGGCGCGGCGGCGCTGCACTCCTTCGAGGTGCCGGCCCCGGTGCTCGCCCGGATGGAGCGCCTGTGCCGTGACACCCGCAGCACCCCGTACACGCTGATGCTGGCGGCCTTCCAGATCGTGCTGGGCCGCTACACGGGCACCGACGACGTACTCGTCGGGACGCCGGTGGCGGGCCGGAGCCGCAAGGAGTTCCAGGACACCGTCGGCCTGTTCGTCAACACGCTGGTGATCCGCGCCGACCTGTCCGACGATCCCGCCTTCCGGGTCCACCTGGAGCGCGTACGGGACACCGTGCTCGACGCCCAGGACCACCAGGACCTGCCCTTCGAACGCGTCGTCGACCGGATCGCCGCCGGACGCACCGGCGAGGAGGCCGCCCCCTTCCAGGTCATGTTCGGCCTGCACGACGAGGACGGCATGACCGACGGTCTGCCCGGCCCGAAGGCGACGCTGCTCGAAGGACCGGCCGGAACCGCCAAGTTCGACCTGACCTTCGACGTCGTACGCACCGGCGGCGCGCTGAGCTGCCGGCTGGAGTACCGGGCGGACCTGTTCGACGCCGCCACCGTCCGACAGTTCGGCCGGCACTTCGCCCGCGTCCTGGACGCCGCCACCGAGAACCCCGAACTGCCGGTCAGCGGCCTGCCGATGCTGTCGGCCGACGAGCGGACCGGCATCGGCTCGCCGCTTCCGGAGCGCGCCGCCCTCCCGCACTCGCCGGGCGAGCGGACTTGCGTCCACGAGATCTTCGCCGGACACGCCGCCCGCACTCCCGACGCGGTCGCCCTCGTCCACGAGGGCGCCTCCCTCACCTACCGCGAGCTCGACACCCGCGCCAACCGGCTCGCGCACCGGCTGCGCGCCCTCGGCGTGGGCCCCGACACCCTCGTCGGACTGTGCCTGCCCCGCTCCGCCGACCTCGTCGTCGCCCTGCTCGGCATCCTCAAGGCCGGAGGCGCCTACCTGCCGCTCGACCCCGACAACCCGCCCGAGCGGCTGCGCCACATCGTCCAGGACGCCCGCCTGGAGCACGTCGTCGGGACCACCGAGACCCGCGCCTTGTGGGACGCGCCCGGCCTGCACACCGTCGACCTGCTCGCCGACGCCCCGCTCCTGGCCGCCGAACCCGACACCGCCCCCGACACCGGCGTGACCCCGGACCACCTGGCCTACGTCATCTACACCTCCGGGTCCACCGGCCTGCCCAAGGGCACCCTGGTGCCCCATGCCAACGTCACCCGGCTGTTCTCCGCCACCGACCACTGGTTCGGCTTCGGCCCCGACGACGTGTGGACCCTCTTCCACTCCATCGCCTTCGACTTCTCCGTCTGGGAGCTGTGGGGAGCCCTCGCCCACGGCGGCCGCCTCGTCGTGGTCCCGTACGGGACCAGCCGCTCGCCCGAGGAGTTCCACCGGCTGCTGCGCGCCGAACGGGTCACCGTCCTCAACCAGACCCCGTCCGCCTTCTACCAGTTGGCCCGTGCCGACGAGGAACACCACCGCACGGCCGGACCGGCCGACCCCGGGCTCGCCCTGCGCCACGTCGTCTTCGGCGGGGAGGCCCTCGACGTCGCCGCCCTCGCCGGGTGGTTCGCCCGCCACGGCGACACCGCACCCCGACTGGTCAACATGTACGGCATCACCGAGACGACCGTGCACGTCACCTACCGGCCGCTGACCGCCCGCGACGCGGAGGAGGGCTGCGGCAGCGTCATCGGCGTGCCCATCCCCGACCTGCGCCTGCACCTGCTCGACGCGCGCGGTCGGACCGTCCCCCGCGGCGCCGTCGGTGAGCTGTACGTCGCCGGAGCGGGCCTCGCCCGCGGCTACCTGCGCCGGCCCGAACTCACCGCCGAGCGCTTTCCCGCAGGCCTCGCCGACCGCGGCGAAGGCCGCGTCGCCGACGGGCCCGCCGGCCTCGTGGAGGGCGAGCGGCTGTACCGCACCGGAGACCTGGCGCGCGCCCTGCCCGACGGGGACCTGGAGTACCTCGGTCGCATCGACCACCAGGTCAAACTGCGCGGCTTCCGGATAGAACTCGGCGAGGTCGAGGCGGCGCTGGCCGCCCACCCCCTCGTCGACGCCGCGGTCGCACTCGTCGCACCGGATCCCGCGGGAACCGACGTCCTCGTCGGCTACCTGGCCGTGACCGGGTCCGAGGACGGCGCCGGCCCCACCGTGGAGGAGATGCGCACCCACCTCGCCCGGCGGCTGCCCGGCTACATGATCCCCGGCGCCTTCGTCACCCTGCCCGCCTTCCCGCTGACCGCCAACGGCAAGACCGACCGGCGCCGCCTGCCCACCCCCGGCTCGGTGCCCCGGACCCCCACCGCCGCCTACGAGGCGCCCCAAGGGCCGGTGGAGACCGCGCTCACCGAGGTCTTCGCCCAGGTCCTCGGGCACGAACGGGTCGGCGCCCTGGACAACTGGTACGCCCTCGGCGGGGACTCCATCCGCTCCCTCCAGGTCCTCGCCCGGATCCGGGAACGCGGCCTCGACCTGACCGTCGCCGACCTCATGCGCCGTCAGACGGCCCGCGCGCTGGCCCCCGTCGTGACCCGACGGGAGGCGGCGGCCGGCGCCGAAGCCCCGTACCGGCCGTTCGCCCTGCTCACCCCCGAGGACCGCGCCGCCCTGCCCGAAGGGCTGGAGGACGCCTACCCGATGACCCGGCTCCAGGCGGGCATGCTCTACCACAGCGACCTGCCGTCGGCCGGCGGACGCGTCTACCACAACGTGGCCTCCTACCTGGTCGAGGCGCCCTACTCCGAGGACGCCTGGCGCACCACCGTCGAGGTCCTCGCGGCCCGGCACGAGATGCTGCGCACCTCCTTCGACCCGCACGGGTTCGGCGAGCCACTCCAGCTCGTCCACCGCGGCGCCCGCCCGGAGATCACCTTCGAGGACCTGTACGGCCTCGACCCCGAGGCACAGCGGACCGCCGTCGCAGCCCGCTACGCCGCCGAGCGCGACAGGCCGTTCACCTGGGACAGGCCCCCGCTGATCCGCTTCCACGTCCAGCGGCTCTCCGACACTCGGCTCCAGCTGTTCGTCGCCGAGCACCACGCCGTCCTCGACGGCTGGAGCGAACGCTCGCTCCTCACCGAACTGGCCTCCTGCTACACCGAGGCGCTCGCCGCCCGGACCCCTGCGGAGGGTCCCTCCCCGGACGCGGGCCCCCGCTCCCGGTTCGCCTCCTTCGTCGCCCTGGAACGGGCCGCGCTCGCGGACGCCGGACAGCGTGCCTTCTGGACCGGCAAGGCCGCCGACGCCCCCGCGACCCGGCTGCCCCGCCCGGCGGCGACCGGCGGACCCGCCACGATGTCCTGGTACCTCGCGCCGCTCCCGGAGGGGCTGCACGCCCGGCTGACCGCCCTGGCCGTCGAGTGCGGCGCACCGCTGCGCACCGTCCTGCTCGCCGCCCACCTCAGGGCCATGGCCCTGCTGGGCGGCGGCGACGCCGTCACCACCGGAGTGGTCCACAACGGCCGGGCGGAGGAGACCGACGGCGACAAGGTCGTCGGAGTGTTCCTCAACACCCTGCCGCTGAGCGCCGAGATCACCGGTCTCAGCTGGCGCGGCCTCGTCGCGCACGTCGCCGAGCTGGAGGCGGAGCTGCACGCGCACCGCCGCTTCCCGCTCGCCGAGATCCAGCGCCTGTCCGGCGGCGGCCCGCTCTTCGAGACCTTCTTCAACTACACCCACTTCCACGTGGAGCGGGACGGGCCCGCCGACGGCGCGTTCACCGTGCTGGAGGAGACCGGAGAGGCCGGCACCGACTTCGCCTTCGGCGCGGAGTTCTCCCGCAGCCCCGACGGCTCCCTGCTCGAACTCGGCCTGCGCTTCGACGCCGCCCAGTTCTCCGAGGCGCAGATGGAGGGCGCGCACGCCTCCTACACCGCCGCCCTGTGCGACATGGTCGAGGCCCCCGATCGCGACTGCACGACCGCCGACCTGCTGTCCGAGGCCGAACACCGCCGCTACGCCGACTGGAACCGGACCGTCGTCGACTACCCGCAGCCGCACGTCCTGACCCGGCTGATCGACGCGCAGCGCGACCGGACCCCGGACGCCCCGGCCGTGCGGTTCGAGAACGCCGAGCTGACCTACCGCGCCCTCGACATCGAGGCCGAGCGGCTGTGCGCGGCCCTGCGGGAGCGGGGCGCGGGCCCCGGTACCTTCGTCGGCCTGCTGCTGGAACGCTCCCTCGCCCTCCCCGTCGTCCTGCTCGCCGTCCTGAAGTCGGGCGCCGCCTACGTCCCGCTGGACCCGGAGCACCCGGCGCCGCGCGTGCGGTCCCTGCTCGCCGAGTCCGGCATCGGCCTGGTGGTCACCGAAGACGCGTGGGCGGAGCGGCTGGAAGGCTCCGGGGCCACCGTCGTCCGGCCCGACGCGGCCGCGACCGGCACTGCGGGTCCCGCCGGCACTGCGGGTCCCGCCGGGGCGCCCGAGCCCTCCGACCCCGCGTACATGATCTTCACTTCGGGCTCCACCGGAAAGCCCAAGGGCGTCGTGGTCTCCAACCGCGCCATCGCCAACCGGCTGCTCTGGATGCAGGACGAGTACGGGCTGGTCCCGGGGGAGCGGGTGCTGCACAAGACCCCGTACACCTTCGACGTCTCCGTGTGGGAGCTGTTCTGGCCCCTGCTGACGGGCGCCACCCTGGTTCTCGCCCGCCCCGGCGGGCAGCGCGACCCCGGCTACCTCGCCGACCTGATCCGCGACGAGGGCGCCACCACGGTGCACTTCGTCCCCTCCATGCTCAGCGTCTTCCTCGACGACCCCGCGGCCGTGACCGGCGCGGCCGGGCTCACCCGGGTGGTGTGCAGCGGGGAGGCCCTGCCGTACGAGGTCCAGCGCAGGTTCTTCGAGCGACTGCCCGGAGTCGAACTGCACAACCTCTACGGACCCACCGAGGCGGCCGTCGACGTCACGTACTGGCAGTGCCGGCCGGACGGCGGCGACACCGTGCCCATCGGCCGGCCCATCGCCAACATGCGCACCCACGTCCTGGACCGCCGCCTGGCCGAGGTCCCCCTCGGCGTCACCGGGGAACTCTTCCTCGAAGGCGTCGGCCTCGCCGACGGCTACCACGGACGTCCGGAACTCACGGCCGAGCGCTTCATCGAGCACACCGGGCCCGACGGCGTCACCCGCCGCCTCTACCGGACCGGCGACCTGGCCCGGCACCGCCCCGACGGAGCCCTGGAGTACGCGGGTCGCACCGACCACCAGCTCAAGATCCGCGGCTTCCGCGTCGAGCCGGGGGAGATCGAAGCCGTCCTCGCCGAGCACCCCGGCGTGCGCGACTGCGCGGTCCTGCCCCGCGGCGAACGCCTCGTCGGCTACTTCGTCGCCGACGCGGCCGGCCCGGACGGCGCACCCGCCCCCGACGCGGGCGCACTCGCCGCCCACGCCCGGGAGCGGCTCCCCGAGTACATGGTCCCGTCCGCCTGGGTGCGCCTGCCGGCCCTCCCGCTGACCGCCAACGGCAAACTGGACCGCGCCGCCCTGCCCGACCCGGACCCCGCCGACCTGCGCGGCGGCGTCGAACCGACCCCGCCCCGCGACGCCCTCGAATCCCGCCTCGCCGGGATCTGGCAACGGCTGCTGGACACCGCCACGGTCGGCGTCCACGACGACTTCTTCGAGTCCGGCGGGCACTCCATCGACGCCCTGCGCCTGATCGGCCGCATCAACCAGGCCTTCGGCGAACGCCTCGGCGTCTCGGCCGTCCTGGAGCACCCGACCGTCGCCCGACAGGCCGCGCTGCTACGGGGCCGCCACGTCGCCGTGGCCCCGGAACCGGTGGTCCGCCTCCGGTCCGAGGGCACCCTGGACCCGCTCTTCCTCGTCCACCCGATCGGCGGGAACGTCTTCTGCTACCGCACCCTGGCCGCCGAACTGGGCACCGAACGACCGGTGTTCGGCCTGACGGCGCCCGGGCTGACCGACCCGGCGGCGGCCCCCGACGCAACGGTCGAGGAGCTGGCCGCCGCCCACCTGAAGACCCTGCGCCGGATCCACCCCTCCGGCCCCTACCACCTGGCCGGCTGGTCCTTCGGCGGGCTCCTCGCCCACGAGATGGCGGTCCAACTGCGGGCCGCGGGGCAGGAGGTGGCGACCCTCGCGCTGCTGGACACCGGCTACCCGGAGCCCGGCCACGTCCCCGACGACGAGTGCGAACTGCTGGAGTGGTTCCACCAGGACCTGGCCCGCTCCGCTGGCTTCGACCCGACCGACGAGAGCGTGTCCGCGCTGCGCGGCGCCCTGCGCAGCGTCGCCGACACCACGGACCGGCTCACCGTCCTCGCCGAGCAGGTGGAACGCGACGGCTTCGCCCCCGGACTGGACCCGCGGGACCTCGCCCGGCACTACGCGGTGTTCCGGACCGGGATCCGCGCCGCCGCCGCGTACGAGCCCCCGGCCGCGCCCTGCCCGGTCCTCTTCCTCCAGAGCGGGACCGGCGCCCGGGAGCAGGCCGCCGACCGATGGGCCGGGCGGGCCGGGGCGGGCTTCACCCGCCACGACGCCGCCACCGACCACTACGGGCTGATGCGGCCGCCGCACAGCACCCGGGCCGCCGCCCTCCTGCGCACCGCCCTCGCCGCGGCCGACCACCGCTGAACGGGTACCCCGGCCCGCCCGGGGTACCCGTCCCCCCTTCCCGCGCCGCGCGTCGATCAGGCATGCGCCGACGCGCTCCCGCACCAGAACAGGAACGGAACACACCACGTGACGAGTGACACCCCGGGGCCCGCCCCCGAGCTGAGCGGCCGGATCCGCGGCGGTCCCGCCGAACTCCTCCACGACGAAGTCCTCGCCCCGCAGTTCGGGTTCGAGTCCCGCCACCTGCTGCGCCACTACGTCGCCATCGAGAAGACCCTGGCCGCCGAGTACGTCCGCATGGACCTGATCACCGCAGAGGAGGCCCACCGGATCGCCGCCCTGCTGGACTCCGTCGGGCCCGACACCCTCAGCGCGCAGCCAGGCGCCAACATGTCGGACATCGCCTTCGCCCTCGAACGGCACGTCGAGGCGGGCCTGCCCGCCCAGGTCACGCACTGGCACGCCGACCGCAGCCGCAACGACCTCCAGGCCTGCGCCCAGGTGATGTACGGCCGCGACCAGCTCGCCCGCTTCGCCGACGCACTCCTCGAACTCGGATCCGTCGTGCACGAGTTGGCACAGCAGACCTGCGACCTGCCCATGCCGGGGTACACCCACTTCCAGGCCGCCCAGATCATCACCCCCGGCTTCCACCTCGCCGCACTCTCCGAGCACCTGCTGCACACCCACGCACGGCTGCTGAACGCGTACGACGGCATCGACGCCTGCCCGCTGGGCGCCGGCGCCATGGCCGGACAGGAACTGCCCTGGGACCGCGACCGGATGGCCCGACTGCTCGGCTTCTCCCGGCCGCAGCCCCACGCGCTGACCGCCGTGGCCTCGCGCCGCTGGAGCGCCGAACTGACCGCGGAACTCAGCCTGCTGGGCACCGCCCTCAGCCGCTTCACCACCGACCTGCTCACCTGGGGCGGCAGCGAATACGGGTTCATCGAACTGCCCGACGAGCTGTCCGGCATCTCCTCCGCCATGCCGCAGAAGAAGAACTACCCGGTCCTGGAGCGCATCCGGGGGCGCACCGCCCACCTGACCGCCTTCCACTTCGACGTGCTCCTGGGGCAGCGCAACACCCCCTTCTGCAACCTGGTCGAGGTGTCCAAGGAGGCCGGCACCCACCTGCTGAACGCCTTCGACTCGGCCCACGGCACCGTCCGCCTCCTCACCGAGGTGCTGCGCAGGCTCACCTTCCGCGCCGACCGCATGCGCCAGGTGTGCGAGCGCGAGTTCCTCGGCGGTTTCAGCCTCGCCAACGCCCTCTGCCTCACCGAAGGGGTGCCCTGGCGCACCGCCCAGGTCGTCGCCGGGAAGTACGTCGTGCTCGCCGCGACGGCGGGCTCCGCCCCCGCCCCGGGCGAACCCGCCCTGCTGGTCGAGGCGGCCGCCGGACACGGCATCACCCTCGCCGACCCCGCCCGGCTCCTCGCCGAGGCCTTCGACGTCGACCGGGGCCTGGAACGCATGGTGTCCGCCGGGTCGGCCCGCCCCGACGCCGTCCGCGCGGTCCTGAGCAGCCAGCAGGAGACGTACGAGCGGCTGCGCGCCGACTGGCACACGCGCGCCGCCGCGCTCCGCGCGGGCGCCGAGGAGGGCGACCGCGCCCTCTACGGAGCGCCCGACGACAAGATCCACGAGGAGGACGGCGATGGCACCCGCACCCGCGTACAGCACGCCCACTGACACCGTCGCGGGGGCGACCGCCGTCCCCGTCGGCCCCGGCTCCGGCAGCGCCTTCGGCACCTTCGGCGAACTGCTCCAGGGCGCCCTGCCCCACCCGCAGGGAGACTTCCTGGTCACCTTCCCCCTCGCCCGCTGGGCCACCGCCGTGTTCCACCCCGAGCCCGGCCGTCGAGAGGTCCGGGTGCGCCCGGCGCACAAGGCCAAGTCCCGTCGTGTCGCCGAGGCCGTCCTCGCCGCCCTCGGCACGGCGGACGGCGGCCTCCTGGAAGTCGCCGGGGACCTGCCCGAGGGCAAGGGCCTCGCCAGCTCCTCCGCCGACCTCGTCGCCACCGTACGGGCCGTCGGCGCAGCCCACGGGCGCGAGTTCACCCCGGCCGAGACGGAGGACTTCCTGCGCGGCATCGAACCGGCCGACGGGGTCATGTACGACGAGATCGTCGCCTTCCACCACCGGGAGGTGCGCCTGGGCCGCCGGCTCGGGGTGCTGCCCCCGCTCACCGTCGTCGCCCACGACGAGGGCGGCCAGGTCGACACCGTCGCGCACAACCGGGGCGCCCGCGCCATCGGCGCCGCCGACCGGGAGGAGTACGCACGCCTGCTGGACCGGCTCACCGACGCCGTGGCCCGCGGCGACCTCGCCGAGGTCGGCGCCGTCGCCACCCGCAGCGCCGAGATGAACGCCCACCGCCGCCGGCGCGCCGGCTTCGCCGAACTGCACGCCCTGTGCCGCGAGGTCGACGGCCTGGGCCTGGTGCTCGCCCACAGCGGCACCATGCTCGGCGTCCTCCTGGAGGCGAACGACCCGGCCCTCGCGGGCAAGACCGAGCACATCCGGGCCGGCTGCTCGGCCCTCGGCGGAGAGGTGTCCGTACACCGCTCCCTCGGCGCCGACGACAGCTGGAGCCCGACGGCCGCGCCCGCCCACCCCACCGAGCTGGAGATCTGACCATGCTGTTCGACACCGTGACGGACGCGATCGGCGCGACCCCGCTGGTCCGCCTGCGCCTCGGCGAGTCCCGCGGCGTGGAGGTCTACGCCAAGCTGGAACTGCAGAACCTCTTCGCCATGAAGGACCGCGTCGCCCGCAACATCCTCCTGGAGGCCCGGCGACTGGGCACCCTGAAGCCGGGCGACCCCGTCATCGAGAGCTCCTCGGGGACCATGGCCCTCGGCGTCGCCCTCGTCGGCCGCTCCCTGGGCCACGAGGTGCACATCGTCACCGACCCGCGGATCGACCCCGTCACCCTCGCCAAACTCCGCGCCCTGGGTTGCCGGGTGCACATCGTCGAGGCCATGACCAGCCACGGCTGGCAGAGCGCCCGCCTGGAGCGGCTCGCGGAACTGCAGGGCGAACTGCCCGGCGCCTTCTGGCCGCAGCAGTACACCAACCCCGACAACCCCGGCGCCTACCGCACCCTCGCCGGTGAACTCCTCGCGGATCTGGGGCGGTTCGACACCCTCGTCGGGGCCGTCGGCAGCGGCGGCTCCCTGTGCGGCACCGCCCGGGCGCTGCGCGAGAGCCTCCCCGCCCTGCACGTCGTGGGCGTCGACTGCGTGGGCAGCGCCCTCTTCGGCCAGCCCGACGTACCGCAGCGGCTGCAGAGCGGGCTGGGCAACAGCCTGCTGCCCAAGAACCTGGACCGCACCCTCGTCGACGAGGTGCACTGGCTCAACGACCACGAGGCCTTCGCCGCGACCTGGGACCTCGCCCGCGAGCAGCAGATCTTCGGCGGCAACACCTCGGGCTCCGTCTACCGGGTCCTCACCGGCCTCGCCGACCGCGCCGAACCCGGGAGCCGGATCGTCGGCATCCTGCCCGACCGCGGCGACCGCTACGCCGACACCGTCTACAACGACGAGCACTGGGACGCCCACCGGCTGCGCGAGGTGCCCACCGCCACCGCGCCGGCTCCGCTCGGCCCCGAGGGGACCGCCCGCACCTGGTCCACCCTCGCCTACAGCCCGCCGGCCGGGATCCTGCGGCACCTGCTGTTCGTGGAGTCCAACACCACCGGCACCGGCATGCTGGCCCTGGACCGGGCGCGCGAACTGGGCACCGTACCCGTCCTGCTGACCGCCGACCCCGACCGCTATCGGGGACTCGCGGAGACCGGCGCCGAGGTGGTGCGCTGCGACACCAACTCCGACGCCGCCCTGCGCGCCGCCGTCCAGGAGCGGTTCCGCCGCGAGGAGATCGCGGGCGTCACCACCACCAGTGACTTCTACGTACCGGCCGCGGCCCGGATCGCCCAGTGGCTGGGCCTGCCCGGCAACCCGCCCGACGCCGTGGCCGTCTGCCGCGACAAGGCCGCCCTGCGCGAGAGGTTGCGGACCGCGGGCGTCCGCCAGCCCCGGTACGCCCTCGTGCGCGAGCCGGCCGGGGCGGCGGAGGCCGTCGCCCGCACCGGACTGCCCTGCGTGGTCAAGCCGGCCGACGACTCGGGCTCCACCAACGTCCTGCTCTGCGTCGACGAGTCGGAGGTCCGCGCCCAGATCGAGAAGATCCTCGCGATCGACACCAACGTACGGGGCATGCCCACCGCCCGCACCGTCCTCGTCGAGGAATACCTGGACGCGCCGGAGTACAGCGTCGAGATGTTCAGCGGGGAGGGCCGGACCGTGTGCGTCGGCATCACCGCCAAGTCCGTCACGGCCACCCCGCACTTCGTCGAGCACCGTCACCTCTTCCCGGCCCCGCTCCCCGCAGCCACCGCCGAGCAGATCACCGAGACGGTGACGGCGGCCCTGGACGCGGCCGGGATCCGCCTGGGAGCCACCCACACCGAGGTCAAACTGACCGCCGACGGGCCCGCCCTCATCGAGATCAACCCACGCCCGGCCGGCGGCATGATCCCCGAACTGATCCGACTGGCCACCGGCGTGGACCTCCTCGGGGAACAGCTTCGCGCCGCCCTCGGCCGGCCCCCGCACCTCAAGGCCGAGGGTGCCGGCCACGCCGGGATCCAGTTCGTCCTCGCCGACGCCGACGGCACCCTCACGGCCGCACACGGCACCGGCGAGGCCGCCGCCGTCGAAGGGGTCGAGTCGGTGCTGGTCACCGCCGCCCCGGGCACGCCCGTACGCAAGCCCCGCAGCGCCTCCGACCGCCTCGGGCACGTGATCGCCCGCCATCCGGAGCCCGAGGGCGTGCACGCCGCCCTCGACGCGGCGCGCGCCCTGCTCCGCCTCGACATCGAGGCCGAAGCCCGCCCCTGATCCACCGTCGCACACCGTTCCACGAAGCGGCCGTACGACCGTACGGCCGCACCCGACCCGAAAGGCGAACCGCCATGAGCAACCCCTTCGAGAACGACAACGCCACCTACGTCGTGGTGCGCAACGACGAGCTCCAGCACTCGCTGTGGCCCGCGGCCAACCCCGTCCCGGCCGGCTGGACCGTGGTGCACGGCCCCGACGGCCGGCAGGCCTGCCTGGACCACGTCGAGCGGGTCTGGACCGACATGCGCCCCGCCTCCCTGGTGGCCGCCCTCGCCGGGAACGCGCCCCGTGGCTGAGCACGTCCACCCCACCGGACAGTCGGCCGACACCGGAAGCGACACCGACACGGGAGCCGACCCCGTACGGACCCTGCGCACCCTCTTCGCCGAGGTCCTCGGCCGTACCGAGGTCGACGCGGGCCAGAGCTTCACCGGGCTCGGCGGGGACAGCATCCAGGCGATCCAGGTCGTCAGCCGCGCCCGCGCGGCCGGCCTCGTCGTCAGCACCCGCGACGTGCTCCGCGCCGAGAGCGTGAGCGCGCTCGCCGCCACCGCCCGTGCCCACGGCCGGGCGGGGGAGAGCGCCGGCCCCGCCGTGCCCCCGCGCCGGCTGGGCCCGCTGACCCCCACCCCGATCATGGGCTGGCTCGCCGAACTCGGCGGTCCCGTCGACACGTACAACCAGTCGCTCGTCGTGCGCACCCCGCCGGGCTTCGGGGCGGCCGCCGCCCAACGCACCGTCCAGGCCCTCCTGGACACCCACGAGATGCTCCGTCTGCGGCTGCCCGACGGGATCGGGACCCGCGGCGCCGAACCGCTCGTGCCGCCCGCGGGCGCGGTCACCGCGGCGGACCTGATCGAGCACGTGGACGCGCGCGGGACGGGCGACGGGGAACTCCCCGCCCTGACCCGGGAACGGATGCGCGCGGCCCGTCGGCTGCTCTCGCCCCGCGACGGCCACATGCTGCGCGCCGTACTCCTGGACCGGGGCGCCGGGCAGCAGGGACGCCTCGCGCTCGTCGTCCACCACCTCGTGGTCGACGGCGTCTCGTGGCGGATCCTCCAGGACGACCTGCGGACCTGCGCGGCGGCCCTCGCCGAGGGCCGCGACCCCGTCCTGGAACCGGCGCACACCCCCTTCGCGCACTGGGCCGACCTGCTGCGCGCGGAGGCCACCTCCGGCCGCCGGACCACCGAGGCCGACCGCTGGGCCGACGCCCTGCGCGAGGCCTCGCAACCCCTCGCCGGGGTCCGCCCGCCCGGCGGCCTCGACCCCGAGAGCCCGGAGAACACCCTCACCCTGACCCTCGGGCCGGACGTGACGGGCCCCCTGCTCACCACCGCGCCCGGCCTCGTCAACGGCACCGTCAACGACGTCCTGCTGACCGCCCTCGCCCTCGCCGTGCTCGGCCGGCGCAGCGCCGACGGCGAGGACGGGGCGGACGAGGAGGGTGCCGTCCTCGTCGACGTCGAGGGCCACGGCCGGGAGGAGGTCGCCGACGGCACGGACCTGTCCCGCACCGTCGGTTGGTTCACCACCGTGTTCCCCGTCCGCCTCGCCCTCGGCCGACCCGACCTCGACGAGGCCCGCGCCGGCGGACCCGCCGTCGGCGCCGCCCTGCGCCTGGTCAAGGAGGAACTGCGCGCCGTACCGGACAAGGGCATCGGCTTCGGGCTGCTGCGCCACCTCAACTCCCGTACCGGGCCGGACCTCGCCGCACGCGGCATCCCCCAGATCGGCTTCAACTACCTCGGCCGGTTCCCGATGGGCGGCGACGCCCCCTGGGACGCCGCGCCCGGACACGCCTTCGCCCTCGACGACGCCGACGAAGGCCTGCCGATGGCCCACGCCGTGGAGGTCAACGCGGCCGCCCACGAGGGCCCGGACGGCCTCACCCTCAGCGCCACCTGGACCTGGGCGGGCAACGTCTTCCCGCGGAACCGGGTGCACGACCTCGCACAGGAGTGGTTCACCATGCTGCGCGCCGTCGTCACCCACGCCGCCCGCCCGGACGCCGGCGGGCTGACCCCCTCCGACGTCTCCCTCGCCCAGGTCAGCCAGGCCGACCTCGACACCTTCGAATCCCAGCTCGGAGCCCTGCTGTGATCCCTCTGTCCCACGCCCAGCAGCGGCTGTGGTTCCACGCCCGGGACGGCGCCGACGGCGCGCTGTACCACATCCCGATCGGGCTGCGGCTGCGCGGCGCCCTCGACCGCCCGGCCCTGCTCGGCGCGCTCGAGGACGTGACCGACCGCCACGAGGCGCTGCGCACCGTCTTCCCCGACGAGGCGGGCCGCCCCCACCAGCGGGTCCTGGACCCCGCGGACGCGGCACCGGTACTCACCGTCACCGTCACCGTCTGCCCGCTCGCCGAGCGCGACCGGCAGGCCGCGGAAGCCTCGTCCCGGCCCTTCGACCTCGCCGCCGAACCGCCCCTGCGCGCCCACCTGTTCACCGACGGGCAGGAGGACCACTACCTGCTCCTGGTCCTGCACCACATCGCGGGCGACGGCCACTCCGTGAACGTCCTCGTCCGAGACCTGGCCGCCGCCTACACCGCGCGGTGCTCCGGCCGCCCGCCCGAATGGCCCGAACTGGCCGTCCAGTACCCGGACTACGCCCTGTGGCAGCGCGAACTCCTCGGCCCGGCCCAGGACCCCGCCTCCCTGCACGCCCGGCTGCTCACCCACTGGGCGGCCGTCCTGGACGGCCTGCCCGAGGAACTGGCCCTGCCCGCCGACCGGCCGCGTCCGGCCGTGGCCGGACACCGGGGCGCACTGGTGGAGGCACGGACCGACGCCGCCGTCCACGCCGGACTGGCCGCGCTGGCCCAAGGCGCCCGCGCCACGCCGTTCATGGCCGTCCAGGCGGCCTTCGCGGTCCTGCTCACCCGCCTCGGCGCCGGCACCGACCTGCCGCTCGGCTGCCCCGTCGACGGCCGCGACGACGAAGCCCTCACCGACCTCGTGGGCCTCTTCGTCAACACCCTCATCGTGCGCGCCGACACCTCCGGCGACCCCGCCTTCACCGAGGTGCTGGGGCGGGTGCGGTCCGCCGCCCTGGAGACGTACGCCCACCAGGAACTGCCCTTCGAATCGCTGGTCGAACGCCTCAACCCGGCCCGCTCGCCCGCCCGTCACCCGCTCTTCCAGGTCGCCGTCTCCGCCCAGCGCGGCGAGCCGCAGGCTCCCGCCTTCGCGGGGCTGACCGCGCAGGTCGAGGCGGTCCGCACCGACACCGCCAAGTTCGACCTCACCCTGGAGGTCGAGGAGCTCCACGACCCGGCCACCGGTCGGCCCCGGGGCCTGGCCCTCGGCCTGGAGTACGCGAGCGACCTGTTCGACGAGGCGACGGCCCGGCGCCTGCTGGACCGCCTCGTGCACCTCATCGGCGCCGTCGTCCGCGAGCCCGACGTCCCGCTGTCCGCACTCGACGTCCTGCTGCCCGGGGAGCGTGCCGACCTGCTGGAGCACTGGCAGGGCGCCCCCGTCGCCCCCGACGCCCGCACCGTCCACGGGGCCTTCGAGGAGCGGGCCGCCGCCCACCCCGGCCGCCCCGCCGTGCTCTGCGCCGGCCGGGAGACGACGTACGGCGAACTCGACGCCCGGGCCGAGCGGATCGCCGGACGGCTGCGTGCCCTCGGCGTCCGACCGGGCGAGTCGGTCGCCGTACTGATGGACCGCTCCGCCGACCTCGTCGCCGCCTGTCTGGGCATCCTCAAGGCGGGCGCCGCCTACCTGCCGTTGGACGCGCGGGCCCCGCGCGCCCGTACCGAGGCCGTGATCACGGCGGCCGCGGCCGCCGTCCTCGTCACCGACCTCCCGGACGGCGAACCCGTACCGGCGGGTCCGCGTCACGTACTGCGCCCGGACGGGGCCGTTGCCGACGCGGCCGCGGACGCGGCGACGGCCGGTCCCCCCGGGCATCCCGACGCGCTCGCCTACCTGATGTACACCTCCGGCTCCACGGGCACCCCCAAGGGCGTGGCCGTCTCCCACCGCGAGGTCGTCGCCCTCGCCACCGACCGGCGCTGGCGCGGCGGCGCGCACGAGCGGGTCCTGTTCCGCTCCCCGCACGCCTTCGACGCCTCCACCTACGAACTGTGGGTGCCGCTCCTGAACGGCGGCCTGGTCGTCGTCGCGCCGCCCGGCGAGCTCGACGTCGACGCGCTGGCCCGGCTGATCACCGAGGAGGAGGTCACCGGAACCTTCCTCACCGCCACCCTCTTCAACGTCCTCGCCGACCGCTGCCTGCCCGCACTCGGCACCCTGCACGAGGTGATGACCGGGGGCGAGGCCGCCTCGCCGTCCATGGTCCGCCGGGTCCGCGAGGCCTGCCCCCGCACCACCGTCACCAACGCCTACGGCCCCACGGAGACCACCACCTTCGCCGCGACCTTCGCCGTCGGCCCGGACCAGGAGGCCCCCGACGGGCAGGTCCCCATCGGCCGTCCGCTCGACGGTACGCAACTGCACGTCCTGGACGAGCGGCTCGGCCTCGTGGCACCCGGCGTCATCGGCGAGCTCTACATCGCGGGCGCCGGGCTCGCCCAGGGCTACCTCGGCCGGGCGGCGCTGACCGCCGAACGCTTCGTCGCCTGCCCGTACGGCGCCCCGGGCGCCCGCATGTACCGCACCGGCGACCTGGCCCGCTGGAACACCGACGGCCAGGTCGAGTACCTCGGTCGCGCCGACCGGCAGGTCAAGATCCGCGGACTGCGCATCGAACCCGGTGAGATCGAGCACGCCCTGGCCGCGCACCCGGCAGTGGGCCAGGCCGCCGTCACCGTCGTGGACACGGCCGCCGGACCCGCGCTCGCGGGCTACGTGGTCCCCGCCGAAGGAACCCCCGCACCCGACCCGCGGGACCTGCGCGAACACCTGCGCGCCCGGCTCCCCGACTACATGGTGCCCGCCACCCTCACCCTGCTGGACGCCTTCCCCGTGACGGCCAACGGCAAGACCGACCTGACCGCCCTGCCCGCACCGGACCCGGCCACGGCCGGCACCGCCGGGGCCCATCAGGAACCGCGCACCGACGACGAGCGCGCCCTGTGCGCCATCTGGGAGCAGGTCCTCGGCCTGCCGCGGATCGGCGTCCACGACAGCTTCTTCGACCTCGGCGGGCACTCCCTGCTCGCCACCCGACTGCTCGCCGAGGTCTCGGCACGGTTCGGAGCCGCCGTCGGCATCCGGCAGTTCTTCGCCGGCCCCACCGTCGCCGAACTGGCCGCCGCCCTGCCCGCCGCCGCGGCCGCCGGTGCCACCGCGCAGGACCCGCCGATCGTCCGCCGGGCCCGCCGCACCCAGACCGCCTGACCACAGAAGGAACACCACCGTGAACCACCCGCCGTCCACCCCCGACCCGGCCGCCGCACCCGCCGCACCCGCCGCACGGTCCCTGGTCGAGGACGTCCTGCCGCTCTCCCCGCTCCAGGACGGCATCCTCTTCCACGCCCTCTTCGACGAGGACGAACACGACGTCTACGTGGCCCAACTGCTCCTGGACCTCGACGGCCCCCTCGACGCCGACCGACTGCGCGCCGCCGCCGACACCGTCCTGGAACGGCACGCCAACCTCCGCGCCGGCTTCCTGCGCCGCGCCACGGGCGAGCCCGCCCAGGTCGTCCAGCGCGGCGTACGGGCCCCCTGGCAGGAGACGGACCTCTCCGGACTCGGCACGGCCGAGCGCGCCGCCGCCGTCGACACCCTCCTCGCCGAGGACCGGGCCACCCGCTTCGACCTCGCCCGGCCGCCCCTGCTGCGCTTCACCCTCATCCGCACCGGTCCGCTGTCCCACCGGCTGCTGCTGACCTACCACCACATCCTGATGGACGGCTGGTCCTGGCCGGTCCTGGTGCGCGAACTCCTCGCCCTGCACCACGCCGACGACGCGCCCCTGGGCCCGGTCACCCCGTACTCCGCCTTCTTGGGCCGGCTCCACAGCCGCGACACGGCCGCCGCCCAGGACGCCTGGACCCGCGCCCTGGACGGCCTCGCGGGCGGGACCCGCACCGCGCCCGTGTCCCCGCCGCCCGGCTCGGTCCTGCCCGACCGCGTGGAGACGTACCTCCCCGAGTCCCTGACCGAACGGCTCGGCGCGCTCGCGCGCGGCCACCGGATCACCTCCGGAACCCTGCTCCAGGGCGCGTGGGCGCTCCTGCTCGGCCGGCAGATCCGCTCCGAGGACGTGGTCTTCGGCGCCATCGTCAGCGGCCGCGACCCCGAACTGCCCGGCGTCGCCGACATCGTGGGCCTGTGCATCAACACCGTGCCGGTCCGCGTGCGGATCGACCCCGCGGAGTCCCTCATCGCCCTGTTCGAACGGCTCCAGGACGAGCAGGCGCGCCTGATCGACCACCACCACCTGGGGCTCGTCGAGATCCAGCGGCTCGCCGGAGCGGGGGAGCTCTTCGACTCCTGCGTCGCCTTCCAGAACTTCCCGGTCGACGAAGCCGGCCTCGCCGCCCTCGGCGCGGGCGGGCTCCGGGTCACCGGAGTGGACCCGTACGACGCCGCCCACTACCCGCTCTCGCTGACCGCCATCCCCGGTGACCGCATGCGCCTGCAGATCGACTACCGGCCGGACGTGTTCGAACGGGACACCGCCCAGGCCCTGCTGGAACGGCTCGCCCGGCTCCTGGAAGCCGTCGTGGAGGACCCGTCGTGCCCGGTGGGCACCGTGGACCTGCTCTCGCCCGCCGAACGCCACCGCGTCCTGGTCGAATGGAACGACACCGCGCGCGACGAGCAGTACGCGGAGGTCGTCGCACGCGTACGGCGGCAGGCCGAGCGCCGGCCCGACGCCGTCGCCACCACCGACGAGGCCGGCCGCGAGCTGAGCTACGCGGCCCTCGTCGCCCGCGCCGACGCCCTCGCCCTGGCCCTCGTCGCCGACGGCGTGCGCCCCGGCGACCTCGTCGCGGTGCTGAGCGAGCCCACCGCCCGGGTCCCCGTCGCGATGCTCGGCATCCTCGGCGCCGGAGCGGCCTACGTCCCCCTCGACCCCGAGGGCCCCGTCACCCGTACCGCCGACCTCCTCGCGAGCGGCGGGATCGCCCGCCTGCTGGCCGCCCCCGAACAGCGCGCCCGCGCCGAGGAGATCGCCGCCGCCGTCCCCGGCGGCCTCCCCGTCCTGGTCATCGACGACGCGGCGGCCACCGCCCCGGGCGAGCGGCCGGCCGCGGCCGGCGGACCCGACGCCCTCGCCTACGTCTGCTTCACCTCCGGCTCCACCGGCAAGCCCAAGGGCGCCATGGTCCACCGCCGGGGCATGAACAACCACCTCCTGGCCAAGGTCGAGGACCTCGGCCTCGGCGACGGCGACCGCGTCGTGATGAACGCCCCGCTCACCTTCGACATCTCCGTGTGGCAGATGCTCGCCCCGCTGATCACCGGCGGACAGGTCCACCTGGTCACCCGCGACACCGCCCGCGACCCGGCCGCCCTCTTCGACGACGCCGCCCGCCGCGGGATCACCGTGCTGGAGACCGTGCCCTCCTTCGTCCGCGCCGCCGTGGACCTCTGGGACACCGGCGTGCTGCCGCCGGCCCTGCCCGAGCTGCGTTGGTTCATCGTCAACGGCGAGGTGCTGCCGCCCGAACTGTGCACCCGCTGGTACGCGCGCCACCCGAAGGCCGCGATCGTCAACGCCTACGGCCTGACCGAGTGCTCCGACGACAACACCCACGCCTTCATCGGCCCCGACGTGCACGCCCAGCTGGAGCACGGCCGGCTTCCCGTCGGCCGTCCGCTGCGCAACAACACCCTCTACCTGCTGGACGCCGCGCTCGCCCCCGTACCGCCCGGCGTGCCCGGCGAACTCTTCATCGGCGGGACCGGCGTGGGCCCCGGGTACCTGCGCGACCCGCGCCGCTCCAGCGAGCGCTACGTCCCCGACCCGTTCTCCGCCGTCCCCGGCAGCCGCATGTACCGCACCGGCGACCTCGCCCGGATGCGGGCCGACGGCCAGCTCGACTTCCTGGGCCGCCAGGACCACCAGGTCAAGGTCCGCGGCAACCGCATCGAACTGGGCGAGGTGGAGACCGCGTTGCGCGCCGTACCGGGCGTCGGCGAGGCCGTCGTCGCCGTCGACCGCGACCACGCGGGCCAGCAGCGACTCGTCTGCTACTTCACCGGCACCCCGACCGCCGAGGAGGTCCGTACCGAACTGGGCCGGAACCTGCCCAACTACATGGTCCCGTCGCTGTTCCTGCACCTGCCGCGGTTCCCGCTCACCGTCAACGGCAAGCTGGACCGCAAGGCGCTCCCCGACCCGGGCACCGTGCACCGGCCGGCCGGCCGGCTGCCGGACACGCCCGCCGAAAAGGCGGTCTGCGAGATCTTCGCGTCCGTCCTCGGCCTCCAGGAGGCCGGCATGGACGACGACTTCTTCGCCCACGGCGGCCACTCGCTGCTCGCCACCCGGCTCGCCGGCCGCATCGGCACGGAGCTGGGCGTACGACTGGGCATCCGCGACCTCTTCGAGACGCCCACCCCGGCGGGCATCGCCGCCCGCCTGGCCGAGGCCGCCACCGCACCCGCCCGCCCCGCGCTGCGCCCCCGCTCCCGCTCCCGTGATCAGGGCTGACCAGGCGTGACCGGTTGACCAGGCGTGACCGCGCGGCCAGGCGCCTGCGGGCCCCTGGCCGCGCGGTCACCAACCGCACCCTCCCCGCGAAGACCCCGCCCGCACCCCCAGGAGAAACCACCACCATGAGCCCCACCGACACCACCCCCGTGCCTCAGCGCATCGCGCACCGGGCCGGGCTCACGCCCGAGGCCACCGCGGTCCGCGCACCCGAAGGGGAGCTGACGTACCGGCAGTTCGACCGGCGGGCGCGCGCGGTGGCCGAGGAACTGCTCGCCGCCGGCGCCGGGCCGGAGGACACCGTGCTCCTGGGGGTGCGCCGGGGCGTCCACTGGGCGGTGGGGCTGCTGGGGATCTGGTACGCGGGCGCGGCCCCTCTCCTGGTGGACCTCGACGCCCCCGACGAGCGGCTGCGCACCCTGCTGCGAGCGGCGGGGACCCGGCACGCGGTCGCGCAGGACACCCACGCGGCGGCGATGCTGCAACGCCGCACCGGGAGCGAGCTGTTCTGGGCCTCCACCTCGACCGCGGCCCCCGCGTCGCAGGCCCGGCCCGCCGACGTCGCCGCCGGCTCCCTCGCCTACGTCCTCTTCACCTCCGGCTCCACCGGGCAGCCCAAGCCCGTGGCGGTCGGCCACGCCGGACTCGCGGCACAGGTCGCCACCCTGGCCGAACGCTACGGGCTGACCGCCGAAGACGCGGTCCTGCAGTTCGCGGCCCCCGCCTTCGACGTCAGCCTGGAAGAGGCCCTGCCCACCTGGTGCACGGGCGGCACGGCCGTCTTCGTCAAGGACAACGTCCTCTCGCCCGCCGAACTGGAGCCGTTCCTCGACCAGGAGCGGATCAGCGTCGTCAACCTGCCCACCCCGTACTGGTCGCAGTGGGCCAAGGACCTGGAGCGCTCCCCGCGGCCGCTGCCGTCCGCACTGCGTCGCGTGGTCATCGGCAGCGACGCGGGCCGCACCGCGGACCTGGCACGCTGGACGGCCGCCGGCCGTCCCCCGGTGATCAGCTGCTACGGCCTCACCGAGTCCACCATCACCGCCACCTCCTACGAGCCGGGACCGGCCGAACTGGCCGCCTTCGCGGGTGACGAGCTGATCCCGCTCGGCGAACCGCTGGCGGGCGTACGCGCCTACGTCCTCGACGAGGACCTGCGCGAGGCACCCCCCGGCGCCGCGGGCGAGCTGTACCTGGCGGGTTCCTGCCTGGCGCGCGGTTACCACGGTCGGCCGGGCCTGACCTCCGAGCGGTTCGTCGCCGACCCCTTCGCCGAAACCCCCGGCGAGCGCATGTACCGCACGGGCGACCGCGTCACCCGCGCGCCCGGAGGCCCGATCGTCTTCCTCGGGCGCGCCGACGACCAGGTCAAGATCCGCGGCCACCGGGTCGAACTCAAGGAGGTGGAGGCGGCCGTGGCCGACCACCCCGACGTCGTCGACGTGGTCGCCCGCGCCACCCGGGGGGCCGACGGCCCGCAACTGGCCGCCTGGGCCGCCGTCACCCCCGGCAGCCCCCTCACCCCGGACGCCCTGCGCCGTCACCTCCTGGCCAAGGTGCCCGGGTACCTCGTACCGGCCGTGGTCACCCTGATGGACAGGCTGCCGCGGACCCCGGGCGGCAAGCTCGACCCCAGGGCGCTCCCCGCGCCCGACCCCCGATGAACCAGCAGCCCGCGGACCAGGTCCGCGACCAGACAAGGAACGCAACCGTGTCCGTCACCACCGAAGAGTCCGCCGAGCCGACAGGGTCCGCCGAATCCGCGGGGCCCACCGAGTCCGTTCAGGCCGTGCAGCGCCGGCGGCGCAGGGACTTCCGGCTCTTCATGTCCTCGCACATCTGCAACGAGCTGGGCGGCAGCATCACCTACGTGGCCCTGCCGCTGATGGCGGTGCTCACCCTCGACGCCTCGGCGTGGCAGGCCGGTCTGCTGGCCGCCGCGGAACACGCGGCGTTCCTGCTGCTGGGACTGCCCGCCGGGGCCTGGGTGGACCGGATGCGCAAGCGCCGCGTGATGATGGCCGCCGATCTGGCGCGCACCGTCCTGCTGACGGCGCTGCCGGTGGCCTACCTGCTGGACCTGCACTCGATGCAGCTGCTGTACGCGGTCGCCCTGCTGCTCGGCTGCGCCCGGCTCTTCGGTGACGTGGCCGATCAGAGCTACTTGCCGACCCTCATCGGCAAGGACACCCTGATCGCGGGGAACTCGAAGCTGGAGACCGTGCGTTCGGGAGCCGAGTTCGCCGGCCCCGGCATCGCCGGCTTCCTGGTGCAACTGCTGGGCGCGGCCGGGACGCTGGCCGGGCAGGCGGTCACCTCGCTGGTGTCCGTGGTCCTGCTGGGGCGGATCGGGGCCCGGGAGGAGAAGCCGGAGCCCGCCCCGCGCCGGCACCTGCTCCGTGACATCCGGGAGGGGCTGGGCTACGTGCTGAGCCACCGGATCCTGCGGCTCATCGCCCTGAACACGGCTGTCGTGAACCTGTTCCTCAGCGCGGTGATGGCCATCGAGGTGCTCTTCCTGACCCGGACGGTGGGGCTGCCGCCCGCGACCCTCGGCTGGGTGCTGACGACGGCCACGATCGGCTCGGTGATCGCGGCCACCGCCGCGGACCGGGTGACCCGGGCCGTCGGCGCGGCCCGGCTCACGTGGCTGTCCCTGTTGGTGACCATGCCCTTCGGACTGCTGCTCCCGCTCGCCGAAGACGACTGGCGGATCGGCCTGTTCGTGCTCGGGTCACTGGTCCAGTCGGCCGGCGTCACCCTGTACAACATCTGCCAGGTCACCTACCGGCAGACGGTCTGCCCGCCGCACCTGCTCGGTCGGATGACCGCCACCATGCGCTTCCTGGTGTGGGGCGTGCTGCCCCTGAGCGGCCTGCTGGCGGGACTCCTCGGCGAACTGCTGGGCGTGCGGAACGCGCTGTGGCTGTGCGCCGCCGCCCTGTCTGCGGCCCCGCTGGTCCTGCTCTGCTCCCCGTTGCGGCGGATGCGCGAGTTCGAGGACGACGCCCCGGAGGCCGGGGCCGGGGCCGCGCGGCCTGCTCAGTAACCCAGCCGGAAGGCGATGTGGGTGAGCTGGGTCCGGTTCACCGCGCCGGTCTTGCTGCGCAGCCGACGCAGGTAGGTGTCGACCGTGTGCGGGCTCAGCCCCATCCGGCAGGCGATCATCCGGTACGTGTCCCCCTGCGCGAGGTAGGCGAGCACCTCCCGCTCGCGGGGGGTCAGGGCGGGCAGCTCCGGTGCGCGGGCGGTGAGCGTGGTGTGCAGCATGGTGGGGCTCCGGATTCCGGATCGAAGGTGGTGGGGAGTGGCGAGCAGCGGGGCTCGACGCCCCGGTGACGGTGCGATCACATTGGGTGTGATCGCACCGTTTCGGACGTCCGGAGTCCGAAGTGGCCGGACACCCGCTGCTGTTCGTCGGGTACAGCCTTTCGCCCTGCATATCCTGGCGCCAGGGGGCGGGCACCTCACCAAAGTGCCTGGCAGTAAAGCGACCAGGGGCAAAAAGGGCAAAGTGGGGCAATGCAAACATCTGACGTGGAGCCGGATCCGAACAGCGCTGATGTTGACATCGATGTCTACGGCTGGGTGCTCGAACACCGCACGGTGGACGTGGACGCGGTGGCAGCCGGTACCGGGCACGACGCGGACGGGGTCCGGCGCAGCGTGGCACGCCTGCGCGCCTCACGCCTGCTGCACGTGAGCCCGATCGATCCGGCGGTGGCCTTCGCGGTGGCTCCGGACACGGCCGCCGAGCAGCTCGTCGCGCCCCTGGAGGCGCAGATCCGCGAGCAGCAGCGGGAGATCAGCGGGATCCGCGAGGACCTGGGGCGCTTCCTGCCCCACTATCTGGGCCGCCGCTCCACGGGGGAGTCGCTGGAGGTCCTGGAGAGCCTGGAGGACGTGCGCGGGGCGCTCAACCGGGCCTCCCTCAACTGCACGACCGAGATGATCAGCTCGCAGCCCGGGGGCGGCAGCAGGGTGCCGGAGGCGATGCAGGAGGCGCTGCGGCGGGACGAGACGATGCTCGAACGGGGGATCTCGATCCGGACCCTCTACCACCACACGGCCCGCTTCAACGGGCCGAGCCAGGCCTACGTCGCCGCCACCTCCGTACTGGGGGCGCAGTACCGCACCGCGCACGAACTGTTCGGCCGGCTCATCGCCTTCGACCGGGAACTGGCCTTCATACCCGTCTCGGACGGCAGTTGGGGCGCCGTGGTCATACGCGAGCCCTCGACCGTCGCGTACCTGTGCGACATCTTCGACCAGACCTGGGACCTGGCCTCCCCCTTCTCGGCCGCGGCGGGCCAGGGGCTCGAAGAGGTGGCCCGCGAGATCCACGAGACCATCATCCGGCTGCTCGCGGCCGGACTGAAGGACGAGGCCATAGCGCGGCGCCTGGGCATGTCGCTGCGCACCGCGCGGCGCCACATCGCCGACATCATGCAGGAGTTGGGTGCGGGCAGCCGTTTCCAGGCCGGTGTGGCCGCCGCCGCGCGCGGCCTGCTGGACCTGGAAGCGGATGTGGACGGTGAGCCCGTACAGCCCTCCTGACCTGGTTTGTCACGCGTTCTCGTGTCTGTCGCGAGCGGCCGGCGTGTCGCATGCTGCTGAGATGGGAGCTGCGGAGCAGCCGAACAAGAGGGGCACGTGATGGACATGCCGGATGAAGTCTGCGAACGGGAGGCCCCGCACGTGCGGGAGATCGTCCTGTTCCTCTCGGTCCACCTGGACCGGGCGCCGGGTGTGCTGTGGCCCGAGTACGACAACCCGGCGTTCGGCGACGTCGATGACGTCGATGACGTCGACGAAGCGGATGAAGCCGACGGCACCCGTGTCGTCGGCGGCGCCGGAGCGGGTCCGGCGGGTGGCGGGGTGCGCCCGGCGCAGGTGGACCGGTTCACCGCCGAACTGGCTTCCCTGACGGGCCTGTCGGTCCGCTTGGACCGGGTGGAGACGGCCGGGTCCGCCCCGGGCGTCGGGGTGGACTCCGTCTGGACCGGACAGCCAGGAGACCGGGAGCACCTGCTGATCCACCAGATCGCCGGCGCCGTGACCTGGCAGCTGACCGGAACCGGAGAGAGCGGCCGGCCGGAGTCGTTCCAGTGCCGGCTGCTGCCCGGCGAGCTGCTGTACGTACCGGCCCGGTGGTCGCGCAGGTGCGTCGGTGCACCGGAGGCGCAGTACGCCGTCATCTCCCTCAACGGTGCGGGTGACTGACGGCTCGTCGTACGAAAGGGGGGAGGGAGGATCGCGCCGCGATCCTCCCTCCCCCCTTTCGTTTCGTCGGCCCTAGGGGCCGGGGTGATCAGCCGCCCCAGGAGCTGTCGTTCGTGTCGCGCAGCCGGCCGTTCGTCGTGGCGCCGACGGTCACCACGTGGCCGCTGGGCGTGACGATCTGGTGCGGCGCCTGGGGGGTGGTCGTGCTGCCCTCGCCCCCGGTGGTGGTCGTCACGGTGGTCGCGTCCGTGGTGTCGTCGGCGGCCTGGGCGGCGCCGGCGGGCAGCAGCAGAGCGGCCGCGGTCACGGACAGGGCGATGACGTAACGCTTGAGCATGGGATCCCCAGGAGTACGAGCGGTCTGGTCCCGGCGCGAACCACTTCGTGGGCCGTCTGCGCCGGTCGGTGCATGACCAACCTTGCCGTGCCCCGGGCCCTTCGGTGATCGATCAGACTGTTCATCAAGCTGCATGACGCGATGGTGAGGGGCCGCAAAACCTCCCATGTCTCACCTATTCGGTCAGGATTCCTGCCCCTACGGCGGCCGGCGGGCCCACCTCGCGCCCGAGCGGCGCCTCCGCGGCCTCCGCGGGGCCTCGGGTGTCGAGCTCCCGCCACACCGGGAAGACCAGCGGCGCGAGCGTGACCGCGAGGTACAGCGCCCCCGTGCCCAGCAGCGCCGCCACCAGCCCCCGGGCGTCCAGGGCCAGCCCCGCGCCGAGCATCCCGAGCGGGGTCGCCGCCAGCGCGGCGGCCACCAGCAGACCGAACACCCGCCCGCGGACCTCCTCGGGCACCCGCTCGTAGGCGACCGACATCATCAGCGGACCCACGACCCCCGATCCGATGCCGGACAGGGCCAGTACCGTCAGCAGCACCGGCACCGGGGGCTCGGCGGCCAGCGCGGCACACCGCACCGCCCCCACGAGGACGAAGGCCCCGACGAAGACCGCGCGCCGTGGCATCCGGTGGCCCGCCCAGCCGTACAGGGTCGCCCCGAGCAGCGCTCCGGCGCCCATGGCGGTCACCATCGCCCCGAACAGGGCGCTGCTGCGCAGCACCTGGGTCCCGTACGCCGGATAGAGCACGCCGTTCAGCGCCCCGTCCAGGGCGTTGGTCACCATCAGGACCCCCACCATCGCCCCCAGGAGCCGGTCCCGGCGCAACTGCCCCAGCCCGAAGCGCAGTTCCCGGGCGTAGGAACCGAGCGACGGTACGCCGCCGGCCGCGCGGGCGCGGGCCGACGCCGGCACCGAGACCGCCACGAGGAGGGCGACCAGCACCATCGCCGCCACGTCCGCGTACAAGGTGCGCACGGGGCCGACCGTCGCGATGAGCAGACCGGCCAGCGGCGCCCCCGCCATCATGCCGATCCGGCGGGCTCCCTCGACGGCTCCCGTGGCCCGCTCCGCCGTGACCCCCGCACCTGCCATCGCCCCCGGCAGGAGCAATTGCTTGGAGGTGTCGGAAGGCCCGCGCGCGGCCCCCATCAGGAAGACCAGGACGATCAGGACGGGCAGGGGCAGGGCGTCCCAGGCGTGCAGGAGGGGGATCAGGCTGATCGCCGCGGCCGTCGACAGGTCCGCTCCGATGCTCGTCGCGCGCACGGGCAGCCGGTCGACCACCGGACCCGCGAACACGGCGGAACAGAGCAGGCCCAGCACTTCGGCGGTGGCGACGAGCCCCGTCCGGGTGCCGCTGCCGGTGCTGTGCAGGACGAACCAGGGCACGGCGACCAGGGTCGCCGCCATGCCGAGCGAGGAGATCCCGGAGGCGGCCACCAGGGCGGCCAGCGGGGTGCGGCGGCGCGGTGACGCGGAGCCGCCGGGGTACGAGCTGGTCATACGGGGTTCCTTCCGGCACCGCCGCGCCGCCCGGCAGCCCGCGGTGGGGTCTGCCGGGCGGCGTGGTGCCCGGGGGTCGTCGGGTCAGCCGGCCATGCTCACGCGGAGGCTGAGCGGGCGCATGTCGCTCCACACCTGCTCGATGTGCGCGAGGCACTCCTCCTTGGTGCCGCGCACGCGCTGGTCGTGCCAGCCGAGCGGGACGGGCCGGCCGGCCTCCCAGAGGGAGTACTGCTCCTCGTCGTTGGCGACGACCAGGTACTGCTGCGGGGACGACTCGTTCATGGTGTTCTCCTCGAGGGATCGGGAATGCGGAAGGGCCTTCGGGGTACGGCGCTTCGGGTGGGTCGGGTGGGTCGGGTGGGTCAGGTCGGTCACGTGGATCAGGAGGGCAGGGCCGCGGCCAGCAGCTCCGCCAGCGCGGCGCAGTGCGGCGGGTCCACCAGGTCGTGGTGGTTGCCCGGGACCGCGGCCCGTACGACGGCGCCCGCGGTGCGCGGCCGCCAGGCCGACGCGTCCACCAGCGGGGTCGCGAGCTCCGGGTGACGCTCGTCGACCGTGAAGAGGTGCAGGTCCACGGCGAGTACGGCGTCGGTGCGGTAGCCGGCGGAGGCCACCCCGTTCGCCTCGGCGACCCGCAGCAGTCTGCGCAGGGCCTCCGTCGGGGAGGTGCGGGGGAGCGTGCCCTCCTCGCGGCCCCGCCGCACCAGGACGTCGAGCAACTCCTCCTCGTCCAGTTCGCGCGCCGAGCCGGCGTCGATCCCCGCGGCGATGCCGTACCGCAGCAGGTCCGGATCGCCCACCCCGCCGGCCGCACCGGCACGGCTCCCGGGAGCCGTGCCCGGCGCCGCCGCGTCGATCAGGCCGAGGAAGGCGACCTCCTCACCGGCGGCCTCCAGCCGGGCCGCCATCTCGTAGGCCACCGTCCCGCCGAACGACCAGCCGGACAGCAGGTACGGGCCGTGCGGCTGCTCCTCGCGGAGCGCGGCCAGGTAGCGCTCGGCCATCTCGGGCACCCGCTCCAGCGGGGTCTCGCCGGTGTTGTAGCCCACCGACTCCAGACCCAGGATCCGCCGGTCGCCCCCGGGACGGGCGGACAGGTCCCGCACCAGGTCCCGGTAGCAGACGACGTCGCCGCCCCGCGGGTGGACGAGGACCAGCGGCGGCCGGGACGGGTCCCCGTCGGCCAGCGGGACCAGCAGCCTGGCGGCGGCCGCCCCCGCGTCCGGCAGCGCCTCGCACAGCAGCTCCACCGTGCGCCGGCGGAACACCAGGTTCAGCGGCAGTTCCACGCCGAACTCCCGGCGCACGGCCGCCATCAGGGCGAACGCCTTGAGCGAATGCCCGCCGAGCGCGAAGAAGTCGTCGCGCACCCCGATCGGGGCCGTCCCCAGGGTCTGCTCCCACAGCCGCGCCATCCGCAACTCGGTCGTGTCGCGCGGGGCGACCCGCCCCGCGCCGTCGCCGCGCGCAGCCTCCGCCGAAGGAGCGGGCAGCGCCTTGCGGTCGAGCTTGCCGTTCGGGGTGAGCGGAAGCCGCTCCAGCGCGGTGAGGACCGCCGGGACCATGTACTCGGGGAGGTCCTGGCGCAGGAAGTCGCCGAGCTCGCGCACGTCGCCCTCCTCGTCCCGCCAGGTCACGTAGCCGGCCAGCACCGCGTCCACCCCCGTGCCGTGGACGGCCACGGCCGCCGCCAGCACCCGCGGGTGACGGGCGAGCGCGGACTCGATCTCGCCGAGCTCCATCCGGTGGCCGCGCACCTTCACCTGGCCATCGGCCCTGCCCCGGTACTCCAGACCGCCGTCCGCGAGCCGTCGTACGAGGTCACCGGTGCGGTACAGCCGTTCGCCCGCCGCGTACGGGTCGGGCACGAACCGGTCCGCGGTCAGCGCCGGCCGCCCGTGGTAGCCGCGGGCCACGCCGTCGCCGCCGATGTACAACTCGCCGAACACCCCGACCGGCACCGGTCGCAGGCCCGCGTCCAGCACGTGCAGCCGGGTGTTGGCGAGCGCCGAACCGATCGGCACCGGCCCGTCGCCGACGGGACCGGACAGCCGGTGCGCCGTGGACCAGACGGTGGTCTCCGTCGGCCCGTACACGTTCCAGACGGTGCCCAGAGCCGTACGCATCCGCTCGGCCAGGGCCGACGGCAGCGCCTCGCCACCGCACAGCGCCCGCACGTGGGGCGCCTGCCAGCCGGACTCCATCAACTGGTGCCAGGTGGCCGGAGTGGCCTGGACGACCGTGACCGGCGCCGCGTCCAGCTCCTTCGCGAGCAGGGTGCCGTCCCGCGCGGTCTCGCGGTCGACGACCCGTACGGTACCTCCGCACACGAGCGGGACCAGCAGCTCCAGCACGGCGATGTCGAACGAGGCCGTGGTGACGGCCGCGACCGTGTCACCGGCCGTCAGCTCCAGCCTGCGCACCATGTCCCGGGTGAAGTTGGCCAGCGCCCTGTGCGGCACGGTGACCCCCTTCGGACGTCCCGTCGAGCCCGAGGTGTACAGGGCGTACGCCAGCTGCTCCGGCTCCAGCCGCACGGGTGCGAAGTCGGCCCGTGCGCTCCCGTCGGCGGCCAGGGCATCGAGGTCCACCACGGCGACCCCGTCCGGTGCCTGCGCGGCGCCGGACAGCCCCGACACCACCAGCACCCGGGCGCCGCTGTCCGCGAGCATGTAGCCGATCCGGTCGGCCGGATAGCCGGGGTCGACGGGGACGTACAGGCCGCCGGAGCGCAGGACGCCCAGCAGCGCCGCCGGCAGCAGCACCGAGCGCTCCGCGCAGACGGCCACCGCCGTGTCCGGACCCACCCCCAGCCGGGCGAGCTCCCGGGCGAGGCGGCCCGAGACCTCCCACAACCCGGCGTACGACAGGCTCCGTTCCCCGTCGTCCACGGCGACGGCCTCCGGCGTACGGGTGGCCTGCTCGCCGACGAGCACGGGCAGCGGCCGGTCGGCGGCCGGCTCGGCGGACCCGCTGCCCGCACGCAGGATCCGGCGCTCCTCGGCCGGCCCCATCAGCGGCAGTGCCCCGAGCGGCGTCGTGGGATCGGCCACCGCGGCCGTGAGCAGTTCGGCCAGCGCCGAGGTCATGCGCTCGACGGTCGCCCGGTCGAAGAGGTCGGTCGCGAACACGGCCTCGCCGCGCAGCGCGCCCCCCTCCTCGACGAAGTACAGCGAGAGGTCGAACTTCGAGGCCCCGCTGGCCAGCGAGACCGGTTCGACGTCCAGCCCCGGCAGCGCGGGGGGCGCTGCGGCCTCCTCGTCGAGCACCAGCATCACCTGGAACAGCGGGTTGCGGCTCGGGTCGCGCTCCGGCCGCACTTCCTCCACGAGGCGCTCGAACGGCACCTCCTGGTGGGCGTAGGCCTCCAGCGCCGTCTCCCGGGCCCGGTCCAGCAGTTCGCCGAAGGCCGGGTCGCCGGACAGGTCGGTGCGCAGCACCAGGTTGTTGACGAAGAAGCCGATGAGCGGCTCCAGTTCGGTGCGGTCGCGGCCCGCGATGGGGGAGCCCACCGCCACGTCCTCGCTGCCCGACCAGCGCGCCAGCAGGGCTTGGAAGCCGGCCAGCAGCACCATGAACAGGGTGGCGTCGTGCCGGCGCCCCAGCTCGCGCAACCCGTGCAGCAGCGGCTCGGGCAGGACGAAGGGGAACTGCTCGCCGCGCCCGGAGGGGGTGGCCGGCCGGGGCCGGTCGGTGGGCAGGTCCAGCGGGGCGAGCCCGGCGAGCCGCTCCCGCCAGTGGTCCAGGGTGCCGGCGAGCGCGTCACCGCTCAGTCGCTCGCGTTGCCACGACGCGAAATCGCGGTAGGAGACGGCGAGTTCCGCCGGCGGCTCGGCCCCTTCGAGGGTGCGGGCCCGGTAGGCGGCGAAGAACTCCCGCCAGAACACCCCCACCGACCAACCGTCGAAGGCGATGTGATGCGCGACGATCACCAGCAGGTGCTCCCGCGCCGCGATCCGCACCAGGCGGGCCCGCAGCGGGCCCGCCGCCGCCAGGTCGAAGGGCAGCGCGGCGTCCTGCGCCGCCAGCTCCTGCGCCCGCTCCCCGGCCGCCGTCGCGCCCAGCTCCGAAAGGTCGGTGAAGGACGGGGTGAACATCGAGGCCGGACCGGGTACGACGCGGGCCGCGAAGGCGCCCTCACCGCCCTCGCCGATTTCCTCGATCCGCGAGCGCAGCACCTCGTGGCGGGCGACGACGTCCGTCAGGGCCGCCAGGGCCGCGGTGGTGTCGAGCTCCCCCGTCAGCCGCACGGCACCGGGCATGTTGTAGTCGGGCCGGCCCGGCTGGAGCCGGTCCAGCAGCCACAGCCGCTGCTGTCCGAGGGACAGCGGGCCGGGTCCCTCGGGCAGCGTGGGGATCGCCGGTCCCTGCGCCCCCGCCGCGCCAAGCGAGGCCAGCGCCCCGGCGAGGTCCTCGGCCACCGGGTGGCGGAAGAGCAACTGCATCGGGATGTCCAGCTCCAGCAGGGCGCGCAGCCGGGAGATGACCCGGGTGGCGCGCAGGGAGTGCCCGCCGCGCTCGAAGAAGTGGTCGCGGACCCCGATCGGGCCCTCGCCGAGCACCTCCTCCCAGACCTCGGTGACCGTCCGCTCCAGCGGCGTGCGCGGGGCGACGTGCGCCCGGTGCCCGCCGGCCGAGCCGGATTCCGGCGCGGGCAGCGCCCGGCGGTCGGTCTTCCCGTTCGGGGTCAGCGGCAGCGCGTCCAGCACCACCAGCGCGGAGGGCACCATCGCGGCCGGCAGGGCCGCGCGTACGAAGTCCAGTACGGCGGCCGGATCACCGCTCCCGTCCCGCCACACCACGTACGCGGCGAGCAGCCGGTCGGCGCCCTCGCCGTGCGCGGCGGCCACGGCCCGCGCCACGTCGGGGTGGCGCAGCAGGGCGGCCTCGACCTCGCCGAGTTCGATCCGGTGGCCGCGGACCTTGACCTGGTTGTCGCGCCGGCCGTGGAACTCCAGCACGCCGTCGGAGCGCAGCCGTGCCAGGTCACCGGTGCGGTACATGCGCGCGCCGGGCGGGCCGTACGGGTCCGGCGGATAGGCCTCGGCGGTGCGGGCCGGGTCGCCCAGGTAGCCGCGGGCCACCCCGCGCCCGGCGATGAACAGCTCACCGATCGCGCCCCGGGGCAGCGGTTCGAGGTGCTCGCCGAGCACGAGAACCCGGGCGCCGGGCAGCGGGCGCCCGATGGGGATGCGGCCCGCCTCGATGTCGGCGTCCGTCACCACGTGGTAGGTGGTGGTGTTGGTGCACTCCGTCGGACCGTACTGGTTGACCAGCCGCAGCCGGCCGGGCACGCCCAGGGTGTGCGCGGCGCGGGCCAGCCCGGCGGTCAGCGCCTCACCGGTGGTCATCACCAGCCGCAGCGCGGCCGCGGGTTCGGTGACGGCGCCGACCAGCGGCTCCAGCATCGACGGGACGATCGACAGCAGCGCCGTCACGCCCTCGGCGTGCAGCAGCCGGGCCAGTGCGTCCGGGTCCCCGGCCTCGTCCTGCGAGGCCAGCACGATCCGTCCGCCGGTGGTCAGCGGCGCGAACAGGTCGCGTACCGACGGGTCGAAGGTCAGCGCCGTACGGGCGAGCACGGCGTCCTCGGGGCCGAGTCCGAAGGTGGCGGTCAGCGCCGCCAGATAGCCGGTGATCGCGGCGTGCGTGACGGCCACGCCCTTGGGGCGGCCGGTGGACCCGGAGGTGTACAGCAGGTAGGCGAGGTGCGCCGGGGAGGCCGAGGCGGCCGGCTCCGTCGCGGGCAGCGCGTCGATCAGCTCCCGCTCGGCGTCCAGGTCCAGGACCGGCAGGTCGCCGGTCAGGTCCGCGGGCAGCCCGCCCGGCAGGCCCGCCGTCAGCACCAGGCGGGCGCCGCTGTCGGCGAGGACCGTGCGGATCCGCTCGGCCGGATGGCCCGCGTCCAGGGGGACGTAGGCGCCGCCGGCCTTCAGTACCGCGAGGACGCACACCAGCATGCGCGGGTCGCGGCCGGCCAGTACGGCCACCCGGGTCTCCGGGCCGGTCCCGAGCTCCCGCAGGCGGTGGGCCAGCCGGTTGGCGGCCGCGTCGAGCTCGCCGTAGCGGGTGGTGCGGCCCTCACAGGTCACGGCCGGGGCGTCCGGCCGCAGCCGGGCCTGCTCCGCGACCAGGGAGTGCAGGGTCCGCGCCGCCGGGCGGTCCGTCCGCGGTGCGGAATCCTCGCCGAGCAGGGCGGCGTGCTCCTGCGGCGACAGCACGTCCAGCCGCGACAGCGGTGCGTCGGGGGTCTCGGCCGCACCGGCCAGCAGCCGCAGGTAGTGCGCGCCGAACCGCTCGACCGTGTCCCGGTCGAAGAGGTCCGTCGCGTAACTCACGGTGCCGGTCAGTCCGCCGGGATGCTCGGTCATCGCGAGGCTGAGGTCGAACTTGGCCGTCCCGTTGGAGGTGTCCAGGCTCTCGACCTCCACTCCCTCCAACGGCAGCGCGTCGAGCTGCTCGGGATGCAGCTGGAACAGGACGTCGAAGAGCGGGTTGCGGCTGAGGTCGCGCTCCGGCCTCAGTTCCTCCACCAGCCGGTCGAAGGGGACGTCCTGGTGTTCGTACGCGGTGAGCGCCGTCCGGCGCACCCGGCCCAGCAGTTCACCGAAGGCCGGGTCGCCGGACAGGTCGGTGCGGAGCACGAGGGTGTTGACGAAGAAGCCGACGAGCGGCTCCAGTTCGGTGCGGTCGCGGCCCGCGATGGGCGAGCCCACCGCGATGTCCGCCTGGCCCGTGTAGCGGGCCAGCAGTGCCTGGAAGCCGGCGAGCAGCACCATGAACAGGGTGGCGCCGCGCTCCCGGGCCAGCGCGCCGAGCCGCTCGGCGAGTTCGGCCGGGACCTCGAAGACGAAGGCGTCGCCCGCTCCCGAGCGCACCTGCGGGCGCGGCCGGTCGGTGGGCAGGTCCAGGGCCGGGAGGCCGCTCAGGGCCGCCCGCCAGTGGGCGATGCCCGCGTCGGCGTCGCCGTCCGCCAGCCGGCGCTGCTGCCAGTACGCGAAGTCACCGTACTGGACCTGCAGTTCCGGGAGCGCGGGACGCTCACCGCGGCGCAGCGCCGCGTAGGCCCCGGACAGTTCCCGCCACAGCACCGGCATCGACCAGCCGTCGCCGACGGTGTGGTGCAGCACCAGGACGAGGAGGTGCTCGTCGTCCGCGACCCGCACCACGCGGGCCCGCAGCAGGGGAGCGGAGCCCAGGTCGAAGGGGGCGGCGGCGTCCGCGTGGGCGAGGCCCAGCGCCCGCGATCGGGCCTCCTCGCGGGGCAGGTCCCCCAGGTCGGTGCGGACGGGGGCGAAGACCTCCGGCGCCTCCACGGTCTGTACGGGGCCCCGCGGGCCCTCGGTGATCCGGGAGCGCAGCACCTCGTGCCGGGTCACCACCGCGCACAGCGCGGCGGCCAGCGCGTCGGCGTCGAGCGGGCCGCGCAGCCGGGTCGCGACGGGGATGTTGTAGTCGGGCCGGCCGGGCTGGAGCTGGTCCAGGAACCACAGCCGCTGCTGTGCGAACGACAGCGGCGCCGGCTCCCCGGCGGGCCGGGCGCCGATCGCGGTGACGGCGGGCGCGGCCGCGGCGGGACCGTCGCCGCGCAGGGCGTCCAGCGCCGACGCGAACCGCTCCAGCGTCGGGTGCTCGAACAGCAGCCGCAGCGGTACGCCGGTACCCAGGCGGGCGCCGAGCCGCGACACGGCGCGGGTGGCCCGCAGCGAGTGGCCGCCGAGCGCGAAGAAGTCGTCGTGGCGGCCGATCCGCCCGGTGCCCAGGACCTCGCCCCACACGGCCGCGACGAGTTCCTCCGTCGCGGTCGCCGGCGCCGCGAACTCGGCCCGGCGCACTCCTTCCTCGGGGGGTGCGGGCAGGGCGCGCCGGTCCAGCTTGCCGTTCGGGGTCACCGGCAGGGCCGCGAGCGGCACGATCGCCGAGGGCAGCATGTACGCGGGCAGCCGGGCGGCGAGGGCCCGCTGCAGCTCCGCCGGGTCCGCCACGTGCCCCTCCGAGGGCACCACGTAGGCGACGAGGCGCTGCTCGCCGGGGGTGTCCTCGCGGACGACCACCGCGGAGTGCCCGATCTGCGGGCAGCGGGTCAACTCGGCCTCGACCTCGCCCGGTTCGATCCGGTGGCCGCGGATCTTGACCTGCTGGTCGCTCCGGCCGAGGTAGTCGACGGTGCCGTCGGGGCGCCGCCGGGCGAGGTCGCCCGTGCGGTACATCCGGGCGCCCGGGGCGCCGTACGGGTCCGGGGTGAACTGCCGCGCGGTCAGGCCGGGTCGGCCGAGGTAGCCGCGGGCCACGCCGGTGCCGCCGATGCACAGCTCGCCGACGGCGCCCTGCGGTACCGGGCGGCCGCGCTCGTCCAGGACGTACAGGCGGGTGTCGTCCAGGGCGGTGCCGATGGGGATCCGGCCGTCCACGACGGCACCGGCGCGGGGGTCCAGCCGGTGGCCCGTGGCGAAGGTGGTCGTCTCGGTGGGCCCGTACACGTTGACCAGGACGGTGTCCGGAGCCTGGGCCAGGGCCCGGGCGAAGGAGTGCGGGGAGGCGGCCTCGCCGCCCGTCCACACCTCCCGCACCCGCGTCAGGAGCTCCACGCACTCCTCGACCACCAGGTTGAACAGGGCGGCCGTGAGGAACATCGAGGTGATCCGGTGCTCCTCCACCAGCGCGGCCAGGGCCGCCGTGTCCACCCGGCCGGGCGGCGCCATGACCACCTGGCCGCCGGACAGCAGCGGCACCCACAGTTCGTACGTCGAGGCGTCGAACGACAGCGGGGAGTGGGCCAGCACCCGCCGGTGCGCGGGCCCGAAGGCGGTGTCGCGGGCGAGCGCCGCGACGTTGGCGTGCGTGACGCCGATGCCCTTCGGCTCTCCCGTGGATCCGGACGTGTACATCACGTACGCCAGCTGGTCCGGTGCGCAGGGCGGGTACGGGACCGGTCCGGCCTGGACCGCGTCCGCCGGGGCGCTCACGTCGAGCACCGGCACGGGCGACGTACGGACCGCCTCGTGGCCGGCCGTCGCCGGATCGGCGAGCAGCAGGCGGGCGCCGGTCCGCTCCAGCATCCAGTGCAGTCGGGCGACGGGGAACCCCTCGCCGAGCGGGACGTAGACCCCGCCGGCCTTCAGGACGGCCAGGATCGCCACCGGGAGATGGACCGAGCGCTCCATGAGCAGGGCCACCGGGGTCTCGCGCCCCACCCCGGCGGCGATCAGCCGGGCCGCCAGCAGGTCGGAACGGGAGTCCAGTTCGGCGTAGCCGAGGCGGTCCGTACCGCAGACCACGGCGTCGGCGTCGGGGGTGCGCCGGACCTGCTCGGCGAACAGCTCCACCAGGCCGGCCGGGGCGAGGTCCCCGCGGACCGCGCCGTGGCCCTCGGCCACGAGCCGGGCCGCGGTCGGGGCGGAGGGCAGCAGCTCGGCCACGGGGCGGTCGGGCTCCTCGGCGGCGGACGCCAGCAGCTCCAGGTAGTGGCCGAGGACGCGTTCGGCCGTGGCCCGGTCGAACAGGTCGGTGTCGAAGACGAGCGAGCCGGAGCAGGTCTCGGCGCCCTCGGAGACGAAGACGCTCAGGTCGAAGAGCGATCCGCCGAAGTCGGTGCGTACGGCCTGCGCGTCCAGGCCCGGCAGCCGCAGCCCGGCCGTCTCGTCCGGAGCCGACGCGAACATCACCTGCACGAGCGGGTTGCGGTCGCCGACGCGCTCGGGGCTCAGGTGCTCCACCAGCCGGTCGAAGGGCACCTCCTGGTGGTCGTACGCGTCCACCGTCGCCCGGCGGACACGGCCGAGCAGTTCACGGAACCCGGCATCGCCCGACAGGTCGGCCCGCAGCACCACGGTGTTGACGAAGAACCCGACGAGGGGCTCCAGTTCCACCCGGTCGCGCCCGGCCACCGGAGTGCCGACGGCGATGTCGGTGCGGCCGGCGTAGCGGGCCAGGGCCGCCTGGAAGCCGGCCAGCAGGGTCATGAAGAGGGTGGCGCCGGAGCTCTCCGCGATCCCGCGCAGCCGTGCGGTGAGCGGCGCGTCGAGGGTGAAGTCCAGGCTCGCGCCGTCGCCGCTGCGGCGGGTGGGCCGGGGCCGGTCGGCGGGCAGTTCGAGAGGTTCCAGCCCCGCGAGGCACTCCTCCCACCAGCGCAGCTGTCCGTTCATCGCACCGCTCGCGAACCGGTCGCGCTGGGTACGGGCGTACGCCTGGTAGTCGAGGGCGAGCGGTGCCCGGGACAGGGGCCGCTCCGCGAGCAGGGCCGCGTAGCCCTCGGAGAACTCCTGCCAGAGCAGGCCCATCGACCAGCCGTCGGTGGCGATGTGGTGGACCACCAGCACCAGCAGGTGGTCCTCCGCGCCCAGCCGGATCAGCAGGGCGCGCAGCAGCGGGCCCGCCGCGAGGTCGAAGGGTCTGCGGACCTCCTCACGGGCCAGGGCGTGGGCCCGCTCCTCCAGGTCGGCGAGGGGCGCGCTGCCCAGGTCCAGCACCGGCAGCGGGACGGCCGCCGGCGCGGGCAGGACCACCGGGTGCGGGGCGCCGTCGCGCTCCTCGAAGACGGTGCGCAGCGGTGCGTGGCGGGCCACGACGGCCGTCAGGCTCCGGCGCAGCAGGTCCGGGCGGACGGGGCCGCGCAGCCGTACGACCTCGGGGATCGCATAGCCGGGGGTGCCGTCCATCATCCGGTCCACCAGCCACATCCGCTCCTGGGCGAACGAGGCGACGGGCTCGGTGCCCGGACCGTCAGGGCCGGCGGTGGGGGCCGGGGCCGTCGTGGCGGCCGCCCCGGCCGCCGAGTCGTCCAGCGCGGCGCGCACCCGGCGGCGCAGCAGTTCTCGGGCGGCGGCCAGGCGGCCGTCCGTGCCGGCGGCCGGCAGGCTCTCCTGGGTGGTCACGAGGTCTCTCCCTGAAGTACGAGTGAAGGAACGGCGTCGGCGGCGACTGCGGCGAACGGGGCCGCTTCGGCCTCCAGTTCGGCCAGCAGCACCGTCTCGACGGCAATGGCGAGGGCGGCGACGGTCCGCTGTTCGAAGAGGGTGTGCAGGGGCAGGTCCAGGCCGAGGGACTGGCGCAGTCGGGCCGCCACCCGGGTGGCGCTCAGCGAGTGCCCCCCGAGGGCGAAGAAGTCGTCGTGGCGGCCGATCCGCGGCACGTCCAGTACGGAGGCCCACACCGTGGCGACCAGTTCCTCGGTCTCCCCGGCGGGCGGCTCGTACCCGGTGGCGGCCGCCGCGGCGGGCGCCGGCAGCGCCCGGCGGTCGAGCTTGCCGTTCGCCGTGACGGGCAGCCCGTCCACGACCACCAGCACCGGAACCATGTACTCCGGGAGGGAGCGGGCCAGTTCGGCGCGCATCGGCTCGGGGTCCAGTGCCGGAGCCGGGTCGGCCCCGGCCTCCGGGACCACGTACCCGACGAGCCTTCGCTCGCCCGGGACGTCCTCGCGGACCACGACCGCGGCCCGCCCGACACCGGGGAGGCGCCCCAGCGCCGTTTCGATCTCGCCGAGTTCGATCCGGAAGCCGTGGATCTTCACCTGGTCGTCGGTGCGGCCCAGGTACTCCACCGCGCCGTCGGCGCGGTGGCGGGCCAGGTCACCGGTGCGGTACATGCGCGAACCCGGCGGGCCGAACGGGTCCAGCGGGAACCGCTCCGCGGTGAGCGCCGGGCGGCGCAGGTACCCGCGGGCCAGGCCCGCACCCGCCAGGAAGAGCTCGCCCGCGACGCCCACCGGGACGGGTCGCCCCCGCGGGTCGAGCACGTACAGCGAGGTGTTCCAGATGGGCCGGCCGATCGGCACGGGCCCGGCGTCCTCGCGGCGGCAGTCCCAGTGCGTGACGTCCACGGCCGCCTCGGTCGGCCCGTACAGGTTGTGCAGGGGCACGTCGAGCACGTCGAGGAAGCGGTTCTTCAGCTCCTCCGGCAGCGCCTCGCCACTGCACACGACCCGGCGCAGCGACCGGCAGCCGCCCGCCCGCGGGTCCTCGACGAACGCGGCCAGCATGGACGGGACGAAGTGGACGGTGGTGACCGCCTCCTCCTGGATCACCCGGCTGAGGTAGGCGGGGTCCTTGTGCCCGCCGGGCTCGGCGACCACCAGGGTCGCGCCGGTGATCAGCGGCCAGAAGAACTCCCACACCGAGACGTCGAAGCCGAACGGGGTCTTCTGGAGCACCCGGTCGTCCGCGCCCAGCCGGTAGCGGTCCTGCATCCACAGCAGCCGGTTGACGATGGCCGAGTGCTCCACGACGACGGCCTTGGGCCGCCCCGTCGACCCGGACGTGTAGATCACGTACGCGGGGTGCGCGGGCAGGGGGGCCTGCCGTACCGCACCGGAGTCCCCGTCGTGGACGGCCCCCGGATCCAGCCGGGGCAGGTCCGCCGCGGCCGGCAGCGTCGCCGCCACCTCGTCGTCCGCGAGCAGCAGCACCGGCGCGGCGTCGGACAGCAGGTACGCGATCCGGTCCGCAGGCAGCGAGGGGTCCACCGGAAGGTAGGCGGCGCCCGCCTTCAGCACGGCCAGCAGCGAGACGACCATTTCGGTGGAGCGGTGCAGGGCGACCGCGACGATCTCCTCCGGACCGGCGCCCCGGGCGCACAGCGCGCCGGCCAGCAGTTCGGCGCGGGCGTCCAGTTCGGCGTACGAGAGGCGCTCGCCGCGGAAGACGGTCGCCAGGGCCTCCGGCGTCCTGGCCACCTGCTGCTCGAACAGCTCCGCCAGCGTGGTGTCGGGGACGGGCACGGCCGTGCCGTTCCATTCCCGGATCAGCCGGTGCTGCTCCGCGGAGAGCAGGTCCACCTCCCCGACCGCGGTGGAGGGGGCGTCGGCGACGGCCGTCAGCAACCGCTCCAGCGCCTCGCCCAGGCTGCGGGCCGTCCGCGCGTCGAGTACGTCCGTGCGGTGGTCGAGGTGAAGCCGCAGCCGCTCCCCGGGCAGCACGATGAGGTTGACGGTGTAGTGGGTGGCGTCCGATCCCTCCACCCCGGTCAGTCGCGGCCCGCCGGCCAGGTCCCGCATCGACTCCAGGTCGAGCGGATAGTTCTCGACGACGACCGTGGTGTCGAAGAGGGCGCCCAGCCCGGCCGCCCGCTGGATGCCGGCGAGCCCGACGTGCTGGTGGTCCATCAGCTCCGCCTGCTCGTCCTGGAACCGGGCGAGCGCCGCCAGCAGCGGCTCGTCCTCGCGGATCCGGAACCGCACGGGCAGGGTGTTGATCAGCAGGCCGACCATGTCCTCGATGCCCGCGACGTCCGCGGTCCGTCCCGAGACCGTTCCGCCGAACACCACGTCGTCGCGCCCGGTCACCCGGCCGAGCAGGACCGCCCAGACGCCCTGGACCACGCTGTTGAGGGTCACGCCCGCGGTACGGGCCCGCGCGGTGAGCCGGGCCGTCAGCTCGGCCGACAGCTCCACCGGGAGCCGCTCGGGCAGCGCGTCGATCCGGTTCGGATCGGCCGCGCCCAGCAGGGTCGGCTCCTCCAGCCCGGCCAGCGCGGTGCTCCACGCGGCCTCGGCGGCGGCGTCGTCCTGGCGGGCGAGCCAGTCCAGGTGCGAGCGGTACGGGACCCCTTCGCCGACCGGACCGGCCGCGCCCGGGCCGCCGGGGCCGCCGCATTCCTCGTACCCGGCGAGCAGTTCGCGCAGGAGGACCGCCGAGGACCAGCCGTCCCAGACGATGTGGTGGTTCGTCATGACGAGGCGGTGCTCGGCCGCGCCGAACCGGACCAGGGTGAAGCGCACCAGCGGCGGCCGCTCCAGGTCGAAGCGGCGGGCCCGGTCGGCCGCGAGCAGCCGCTGCCACTCCCGCTCCCGGTCCGCGGCGCCGAGTCCGCCCAGGTCCACGGCCTCCCACGGCACCTCGACGGACTCGACGACGATCTGCGCCGGCCCGTCCAGGCCCTGGTCGGTGAAGGCGGAGCGCAGCGCGGTGTGGCGGCGCAGCAGCCGGTCGCAGGACGCCCGCAGGGTGTCCTCGTCCAGGGCGCCGGTCAGGGTGAGGACGATCTGGCCGGTGTAGGCGTCCATCGCGCCCGTGTCGAAGGCGGAGTGGAAGAAGAGCCCCTCCTGGAGCGGCGAGAGCGGCAGCACGTCGCAGAGCCCGGCGTAGCGCGCGGCCAGGGCGTCCGTCTCCGGCTGCGTCAGCCGGACCAGCGGCAGGTCGCGGGGGGTGAGGCGGCGCGGTCGGGGGGCGCCCGTCCAGCCTGCCAACAGGCGCAGGGCCTCGCCCCAGGCCGCCACCAGGGCGTGCGCCTCGGCCTCGGTCAACAGGTCCGCGGGATGGGTGACGACCGCGGTGAAGGCGGGACCGTCGGCGCCGTCCACGGCCATGGCGTCGATCTGCAGGGCGTGTTCGACGGGCATCGCCGGATCCACCTCGGCCCGCAGTCCGCCGACTTCGGGGGCGGGGCTCCAGGGCGCCCCGTCCCCGCCGGAGAACCTGCCCAGGTAGTTGAACAGGACCCGGGGGCGGGGGAGTCCGGACAGTTCCGCGGCGCTCCGCGGATCCAGCCTGCTCAGCAGCCCGAAGCCCGTGCCGTGGTCCGGTACGGAGGCGACCGTGGAGTGGATCCGCGCGACCAGCTCGGCGAGGGCGTCGCCGCCCCGGGCCGCCGCGTCCAGGTCGAGGCCGTCCAGGTCGAACCGGACCGGGTACTGGGTGGTGAACCAGCCCACGGTGCGCGCCAGGTCGTGCCGGCCGGTGCGGTCGACACGGCCGTGGCCCTCCAGGTCGACCAGCAGCGACCCCGGGGCGGTGCCGGGGGAGCGCAGCCGGTGGGCCGCGAGGACCAGTCCCGCGAGCAGCACCTCGGCCGGGCCGGTGCGCAGGGCGCCGGGCACCCCGGCGAGCAGCGGGCCGGCGACCTCGGCGGGCAGGCCGAGCGTCAGCGTGCGGGTGGTGCCCGCGGTGTCCCGCGCCGGGTCGGGGATCCGCTGCCAGGGCTCCTGCGGGCCAGGGGCGTCCCCGGGGGTGTCCAGCGTCGTGCGCCAGAAGGGGAGCTCGGCCTGCACCTCCGGGGAGGCTGCCTGGAGTTCGAGATGGTGGGCCCACGCGCGGAACGAGACCTCCCCGTCCGCGGTCGGGAGCGGACGCCCGGCGACGGCGGCCTCCCAGGCCGTGGCCAGGTCCGCCGTCAGGATCCGCCACGACACCCCGTCCACCGCCAGGTGGTGCACGCACAGCAGCAGCCGGTCCGGCGCCGCCCCACCGGTGTCGAAGCGCACGGCCCGGAGCATGACCGAGGCCGCGGGGTCCAGCCGGCCGGCCGCCTCCCCGGCCGCCTCCGCGATGATCGCGGCGCGGGCGGACTCGTCCGACCCGGCCACGTCGACGGTGCGGTACAGCCGGGACACGTCGACCGAACCGGGCTCGCCGACCGTGCACAGCCGGCCCTCGGGGCCGACGGTCACGCCGAGGCGCAGCGCCCCGTGCCGGTCCACGACCGACTGCAGGACCCGTACGAGCGTCGCGTCGTCCGCCCCCTCGGGCAGGGTCAGCACCATGGACTGGCTGAACCGGCCGATGGGACCCGGCCCGTCGAGGAGCCAGCGCATGACCGGTGTCGCGGGGAGCGGACCGCACTCGGCGACGGCCGGACCGGCGGCGACCGGGGAGGTCCCGTGGCCGGGCTCGCCTACGGCCGCGGCGAGGGCGGCCGGGGTCTTGTGCGCGAACACCTCGCGCAGGGTGAAGGAGAAGCCCTGCGCCCGCGCCCGGCTGGTCAGGCCGAGGGCGGTGATGCTGTCGCCGCCGAGCTCGAAGAAGTTGTCGTCGGGGGTGGCGGCGGTGCCGAGGGCCTCGGAGAACAGCTCCGCGAGCGCCAGCTCGGTGGCGCCGTACGCCCGCTCGGGGCGCTCCGTACGGGCCGCTGCCTCGGGTACGCGCAGCCGCGCGCGGTCCACCTTGCCGCCCGGGGTGAGGGGCAGCCGGTCCACCGCCACGAAGGTGCGGGGCACCATGTAGCCCGGCAGGACCCGACCCAACTCCGCTGCCAGCGAGTCCGGTTCGGGCGCCGGGCCGCCATCGGCCGGCGGTGCCACGAAGGCGACGAGCCGGCGGGCTCCGCCCGCGGGGGCGTGCACGACGACCGCGGCCTGCCCCACCGAGGGCTGCCGGCCGAGCACGGCCTCGATCTCGCCCAGTTCGATCCGGTGGCCATTGATCTTGACCTGGCGGTCCACCCGCCCCAGGAACTCCAGTTCGCCCCGCGCCGTCCAGCGCACGAGGTCGCCCGTCCGGTACATCCGCGCACCGGGCACACCGGAGAAGGGGTCCGGCACGAAACGGTCGGCGGTCATGGCCGCCCGCCCCGCGTACCCCTGGGCGAGACCCGCACCGGCCACGCAGAGCTCGCCGGTCGCTCCCGGCGGCAGCAGCCGCAGCCCCCGGTCGACCACGTACGCGCGGTGGTTGACCATCGGGCGCCCGATCGGCGGGATCCGGCCGTGCGAGGGCGGAACCACCCGGTGCATGGTCACGGACACGGCCGCCTCGGTGGGCCCGTACGCGTTCCAGACCTCGCGGCCGTCCGTCGCCCAGCGGTCCACGGCGTCCCCGGACGGGGCCTCACCGCCGGTGGACAGGAACCGCAGCGCCGGCAGTCCCGCCGGGTCCAGCAGCGGCAGGAGCGCCGGAGGCAGGTCGGCGACCGTCACCGCGTGCTCGGCGAGCAACGCCTGGAGCCGGTCGACGTCGACCCGCTCGGCGTCGGTGGCGAGGACCAGGGTGGAACCGCTCAGCAGTGAACCGAACACGTCCAGGACCGACACGTCGAACGACAGCGAGGCGAACCCGAGGAACCGGTCCGTGCGCCCGGCCCCACCGGACCCACCGGAGTGGCCGCAACCGCCGGAGTCGAGGCCGTCGCCCGCGCCGCACAGCGCGAGGTGGCCGCGTACGAAGTCGACGGCCGCCGCGTGCGGGACGACGACGCCCTTCGGTTCGCCCGTACTGCCCGACGTGTACAGCAGGTACGCGGCGGACGCGGCCGGCACCGGTACGGACCTCCGCGCGACGGCGGACCCGGCGGTCGGCGCGCTCGCGTCGACCACGCCCGGCAGGTCGTGCGGCAGCCGGTCGCGGCTGCCCGGCCCGGCGACGATCGTGCGCAGCCCGGCGTCGCGCACGATGTACGCGATGCGCTCGGGCGGCAGGCCGGGGTCGAGCGGTACGTAGCAGCCGCCCGCCTTCAGGACGCCGAGCAGGGCCGCGACCATCGACGGGGAGCGCTCCACGCAGACGCCGACCGGGGTGCCGGGTTCGACGGCCGTCCGCAGCCGGTCCGCGATGGCCTCGGCCCAGGCGTCGAGCTCCCGGAAGGTGACCTCCTGGCCGGCGCAGACGACGGCGGCCCGCTCGGGGGTGCGCGCCGCCACCTCCTCGAAGAGCGTGTGCAGCGACGCGTCCTCTGCCACGGGGGCGACGCCGCCCTCGGCGAAGGCGGCGAGCCGCTCCTCGTCCTCGGCTGTCAGGAAGGGCAGCGAGCCGACCGGAGCCTCGTCCTCGGCCGAGGCGAGGGCGACCAGGAAGCGGGTGAACCGCACCCGCAGCGCGTCGAGTTCCACCCGGTCGAGGTCGGCGGCGTCCCCCTCGGCCTGTACGGTCAGCGGGCTGTCGCCGCCGCGGTCGTAGACGTTGAGGGAGACGTGCTCCACCGGGCCGACCGAGAGGTTGTGCGCGGAGGCGGGCGCACCGGCGAAGGACAGCTCGTAGTCGAAGGACATGAGGTTGACGGCGGCGTCCCACAGTCGGGGTCCGGTCCCGGTGAACTCCTCGATGCGGTACCGCTGGTGGCGCAGGGCCTCCTTGATGCCGGCCGAGGTGCCGCGCAGCAGTTCGCCGACCGTGGTGTCCGCGGTGACCGTCAGCCGCAGCGGCAGCACCTTGGAGAACATGCCGGGTGTCCGGCGGGCGTCCGGGGTGGTGCGGCCGGTGACCGGCAGACCCAGGACCACGTCCTCGGTGCCGCCCGCCCGGTGCAGGTGGGCGGCGGCCGCGGCCATCACCAGCGCCGACCAGCGCGTGCCGTGCCGGCGCGCCGCCTCGCGCAGGGTGTGGGCGTCGGCGGGGTCGAGGTCGCCGCTGACCCGCACCGTCCTACCCGAGGCGGGCGCCGGGACACTGCCGGTGAAGGACACGGGCTCGGGGGCGCCGTCCAGTCGGCCCCGCCAGAACTCCCGGTCTGCCGCGCACCGTTCGGAGCGGGCGTACTCGTCCTCCTCGGCCACGATCCGCCGCCAGGGCGCGCTCTCTTCGGCCGGTACGGGCTCGCCCGCGACCAGTGCCGAGTACACCTGCGCGGTCCGCCGGGCGAGGATCGAGCCGGTGACCCCGTCCGCGACGAGGTGGTGGTAGCCCTGCATCCAGCGGTAGGTCGCCGGACCGGTCCGCACCAGGAGGTGCCGGCACACGTCGCCGGACGCCAGGTCCGTCGGCCGGGCCAGTTCGGCGCGCATCAGCCGCTCGGACTCGGCGTCCGGGTCCGGGTGGTCGCTGACGTCGACCGTCTCCATCCGCAGCGGCGGCGGCCCGGCGGGTATCTGGTGCACCACCCCGTCCACCTCGGCGAAGCGGACGCACAGCGTCTCGGTTCCGGCCACCGTCGTGCGCACCGCCTCGGCGAGCAGCTCCGGATCCACCGCCCCGCGGATCTCCAGGTACTCGGCGATGGTGTAGTCGAGGCGGGTGGGGTCGAGCTGCTGTGCGAACCAGACGCCGTTCTGCGGCGGGGTCAGGGGCAGCGGCCCGCGGTCGTGAGTGGCCATGCGGTGGTCAGTCTCCTCAGTCGGATCGGTCGATCAACGACGACGTGAGGCCACTGTCCGCGACGGCCGGACGGTCCCGAAAGTCCCACTAATACGCCTCTTGACGACGCCCGATCCACCCGGAGAAATCCTCGGTACCGCGACCCCGTGACAGGTGGATCCGGGTGCTGCGGTCGGCGGCGCACCCCGGGGACCCGGGAGGCGCCGAGGGTGCGGGCGTGGGTCCCGTACGTCGCGCGGGCGGGGGTGCCCGCCGGCCCTGGCGACGCCTACCCGGCTTGCGCAGGTGCGAGCGGGTCACCCCGACGACGCCGGTCCCGGCACCCAGGAGGGTGCCGGGACCGGCGTCGTCGTGCGGGAGTGCGGTCAGGCGGGTCGGCCGCCGAAGGGCGCGCCGGTGCCGTAGTAGGTGCCCAGATCCTCTCGGTATCCTGCGTCACCGAGGTGCTTGTCCCGGTGGAACTCGGGGGCGTCCTTGATCTGTTCCTTGGTGCGGTCGACGAAGATCTTCCTGTCCTCGGGATCGACCTTGACGACCGTGCCGGCCGGCAGCAGGACCTCCTTGCCGAAGATCCATACGCCGGTGTCCACGACCAGGTAGGCGTCACCGACTTCGTCGGAGTGCTTGTCGACCTTGCCGATGCTGCCGTCGGTCGCCTCGACCTTGTAACCGGTCAGATCGGTCCCGGCCAGGTGGCCCGAGGTCGAATGGTAACTCCACATGTGCTCAGTCACGCGAAAAACAACTCCTCCGGTCAATGAGGGGGCGGCGGAAGAACGAATTCCTCGCCGGTCTTCCTGTTCCGTACATCAAGCTCGGCGGCTTTGCCGCGTTCCGCCTGGACTCCACTTGCCCCGTCTTCACGACATCACGCACACCCATCGAAATGCGGCCGTTACGGCCGTCGATCACGGAGGTGGGCCGGTCCCCCCGAGAAAGGGGGAAACCGGCCACCACCATCCAGTGCCAGAACCGCACTTTGCCTCTGACTACCAGCGATACCAGCGGCCACCACCGCCCTTGGGACGGGCGACGAAACCGATCAGCCACAGGATCAGGACTGCGACAGCCACCCACCAGAGAATCTTCAGCGCGAATCCCGCGCCGAAGAGGAGCAGGACCAGCAGAAGAACGAGAAGCAGGGGAACCATGGTTATCAACCTCCGAAGCGCCGTGTGCCCCATCGCCCGCAGGGCATGCATCCGATTCCCATGTGCTTCTCATCCCGAAGGCTGGGCAGACGATTCTCCCTGCAGCCCGCGACGCGCTTCGGCGGAGCCGCGACGAACCGATGCACCGGGAGATTTTTGCGCTGATTGGCTCAATCGGTCGACACATCGAGCGTCTTCCGGGCAGAACATCCTCCATGAACAGCAATGAGGAGATGGATCCGGCCCATCAGGTTCCGGAGGGTGTCGACGAGAAGACGGTGCGCGCTCTGGGAGCGCTGTCGAAGGCGCTGGAAACCACCGAGCGGGCCCGAGGTCATCTCTACGGGTTCCACCAGCTGACCGGGACCGCGGACTTCGAGCTCGGCGACGCGGTCCGGCTCCTGCGCGAGGCGGGGCACGAAGAGCAGGCCGATCGGGTCGAGCGTGAGATCGTGGGCCGCAACGTCATTCCGGGTCACTGGACCTTCCAGATCATCGAGGCGTACAACTCCACCTACTACCAGCCCTTCGCCGCAGTGGAACGGGACCTGGTGGCCGAGCTGGCCGGCGGGCGGGACCACCTCCTGGAGGCCCGCCTCAAAACGATCCGCCGCACTCCCCACCACCCCGACCACACCGCAACGCCCCCGTCCTGACGTCGGGCGATCGCGCTCCACGCCACTGGACAGCCGGCGGATCCGGTCACAGCGGAGGAGTACCGGCTGGCCCAGGGCGCGGACGGAACCTTTCACGCGATGCCATTCGTCACCGGTGTGGCCCACCAGGCGCTGAACCTCGCGGTCCCCGGGCACCCGGTGACCTGGCACTGCCTGGAAGGCTTGGCGGCGAGCCGGCAGGCCGACGACATCCGGCGGTTCCTCGTCGCCGGCGCCCGGGACACCGGCCTGATGACGAGGGCGCAGCACGGCCGGCCGCACGTCGACCGGCCGACCACGGCCGCGCCGCCACCCACTGCGCCCGGCAGCGGCACTGCCGAGGGACTGCGCACCACCTGGCACTCTCGGCAACGACACCCCGCCCCCGCCCGCCGCCGGCTCACCAGCCGCACTGGCCCGGCGACTGGTACGTCCCGCCCCGCCGCTCATGACCCGCGGGTGCGAAAGACCTCAGGAATCGCCATCGACTCCCGTGACCGACGGAGGTCCCAGCGGCGCGTCCTTCTCCGGCAGTCCCAGTTCCCGCAGGGTGCCGGCCAGCAGGCGGACGGCGTTGTCCTCGGCCGTGGCACGGTCGGCGGCCTCGACCTCGAGCCGGACGGAGAAGGTGCCGCCCTCGTGGACCGTGAGGAGTTGCACGTCCTCGGTCTCGCTCAGATCGGTGTGGTGCGATGCCAGCCTGCGGGCCAGCTCGGAGCGTACTGCGTCGTCGACGTCCGTCAGGAACGTGCCGGGCACGGTGATGACGTAGGTGGTCACTTGCTTCTCCCCTTGGCCGGTGAGGGCTGAGTTGTGGACGCTCGGGTGCGGTCACCCCACGACCCTCAGCGTCTGCGGCCCCACCCTCGGGCAGGTCGCGCGCCTCCTATGCCTGCCACGTGCAGTGCGAGGGCGGCGAGACCGATCAGCATGAGGTTGGTCGAGCTCAGGACCTCGTTGGTGGCGATGCCGGCGGCGTTGAGGAGGAAGGCGATGAAGAACAGGACTGCGGCGGCGATGCCCAGCATGGACGGGCTCCTTTCGGTCGGTGTCGTCCGTGTACCCCGTTCCGTCCGTGCCATGAGTGTGCGACGCCCCCGTCAACCGTCGGCGTGTTTTCCGGTGCGCGTCAGGCGGTGCAGGCGGACCTCGGCGAGCCGTCCGTTCGAGATCTTCCGCGTACGCAACCTCGGGCAACCGGGCCCGCCAGCTGCGGCCCGTCGTTGTTTCCGTACACACCGATCAGCCGACGCGCCCGCTCCTGGAGCAGGTCGAGGGTGGCCGTGTCGGTCCAGTCCCCGGCGTGGATGACGACGTCAGCGTGCGGGACGCGTTCGAGGAGCTCCGCCGGCAGGACCCCGGCCCGAGCGGGAACGTGCGTGTCCGATACCAGCAGTAGCTTCACGGACCCACGCCAGCGGCCCGCGCGCAGCGCGCCTGAAGGCCGGGACGGGCAAGAACCCATCGGCCGCCGGGACGATCCGTCCGGTGCCGTCCGCCGTGGCGCTGCCGGTCAGCGGGTGGGGCGGCGGCGCCGGCCGTGGGGGGTCAGGTCGGCGACGGCGGTCAGAACCATGGCAACTCCGAGTGGCAGCAAGGTGAGCAGCGAGAACAGCATGGAGCGCTCTTGCCCCGAAAGTGCCCGACCATGTGGCGGCACGATGCGGCGGGTGCCGGTCGGAATGCCGAAGTGGCCGGGGACGACGTGCCGTTCGCGACCCCGGGGAACACCACCGCGTCCAGCCCCGGTCCGCAGCGAGGGCGGGCCGGAGAGGCGCGTACGGCGGCGCGGAGGTGCTCGAACGCCGGGGAGCCGGAAGCGGCCGTCAGTCCCTTCGCGATCAATGCCCGAGCGCCCGTTCCAACTGCTGCTTGTTCATGTGAGAGCGGCCTTCGATGCCCTGCGCCTTCGCTTCCTGGCGCAGTTCCTGCACCGTGTGGTGGGAGGATCCGCCCGCGCTGCGACTGCTGCCGTTGGGGTGGAGGACGACCTTCGTCCAGCCGTCGACCCGGTTGTCGAAGTGCTCGTATGCCGAAGAGGCCTCGTCGAGGCTCAGTTCGTGGGAGACGAGGAAGCTCGGTTCGGCCTTGCCGCCGGCGATCAGGTCGCGCAGAGCCCGGTTGTAGCGCTTGACGGGTGCCTGGCCGGTGCCGATCCGCTGGCCCTTGAACCAGAGCATGCCGAAGTCCAGGGGTACCTTCCCCTGGGCTTCGAGCTCGCCCTGGGCCTCGGCGCCGCCCGGGTCCTCGGGAAGGAACACCCCGACCACGCCGATGCCACCGGTGAACCGGACCGCGTCGATGAGTCCGTTCATGGTCAGGGTCGCGTCCTCCTTGCCCTGCGGGTCGTGGGCCTGATAGCCGACGCATTCGCAGCCGTTGTCCGCGCCCAGGCCGAGTGTGGCTTCCTTGACGACCTCGGCCGCGTCCTGTTCGGCGGTGTTGATGGCGATCGCGCCGATCTCCTCGGCGAGACGGAGCCGGTCGGGCTGGTGGTCGGCGACCCAGACGCGGCCCGCGCCTTTGAGGATTGCGGAGTAGGCGGCCATGAGGCCGACCGGGCCCGCGCCGTAGACGAGCGTCTGGTCGCCGGGCTTGACGCCCGCCATTTCGGTGGCGTGGTAGCCGGTGGGGAAGATGTCGGCCAGCATCACGTAGTCGAGTTGTCGCTCGGCGGCGTCCTCGCCCAGGCGCAGGGCGTTGAAGTCGCCGTACGGGACGCGCAGCAGCTCGGCCTGGCCGCCCTGGTACGGGCCCATCTCGGCGAAGCCGTACGCGGCGCCGGCCATGTCCGGCTTGGGCTGCATGGTCAGGCAGTAGTTCGTGAGGCCCTGCTCGCACTGCTTGCAGAAGCCGCAGGCGATGTTGAAGGGCAGGACCACCCAGTCGCCTACCTGGACCTTCCTGACGGCCTTGCCGACCTCGACGACCTGGCCGAGGTTCTCGTGGCCGAGGGTTCGACCGGCCTCGAAGGAGGTCCGGCCTTCGTACATGTGCAGGTCGGATCCGCAGATGTTGGTGGTGGTGATCTTCACCAGGATGTCGCACGGGTGCTCGATCTTCGCGTCGGGGACGTCCTTGACCGTCACCGTCCGCGGTCCTTCGTACACTGCCGCTTTCATGGTTCGTCCTTGCCGACGCCCACGTATCACCGGACTGTCCATGGTGGGTGGAGGCGTCTTCGGGGTGTTGGCGCGGTCAGCCCGGTACGCGACTCGACCGTGGGGCGACGCCCGGGTGCTGACGGCTGCCGCCTCTTCTGTTCCGTCTACCCCGCCCCTGCTCGCTCACCGGGTCGAGGCCGACGCCGTGCACGAGCGGGTCGTCCGCCACGAAGTGCCATGCGGGGCCATGTGCCCGGCCGTCCAGGCCCTCCGGAGCCGTCCGTACCGCTTTCCGTGTGCATGACGTGGCCTGCCGGGGAAGGCGTGCAAGGGACCCGTACACCCGAGAAGGGACGGACAACATCATGGTGCGACCGAGGATCGTGGTCGTCGGCGCGGGCTTCGCCGGCGTTTCCTGCGTGCGCCGCCTGGAGCGCACGCTGTCACCGGGGGAGGCGGAGATCCTGCTGGTCACTCCGTTCTCCTACCAGCTGTACCTGCCCCTGCTGCCGCAGGTGGCCTCCGGGGTGCTCACCCCCCAGTCCGTGGCGGTGTCGCTGCGCCGCAGCCGCCGCCACCGGACCCGGATCGTGCCCGGTGGGGCCGTGGGCATCGACACCCGGGCCAAGGTCTGCGTCATCCGGAAGATCACGGGGGAGCTGGTCGATCAGCCGTACGACCACCTGGTGCTCGCGCCGGGCAGCGTGACGCGCACCTTCGACATCCCCGGCCTGGCGGAACACGGCCGCGGGATGAAGACGCTGGCGGAGGCCGCCCACCTGCGCGACCACGTGATCGCCCAGCTCGACCTGGCCGACGCCGCCGCACCCGGCTCGTCGGAACGGGCTTCCCGCCTGGGCTTCGTCGTGGTGGGCGGCGGCTACGCCGGAACGGAGACGGCCGCCTCCCTGGAGCGGCTCACCGCGAACGCCGTCACCCGCTACCCCCGACTGGACCGGCGCGAGATCAACTGGCACCTCGTGGACGTGGCCCCCAAGCTGATGCCCGAGCTCGGCGACCGGCTGGGCCGGGCCGCCCTCGACGTGCTTCGCCGCCGCGGCATCGAGGTCTCGCTCGGCATCTCCGTGGCCAAGGCGGACGCCGAGGCCGTCACCCTCACCGACGGTCGCGTGGTGCCCTGCCGCACGCTCATCTGGACCGCCGGCGTCGCCGCGAGCCCGCTCATCGCCACGCTGGGCGCCGAGACGGCCAAGAGCGGCCGGCTCGTCGTATCTCCGGACCTGCGCGTGCCAGGAGCGGACGGCGCGTTCGCACTCGGCGACGCCGCTGCCGTACCCGACCTCGCCGGCGGCGGGGACGGCGCGGTCTGCCCGCCCACCGCGCAGCACGCCGAGCGCCAGGGCAGGGTCGCCGCCGACAACCTCGTCGCCACCCTGCGGGGCACACCGCTGCGACCGTACGTCCACAAGGACCTCGGGCTGGTCGTGGACCTCGGCGGCCGAGACGGCGTCTCCCGGCCCCTCGGCATCGACCTGCGCGGGATGCCCGCCCAGGCCGTGGCCCGCGGGTACCACTGGGCGGCGCTGCGCACCGGCGCGGCGAAGACCCGGGTCATGACGAACTGGCTCCTGAACGCCGTGGCCGGCGACGACTTCGTCCGCACCGGCTTCCAGACGTACAAACCGGGGACGCTGCGCGACTTCGAATACACGGACCAATACCTCACCCCGCAGGAGGTACGGGCCCGCACGGCAGCCGAGGGAGATTGACGGTTCCCGCGGGCGAGAGCGGGCTGCGGGCGCATGAAACGGGGCGGGTGAAGCATGCGCGGGAGATGGAATGCGTTGTGTACGACCAGATGTCGGGCCGGTCGGAGGCCGTGGAGTGCGGGCTGCCGGACGACGCGGGCGGGGCCGTCGTCAAGCAGTTGAGGGGCTTGGGGCAAGACGAGTTCGCCTGGGTCCGGGTGGCAGATCCCTCGCAAGGTGAACTCGTGGAGCTGGCAGAGGAATTGGGCCTGCATCCGCCGGCCGTCGAGGACGCGCTCCACGGACGACGGCGGCCGAAGCGTGAGCGCTTCGGCGATGTCCTGGCCGTCGCGCTGAAGACCCTCCGGTACGTGGAAGAGGAAGCGGCGGTGGAGACCGGCGACGTCATGATCTTCGTCGGGCCTCGCCACCTTTCGAACAACGCTGGTTGCCGCGCGGGTGCCAACGCGGTTGCGGGGTAGGCGCGCCGTGACGACGACATGACCACCGTTGACCCCGGAACGGCATCGACCCGGTCGAGCGACTGCGGCGCCGACGCGCCGCAGGACACCACCAGCGCCGAGCAGAGCACCTGACTGGCGAAATGCCCGTTTCCGCAGATCGATGAAAGGCAAGGTGTCCCCATGACCACGGTGGAGCGGCAGCCCCACACCGCCGACGACTCGGTGGGCGTCCTGGTTTCACGCGCCTCGCAGCAGATATCCGAGCTCGTACGCGAGGAGATGCAGCTGGCCCGGGCGGAGATGGCCCAGAAGGGCAAGCGCTACGGGAAGGGCGGCGGCCTCTTCGGCGCCACGGGAATCATCGGCCTCCTGGCACTCCAGGCCCTGACGGCAGCCTGCATCGCCGCTCTCGCGCTGGTTCTGCCGGTGTGGGCGGCCGCCCTCGTCGTCACCGCGGCCCTGGGGATCGTGGCGGCCGGGACCGCCCTGGCCGGAAGGAGGCAGTTCGCCCGGGCCGGTACCCCGACTCCCGAACAGACCATCGACAGCGTCAAGGCCGACCTGGCCGAGATCAAGGAGAAGGCACACCGATGAACGACGACGCCCGGACCAACATCGGCACCCCCGCCCCTGCGCCTGCCGGCCCCGGCCCTGCCGAACTGCGCGATCAGGTCGAGCGCACCCGCGACGAGCTCGGCAAGACCGTCGAGGCCCTCGCCGCCAAGGCCGACATCAAGGCCCAGGCCAAGGAGAGGACGGCCGCCGTCAAGGACCAGGTCGCGGAGAAGGCGGTGCTGGTCTCCGAACAGATCCGTGAGAAGGCCGGGCAGGCCGCCCGGGCGGTCGAGGACAAGACCCCGGACCCGCTCCTGGAGAAGGCCGGCCGGGCAGCGACGGCCGCACGCGCCCACCGCACCACGCTCCTGGTGGTCGGAGCCGTCGTAGCCGTCCTTCTACTGGTCCGCCGTAGCCGGGGAGGTCGCCGATGAAGGCTTCCAAGGTCGCCTACAAGCCTGTCGGGCTGGCCCTCGGCGCCCTCGGCGGCGTGATCGCAGGCGGCGTCTTCAAGCAGGCGTGGAAGATCATCGTGGGCGAGGGCGATGCTCCTGACGCCACCGACGAGGACCGGACCTGGAAGCAGATCCTGCTCGCCGCAGCCATCCAAGGGGCGATCTTCGCCGTGGTGAAGGCCTCCGTCGACCGGTCGGGGGCTGTGGCGATACGGCGTCTGACAGGCACCTGGCCCGGCTGACCGACCGCGATGCCCGGCCACCTGGCCCGCGATGGCCCGCCGTGGTGGTGCCGGAGCAGTCCACGAGCCCCGAGGGGCCGCCGGACGAAAGGTTCGTGTACCTGTCGGACGTCCTGCCGACCGCCTGGCAGGCCGTCGTCCACGCCGGCGCCCCGCCCGGCGGCGGCGTTGCCGTCCTGGGCCGCGGCCCCATCGGCGACACGGGCATCCGCATCGCCGCTGCCCAGGGGCCCCGGCACCGGTCCGTGCCTGAGAACGGAGTTTCCGCACCATTTAGGTGGGCAGGCGGGCGAGTATGGATCAGTCGAGGACGCCCGTACTGGACGCGCTGGCCGCCTACCACGAGTCCGGCCAGACACCCTTCACCCCGCCGGGGCACAAGCAGGGACGCGGGGCGGACCCCCGGGTGCGCGCCGTGCTCGGCGACGCCGTCTTCCGCTCGGACATTCTGGCCACCAGCGGTCTGGACGACCGCACCTCCTCTCAAGGGATCATCGAGGAGGCACAGGCGCTCATGGCCGAGGCCGTCGGCGCCGAGCACGCCTTCTTCTCCACGTGCGGCAGCTCGCTGTCCGTGAAGTCCGCCATGCTCGCGGTCGCCGGGCCGCACGAAGAGCTGGTCGTCGGACGAGACGCGCACAAGGCGGTGGTCTCAGGGCTTGTCCTGTCCGGCATCCGCCCCGTCTGGGTCGACCCGCAGTGGGACGCCGAACGCCACCTGGCCCACCCGCCGTCCGCCGAGGCCTTCGACCGAGCACTGTGCGAGCACCCCGACGCACGCGGAGCGCTCGTCACCACGCCCACCCCGTACGGCACCTGCTCGGACCTGACCGCCATCGCCGAGGTCTGCCATCGCCACGGCGTTCCCCTCATCGTCGACGAGGCATGGGGTGCCCACCTGCCGTTCCATCCTGACCTGCCGACCTGGGCGATGGACGCCGGCGCCGACGTGTGCGTCACGTCGGTCCACAAGATGGGCTCGGGACTCGAACAGAGCTCGGTCTTCCACCTGCAGGGCGACCTGGTGGACCCTGCAGGTGCTCAAGGGCCGTGAGGACCTGCTCGGCACCACCAGTCCCTCCGTCCTCGTGTACGCGGCCCTCGACGGCTGGCGACGTCACATGGTCGAGCACGGCAAAACCCTCTACGACGACGCCCTCGCCCTCACCGGCCGGGTCCGCGACGAAATCTCCCGCATCGACGGGATGCACGTCCACGACCGCAGCGACTTCTGCGGCCCCGGCAAAGCCACCGACCTGGACCCCCTCCAGATCATCATCGACATCAGCGCCTGCCAGGTCACCGGATATCGTGCCGCCGACTGGTTGCGACGAAACCATCAGATCAACCTGCACGTCTCCGACCACCGCCGCATCAGCGCCCAGCTCACCCATGCCGACGACGACCACACGACCGGCATCCTGCTCGCTGCCCTCACCGACTTCGCAGACCACGTGCCGCAACTGCGCACCGGACAGCCCGTGTACGTCCCCTCGCCTTCCGAACTCCGCCTGGAGCAGGCCGTGCTGCCTCGCGACGCGTTCTTCGGGCGGACTGAACAAGTCCCGTGGAAGCGGGCCGCAGGGCGCATTGCCGCCGAGATGCTCACTCCCTACCCGCCCGGCATTCCCGCCGCGCTGCCCGGCGAACGCCTGACCTCGGACGTCCTGCGCTACCTTCGCACCGGCGTCGACGCAGGCATGGTTGTGCCCGATGCCGTCGATCCCGAGGTGACCAGCGTCAGGGTCCTGCGCGAGCACGGCTGAACGGGCCCCCGGACACGCTGTGGCCTGCGGGCGGCGGCCGTGCAGCGCATCGCGTGCGCGGGTGGCGGTTCGGCGGCCGGGCGAGTGACAGGACTGCTCCGGGCGGCGCGTACGGGCCGGGAGGAGAAAGGGTCGTGCGAGGGTGCGGAGGCCTCTGTCCCGCTCCATCGCCGGGAGTTTCGGTGCTCGAACGCAAAAAGCAATTCGTTCCGCTACCTGGCCGCGGGGGACTACTGGTTCGACGACGAGCACGCCGACGCCCACGACGGCGCCAACAGCCGCATCCACACCTGAGCCGAGGGCGGAACATGGATGCGATCGCGCTGCTGGGCGAGGACCACAAGACAGTCGAGAAGCCATTCACGATGACCGTGCTCATCGAACAGGTCCGCCACCACGTCGAGGAAGAAGAGCAGGACTGGTTCCCCGATGTCCGCCAGGCGACGGCGTGGCCTGCGCACGGTCGCCCTGTGCGCCGTCGCTCTCGCCGTGGCCGGGTGCCGAGGAGCTGCCCCGGACCGGCAGCCTTCCGGGTGTGGAGGCGTACGGTCGGCAGGCGCTGATGCGCATGTCGGGCGACACGCTGTTCCTGGCGCAGTTCACCGGCGGCGGGAAGGCGGTGGCCGCAGGTTGCACGCCCCGGCCGGACAAGCCGTATCGGTGTCTGCTGAAGGGGGCGTGACGTGCGTGCTCTGTTCTTCACCGTCCTGGCGGTGATCGTGGGCGGGCCGGCCTACTTCATCACGATCGGGGTGCTCCAGCGATGAGCGACGACAGCGGACGACGGGGGAGTTTCTGGCGGGACAACAGCCTGACGCTCGCGTTCGGCATCGCGTTCCTGGTGGTGCTGGCCTGCCAGGCCGTAGTGGGGCAGGCGGAGTTCAACGAGCAGCTCACCGTGGACGGGATGCAGCAGGTCGGCTTCGGCGACTACCTGACGTCCTCGGACTTCGCGGTGGACGTGACGGAGAACTGGCAGTCGGAGTTCCTGCAGTTCTCCCTCTACATCTTCGGCACCGTCTACCTCGTCCAGCGCGGGGCTGGGCCGGCTATGTCGCCACCCCCGACTTCTGGAATCGGACCCTGCAGAACTGGCAGTCCGAACTCCTCGCGGTCGCGGCGATGGTCGTGCTGTCGATCTACCTTCGCCAGCGCGGCTCCCCGGAGTCCGAGCCGGTCGGTGCCGCGCACCACGTGACCGGGATCGAAGGCTGACCGGCCGAACTCCGTCAGTGCCCAGGGGTTCGCGACACTGTCGATGGAGCTATGCCGAGCAGGTGTCGTAAAGGGTCCGGGTCGAGGCCGTCTGTCGTGGCTTCGACCCGGACCAACGGTCATGACCGGGCGGTGAGGAGGCCGGCCGCTTCCGTCATGACCGTGTTCCCGGCGGCTTCGTGGCTCGCTACGCGTCGACGGTGTCGGTCAGGTGCTGCCAGCTGTCCAGGTCTGCGATCCGTGCCTCCAGGGCGGGGCGCATGGCCGTCGCGCTGGAGGCGCCGAGGGCCAGTCGCAGCGGAGGGGCGGGGCTGTCGACCGCGGTCCGGATGCCCGAGGCGACCCGCGCCGCGGCGGAGAACGCGGACGGCGGAAGCTGTCCGATGCCCTTGTGGACCTCGCGGACGGTCTGGTCGTAATCGCTCAGGCCCGCTGCCACATCGAGATTCGAGAGGAAGGGGGTCGCCGTCATTCCGGGCTGGATGATCGTGACCCTGATGCCGAGGGGTGCGACTTCCGCCGCGAGCGCGTCCGTCAGCCCCTCGACCGCGTACTTGGTGGCGGCAAGCAGCCCCACGCCGGGATGGGCGGACTGCCCGTAGACCGACGAACCCTGGAGGATGTGCCCCGACCGCTGGGCGCGGAGCACCGGCAGCGTTGCGCGGAGCACATTGAGCACTCCGAAGACGTTGGTGTCGAAGACGGCGCGGGCCTGAGCGTCGGATGCCTCCTCGACGGCTCCGAACAGTCCGTATCCCGCGTTGTTGGCCACGACGTCGATACGGCCGAAGCGTTCGAGAGTGCCTTCCACCGCGTCCTGGACGGCTCGCTCGTCACGTACGTCCGCCGGGATGAGGAGCAGGCGCTCACCGTGCTGCCGCGCCAGTTCGTCCAGGGAGGAGGTGTCGCGGGCGAGGGCCGAGACGGTGTCGCCGTTCTCCAGTGCCTGGAGCGTCAGTTCGCGGCCGATGCCGGACGTCGCGCCGGTGATCAGCCATGTACGGCTGGGGGTCTGGGAGTGGGATGTCGTGTTCATGTTGCGACCGTAAGGCGTTAGGTAGCAACACCGCAAGCGTGGTCGCGTGAACGGTTGCCTTCTAGGAGGGTTAGCTCCGATCTCCTTGCTGTACGCTGGAAGAATGATCACTACGGCAGCCGGATCGCCCGAACCCAGCCCGCGCACCGTCACGCCGACGGTGGAGACCGTCCTCGCGTTCGTGAACACGCGCGCGGACGGATCGGGTCGCCGAGAGCTGTTCGGGGACGGGGAATCGTTCGCGGCCTGGCTGGCGGAGCGCGACGAATTCGGTGGTGAATCCGTGGTGACCGACGCTGACGCCGCAGTCGCGCGCGAGCTGCGTGATGCCCTGGTGACCGTGCTGCTCGCGCACTCGGGCGATGAGGAGAGCCTGGGTGAGCCGCTGCTGCGTGCCGAGCGGCACCTTCGACGTGTGGGCCCGCTCTACCCGCTGGCGACGGTGGTCACGGCCGGCGGTGTGGAGCTGGCGTCGCCGCAGACGGGGGTGCCGCGCGTGTTCGGCACCGTGCTGGCCGCCGTGACGACGTTCGCGCAGACCGGCGACTGGAGGCGCATCAAGGCGTGCCGGAACCCTCCATGCCATTTCGGCTTCTTCGACCGCACCCGCAACGGGGGAGGGCTGTACTGCAGTACCGGCTGCGGCTCTCAGGTGTCCATGCGCAAACACCGCCGGCGGCGGCGCGATGAGGTCGGTGCGTCGTCCGAGGCGGGTGACCGCCCTTCCGGCGAGAACGGGTGATCATTTGGTGGAGATCCGGCGGCGTCGAAGGAGCCGTCACCGCGAGGAAAACCCGTTGGCCGTCGATGTTCCCTGCTGGAACGATCCTGGAATGACCGACCACCGTGACGCCGTCCTGCGCCTGTGGGGTCGCCAACTCCACGAGCGTCAGGGTGAGCCACTCGCCTGGGCGGAGGCGGTCCTGGAGGCCACCGGTCGCCCGCCGGCCGCCGTCACCGCGGCGATGTCCGGCCGACTCGACGCCCTCGCTGATTCCCCATCGGACCGCGCATGGCTGCTGTTCCGTACGGTCGCCAAGATGGCCGCGAACCTGCGGGGCGACGGCCGCTACGACGCGGACGTCGGCACCCGGATCGGCCCACTGGCCCTGTGGTTGGGCGAGCTCGAACCACCGCTCGCCGGCCCGCTCGGGGACGCGCTCGGCCACCTGCCGGACGGGCCGACATCCCTCGTCACCGTCCACGCCGCCGAGTTGAGCAGCAACCGAACGACCCGGCTGCGGGCGATCGACGCCCTGCTGGAATGGGCCGAGCTCGGCCATCCGCAGGCCCGTGCGGCCCTGTCCGAGGTCGCCTCCGACCACCGGACGCAGGACGTCACCGTCTGGACCAAGGCACTCAACCGGATCGCCCTGTTCGGCGACGAGAGCGTCGAACCGGGCCTACTGCGCGCGCTCGCCGACACCGGGCACCGCAGGGTGCGGTGGTCGGCCCTGGCCTGTGCCGAACTCGGCTTCCGCCGGGCCGTTCCGCTGATCACCGCCCTGCTGGAGCATCCCGATCCGATGGTCCGCGAGGGTGCCTGCGAGGCGCTCGGCCTCTTTGCGGAACCGGCCGCCGTGCCCGCCCTGTCGGCCCGGCTGAACGACGAGACCAACTGGGTGCGCAGCAGCGCCGCCCTGGCCCTCGGCCACATCGGCGGCGACCGGGCACTCGCTGCGCTGTGGCAGACAATGGTGGAGCGCCGGAACCCGAAGGCCGGTCATCTCGCCTCAGCGATCGCCGCTTTCGGCCCGCCGGTCGTGGACGACCTGATCGCCCTCACCACCGATCCCGACCCGGACCTCCGAGCACTGGCCTGCCGCGCTCTCGGCTCCACCGGCGACGACCGGGCCCTGCCGGCACTGGAACGTCTCGCCGCGCACGACCTCGCCAGAACCACCCTCGGCGGCCTCGTGGCAAGCGCCGCCAAGCACGGACTGCGGACCGCGCACCGGCTTCGCGCGCGCACCGCGACGACCTGAGCTCGCCGCTCGTCTCGACCGATGCCCACACGGTGCTGAGGTCCTGCATGATTCATGCGTGGAACATCTCCCCGTCGACGTGCGCGCTTCGCTTCGGCTGTTCGCCTTCTTCTTGGCGAACGGCACGCCCACATCAGAAGCGAGACGAGTGCGACGGCGGCCCGGCGTTCGGGCCGCGGTGTGGCGTGTCGCCGGGCATGGCCCGCCGAGCGGCCGGTGGTTCGCAATTTCGGTTGCCGCGCCCAGGTGATCGTTCTAGGGTCGGGCCATCCAACGGCGTGTAGCTCAGTCAGTCAGAGCACCGGGCTTCCTACCCGGGGGGCGCAGGGGCAGATCCTGCCACGCCGGCTTATGAACGCGAACGCTGACCAGCAGCCCTCGACCGAGCCCGGCCGCCCCGCCGGTGCGCCCGCAGCCGCGACGACCGGCCAGGCCACCGCCTCGTCCGCGTACGCCGCGGGCCAGTTGGCACGTGCACTGCGCACCTCCGTCTCCCACGCTGAGCCGGCCACCCGCGACCGCGCCCTCGGCCGGATGCAGAAATGGCGTGCAGTGCTCGCAGGCATGGCGGACGGCAGCCTCACCATCGGTTCGCGCACCCCGGTCACCGGACTGCCCGCCTGGGTCACCCCTGAAGTCCTCCGCGGCGGATTCGCCACCGGAACGCCCGGCGCGGGCGGGCCCCTCGCCCCGTACGAGGCGGACGCCGCCCGCAGGGCCGGCGTACCTGCCGACCGTGCGGTGCTCTTCGCCCACGCGCTGACGGAGCAGGGCCTCGAGGAATTGTGGGGACTGCTGGACACCGGTCGCTACGAGGTGTCCCTGCCCGAGGAGGCGGCCCTGCTGACCGTCGCCTGGCTGGTACGGGCCGAAGACTTCGACACGGCCGCAGCCCTGGTGACGGAGCTTCAGCCATTCGCCGACCAGCTGCGCTTCCTGCCCCGACCGGCCGACCGGCCCGCCCCCGACGCGAGTGCGGTGCACCGCCGCAGCGTCGGCGAGGTATCGGACGCGCTGCGCGCTCGCGGGCCCAAGACCGCCATCGAGGTGCAGCGCGAAGCCCTGGGCGTGTGGCGGCCCTTCGACGACGAGCTCCTCGGCTACTGGCTGCAGCACGGCGAAGAGATCGCCCCGGTCCGGGCCGCAGCGGATCGACCCGGCCCGGAGCGCGTGCCCGTCCCCGGCCCGGCCACTCCCCGGACCGGCCGCGGTGGCGGCGACGCGCGCGTGCGGGCGGCCGCCCTGCTGGAGCGCTACCGCGCCCTGGCCGCCGTCCACACGCAGTGCCGCAAGCACCGGGACCGGAAGTCGAACACCGGCATCATGCTGAAGGCCCTGGAGGAGGCCGCCGCGGGTCGCCCGCTCGCGCCCCGGCTCGCCGGGCTGCTGCGCCACGCGGTGACCTCGGTCATCGCCAAGCGCGGCCTGCCCGGTTCGGACCGGCACGCCCGGCTGCGCGCCGAACAGGCGCGCCAGGCGGCCCTGCCGGCACACCACGAGATCGCCGCCGCCGTGGCGGACCGCCTCGCACCGCTGGACCGGCGGGCCGGCACGCCCGACGTCGACGGGCTGCTCGCACCGGTTACGGAGACGGAGGCGGCCGGGACCGGCCTGCCCGCCGGAACCGTTGTCCCGCCGCGTCTGCGGCAGGTGGTCCGCACCGCGCTCAGCGCTCCGCCGGAGGAACTCGTCGCGCACGGCCTTGTCCCGTCCGCGGAGGTGCTGGCCGAGCTCGTTCCGCAGCTCGTGGCGGGCGCCACCGCACAGCGCTACGCCGACCCCGCCCTGCGCACCCTCGAGGCGGCCACGTACCGGGCGTTCCGCAACCGGCGTTCGCTGCTCCTGCTCAACCTGGCGCACCAGGTACGGGTGGACGAGCTGCCCTGGGTGCGCGCGGTCGCCGGCCACGGCAGCGACGCCGATACGGAGGAACGGGCGCGGGCGGCTGCGGAGGCCGCGCTGCGCCGCCTCGGAGACCTGGCCGTCGGCGCGTTCCCCGGAACGCTGCTGCCGAACCCGCTGGTGCGCGAGATGTCCCACCTGGCACGCCAGGCCGACCTCTCCGCCCCGTTCACCGAGGAGCTCGCGGCCGACATCTTCATGGGGACCTTCAGCCCGAAGTTCCTGCACGCCGCGCGCACCGCGGCCGACCTTCTGGAGGACAGCCTCTACACCCGCTACTACGGGATCGACTGCGCTGCGGTACGCAACATGGCGGTGGTGCACGCTGCCGACGGCCTCGGCCAGGCGCGTCCGGCCCGGACGGCACCCGAGTTCGACCGGCTGTGCGGGGAACGGGCCGGTACGGACACCGCCCGCTCCTGGTCGCCGGCCGGCAACGGCACGGTCATCGAGCAGGCGCAGATCCTGACCACCCACAACCTGGCCGTGCTGGTACGGCACGCGGGCATCGCCCCGGAGGCGGGCTGGGAGGCCCTGGCCGAGGAGGGCTTCGCCACGGTGTGCCGCCTCGTCGCCCGCGTCCACGGCCACCCGCGCCCGCTCGGCACCATCAAGGACGCGGCGTACGCCTGGCGGCAGACGCTGTTCTTCCTGTCGCTGTGCCCGCCCGACCGGCAGGCCGCGCTCGTCCAGCGGATGGCGGTGGCGGCCACCGGGCAGCCGTGGCACACGGCCGCCCGCCTCGCCCCGGTGATCGCCGGACTCCGCCTGGTCGCGGGCGGCGGCACCTTCGACGCGGACGGCACCGCACTGGGCGGCCTGGCCCGCCGCTTCCAGGGATGGACCACGACCGGCCACTGGATGGGCTCGGCCGTCCGCTGACCGGCCGAGGCCAACCGAGTCCCTGGCAGTCAGGCGCAGGGGCTCGGTGCCCTCGGTGGGTCATGCCCGCAGGTAAGTGAGGACGGCCAGGACCCTGCGATGGGTCTTGTCCGTCGGAGGCAGGTCCAGCTTGGTGAGGATGCTGCCGATGTGCTTGCCGATCGCCGCTTCTGAAACCACCAGCTCCTTGGCGATCGCCCCGTTGGACTTGCCTTCGGCGATCAGTGCCAGCACCTCGCGTTCGCGCGGGGTGAGCTGCTCCAGCGGATCCCGGCGGCGGCGCAGCAACTGCCGCACCACCTCGGGGTCGACCACCGTCCCGCCGTCCGCCACTTTGTGCAGCGCCTCCACGAACTCCTCGACCTGGCCGACTCGGTCCTTGAGCAGGTAGCCGACGCCCGATCCATCGCCGGAGTCCAGGAGGTCTGCGGCGTACGTCCGCTGCACGTACTGGCTGAGGACCAGGACCGGGAGCGTGGGACGCGTCTCGCGCAGCCGCACGGCCGCGTTGAGCCCTTCGTCCTGGAAACCGGGCGGCATGCGCACGTCCGTCACCACGATGTCGGGGGAGTGCTCCTCGACGGCGTCAACCAGTGCCCGTGCGTCCCCGACGGCCGACACCACCTCGTGGCCGCAGCGGCCGAGCAGGCCGATGAGTCCCTCCCGCAGGAGCACGCTGTCCTCCGCCAGCACTACGCGGAGCGGTCGGCCGCCTCGGTCAACTCGCAAGGAATCTCCACACGCAACAGAGTCGGTCCACCCGGTGGACTGGTCAGGGCAAGTCTGCCATCCAGGACCGATACCCGGTCCGCGAGACCGGTGAGGCCGCTGCCCGCCGAGGGGTCCGCGCCGCCGCAGCCTTCGTCGCGGACTTCGAGGAACAGGCGTCCGTCGCGATGGCCGCCCCTCACCTGCGCGCGGTCGGCCCCGCTGTGCTTGGCGACGTTGGCCAGCGCCTCGCAGACCACGAAGTACGCTGCGGACTCGACCGCCTCGCTCGGTCGGCCCGTCAGTTCGAGGGCGACGTCGACGGGGACCACACAGCGGTCGGCGGCATCGCTGACCGCGGCGTGAAGGCCGTAGTCCGTGAGGACCTTGGGGTAGATGCCCTGAATGAGCTCGCGCAGTTCCGCGAGCGCCTGCACCGCCTCCTCGTGCGCCCTGGTGAGCTGGTCGGCGAGCGGGCCTGGCGGGGCATCGAGGCGGGCCAGCCCGAGTGCCATCGTCAGGGCCACGAGGCGCTGTTGGGCGCCGTCGTGCAGATCGCGCTCGATCCGGCGCCGCTCGGCCTCGAAGGCATCCACCAACCGGGCCCGGGAGCGGGCCAGTTCGATCACCTCGGCACCGAGCTCGCCCTCGCGGGAGGCGATCAGCAGCCGGGCCAGCGCTGCGCGGGCGCCCGCCGTGGCACCGAGCACATAGGCACCCAGGCCCATCAGGAGCAGGCCCAGTACGGCGACGCCGAACGCGGTCGGCCATGTGGTGACCGTCCACTGCTTGAGCACCTTCGCCTCGTGGCCGTCGCCGACCGTGGCCATCAGCAGCGGGGTGGCGACCATGGACAGCGGGAAGAGCAGGGCGACCGTGAGGGCCAGGGCGTCGACCGGCCAGAGCAGACCGGCGAACAGCAACGCGTACCCGAGCTCCCGCCAGGTTCCCTGTTCGCGCAGTCGGGTGGTGAGCCAGGGCCACAGTCCCGGCGCGGCCGGCACCTGGTGCCGACCGGACACCGGGTCGCGGTCGATCAGACGCAGCCTGCACCGTTCCACCCAGGCCACCGGGATCCCGCTGAGGGCGACCACGACGAGCAGCGGCAGCCCCACCAGGACGATGGCGAGCGCACCGCAGACCGCTGCCAGCGTCACGATCCCCATCAAGGCGGCGGCGCCGCCCACCGCGCCGGTGAGCAGATATGCGGTGGCGCGCCAGGGCCAGGCCGACAGCAGGAAGCCCGGCCGGGACATGGCCTGCCACACGTTTCGAGGGTGCATGTGCATGACCGTAAGTGGCGCCACCGGTTCGGTGCCATCGGTCCAGGGTCCGTGTCGGTGGTAGGCCTGGCACTACCCCAAGTCTCGTTCGGGCCGTACTGCGTCGCGCGGGGCTTCCGCGGTTTCGTAGGGGAACCAACGAGCCGAGGAGCAGGTAGTGGTGGGGGAAGACATGAGCAACGACGCGATCCGATTGCGCTCGGTGACCCGGCGGTACGGCTCGGGCGGCATGTCCGTCACCGCCCTCGACGAAGTGTCGCTCGCCTTCCCGAGGGGGACGTTCACCGCCGTGATGGGCCCGTCCGGGTCCGGCAAGTCGACCCTGCTGCAGTGCGCCGCGGGTTTGGACCGGCCCACGTCGGGCTCGGTCACCGTGGGCGACACCGAGCTGACCGGGCTGAGCGAGACCAAGCTGACCCTGCTGCGCCGCGAGCGCATCGGCTTCGTGTTCCAGGCGTTCAACCTGCTGCCCTCGCTGACCGCCGAGCAGAACGTGGCCCTGCCGCTGCGGCTGGCCGGCCGCCGCCCGAAGAAGGCCCAGGTGCGCGAGGTGCTCGAACAGGTCGGACTCGGTGACCGTGCGCGGCACCGCCCGACGGAGATGTCCGGCGGCCAGCAGCAGCGGGTTGCCCTGGCCCGCGCCCTGATCACCCGCCCCGAAGTGCTGTTCGGCGACGAGCCGACCGGCGCGCTCGACTCGCAGACCAGCCGCGAGGTGCTGACCCTGCTGCGCGGCATGGTCGACAGGGACGGCCAGACGATCATCATGGTCAGCCACGACCCCGTCGCCGCCTCCTACGCCGACCGCGTCGTCTTCCTCGTCGACGGACGGGTCAACGGCGAATTGATCGGTGCCTCCGCCGAGGACATCGCGGCGCGCATGGCCAAGCTCGAGGCGGCGCCGTGCTGAGCACCACGCTGCGCACCCTGCGCACCCGATGGGTCACCTTCGTCGGCAGTTTCGTCGCCCTCTCCCTGGGCGTGGCGCTGATCGCGGTGATGGGGCTGGCCCTGGCGTCCTCGCCGGCCGCTCCCGACCGGGGCCCGGAGCGGTTCGCCGCCGCGCAGGTCGTCGTCAAGGGCCAGGACACCCTCGACGTGCCGACCCCGATCGGCCACCGCACCCGGAAGCTCGCGCAGCCGCGTCCCGTGCCCGACGACGCGGTCGCGAAGCTGCGGGACCGCGGGACCGTCGTCGAGGACCGGTCGTTCGCCGTACGGGCCGAGGGCGGGCCCGCCGACCTGGTGGGCCACCCCTGGTCCACGGCGGCCTTCGCGCCGTACCACCTCGACGCGGGGCGCGCGCCCGAGGCCGCGGACGAGGTCGTCGTCAGTGGTGACTGGGCCCGTCCGGGCACCCGGGTGCGGACCGACGGCGGCACGGTGCGCGTCGTCGGCACCGTGGCCGGGCTCGGCTTCGAGAACGCCGTGTTCTACACCGACACCCGCGCCGCCGAACTGTCGCCGCGCAGCCTCCAGCTCGTGGTCGACGCCGACGCGACGGCCGTGCGCGAAGCGGTACGCGGCAGCGAAGGCGTCCAGGTCCTCACCGGGGACGCGCGCCGGTACGCCGACGCCGACCCCGACCGGGACAGCGAGGCCCTCACCGCGATGAACGCCATGTTCGGTACGGCCGGCGGCGTCACCGGGTTCGTCTCGGTGTTCGTGGTCGCCTCGACCTTCGCGTTCGCGGTGGCCCAGCGGCGCCGGGAGTTCGGGCTGCTGCGCACCGCCGGGGCGACCCCGGGACAGATCCGCCGCATGGTCGTCCACGAGGCGCTCGCGGTCGGTGTGCTCGCCTCGGCCGCCGGCTGCGTGCTCGGTTCCCACGGGGCTCCGAAGCTCGCCGAGTGGGCGGTCGACGAGAGCCTCGCGCCCCGCTGGTTCACCATCGGCGCCTCCACCTGGCCCTACCACATGGCGTTCTGGACGGGCCTGTTCGTGGCCCTGTGCGGCGTGCTGGCCGCGTCCTGGCGGGCCGGGCGCACCGGACCCATCGAGGCACTCCGCGAGGCGTCCGTCGACACCCGGCCGATGACACGGGGCCGCGGATTGTTCGGCGCGGCCCTGCTGATCACCGCTGCCGTGACCCTGACCCTCGCCCTGGTGACGAACCCGGGCGACCTGCTGCAGCGCAAGACCCATGTGAGCCGACCGATGCTGCTGATCACCGCGGTCGCGCTGCTCGCGCCGGTGCTGGTGCGGCCACTGGCCCGGCTGATCGCCTGGCTGCCGGCGCGACTGCCGGGCGCCGGTGGAATGCTGGTTCGGGAGAACGCCGCCACCGGAGTCCGCCGCACCGCCGCCGTCGCGGCGCCCGTGCTGGTCACGGTCGCGCTGGCGGGCTCGCTGCTCGGCGCCACCGCCACCCTGAACGAAGCGAAGGCCACCGAGGTGCGCGAGCGCACGGCCGCCGACTTCGTGGTCACTCCTGCGGGCAACGCCGGCTTCGACGAGGCGACGCTCCAGCGGCTTCGGGCCGTGCCCGGTGTCGAGGTCTCGGCGAGCTCGTGGAGCGCCGTGTACGTCCTGGAAGACGGCGTGGCGCTCATCAGGTCCGATGCCCGGGCCGTCGAGCCGGAACCGCTCGCGGCAACGGCGCATCTGCCGCTCGCCGCAGGGAAGGTGAGCGACCTGGACGACGACTCGATCATCGTCAACGAGGAGTGGGAGAAGCACACCGTGGGCGAGCGGGTGGACGTGTGGCTCGGTGACGGCACGAAGAAGTCCCTGAACATCGCCGCGGTCATGACCATCGGCACCGGCAACAACGGCGTCTACGTCACCCCGCGCAACGCCCCCGCGGCGCCCGTCGACCGGGTCGACGTACGCCTGGCGGACGGTGCCGACGCGGGCACCGTGGCCGCCGGCCTCGGTCGGGCGGTGCGGGCGTCGGGTGGGGAGGTCCTCGCCAGGGACGCCTGGGTGCGTGCGACGTATCCCGAGACCAACCGGACGACCCGGATGGGCTTCTTCCTGGTCCTCGGGATCGCTCTCCTCTACACCGGCATTTCGCTGGCCAACACGATGGTCATGGCGACCTCCGACCGGGTCCGCGAGCTTGCCGTGCTGCGGCTGGCCGGCGCCACCCGGTGGCAGGTGCTGCGGCTGGTGGGAGCCGAGGCGCTGATGGTGGTCATGGTCGGCGGACTGCTGGGAACCCTGGTCGCCGGACTCAACCTGGTGGGCATGTGGGGCGCGCTGGGCCTGCTCTCCGTGCGGACGTCCATCGAGATCCCGTGGGCGACGCTCGCGGCGGTCCTGGGTGTCTGCGCGGTGCTCGCCGTCATCTCGGCGGTAGCTCCGGCGGGCCTCTCCCTGCGTCGTAGGGCGGTGGAGCCGGCGGCCGTACGTGAGTGATCCGGCTTGACAGTTGGCCGGTCGCCCCGGTTCGACCCGTCAGGGCGGCCGTGTCACGACCTGCGGCGGCGGCGTTCAGGCCGGGCCCGCGTCCCGCCGACCGGCACCGGTGCCGCCGTGACGACGGCACCGGCGGACGCACCCGGCCCGCCCTCGCCCGCACCTGCCGGGTTGACCCTCCCCCTACGTCAGGCCCCAGGCTGTGGGTGAACGAAAGGGCAGGTCCATGGGCTACACCGTCGGTCAGGTATCGGCATTCGCAGGGGTGACCGTACGCACGCTGCACCGCTACGACCGGACGGGTCTCCTCTCGCCCGGCGACCGGAGCCGGGTCGGGTACCGCCGCTACGACGACGCAGACCTGGCGCGGCTCCAGCAGATCCTCTTCCACCGCGAACTGGGCTTCGCCCTCGACGAGATCGCCCGGCTGCAGCGGCTGGCGGAGGTGGCCGAGCGTGCGGTCGAGGTCCAGCAGACCGGTGTGTCGCTCACGCCCGAGGAGCGGTTCGAGGTCTTCGGCGAGATCGCCTTCGACCTCAGCTACGCCACCGAGGCGCAGCTGAAGTGGCGCGAATCCGAGGGGCACCGGCAGGCGATGGCCCGGCCTGGCCGTCTACCTGCACGAGGCGGTCCTCGCGAACGCGTCGCGCCGTACCGGTGCCCTGTCCGGGCAGAGCGCAGAGGACGCAGGGAACGCAGGGAACGCACGGAACGCACGGAACGCAAGGAACGCACAGCCCACATCACACGCCACGCCCCACACCACGCGCACCACACATGAGGAAGACAGATGAGGATCCTGATCGCGACGGCCGGCTCGCGCGGTGACGTCGCGCCCTACACCGGGCTGGGCGTCGCGCTGCGCCGTACCGGGCACGAGGTCGCGCTGGCCGCGACCGAGACGTTCGCGCCCCTGGCGGCGGAAGCCGGGCTGGAGTTCCGGCCGCTGCCGGCGGACCACCGGGCGCACGGCGCCGCCCGGGATCGGCGCGAACTGCTGCGGGCGGCCTCCGCGTTCGTCACCGAACTGGGCCGCGCCGCTCGCCTGGCACGTCGCGGAGGCCACCGGGACGCCGAGCCTCGGCGTGTACCTCCAGCCCACCGCGCCCACGAGCGAGTTCCCTCCGACCGTCATGGGCACCCGCTCACTGGGGCGCTTCGGCAACCGCGCGGCCGGGCGGTTCGCGCTGCGCATGGCCGACCGGGTCTTCGAGCCGGCCGTGGCACGGCTGCGCACCCGCCTGGGGTTGCCGCCGCTGACAGGAGCGCGCATGCGCCGACGCCAGGACGAGGCCGGATGGCCCGTCCTGCACCGCTTCAGCACGACGCTGGTGCCTCGGCCGTCCGACTGGGCTGCCGGCCTGGCGGTGACCGGCCCCTGGTGGCCGTACGCAGGTGAAGACCGGGGCCGGCACCACGGCGGCGGCGCTGCGCGCCGGGGTGCCGTCGGTCGCGGTGCCGGTGACCGCGGACCAGCCCTTTTGGGCGGCGCGGCTCGCAGCGGTGGGCGCCGCCCCGGACCCGATCCCGTTCGGCTCGCTGACGGCCGAGGGCCTGGGTGACGCCCTCGCGCGGGTGGTGCGGGAGCCCTCGTACGCGATCGCCGCCGCGGTCGCGGCGCGCCGCATGGCGTCGGAGGACGGGGGGGCGCCGTCGTGGCGGCCGTACGACGGCCGGCCGGCTGACGCACGCAGACGGCACGGCCGGGACCCGGCGGGGCGGCGGGCGCCGAGTTCATCCTCACCTCGGCCGCAGGCCACATGGCGGCGTGCGCCGGCCATCTGCCGTCGACTGTTCCCGCGGACCGAACCCGCCCCCCTAGACTGCGTCCGCTTCAGACCTTGGCGTTCTTCGGGAGGGTGTGCGGGATGAAACGAGCACTGATCAGCGCTTTGGCGGCCGTGGTGTTGGTCGTGTCCGGGGGGAGTGTCGCCACTGCTTCCGATGGCACTCCGCCGCGGACCACGCACGGCCCTTGCCAGTACACACAGACCCCGGACGAGCCGCCCGCGCGCTCTGTTCCGCTTCCGCCGGACCCGCGGCACACCCCCGGTCGTGGCACGGTCGACATGGATGTTCCGACCAGTCAGGGCCCGCTCCCGCTGCACTTGGACCGGGCGAAGGCGCCGTGCACGGTCCAGAGTTTCCTGCACCTGGCACGGCACGGGTTCTACGACCGTACGGTCTGCCACCGGCTGACGGCGTACCCGACGCTCAAGGTCCTGCAGTGCGGCGACCCGACCGGTACCGGTGAAGGGGGACCGGGGTACAAGTACAAGGACGAGCTGCCGGTGGATCTGCCGCCGGCACCGACCGATCCGACCGGCAAGCGCCGTCTCTACGGACGCGGCCTGCTGGCCATGGCCAACGCCGGTCCCGACACGAACGGCTCGCAGTTCTTCGTCGTCTACGGCGACTCCGCACTACGACCGAACTACACGGTGTTCGGCACGGTCGACGCCGACGGCCTCACGACACTCGACAAAGTCGCCGCCGGAGGCATCGAACCGACCACGGAGAACCCGGCACCGATCGACGGCACACCCGTACTGCGGACCGAGCTGCTCGGCGTTCGGCCGTCCTGCCGGCATTGACTGGTGGTGCCGGTGGTTCCGCCGCCCGGCCAGAGGCAGTCGGAAGTCCCCGGGGTTCCCTCACGACCGGGTGTCCCTTGACGCCTTGTCCATCGTCCCCGGGGCCCGTCTCGACGTGGCGTGAACGGAGCCGAGTAGGCGGAGGGCTTCGGAGCTCGGGCTGCCGGGGGCCGCGTGGTAGACGATCAGTTGTCGGCCGGGGGCTTCGCGTATGTCGAAGGCGTGGTAGGTCAAGTGCAGGGCGCCGACGTCCGGGTGATGGAAGAGCTTGGCCGCTCGGGTCTTGCCACGCACGGTGTGTGCGTTCCACAGCCGGGCGAAGTCCGCGCTGCGTTCGCTCAGTCCGTCGGCGAGGGCACGCAGGCGCGGGTTGCCCGGTTCCAGGCCGTCGGCTTCGCGCAGATGGCCCACGACGGCCTCGGCCGTTTCGTCCCACCGGGTGTGGAAGGAGCGGCCGGCCGGGTCCAGGAAGACCATCGCGGCCAGGTTGTCCGTCCGGTCGAAGGGGGAGTACAGGGCTTCGGCGAGGGCGTTGGCGGCCAGGATGTCGAGGGTGGGGTTGGTGACGAACGCGGGGGTGTGGGGGTAGCCGTCGATCAGCGTGCGCAGGGCGGGGCTCACTTGGCCCGCGGCCACCGAGTTCGGGCGGCCGCGCACGGTGCCGGCCAGCCGGTGCAGATGAGCCATGGCGTCGGTGTCCAGCAGCAGGGCGCGGCCCAGTGCGTCCACGACCTGCGCCGAGGGGCGCCGCTCGCGGCCCTGTTCGAGCCGTGTGTAGTAGTCGGCGTTCACCCCTGCCAGCACGGCGACTTCCTCGCGGCGCAGCCCGGCAACCCGGCGCATGCCGTGGTGTGTCATACCGACGTCGCCGGGCCGGACGGCGGCGCGGCGCGCGCGGAGGAAGTCTCCCAGGTGGTTGTCGCTCACCGCCCCAGGCTAGGCCGCCGGCCGCAGAAGGTGCCTGGGTGTGTCGCACCCAGGCACCGTGCGGCCTGGGCGCCGGCCGGGCCCTCGCCCAGACTCGGTGCCCTACCGAGGCAAGGAGCCGGATATGAGCGCCCACACGGCGAAAGTCATCGCAGTCACCGGTGCGAGCAGCGGGATCGGTGAGGCAACCGCCCGCCGGCTCGCAGCCGACGGCCACAGCGTGCTCCTGGGAGCACGCCGCACCGAGCGTCTCGATGCGCTCGCCGCGCAGATCGCCGCCCTGGGCGGCACGGCCGCCGCCCGGCGGCTGGACGTCACCGACGCCGCCGACGTGCGGGCGTTCGTCCGCGCTGCCCGCGATCTCTACGGGCGGATGGACGTGCTGGTCAACAACGCCGGCATCATGCCGCTCTCGCCGCTGGAGGAGGCCCGGACCCGGGAATGGGACCGGATGATCGACGTGAACCTGCGGGGAGTGCTGCACGGGATCGCCGCAGCCCTTCCGGTGATGCGCGCCCAGGGCGGCGGGCACATCGTGAACGTCGCGTCCGTGGGGGCGTACGAGGTCGTGCCCACCGCCGCCGTCTACTGCGCCACCAAGTTCGCCGTCCGCGCGATCAGCGAGGGGCTGCGCAAGGAGTCCGCCGGAGACGTCCGGGTGACCGTCGTCTCCCCGGGCGTGACCGCGTCCGAACTCGCCGACCACATCACGGATGTGGCCGCCCGGGAGGCCATGCGCAGCTACCGCTCGGTCGCCATACCGGCCGGCGCCATCGCGGACGCGATCGCCTACGCCGTCTCCCAGCCACCGGAGGTGGACGTCAACGAGATCGTGGTCCGACCTTCCGCGAGCGCCCAGTGACGCGAACCGTACGCCCGTGCTCCCGGTGCGGCACGGCCGACAGCGGCCCGGACGCCCTGGCGCGCAGACTGCGGGTACTGGAGGACCAGGAGGCACTGCGCGCCCTGATGACCCGCGGCTGGCGTGCTCTGGACCGCAAGGACTGGGCGGTCTGGGCCGCTTGCTGGGCCGAGGACGCCGTCCTGGAGTTCGGCCCCTGGGGCCCGATCCGGGGGAAGGAGGCGATCCGCGCCCGGGTGGAGGAAGCCGAGGCGCCCTTCCCGAGCATGCAGCACCACCTGCTCAACCTGCACTTCGAGGTGACCGGTGATGCGGCGACCGGCATCGGCTACATGTGGTTCGTCGCCGTCACCACCCCCGGACGGTCCTCGGCCCCCTACTCCATGGGCGGCCCCTACGACTGGGAGTTCCGCCGCGACCCCGATCAGGGCTGGCTCCTGGTCCGGCAACGGATCGGGATCTGGTGGACCGACGGCGATGCTCCCCAAGGAGCCTTCGCATCGGGCTGACTCGCGCTCGGCGGCCTGTCTCGGACACCCTGGATCCGTCTCAGCGTCTCAGCGGGCACCCCTTGAGCCGGCCATCAGGAGGAACCAGTGTCATACCCTCAACCGCGCACCCCCGAGGAGACGCTCGCCGACGCGAAGAAGCAGCTCGGCCTCCCGCTCGTCGTCGTGATCTGCGGCTCCACCCGCTTCATGACGGAGATGGCCGAGGCCGACCTGCGGGAGACCGAAGCCGGAAGGATCGTCGTCAAACCGGGCTGTGACATGAAGTCGCCGCACGCACTGTGGTCCGATCCCGTCGAGGCCGAGGCGCTGAAGGTTCGACTCGACGCTCTGCACCGAGCGAAGATCCGGCTCGCCGATGAGGTGCTCGTTGTGAATGTGCGCCTGAGTTCCCCATCGCTCCGCTCCCCGCGGATGGTGCCCCCGGTCCTGCGGAGTGCGTCGAGGGCCCTCTGTCACCCTCAAGGGTGAACAGCGAGGAAGTCTCAGAATTCATGAGCTTCTATCCGGCAGCCTGAGATTCCGCTGGGTATGGCGAAGTTGAGGGGGCGGGATGTCGCTCGCTGTCGTTGCACCAATCCGATCTCGACCGCTGTTGGAGTCGCCGCAGGACATCGCGGACTTCGAGCAGGACCTGCTGTCTGAGTTCGTGCTCGCCCGGGCTGCGGCCGGGATCGCCGACGAGACGATCTCCGGCGACGTGGATGCGCTGATGGAGGTGCGCGGCTGGCGCGGCCGACCGCTCTGGGAGCTGGTCCCGACTGACCTCGACCGGTTCTTCGGTGAGGACCAGCGACGGCTGGCCACGCTGACGAAGGTCCGAAAGGCGCAGGCCCTGGCGACGTACTTCGAGTTCCTGGAGGTGCGGCATCAGGCCGATATCCACGCGGCGACCGGCGTGCTGGTGCAGTGCCCGGTCGATGAGATCAACCGCCCACGAGGCAAGACCAACATGCGCGTGCGGATCCCGCCGCCGGCCGCAGATGTCGAGCGGCTCTTCGCCGGATGGCGCGACGATCTGCATTCGGCTCGGAAGTACGCGCCGAGTGTCCGTAATTACACCGCATGCCGCCTGGCCAGCCTCATCGGCCCGCGGGTCTCGGAACTGTGCCTGCTCGAAGTGAACGACATCCGCTGGGACCTGGGCACCTTCGGCAAGGTGCTGCTGCGTGGCAAGGGCAGCCGCGGTCAGAAGAAGGAGCGCCTGGTCCCGCTCATCAACGGTTCTCGTGAACTCCTCGAATGGTGGCTCCAGGGCCCGCGGTGGGAGTTCGACGGGCACCTCGATGAGCCCGGTGCACCGCTGTTCCCATCCGAACGCCGCGATCCCGGTGGCCGCTGCAAGCGCGTGAGCACCAGCGCGATTCGGGGCGCGATGGCGGAGGCAGTGGAGCGCCACCTGCCTCGCTGGTCCGGCCGTGCTACTCCGCATGCGCTCCGGCACTTCGCCGCGTCCGATCTGTACGCACAGGGCATGAACGTCGTCGCCATCCAGGAGCTGCTCGGTCATCGCTGGATCAACACCACGATGATCTACGTGCACGTCAACAAGACCCACATCGAGGACGCCTGGACTTCCGCCGGCCAGCGGGCCGCGTCTCGGTTCACCGGATAGCCCAGGACAGGAGCCGGCATGAAGTGGAACCTGCGGCTGGCCGCCGCGCAGCGCGACATCTGGAAGTCCTCGCAGCTGCAGTCGATGCTCGCCGACGCGGGCCTGACGATCAGCGCGGGGAAGATGTCCAATCTGTGGTCCGGGCAGCCGGTCACCATCCGTCTGGACGACCTCGACATCATCTGCGAGGTCCTGGGCTGCCAACCCAACGACCTTCTGGCCCCGGAGCCCGAGAAGGCCCGCGCTCGTCGTCCCCCAAGCACGTCCGCCCCGGCGGCGGTTGCGGGCGAGCACCCCAGGATCGAACGTCGGGCCGGTCGGACGGAGCCACCGCTGTGAACCTGCGGCCCCGGCCGTGCAAGCAGTGCGGCAACAAGGTCGCGGAGTACGGCCGGCTCCGCTGCTTCAGCTGTCTGCATCCCGAACTTCCGCCGCCGACCTGCAAAGCATGCGGCAGCGACGCCTACTACGTCGGCGGCTACTGCCGTCGCTGTCATCCCCGCGTGCCGTACGCGGACAGCTGTAGCGACTGCCTCGCCTGGGGCACCTGGCACCGCCACGGCCGCTGTGCAGCCTGTACCTCCTTGCGTAACCGCGGCCACGAGACCGGCACTTGCGCGACCTGCCGTCGCACCGTGCCGCTCCTCAAGCACGGGGTGTGCCGGCTGTGCCGCTGCCAGGCCCAAGCCGTTCCTCGGACGTGGCAGAGCCCGGACCTCACCACCGCGGCCACCACCGGGCAGCAGCTGTTCATCGCCGATCTGGTCCGGCGGGTCCACCTTGCCACTCGACCGCAGGAGCGCGGCTCACCCGAAGCGCACCAGCACACTGGCCTCTCATCCTGGGCGATGCCTCGGTGGCGTCAGGAGCCGCTGTTCGTCGCCGAGCGGGACATGTCGCGCGTCACCGTGCCCGATGTCGAGCCCATCGATCCCGCCTTCACCGCCTACGTCTCCGCGCAGGCCGAGGCAAGCGCCGAGGCCCAAGGCTGGTCGCCGGCCTTGCGCGAGCGGGTGCTGCGAAGCCTGTACCTGCTGACCGCCGTGCACGGCCGGCACGAACGTATCAAGGCCAGCACTGTCGCCACTCTGCCGCGCCAGCGAGCCACACGTGCCGTCACCCGGGTCACTGAGGTGCTCGCCCACCTCGACCTCCTCGACGACGACCGCATCGACCCTCTCGACGCGTGGATCCACCGCCGGCTCAGCAGCGTGCACCCGGAGATCCGTGCAGAAGCCCTCGTGTGGATCCGCATCGTCCGACACGGCGGACCCCGCCGCCGTCCCCGCTCGACCGCCACCGTCCGTAACCAGGTCGACGCCTCGATCCCGTTCCTCCTCGAATGCTCGAAGCGCTACCGCACCCTTCGCCAGGTCACCCGCGCCGACCTCACGGAGTGGCTGTCCCAGTGCGCGGCACCGCACAATGAAGCAGTCGCGCTGCGCAACATGTTCAAGACCCTCAAGAGCCAACGGCTGCTGTTCGCCAACCCCACACGCGGCCTGAGCTTGGGGGCGAAGCCCAGCTCGGTGCCCACCCCGCTGAGTCCCGAGGCGATCCAGACATTGGCCACGGCCGCCGGGGGCGACCCCGCCCTAAAGCTGCTGATCGCCCTCATCGGCATTCACGCGCTCTACCCCCACCAGGCACGAGCACTGCCTTTGGCTGCCGTCGACTTCACCGGCGGCCGGCTCGTGCACGGCAAAATCGACCACCCCCTCGACGCCTTCACCCGTCAGGCCGCCGCCGACTACATCCGACTCCGCCACTCACGCTGGCCACACACCCGCAACCCCCACCTGTTCCTCAGCTCGCAGACCGCGCACTCTCGCACGCCGGTCACCATCGGCTGGATGCAGCCCTTGCTCAAGGACCTTCCGGTCACCGCCCAACGACTCCGCGAGGACCGGATCCTCGAAGAGGCCGCCGTCACCGGCGCCGACCCGCAACACCTGTGCGCGGTTTTCAACATCACCCCCGACACCGGGCTGCGCTACACCCGGACATTCCACCCTGACCCCTTGTCCGACTGAAAGCCGTTGTCGTACCGATCTTGGTGAGCATGGGTTCGAATGCGGCGGCTCGGCTGGGCGATCTTCGGTCTGTCCGTGCATGAAGAGAGGGCCTCTGGTGCAGCTCGGGGTTGTCGAGACCTTGAGTGCACCAGGAGGCCCTGCCGACGGCATTCCGGCACCTCCACCGCAGAGATGACACAACACCTCGTCTCTGCTGCCGAACACCGACCCTATGCCTGACCAGCGCAAACGCAGCCGTCACTCTCGGAGGGACAGCGGCTTCCAGCTGGCCCGGACGGGAATCGTGTCAGAAGTCTGGTCTAGGTTTGGCCTGTGAACCACAGCAGCTCCACGGCCGGGGCGCCCCGCGAGCCTGACTTGCCTCCCTACCAGGTAGTCCTGGCGGAGACGGATTGGGGTTCGCTCCGGACGGCTTTCGGAAACGGTGAGTGCCTTCCCAAAGTCCTGGCACGGCTGCTGGAGCCTGATCCCAAGGTGCAGGTCACCGCTTTGTCGGAACTGGGTGAGCTGGTCGGCCACCAGAACAGCATCTACGAAGCCACCGCCCCCGTCGCCATGTATGTCGCCGGCATCCTCACCCACCCGGCGGCCATGACCCTACGGCCCTATCGCAACGTCCCCATCCGCGCGACGCTGCTGGACTGGCTGGCTTACACGGCCTACGACGCCTCCGACGAGATTGTCGACCGCACCGCGCAGTACTTCCCTGGCTTCCTCACCCACGGCACCGTCGTGGCGGCCTTCCGGGACCTGCGCCCGATGCTTTATCGAGCCGTCGCGCCCTTCCTGCAGGACAGTCACGAGGACGTGCGCGAAGCCGCCGGCCTCGCCGTGCTCATCCTCGCCGAACACCCCGCGCTTGCCCAGCACCGCGATCACCTCGCCGTGCACGCGCGCCGCATCCTAGACACCAGCAGCGACGACCCTAACCGGCGCATTGCCTGGAAGGCGCTCGAAGCATGGGGCCACGACGTCACCGACATTGAACTTATTCAGGAGGAGCCCTGGGACTGCGGGCGACACAGCGATGGCCGCGGCGATCTCGAGCCTCCCTTCTGACTGATAGGCAAACCGCCCACCGGCCCAAGGATGTGCGGCCAGCCGAGTATTTCGGCACGAAAGCGGTCGTGCCAGATTGAGCGGGGGGTGTCCAGGGCCTTGTCGGCTTGCTCGTGCGGTTGGGTGAGCCAGACATACGAGAGGCCGAGCGGATTGCCGTCATGCTTGCTGATCGCGAAGCTGAACCCATCCAGCCGGAATAGAACGACGTCGAGTTCGTCCAACCCGTCCCACGACCGCTCCACATGCAGACGAAGCCGCTGGGCCACAGGCTGCGCTGGCAGCGCCAGCACTCCGACCATCTGGAACAGCGGAGCGGAGTGCTCCCAGACGCGGTACTGGTGGGCGAGTTCGTGGTGCCAGCGCCTCAGAAATCTCGAACTCAGGCGCTTTGGTCGGCGACTACGTCGGAGACAGCACCCGAGCCGAAATCGCCTACGCCCGGTCGCTGGGCAAGCCCGTGCGGTTCACGCACCCCGAAGTCGACCCTGACGCCTGACTGCCCGCTGCCGCCCCGACAACCAGGGCCGGCGGTTGCCGCGCGTGCCGAGGCTCCGCCGGCGGGGTCAGGTGGGCGTCGGGGTCCGTCAGGCGAGGTGGATCGTGAAGCGCCTCACGACCTTGGGGACCGTGGCGATCGTGTCGGAGTGGACCCAGCCGCGAGCCCTCTTGTACTCCCCGGTGCCGCCGGTGATCGCGTTGTCGAACGGACCCTGGTCGAGGTAATTGAAGTACAGTCCCTGGACTGTCAGCTGGCCGCCCGGGAGCACGTAGGTCACGACGCACTGCTCCGCTTCATCGGCGCCGCCCCGGGTGGTGGTGCAGGAGCCGTGGGTCTCGCCGACCTTGTTGTGCGCCTCGTCGAAGAGGTCCGAGCGGACGACGACCTGATCGCCCTGCGAGACGCTGCCGGGGGTGACGGGGAAGCGGGTCAGCTGCTGCACCTCGGCCAGGACCGTGATGGTCCGGCCCTTGTCCCGGGGCTGGGCGGAACCGGTGTCCGTCGCGGCGGCCGCGACGGGGGTGCAGGCGAGGAGGGAGACCAGCGTGGCCGTGCCGAGGCAGGCCGCTTTGACGGGGCGCATCATGCGACTCCTGAGGTTGATGTTCGGGAATGACCGGATGGCGAAGTTCCATCCGATTTCATTCGACTACTTTCATAACCTCGACGTCACCGCGCCGCAGAGACCCCCGGCACGAACCACCGGCACATCCAGCCGGTCGGACCAAAGTCGGGCGGCGAAGCCCGACACGACGGCGAACGGCAGTTCCAGGCGATGCCGGGCCATGAGCTCCTCGCCGAGGACGACCGAGGGTGGCAACGACGGCCTCCCGGCATCTCCGCAGCGGTAGCGCGAGGACGGGGCAGGATCCTGACGCCCGGAGGCAGGGACCACGTCCACAAGGTGAGCGCACTGTGAGGTGCTCAAGTAGACAATCGGAGAAGCGACATGGATCTGCTCCTCGCACCACCGACCGCTGCCGGGCCCGTACACCTGGGAAGTCCGTACGAGGAGGTCCTGGCCGTGCTCCGGCCCTGGGGCGAGCCGCGGATGATCGGCCCCACCTCCCGGCGGGCGCGTCGGATCATGGGCGACTTCGACAGGGTCGGCTACACGGTCTTCTTCGATGCGGAGGACCACACGACGGCCGTGGAACTGTGGTGGCCCGGCGAGGGCCGACAGAGCACCACGCGTGTCCTCCTGGACGAGCACGACCTCTTCTCGGCCCCCGCCGACAGCGTCCTCGCGGAGTTGCGCTTGCGCGGATGGACCGTGGACGCCGAGGACCCGGAGAACGTCTTCGTGCCCGGCGTCTCGCTGGGCTTCACCCGCCGGACCTCCCAGGAAGTACCGCGCGACGGGCAGGGCCTGCCGGTCTCCTTCACCTCGGTCCTCGTCGCGGGCAAGAGCTACTACGACTTCCGCTACGCGCAGTAGAGCAGACGGGCCCTGCTGCGATCGTCAGCGGTCCACCAAGGCGTGCAGCGGGGAGACCGCTGCGCCGCGGAGGCGCTTGGCCTCGATCGTGGTCATGCCCACGTGCAGGGCGGTCGTGCCGTGGGCGTAGGCGTCCTCGATGGGGAGGTAGTACGTGAGATTGAAGTAGAGGTGGGGTGCCGGGTGGGCGCGGTCGAGGGCGACCGCGCGGATCCAGGTGGTGGCGCCGTAGTGGTAGTACAGGCAGAAGCCGATCATGCGGTCGCCGTCGTGGGCGGCGACCACGCGTGCCTCGTCACCCATGGTGGCGGCCTGGCGCTTCAGCAGGGCGGTCATCGCGTCGGTGCCGTCGCGGTCGTGGCCGTGGTCCTGCTGGTGTCCGGCGAGGAGGGCCCCGGCCTCCTCGAAGCAGTCCGCGAGCGGGTGGCGGCGTACGTCGAGCGCGGCCTCGGCGAACGCGCGGCGTTCGCGGCGGACGCTGACGCGGCGCCGCGAGGGCAGGGAGGCGAGGTAGTCGTCGAAGGAGGTCCCGGGGAGCGGGATGAGGGCGTCGTCCTCCAGGTGCTGTGGCGGGGCGGGGTAGAGCGGGGCGAGCAGCTCGGTGGCTTCCGCCGTGAGGTAGGGCCACCAGTGCGTGGTGCCGTGCCGGCCGGCGAACTGCCGTGCGGTGTCCCGGAGGAGGGCGAGGCAGGCGCTGCGGCGGGCGGGGTCGAGGCCGGGGGCGGTCAGGGGGGTGTTGTGGTAGCCGCGGCGCGCGCCGGCGATCACCCGGGGCCGCTGGTGCGGGGGCAGGACGGTCTCGGGCTGGTACCTGTCGTTCGGTTCCTCCCGCACCAGTTGGAGCGGGGTGGCGGCGAGGAGGGTGCCGTCGAGTTCCCGTACGAGTGCGTACGCGCTGGTGGCGGTGGGGTCTTGGGCCTCTCCGGCGAGCCACCGGTGGGAGAGGTAGAGCCCGGCCGGGCGGGCGAGGTGTTCCCACTCCGCGGTGGGGATCTCGTCGAGGGAATCGATGATGCTCGTTTTCAACGGGGGTCCTTCAGAGGTCGCGGTGGTGGTTGGGGGCCTTGAGGGCCGGGGCGGCGCATACGGCGATCAGGCAGACGGCGGCCTCGACGGCCCAGGGGAGGACGGAGCCGGCCTCCAGGAGCAGGGTGAACAGGGCCGGTGCGGCGACCATGCCGAGGGCCCAGGAGAACTGGTAGAGGCCCTGGGTGAAGCCCCCGGCCGCCTGGGGGGTGAGGGTCACCGACAGCTCGCTCAGCGCCGGGCCGAGCAGGATCTCCGCCACGCTGAACAGGACGATCGCCACCATGAGGGCCGTCCAGGCGGTGGCGGCGGCCCCGGTGAGCGCGGGCAGCGCGAACGCCGCCATGCCCACGGTCATGATCAGGTATCCGCCGGAGACGGCGCGGCGGGGCACCTTGGGCGCCAGGTGTGCGGTGATGGCGGTCGCGCAGGCGGAGACGATGACGGTGTTGACGACGAACAGCAGGCTCGCCGCCGACGCCGGGAGGGCCAGGACACGGGTGGTGTAGACGGCGACGAGGACGGACAGGACGGCTTGGGCGAGGACGTAGGGGATGTTGACGGCCACGAGGAGGAGGTAGCGGCGGGTGTGGTCCGCGCTGGTCACGTGGTCGTCGGGTGGTGCGTCGTCGGGCTGCGGCGGGCTGGTGGTGAGGGCGGCGAAGCAGGCGGCGGCCAGCAGGTAGGTCGCGGCGTCGACCGCGATCAGCCAGCGCAGCGAGCCGTCGCCGAACAGCGTCAGGGCGCCGGCCGCCGCGGCCGATCCGACGGCGAGCCCGATGTTGCGCAGCGAGCCGGTGAACGCGAACCAGGAGCGGCGTTCGGCGGCCGGGGTGACGTGCATGATCAGGGTGCGCTGCGCGGTGAAGTACATGTTGATGCCGGCCTGGACGAGCACGTACACGCCGGCGATGTGCCACGCCTCGCGGGCGAGCAGGAAGAGCGCGAATCCGACGGCGGAGAGCACGTTGGCCCACACCACGACGCGTTGGGGGCCGACGCGGTCCATGAGGCGTCCGGCGAGGAACGTGACCGGCAGGGCGAGGGCCTGTCCGACCGTCATGGCCGCCCCGACCTGCGCCAACGGGACGTTCTGGACCTCGGTGAAGTAGAGGAGTCCGAGGGGCAGGAGCATGCCGTTGCCGACCGAGTCGACCAGGTTGCCGGTGATGAAGAGGCCGTGCCCGCGCAGCGTGGGCAGTCCGAGGCGGTCCGCGGTCCTCGGACGGCGGCGGGTGTCCGGGGCCGCGCTCACGGGTTCGGCCTCAGCAGGGCGCCGATCTTCCCCATGACCTCGACCGCGGGGAAGCCGGTGGACTCGTGCAGCTCCGTCAGGGCCTTGACCGTGCGGTCCTCCTCGCCCTCGGCGAGGGTGATCACGACGATGTCGCCCTGGGAGACCCCGTCGATGACCAGGTCGTGGGCGGTGACCAGCCGGACGCGCTGCGCCAGTTCCGTCCGTACGGCAGGGGGGAGCCCGTCCCGGACGAGGAACTCGATCGCCCAGCCGGTCCGCCGGACCGGTCCCCCGGCGAGGGGAAGGCCGAGGGCCATCCGGGCCAGGGAGGTGAACGTGTTGGTGTCGGAGGCGGCGCACGAGAGGGTGGTGGCGCCGCCGATGCGCGGGTTGATCTCCAGGACCACGAACCGACCGTCGGCGTAGATCATGTCGACGTTGACGGAGCCCTGGACCCCGAGGGACTCGCAGAGCCGTACGAGGGTGTGGGCCACGCCGGTGAACGCGGCGTCCGCCTCTGCGCGCGGGCCGCACCAGCGCAGGTCGGCGAAGGTGAAGACCGGTTCCGCCCCGGCGCGTCCGGTCCAGCACAGGGGGAGGACCTGGTAGGAGCCGGGGCGGCCCACGATGTCCACGCTGCACAGGTCGCCTTCGACGACCTGCTCCACCACCGTCGAGACCACGGCCGGCGCCCGGTGCGGGCCGGGGTCGAGGTGGGCGTCTGGGTCGAGGTGGGCGTCGAGGTCGGCGGGGGAGTGCAGGGTGCGGATTCCCACGCTGGTCGACTCCCATACGGGCTTCGACATGAGGGGGTAGCCGATGCGCCCGGCCTGGACGCGCAGGGCGTCGCGGTAGCCGGGTACCGCGAGTCCGCGTCCGGTGAGCAGGTCGGAATCGATGCGGAAGCCGTCGGGTACGTCGAGTCCGGCCCGCCGGCAGAGCTGCTTGGTCTCCCACTTGTCCACCAGCAGCATCGTGGCCGTGAGGGGGCTCATCACCGTCGGGATGCCGGCCTCCTCCAGGAACGCCTTGGCCGTCGCGTCGCGGAGCGCGTTCTCGCAGGGCAGGGAGATCGACACCGCGGCGTCCGCCCCCCAGTCGGCGACGGCGTCGCCAAGTTCGCGCGGGGTCACCCCCCGGTCGAGGCGTTGCCGGTGTCCGGGGAAGTCCTCGTCGCCGGCGGCGCCGCTGGTGTGGAACAGCCCGGATTCGATGCCGTCGGCCGCGAGGGCGCGCACGGCCTGCTGGATGTAGGGGTCGGCCCGCTGGATCCGCACCGACCGCAGGAAGGCGATCTTCCGCACCGGTCAGCCCACTTCCACTCGGGACCGGGCGGCCGCCCGGCCGGCCAGCGCGCGTGCCCGGTCCGCGGTGTGCGCGAGGGCCACCACGTGTCCGATCCGGCAGGCCGAATCGGACGGCTCCGGCACGGTGTCCCCGGGCCTCAGGTGCACCTCGCTGTGGGTGCCGGGCAGGTCGGGGATCTCCACCCGCCGCAGCACCCCGCCGTGCTCGGGCAGCAGGAACCGGATCGACGCCGCGTCCGTACGGGTCGGGGCGGTGTCGGGGACCAGGCCGAGCACGGCCTGGAGCTGGGCCACCGCCTCGTTCACGCCCGTCGCCGCCTCGACGACCTCGCACAGGTTGTCCCCCGGCAGCCGGGCACCCGTCTCGATGACGTACGGGCTCCCCGTGCCCGGGGGGATCTTCACCTCCGTGTGCGCGATGCCGTCGCGGACGCCGACGGCGAGCGCCGCCCGGGCCGCGACGTCCTGGACCGCCCTGACCAGCGGTGCGGGCAGGCCGGAGGGGCAGGTGTGCCCGGTCTCGATGCGGTAGCGGCCCTCGGTGGTGTCCTTCCCGACCACCGGCAGCGGGTGGACCACCCCGCCCGCGACCACCGTGTCGCAGGAGTACTCCCTTCCCGGTATGTACTCCTGGAGCAGGACGCGGGTGTCGAGTTCCAGGCCGTGCGGCCCGGCGTGCGTGAACCGCCGGGCGGCGGCGACCGCTTCGGCGAGCCCGTCGGGGCCGTCGACCACGGACACGCCCCACGAGCCGCCCTGTTCGGCGGGCTTCACCACCAGCGGCCATCCGAGCGCGTCCGCCGCCCGCCGGGCTTCGGCGGCGTCGTGCGCGACGGCCCAGCGGGGGGCGGGGATCCCGGCGGCGGCGAACGCCTCCCCCATGAGGATCTTGTTCCTGGGCGCGTGGGCGAGCCGGGGGTCGTTGCCGGGCAGGCCGAGGCGTTCGGCCAGGAGGGCGGCGAGCGGGGTGAACAGCTCCCAGGCGGGCGCGATCCCGGTGACGGCATGCCGTCGGCAGAAGGCCTCCGTGTCCTCCAGGGCCCGCGGGGTGTCCGTCAGGTCCGTCGCGCACACCCCGGCGAGGGCGGCCCGCAGCCATTGCGGGTAGCCGTCGTGGACGTCCTCGTGGGTGGCCGCGTACAGGCGCACCCCCAGCCGGCCGGCCGCTTCGACGAGGAACCGTCCCGCGTTCCCCATCGGCTCGATCACCAGCACTCCCGGCCCGTGCGGGCCCTCCCCGATCATCATGCCCCCAGCAAAGCCGTGGGGCGGGTGTGACGGCTATGGGCCTGACAGACGAAAACAACTCGCCCCACAGCACGGGCTTTTGGAGCAATTGCCAACGAACTGACCAGTAAGCAAGGGGCATTTGGTGCACCCACCCGATGGAATCGGACACGAGTCCCGTGATCGGATCGCCACGCTAGGCAATCCGCGCCCGCTACCCGTTCCGGGAGGCAATACCGTGACCAGCAGTTTGCACCAGCAGCTCGCCGACCACATCGACCAGGGCGTCATCCCGCCCTACCAGTACTCCTACCCGCCGCGCTCCACCTACCGCCCGCTCACCGAGGGCAAGTGGAGCATCCGCGACGTATGGGCGAGGGATCTCGCCAACTACCAGGTCCCCGAGCTCAACCTGTACCTGCACGTGCCGTTCTGCGACCGCAAATGCGGATTCTGCAACCTCTACACGATCATCAGTACGGACGAGGACGTCTACGACGCCTACACCGACGCGCTCTGTACGCAGATCCGCGATCACGCGGAGATCATCCAGGCCCGGCGGCTGCGCACCATCTACATAGGCGGCGGCACCCCCGCCCTGCTCAAGCCGCGTCACTTCGAGCAGATCTTCGGCACCATCGGCGAGATCTACCCCAACTGGCGCTCCACGGCCGAGGAGGTCGCCGTGGAGGCGACCCCGTCGTCGATCGCGGACGCGCCCCACGAGTTCAAGGCCCTCATCGACATGGGCCTGACCCGGGCGAACGTCGGCATCCAGTCCCTCGTGCCGCGCGAGATCCGGGAGGCCGGCCGCGGCGGCGAGGACGAGGACGTCATCCGGCGCGCCGTGCGCACCGCGCACGAGCTGGGCCTGCCTGACCTCTCCACCGACCTGATCATGGGCTTCGCGGGACAGACCCCCGAGACCTGGCGGCAGAGCGTGGACGAGCTGGCGGCGCTCCAACCCACCACCATCAGCACCTACTTCCTCACCGTGCGGCCGGACGCCTGGTTCTCCAAGACCGGCGCCTACCAGTACATGTGGCAGCCCGAGCTGTACGAGCGCTACGACTACGCCCGCCAGGTCTTCCTCGACCACGGCTACGTCCAGGAGGGCTCGGTCCGCTACAAGAAGCCCGGCCGCGGCGGCTACGCGCAGAAGGTGCTCACCTTCCACGGCGTCCCCCTGCTCGGCCTCGGCGTCGGCGCCCGCTCCTACACCAGCGTGCTCGACTACATGTGCGGCAGCGTGAAGCCCTCGACGGCCGAAGTCGCCGACTACATCAAGCGGGCGAAGGACCACGACCTCGGCCCGGTCACCGGCTTCGAGCTGACCGGCGAGGAGATCGTCCGCAAGCGACTCGTCCTCGACACCTTCGACCTCGACCTCTCCGAGCTCGACCGCTTCGGCTACCAGGAGCACGCCGCCGAGTTCGAGCCCATCCTCGACGCCGCCGAGTCCAACGGGCTCGTCCATCGCCTCGGCCGCCGCGTCCAGCTGACCCCCAAGGGGTTCAAGTACCGTGACGTCCTGTCCTGGATGTTCTACTCCGGTACCGTCAAGGACCTCGACCGCGAGTACTACGAGAACCTGCACGCGGCGAACAAGCGCGCCCAGAAGAACATGGGCGCGACCCCGGTACGCATCACCGGCGTCGACCTGCGCGCCCGCGAGACGGTTTCATGACCGACCTGTACGTCGCGGCGGGCGGCGGCGGGGATCCGGTCGGCACGCTCATCGCCGCCCGGGCCGTCTCCGTCGACCCGGACCCGCCACTGATCGCCACCTACGCGTGGGAGCGCCCGGAGGTGGACCCGACCGCAAGCCCCTTGGGCGAGGAGGACTTCGACGCACTGGCCGACGGGTTCGGCGGGCTCCCGGCGTTCACGGCCGCGACGCGGGCCAGGCCGCCGGCCGGGTCCACCATGCCCGCCCTCGCCGCCGCCCTGCCGGCCCGGCTGCTGCTGCTCGACCCGGCCCGGGGGCTCGCTCCCCTCGCCGGGCGGCTCGCCGCCGCGGCCGCCGCCGCGGGCGGGCGGATCCGCGTCGTCGACATCGGCGGCGACATCCTGACCCACGGCGACGAGCCCACCCTGCGCAGCCCGTTCGGGGACGCCCTCACCCTCGCCGCCTGCCACCTGGCCGGCGTCCCCACCACCGTGCACGTGGCGGGTCCCGGGCTCGACGGGGAGATCGGGGAAGGCACCCTGCTCGACCGCCTCGACGGGGGCTCCTCCCTCGTCCCCGGCCGGGACGCGGCCGCGGCGGCCGCCCGAGCGCTGGCCTGGCACCCCTCCGAGGCCTCCGCGTTGTGGGCCGCCGCCCTCCACGGCGCCCGCGGCACCGTCCGTACCGTCGGCGGCACCCTCCGCCTGACCGCGGCCTCCGCGGGCCTGCACCACCTGACGCTCGCCGAGGCCCTCGGGCACAACCCCGTCGCACGGGCCCTCGTCGCCGAACTCCCGGACACCCTCCAGGAGGCGGCCGACATCTCGCAGCGCGTCACCGGCATCCCCGGGCTGGAGAGCGAGCGCGTCCCCCGGACGGCGCCGCCGCAGGAACCGCCCGCCGGGGGCCTCGCCTCCCTCGACCGGGACGCCGCGATGAAGACCCTGCGCCAGGCCGCCGACGGGGCCGAGCACGTCACCCTCCGCTACGCCGCCCGCACCCTGGGCCTCACCTGGCGGGACATCCCCGCCCTCCGGACCCTCCTCGGCAGCGACACCCCGGTGCTCGCGATCGACTGAGGCGGGCGCTGCCGAGGGGGTGCGCGGTGCGGACGGGCGGCGCGACGGACGGCGCCCGCCGAGCCGACCTCCTCGGCCCGCCCGGGCCCGGGGCGCGCCCTGCGGCAAGGGCAGGACGCCTCGGACGAGTACGGCTGCGTGCGGCACCGGGAATGCCGGTTCTCGCTCTTCCTGGGGGCGTGGCCGGGCCACATGGTGCCCCCGCGCCGCCCGCAGAACCCGCCCGGGTCCTGCGGGCGGATGTGCCGGGCGCCCTTTTGGGCGCGTCGGATCAAAGACGCACTCCCGTCTCGTGGGCCAGCGCCTGCAGCAGGCGGTCCTGGAACACGTGGTCGTGGACTGCCTCATGTGGTTCCTGCCGTTGACGGTGGTACCAGTACCCGCCACTCGTCAGGGCCTGGGGATCGTCGCTCGACGCCAGCCACTCCTGCGTCCGGTGGCCCAGTTCGAGGTCGTCCGGCGCGTTCGGGCCTCCCATTCTCGTCGGCACCCAGCCCGGATCCACGGCGTTGCTCATCACCCCGGAGCGCAGGCGGGCCACCGCGGCGGCGAGAGCCGTGACGAAGAGCTTGCTGTCCGCGTACGACCCCGCGTGTTCGCCGCGCCAGTCGATGCCGGCGAGCGAGGAGTGGGGGTGGCCGCCGAAATGCGAGCCACTGCTCAGGTACACCAGCCGCCGTGGTGCGGGCAGCAGGGCTGTCAGCAGGTACGGCGCGACGATGTTGACGGGCATGACGGCCGGGCCGCTCCATACGCCGGCGTTGTGGATGACCGCGTGGAGGGGCTGTGCGGCGTTCAGCTCCTCGGCGATGCGCCGCACGGCGTCGCGGTCGGCGAAGTCGCCCACCACGATCCCTGCTCCTTGCTCCAACAGGGGGCCGAGGTCGGCCGCGCGTTTCCGGTTGCGGGCGTGCACCACCACCTCGTGTCCCGCCGACAGCAGCGACTGCGCTGCGGCGCGTCCCAAGCCGTCGGCGGAACCGGTCACGAGAATCCGATGGGTCGTGTGGGTCACGGGTCTCCTCATGGCAGGAGCTGCCATTGCGTGCAACGCGGGGCGGGTGTGGTCCGCATCCTGGCATGAGCGGGCCGGACGGCCGTCGCACGCAGCGGGGAGCCGTCGTGTTCCGCCCGAGTGGCCGTGGACCACGACGCGAGCGCGGAGCGCGGACGGCCCCACTTCTACGGGATCTGTGCCTGGGTGAACCTCGTGAGGATCAGCAAGGTGTCGACGAGGTCCTCGGCGGGGGCGCCGGTGGCCAGGCGGCGCAGCTGCTGGCCGAAGACCAGGGCGACGGCCACGCCCGCCAGGCGCTCGGGGTCCGACGCGCCGAGATGGGTCAGGATCCGGGTGGCCAGCAGGTCGTAGGCGGCGAAGCACTCGGCAGCGGCGGAACGCAGCCGTTCGTCCCGGCCGGCCTGGACGTACAGCTCGAACGGTGCGATATGGCGGCTGTCGAAGGCGTTGCCCCCCGCGACCTGCGCCACCACTTCGGCAGCCTGCCCGATGTCGAAGCGCTCGTCGGAGCAGGCGTCGGCGAGCTCCGTGAAGTGCCGGGTCTCCTCGGCCACGAATTGCAGCAGGCTCTCGCGCAGCAGCTCGTGCTGCGTGGCGAAGTGGTAGGTGACGGAGCCGAGTGAGACCCCCGCCTCCTTGGCGATCCGCCGATTGGTGAGGGACGCGATGCCGTCCTGCCCGATGATCCGCAAGACGGCGTCGATGATGCTCTGGCGGGTGTCGGAAGCATGGGGCATGTCGACATTCTGCCGCATCGGCGGCCGCTACCGTCTCTGCGGGGACGGGGAGTTGAGGAGTCCGAGGTGTGGACAGGGCACGGAGCCATCTCTACTGTTCGTTCGAACGAACAACACAGGGCGGCTGCACGGGAGTCATCGTGGACATTTCCGGATCGAACGTTCTGCTCACCGGAGCCACCGGAGGCATCGGAGAGGCCCTGGCGGCGCGCCTGGCGTCCGCGGGAGCACGCCTCACGGTCACCGGGCGCAGGGAAGAGGCTCTCAAGGCCACCGCGGACACCTGCGGTGCTCGTACGGTGGTCGCGGATCTGGCCGTCAGGTCGGACGTCGTCCGGCTTGCCGAGACCTGTGCCGAAGCGGACATCCTCGTCGCGAACGCCGCCCTGCCCGCCAGCGGCGACCTCCTGGAGTACACCGAGGAGCAGCTCGACCGCGCCCTGGACGTCAACCTGCGCGCGCCGGTCCTGCTGTCCCGGCTGCTCGCGGGGCACATGGTGGCCCGCGGCCGCGGCCAGATCGTGCTCGTCGGTTCCATCTCCGGCAAGGCGGCGACCAAGTCGACCTCCCTCTACAACGCCACGAAGTTCGGGCTGCGCGGCTTCGCGCTCGCCCTGCGCCAGGAACTCAGGGGCACGGGGGTGGGGGTGTCCCTCGTCCAGCCCGGCTTCGTCCGCGACGCGGGGATGTTCGCGGCCACGGGCGCCACCCCGCCGAACGGCATCAGGACCGTGACGCCAGGACAGGTCGCCGACGGCGTCGTACGAGCCGTCCGCCGCGACCGGTGCGAGGTCAACGTGGCACCGCTGGAATTGCGGCTGCTCAGTGCCATCGCGGGCCAGTTCCCCGGGTTCGCCGAGCGGATCCAGGCGCGAGCGGACGTCGACGGCTCCGTGCGACAGATCGTCGACGCCCAGCGCTCACACCGCTAGGCCGTCTCTTCCGGATCTTGCCTGGCCCGCGCCGCCCGGCACCGCACCTCGCCGCCTTGGCGGAGCGCCCGAGTACGTCCAGTACAAGGGCGCCCCGCCAAGGCGCCGATGCACGGCACCGGACGACGCGGGCCTGACCGGCAAGATCCGAAAGAGACGACCTAGGCGCCGCTTCGGCCGTGACCCGGTGAGGTCACGGCATCCGGCGCGGCCCCGTTACGCCGGGCGGAGCGCGGCCCCCTCCATCTCCCCCTTCCGCGCCCCGCCCGGCTTCTTTCTCCCGCGGATCCGTCCGCGCCGGCGAACGCCGTTCCCGCCACTCCACGTGAGGATGCCCTGGACGCCTCACGCGCTCTTGGCTCGTGGGCCCGTCGCGTAGGCCAGCGGCGGCGCGATCGCCCGTACGTCCACCTGCTCCGCCACCCACAGCCCGATGAACAGCGCGGCGGTCGCCTCCAACAGTCCAGCGCGGTCCAGCCCGCCCCCGGCCACCGGCTCGCAGCCCATGCCCCGCACCAACTCGCGTGCCGGCGCGAGTGCCGCTTCGTCGTCCCCGCACATCGGAACGGTCAGGGGCTGGCCGTCGAAGACACGTGACGACCCACGCCCACCTCGAACGACTGCCGCGCCCGCCTCGCCTTCGACCTCCTCTCCAACACCTGGAACGCCGTGCTGATCTGGGTCCTGCGGGACGGTCCCAGACGCCCCGGCGAAATGCGCGAGCGCATCGGCGGCATCAGCCCCAAGGTCCTCACCGAGACGCTGCGGCGGCTGGAGTTCAACGGGCTGGTGACACGGAACGCCTATGCCGAAGCGCCGCCCCGCGTCGAGTAAAACTCACCGCTTTGGGGCGAACGTTGCTCGGCCCGATCGACGCATTCGGCGCGTGGGCCTTCGAGCACGGCGATGAGGTCATGGCCGCCCAGGAACGAATGGGCGGGTGAGTTCCCGGCCTGTGACGTCCGCTGCACACGTCGACTAGAAGGCCGAGTGGGTGAACCAGTGGGCGAGCAGGTCCGGGTCACCCACCAGCTGGAAGGCGTGGCTCTCGTGGTCGAGGCGACCGTAGAGGAGCAGGAGCAGCTCCGCCGCCGTTCCCTGGATCGTGGCGTCCGCGGTGCGGGTCTCGACGTGGTCGGCGATCAGCCCGAAGCCGTCGGGGCGAAGGCCGACCAGCCAGTCCACGTCGGCATCCGTACAGCGGAAGCGAATGGTGCGGTCGGGGCCGCGCAGTTCGGCGGTCAGCGGCGCGAAGAGGGATGCGAACGGCAGGTTGGTGAGGAATTCGCCGATGCCGTCCACCGCCAGACCGCGATCGATGTGCGGTGAGAGCCCGAGGGCGAGTTCGGCGTCGGCCCGGTGGACGAGGGTCTCGAAGAGCATGCGGCGAACCCAGAAGCGGGCATGCTGATCGAGTCCCCACGCCCACATCGGTGCGTCCAGGTCGGTCGCGGCGAACACCTCGGCGGCGTTTGCGGCGCTCTCGGCCAACCAGTCCGGATAGCCGTCGGGCTGCTCGGGCAGGCGCAGGTCCACATCGCGGCTGGTCGGCGGCTGCTGAATGCGCCGGCGCAGCAGCTCGGTGAACCAACGGTGCACGTGGCCGGTGTGCTGTGTGAGGTCGGCCAGGGTCCAGCCCGGGCAGGACGGCACCGGGGTGGCGAGGTCGGCCGCCTTGACCGTGGCCACGAATCTGGCGGTTTCGCTCGCCACGGCCGCGCTGTGCTGGGCGGGGTTCATAGCTGATGTCCTTCTTCGACGGCCCCGCTCAGGCATCCCAGGACCAGATGCGCAGCGGAACAGTTTGAGAGTGTCGATAATTCATGTCATTAAGTATTACTCGAAGGTAATCCCCGCGGGTGAGGAAGTCAATCGACCTTGCTGCCGCCCCGGCGGGCCGCCGCCCCAGAGGGTCCCCGCCCCGGTGCGCGCGTCGGCGTGCGGTCCGGTCAGGTGGGACGGGGCGTCGGGTGTCAGCGGGGGTGGTCTGACGGGCCCGGGGTGATGGAAGCGGGGGCGGTCAGGGCCGCGAGTTCGAGGGCCCTCAGGATCGCTCCCCGGTCATCCGGCACGTACTCCTCCGCGGCGGCCGCCGCGTCCAGTACCTCCTGGATCTCCGAGGCCGTGAGGCTGCGCGCCTCGGCCGCGGCGAGCAGGTAGTCTGCCCGATCCCGGGGCAGGCCGCGTTCCGAGGCGATCAGGTCGTTCAGGGCTTCCTCGCGCACGGCGAATCGGCTCATTCCGCAGTCGAGGCCGTCGTCGTCCAACTCCTCGGGGTAGGGCGCGCGGGCCCAGGTGCCCTGCTCGGACCAGTACACGCAGCCCAGCTCCCAGCCCTCCAGCAGTTCCCGCAGGTGCTCGTGCGGGAGCCAGTCCGGCGCCTGCGCCAGCATGTCGATCGCGGGTTCGTGCCATTTCACGGCACTGGACTCGTCCTCGCCGTACAACAGGAACCGGCCTTCTCCCACCTGCTGGAACGTCCACCAGGTGCAGCCGCGGTCGTCGAGGTGCAGACCCTGTCCGTCGATCCACGTGCCGCCCCGGTGGACGCCCCGGGCTTCCGCCCCCGCCGTGGCCTCCAGTACGGCGGCCAGGGCCCAGCGCGCCCACAGCACTTCGGCCGCCGGCAGGTTCTCCGGCCGGCCAGGCCTGTCGATCGCCATTTCCGTCCCCCGGTCCGTTGAGTCCTCGTACGGCGTCCCGCATGATCGCCGAACCGTGATCCTAGGACAGGGCGGGGCGTGTGTCGGTTCAGGCGGGTTGCGGAGTGAGGCGCTTGAGTCCCTTGCGGTCGTAGTAGGCCGTCATGGCGAATCCGAAGAGCAGTGCCAGGAGGACACCGAGCCCGATCATGATCCACGAGCGGGTGAGTCCGGCGTCCCCGCGGGCGTCGAAGTAGAGGATCGCCCGTACGCCGTCGCTGAGCTGCCGCATCGGTTCGAAATGGGAAAGGAACCGGTAGAAATCGGGGACCGCCTGGAGGGGGACGGTGGCGCCCGACGAAGGCAGGCCGAGCACGATGAAGACGAACATGGAGACCAGCTGGCCGATCCCGCCGAAGGCCGCGTTGATGGCCTGGACCCCCAGACCGACCGCGAGCGCCGCGCAGTAGGAGTAGAGCGCCAGGAGCGGCACGTGGGAGGCGTCCATTCCCAGGATCGCGATGCAGGCCAGCATCACCAGGGCGGTGCTGAGGAGTGTGATGCCCGCGGTCATGGCCATCTTCAGCAGAAGTGTCTGGGTGCGGCTGATGGGTACGGTCGGTCGGCGGGTGTGCCAGGGGCCGATCTCGTTGTCGGCGTAGCCGAGGGCGGTGTCGACGCCGTTGCTGATCACGTTGCCGCCCATGAACCCGGCCAGGACCAGCAGCAGGGTGTAGTAGAAGGCCGACAGGCCGAGACCGCTGTGGGTGCCGAGGGGGTGGCCGGACCGCGTGACGACCTCGACCGGATCGGCGAGCAACACCTTGGCCGTGGGGCTCGCCTGGGCGCCCGCGGCCTGCGTGAGCTCGCGGCCGAGGGAGCGCGAGGCGCCGTGCGCCGCCTTGGTGCTGATCTGGCCGGCCAGCGAGGAACCCAGGCTCCCCTTGCCGGGGTTGGTGAGCACGGTCATCGTCGGCCGCCGGGTGGCCGCGGGCGTGGTCAGCGCGGTGGCCGCTTCCGAGAAGCCGGCCGGGATCACCAGAGCGCCGTAGACCTTCCCCGAGTCGAGCTGGTCCTGGGCCTGCGCGCGGGTCAGCACGCGCCAGTCGACCGTGCCGCCCGCGCTGTCGGCCGCGATGGCGGCGGTGATCCGCCCGCCCAGGTCCTGCCCGCCGGTGTCGTCGTCGACGAGTGCGATGGGCAGGTCGCGGAGGTCTCCGTTCGGATTGACGATGCCCCCCATGTAGAGGAGGGAGAGCAGCAGGGCCAGAAGTCCCGTGAGGACGGTGGGAACCATCCAGATCCGAGGGCGTCGCAGCAGGGCCGCGGCGGTGGCTTCTGGGGCGGCGGGCGTGGACATGGGTCTCCGTAGCTTGCCGGTGGGCGGGGGCGGGGGACCGGCGGCGGTCGGCCGCCGACCGGTCGCCCCCGACGGCGGGATCTCGTGGGGGTCGGCCGACGACACCTCAGCATGCCCTGCTCCGCCCCAGGCACCCGCGCCCCGCTCCGCCCGACTCCCCCCGATGCACCAAGGCGCGGCGGACGTCATCCCGTGGTGCCGCGATCTTCCATCTGACGCAACCGCGCGGGGCGGGGTGCCGGCCGGTCCGGCCGCCGCGCTCAAGTGGCCCGTGTGGGGGAGCGGTTGCGAGGACCCGAACGAAGCCATAGGTTTTGAGCGTGTTCAAATATGGGTGTGCGGCTCCAGGCCGGACGCTCGAACCCTGGGGGTGAGCTCTGTGAACGTGCGTGCATGGCGTGCGATGGTTCTCGCGGCGACCGGTGTGGCGCTGACCGCGTCCTGTGGGTACGCCGCGGCGATCCACTCGGCGGAAATTCCGCAGGAGGAATTGGCAGGGACGTGGACCAGCTTCGCCGGGACGTCCCTGACCTTCACCGAGGATCACACCTTCACCGGAACGGGTTTCGAGAACGTCGAGGCGATGGCTCGTTGCGCCCACCCCCAGACGCTGTCCACCGGCCGCTGGGCCTTCCATGCCGGCCCCAAGGGCGACGGTCTCACCGTCCCGGACGAGACCGCCACACGTGGTCATGACCTCCAGTTGTCCTTCCCCGATGACCCGACGTGCAAGGTGTGGGTCTACCTCTACGGATACCTGGGCGATACGGCGGACCCCAGCATGTGCCCCACGAAGGACCCGGACGCGGGCTGCCCCCCGGACGGCTATCTGAAGAGGGACGAGTCCGCTCCCCGCGCGTAACCGCACGGGCGTGGCTCACCGGTCGCTGCGGTACGGGCGGTCCCGGTGGGATCCCAGTTCGCGCAGGACGGCGCCGAGTTCGGCACTCCGTTCGCAGGAGCCGGCGCGGGCCACGCCCCCACGCCTGTCACAGGGACCGGACCGCCGGTGTCCTGTGCCCGGCAGCCAATCGAAGCAGCACATTTTCCTCACAAAGGAGAGCCCGGATGTCGCAGTACACCGAGGTGGTCGTGATCGGCGGCGGATACGCCGGAGTCATGGCCGCCAACCGTCTGACGCAGCGCGGCGATGTGGCGGTCACCCTGGTCAACCCGCGCCGGACCTTCGTCGAGCGGATCCGCCTGCACCAGCTGGCGGCCGGCTTCGACGACGCCGTCGTCGAGTACGACGATGTCCTGGCCGAAGGTGTTCGGCTGCTGGTCGACACCGTGACCCGGATCGACGCCCCCGGGCGCAGCCTGACCCTGACGTCGGGCGCCACGGTCGGCTACGACTACCTGATCTACGCGGTCGGCAGTGGCAGCGCCGCCCCGCAGGTCCCCGGGGCAGCCGAGTTCGCCTACCCGATCGCCACCTTCGAGGAGGCGCAGCGCCTGCGGGAGGAACTTGACGCCCATCCCGCGCGAGCTGCGGTGACGGTGGTCGGCGGCGGTCCGACCGGCATCGAGATCGCCGCCGAACTGGCCGAGGCAGGCCGTGCCGTGACCCTCCTCTGCGGAGGGGAACTCGGCCCGTACCTGCACCTCCGCGGCCGGCGCTCGGCGGCCGCGCACCTGGCGAAGCTGGGCGTGACCGTTCTCGAAGGCCCGGACACGCGGGTGACGGCGGTGACCGGCGATGCCGTACGCCTCGCCGACGGTCGCGAGCTGCCCAGCGAGGTGACCATCTGGAGCACCGGCTTCGCAGTCCCGGACCTGGCCGCGCGCAGCGGGCTGACCACCGACGCCCTGGGCCGCCTTCTCACGGACGAAACCCTCACCAGCGTGGACGACGTACGCATCATCGCGGCCGGTGACTCGGCCGCTCCCTCGGGCCTGCCGCTGCGGATGAGCTGCCAGGCCGCCGAGCCGCTGGGCGCCCAGGCGGCCGACACGGTGCTCCACCGGATCGCGGGCGAGCGGCCCGGCACTCTGAGCGTGGGATTCGGCGGCCAGTGCATGAGCCTGGGACGTCGTGTCGGCCTCTTCCAGTTCGCGGAGAAGGACGACACCGCGAAGAAGCTCCACCTCGGCGGACGCACCGCGGCGAAGCTGAAGGAGTTCGTGTGCAAGCACACCGTCAAGCAGCTGGCGAACGAGGCGCGCAAGCCCGGTTCGCTCACGTGGGCCAAGGACGACTCGCGCCGGCAGCTGCTGGAGGCCCAGCGCCGCGCAACACCGGCCACCGCCGGACACGTGCCCGCAGTCTGACGAACAGCCCCACGAAGAGGACGACGGCACGAGCGCTCCCGCCGGCCCCCAACCCGAGCCCGGCCAGGGCGGCGGGCGCGCCGGCCGACCACGAGCCGGTCACGGCGGGCCCGAGCCGGATCCCGGGCGGCGTCGAAGCCCGTCGATCCCGAGAGGTCACAGAGGGTCCTGACTCCGCGCACACACCCACGCGCAGACACCCTGGTCCTCCGTCCGGGTCGACACCCCGGACCCGGTCGGAGACCATGGACTGGTTGCTTCCGGTCAACGCCGAGCCGATCCGGACGCCACGGGCCACGAGCCCTTCCCCCAGGACCCCTGTCGAGGAGTGCCACCATGCGCCGACGCGCACGCACCTCCGCCGCCCTGATCGCGCTGAGCGTCGCGGCGCTCACCGCTCCGCCGACGGCGGCGTACGCCGCCCAGCCCTCCGCCGCACCCGCTGCACCCACTGCGACCTGCACCGTGTCCGCCGCCGACGCGGCGGACCGGGTCACCGTCGCGGGCCAGGGGTTCGCACAGGGGAGGGCCGCACTGTCCTCGCCGCGCGGAGGCACGACCTCCTTCAACGTGCCGGACGGCGGCGCCTTCCAGATCGGGAGCAAGCCCGACGACAGGTACGCGGTCACCCAAGGCGGCCGCACCACCGTGTGCACGGGAGGAATGAAGGCGGCCACCACCCCGGGTACCACCTACAAGGCCGGCCTCATCGCGGGTTGGGACGCCGTCCGCGCCAACTGCGGCGCCAGGCCTCCTGCTTCGGCCGACAAGCCGTTCTCGGACGGCTGGAACAAGGGCGCGTCCGTGGCCGAGGACGTCTTCTGCGGATGAACGGGTACGTCCTGTCGGCTCATACGAGCCGCGCCCGTGACAGAGAACAACGACGGGCCCTGTCCGGGGACACCGTGCACAGCCTGCGCTTCGACGACCGGGACGTCCTGCGCATGATCGGCCCGAGACCGCGATCACCGCAGAACAGGTCCGTGCCCCGGTGGCGCCGGAGCTGATCGGGGCTCCGAGGCCGGGTCGTGTCCTTCGGATCGGACGGGGATCGTCCGGCACTGCGCCCAAAGCACCACTTCAGTCGGGGAAGGAGAAGTAGAGCGCCTCGCTGTAGAAGGAGGCGAAGTGGTTCTGCCAGTCGGCTCGGACCGAGGCCAGCCACTCGTCGTCCTCGGCGGCGATCGCGGCCTCGGCCTTGGCGACGGCGGCGGGGATGTCCTCGGACACCAGGCGCCGCACCCTCTCCACCGGATCGTCGCCCGACATCGAGACGATCTCCCCGGTCTCGAGGACGAAGTACTCCGCCTGCTGCTTCTCGAGGTGGGCTGTGGTCCTGGCCACGCATTCGGCGAACTCGGCGTCGTGCTCCAGTCCCTTGCCGACCGCGTGCAGGAGGTCGAGGAGCAGGGCGGCCCCGCTGACGTAGTCCGCGGCGACGCCGATCGGCGGATTCCAGATCATGGACGGGACGATCCTCGTTCCGCGCCCCACCATGATCTTGTGTGCGAGCGGGATGTCCCAGTTGTGCTCGGAGACGCATCGGACCCGCTTGGGGATCCCTGCCTCGTTCGGCATCGAGTCTGCGGAGTAGAGGTATGAACGGTTTGCCATGCCGGCGACGCTAACACCGGGGACCGACAAGGCCGGCGCCGCGGGGACTCCCGACGCATCGTCAAAACCGCGGCAACCCGTCGCGGAGCAAACCGGCAGGCTGCTCATGAGCCGCTGAGGTCGTGTCAAGAGTATTGACAGAAGTTGAACACAATCGGACGCTGAGAGCGCTCTCACGCTTCAATTCATCGATCCCTGCCGTCGCCCCCCATTTCCCACCGGCAGGCCCCCACACAAGGAGGATGAGAGTGTCCCGCTTGTCGAAAGCGCTGGTGTTCGCCGTCTCGGCGCTGTCCGTCGGTGCCGGTGTGCTGTGCTTCGGTCCGCCGCCATCCGCCGAGGCCGTCCCGGCGACCATCCCGCTCACCATCAAGAACAACTCCGGACGCAACGAGCCCGTCTACATCTACAACCTGGGCACCCTGCTCGCGACGGGCAGGCAGGGCTGGGCCGACGCGAACGGAACGTTCCACCCCTGGCCCGCCGGAGGCAATCCACCCACTCCCGCACCCGACGCCGCGATCGCCGGCCCGGCCAACGGGCAGACCAAGACGATCCGGATGCCCAGGTTCTCCGGGCGCGTCTACTTCTCGATCGGGCAGAAGCTCGTCTTCAAGCTCACCAGTGGCGGCCTGGTGCAGCCCGCCGTGCAGAACCCCTCGGACCCCAACCACGACATCCTGTTCAACTGGTCCGAGTACACCCTGGGTGACGGCGGCCTGTGGATCAACAGCACGCAGGTCGACATGTTCTCCGCCCCGTACGCGGTGGGCGCGAAAGCGCCGGGCGGCACCGTCAAGAGCGTCGGCCGGCTCAAGGCCGGCGGCTACAACGCCGTCTTCGGCGGGCTGCGTTCGGCCGGCTGGGGCGGCCTGGTCCAGAACCGCCCGGACGGCACCCCCCTGCGCGCGCTCTCGCCCGGCCACGGCGTCGAGGCGGGCGGGATACCTGCCGGCGCGATGAACGACTACATCGACCGCGTCTGGAACAAGTACGGCTCCTCCACCCTCACGGTGACGCCGTTCGCGAACGAACCGAACACCAAGTACTACGGGCGCGTCTCGGGCAACGTCATGAACTTCACCAACGCCTCGGGAGCGGTGGTCACCAGCTTCCAGAAGCCCGACTCGGACAGCGTCTTCGGCTGCTACAAGCTCCTGGACGCCCCCAACGACACCGTCCGCGGCCCGATCTCCCGCACCCTGTGCGCGGGCTACAACCGCTCGACGCTCCTGACCAACGCCAACCAACCCGACGCCGACGGCGCCGGCTTCTACCGCGACGCCGTCACCAACCACTACTCCCGCCTCATCCACGCCCAGATGGCGGACGGCAAGGCGTACGGCTTCGCCTTCGACGACGTGGGCGCCCACGAGTCGCTGGTCCACGAAGCCGACCCGCAGGAGGCCTTCATGACGCTTGAGCCGTTCAACTGACGGCTGTCCCGCAGCGGCTCGCCGCCGTCTGACGCGCCGTCGCGGTGGGCGGGCATGCGCCGTCAAGGGGCCTGCCCGCCTGCGTCACCTCCTTGGCGGGGCCCTCGGCCGAATCGCGTTGCGGATGCGCCCTGCCACGCGCCGTTGACAGGGCGTAGCGCATTTCCGTCCGGGGCGCCACCTCGCGACTGGGCGGTGCGGCCCGTGTCGGCGGGGGTTCAGGGGGCGCAGGCCCGTGCCGCCAATGAGGCGACGGGCCGCCGACCTCCCCTTATGTCGCCCGCCGCCGAGAACCTCCGGGCGCAGCGGCCGAAAGTCGTCGATGGAGATGGCGCGTAGCGGTTCCTTCGGTCCGATGAACTCCGACGAAAGCGTCCGTGCGGACAGTTGGGCGTAGTTATGCTCCCGCCCACCGGTCAGAAGGTGACCCTTTTCCGATAATTCGAGGACGCCGATGGAGCATAGAGACATTCCACCCGAAACGGTCCACCCGGAGGTGGGAGCGAGCCCGGCGCTGCCCGCGATCGCCTCCCTGGCCGCCGTCTGCCTGGTCGGGGCGCTTGTTTCCTCCTCCGAGCCGGTCGGCACCATCCTGATCGCCACCGGCGCGCTGTGCGGCGCCGCGGTGTTCGTGGAAGCCTTACGGCGCGGCCGCGCACTCGCCGCCCGCGGCGCCCAGATCGCCGAACTCCGGCACACCTTGGCCCGCCAGGAGACCGAGGCGACCCGCCTGTCCGCCGTCGTACTCCCCGAGGCCATCGAGCGACTGCGCCGGGGCGAGGTGGCCGAGGAGGTGCTCACCTCCCTGGGAGGCCGCGCCGGCCACGGCAACCGCTGGGGCAACGACGCCGCCCTCACCCCCCGCTTCAGGGCCGCCCTCCAGGCCGTACTGGCCCACGTCGTCGACGCCGTCGACAACGAGGAGAGCCTGCGCGACTCGGCGCAGCGGGCCTTCGTGAACGTCGCCCGCCGCGTGCAGGCGATCGTCCACCAACAGGCCCACGAGATGCGCGAGATGGAAGACCGGCACGGCCGCAACCCGGACGTGTTCGGCGACCTCCTGCGGCTCGACCACGGCACCGCCCTCATCGGCAGGCTCGCCGACTCCATCTCGGTCCTCGGTGGTGCGCGCCCCGGCCGCCAGTGGAGCAGGGCCGTCACCCTCTACAGCGTGATGCGCGGCGCGATGTCGCGGATCATCGACTACCAACGCGTGGAACTCCACTCGGTCACCGAGGTCGCCGTCCTCGGCCCGGTCGTCGAACCGCTGATCCACACCCTCGCGGAGCTGCTGGACAACGCCACCCGCTACTCCCCGCCGCACACCCGGGTCCACCTCACCGCCGTCGAGGTGCAGTCGGGCATCGCCGTGGAGATCGAGGACGGCGGCCTCAGCATGAGCGAGGAAGCCCGGGCGCGCGCCGAGAAGATGCTCGCGCAGGCACAGTCCGGCATCGACCTCAACGACCTGGGCGAGACGCCGCGGCTGGGTCTGGCCGTGGTCGGCCGCCTGGCACAGGCGTACGGGTTCCAGGTGTCGCTGCGCTCCTCCGCGTACGGCGGCGTCCGCGCCGTGGTCATCGTGCCGCAGCACCTGATCACCACCGCGTCCGCGGCGACCGGCCTCGCCCACGGCATCGGCTCCTCCTCCGGGCCCAGGGCGGTGTCCGCCACACCGCGCCAACACCCCGTCGACGCCACGTCGGCCGTCGTGTCCGTGCCCCGGCCCGCGCCGGCTCCGGCACCCGGGCCGGTGCCCGCCGCCGGCGGACCGACCACCGAACGTACGGCGACCGGCCTGCCGCAGCGGCGCCGGAAGGACCGTGTCACCACCTCCGACGTCCGGCCGGCCGCGAGGCCGCAGCCGGCGGACGACAACGGCCCCGGAATGTGGCTGGAGGCGTTTCACAGCGGCCTGTCTGGTGAGCCCGGCAAGGACGCGCCGGGCGCCCAGGACGCGTCGGGTTCAGCGACCAAAGGGGCGTAAACAGTGATGACTCAGCGAAGCAGCATGGACTGGATGCTCAAGGACCTGGCCGCCGGAGTGCCGCAGACGCGGCACGTGATCGTACTGTCCGCGGACGGGCTCTGCGTGGCGCAGTACGGGGCCGAGACGGACACGGCCGACCGCCTGGCGGCCGCCTGCGCGGGCCTGCAGAGCCTCGCCGGAGCGGTCGCCGCCGAACTGCCGAACTCCGAGGGCCGAATGAGGCTGGTCGTGATCGAGATGGACGGCGGGTTCTTCTATCTCATGGCCGCCGGAGACGGCTCCTACCTCGCGGTCCTCGCCGACGAGGGTGTCGACGCGGGTTTGATGGGCGCGCAGATGCGCAACCTGGTGACCCGAATGGGGGACCACCTGAGCAGCCCGCCGCGGCATGACGGGCAGCCCGCGTGAAAGAGCCGCCCGCAAGCTGGGAGGAGAGCAGTCCCGAACGGCTGTACGTCATCACCGGCGGACGCAGCGGACCCTCCACCTCCGTCCGGCTGGAGCTCGTGACCCTGGTGGTGGCCAAAGGGCCTCCCCGGCCCGAGATGCAACCCGAGCAGGCCTCCATCCTGCGGATGTGCCAGTCACCGCTGTCGGTGGCCGAGATCGCCGCGTACGTGCGCCTGCCCGTGAGCGTGGTCACCGTACTGGTCGGAGACCTGGTGGCCGCCCAACGCGTGCACGTCCGCCCGCCGGTTCCCGCCGCGCAGCTACCCGACCTTGCTCTGATCGAGGCAGTGATAGATGGACTTCAGAAGCTCTGACCCGCCCGCCGGGCCGCGCGAGGCGGACGCACTGCCGCAGACGGCCGCGGCGGCCGTGAAGGTCGTCATCGTGGGCGGCTTCGGCGTGGGCAAGACGACGATGGTCGGTGCGGTCAGCGAGATCAAGCCGCTGACCACCGAGGAGACGATGACCAGGGCCGGCGTCGGCGTCGACGACACCTGGGGCGTCGCCCGCAAGATCACCACCACCGTGGCCATGGACTTCGGCCGCATCAGCATCAACGACGAACTCGTGCTGTACCTGTTCGGGACACCCGGCCAGGAGCGCTTCTGGTTCCTGTGGCGCGGGCTGTTCGAAGGCGCGCTCGGAGCCGTCGTACTCCTCGACACCCGTCGGCTGGAGATCAGCTTCGACGTCATCGGACGGCTGGAGGAGCGCGGCGTCCCCTTCGTCGTGGCCGTCAACTCCTTCCCCGGGGCCCCCGAGCATCCGCTGGAGGAGCTGCGCGAGGCCCTCGATCTGCCGCCCGCCGTCCCGATCCTCGTCTGCGACGCCAGAAGGCGGGAATCGTCCCGCGACGTACTGCTGACCCTCATGCGCTACCTGCACTCCCAGGCAGCCACCCAGGAGGCAATGTGAGCACCACCCCCACCCCACCGCCCGAGTGCCCCGCCCACGCCGCGGCGACCGCCGGCGGCCTGCACCGCCTGCACGGAGCGGAAGCCCAGGCGGATCCCCTCGCCCTGTACGAGAAGCTGCGGGCCGAACACGGCCCGGTGGCCCCGGTCCTGGTGAGCGGCGACCTTCCGGCCTGGCTGGTCCTCGGCCACCGGGAGAACCTGGACGTCGCCCGCACGTCGTCGCGCTTCGCGCGCGACCCCCGCGGCTGGCGCGACCTGAGAGAGGGCCGGGTGCCGGCCGACACCCCGCTCGGCCCCATGGTCTCCTGGGTGCCGGTGTGCAACTTCACCGACGGCCCGGTCCACGAACGGCTCCGCGGGGCCGTGGTGGAGTCACTGGAACGCTTCGACAAGCGCGGCATCCGCCGCTACGTGACCCGCTTCGCCAACCAACTCGTCGACCGGATCGCGGCCGAGGGGTACGCCGACCTGGTGTCCGCCTTCTCCGACCAGCTCCCCATGCTGGTCATGACGCAGCTCATCGGGGCACCCGACGAACACGGCCCGCTCCTGGTCAACGCGGCGCGGGACATGCTCCAGGGGACGGAGACGGCCCTCCAGAGCGATCGCTACGTCACCACCACGCTGCAGAACCTGGTCGTGGAGCGCAAGGCCAAGCCGGCCCGCGACCTCGCCTCCTGGCTGATCGAGCACCCGGCGGACCTCACCGACACCGAAGTGCTCATGCACCTGCGCGTCGTGCTGATCGCGGCCTACGAGACCACCGCCAACCTGATCGCCAACACGCTGCGCACCGTACTGACCGACCCGCGGTTCCGGGCGAGCCTCTCCGGCGGCCACATGACCCTGCCGGACGCCCTGGAGCAGGTCCTCTGGGACGACCCGCCGATCAACACGATCATCGGTCGCTGGGCCACCGGGGACACCGTGCTCGGCGGTCAGCAGGTGAAGGCCGGGGACATGATCCTGCTCGGCCTGGCCGCGGGCAACGCCGATCCGCAGATCCGGCCGGATCCGGCCGTGTCCGTCCACGGCAACCGCTCCCACCTGGCCTTCAGCAGCGGCCCGCACGAGTGCCCGGGGCAGGACATCGGGCGCGCCATCGCGGACACCGGCATCGAGGTCCTGCTGGACCGGCTGCCCGACCTTCAGCTCGCGGTCGACGCGAGCGAACTCCGGTGGCGGGGAACCCTGATGTCGCGTCACCTGCAGTCGCTGCCGGTCCGGTTCGCCCCGCGCACGGTGGCCACCCCGGCTCCGCAGCTCGCGATGGAGCAGCCGGCGGGCCACCCCGTCCACCCGGTGATCCCGCCGCAGCCGACGGCGCCGCCCGCGGTCGCCGTCGCCGGGGGCCGCCGTCGCCGTGGGGTCAGCTGGTGGCGCCGGCTGTTCGGCCGCCGCGGAGCCTGACCCGCGTACCGAGGGCCCCGGCCGACCGGCCGGGGCCCTCTTTCACCGCTCAGTCGCGGAGGTGCCGCCACCAGGCCGCCAGGGCCGGCAGGTCCGGCGGCTCGGTTCCGCTGGAGCTGGGGCCGTCGGCGAACCGGACCGTGAACGCGGCCTCCAAGAGCGGCAGTTCGTAGCGGTTGCGCGGGCTGGCGTACCGGGGTGCACGGGTCTGCCACGCGATGGAGCCGGCGATGTAGTGGCCCAACGCCGCGAGATGACGGCGCAGTGCGTGGTCCGCGTCGCGCTCCAGGCGCGCCCGTAGCAGGAGGAAGAAGACCATCACCCGGTCACGCAGCGCCACGGCGAGCGGTACCGCCTCGGCCGGCGAGCAACCTTCCTGATGGGCGTAGACGTTGACGAGGTTCACTTCGCGGGGTTCCAGGTGGTCGTCCTTGTCGTAGGAGAACAGGTCGTTGTCCGCGCTGACGACGAAACCGGCTGCGTCCGTCAGCGCCGTCAGGGCGGGGGAGCACAGGACGTCCGCCGGCAGCCGGTCCCGGCGCGCCACGTCCGACCAGGTCAGTGAGAACCGTGTGCCGTTCGCGAGCGGCCCCATCGCGACGAAGTCGTTCAGCCCCGGCATCGACCCCTGCTCCGCCCGTGCGGCGCGCCAGGCCGCCCCGAGCAGCCAGTCCCGCGTCCCCTCGACGAACCTGCGCAGCTCGTAGGGGGTGAGCAGGGCGTGGGTACGGCCGACCAGGTCCAGCAGCGCCCGGGTCACGGGCCCCTCGGGCAGCAGGGCCGCCCCGGGATCCTCGATGGTGCGCAGCAGCCGCGCACCGTGCTCGACGACGGCCGCCGTCCCCACCTCGTCGGAACCGGAATCCTGCCAGTCGTCGACGGCGTTGGCCCAGTAGTTCCACTCGGTGAACAGCAGGACGGCTTCCGTGTCCCCGTCGGGGACGATGCGGCAGGAGAAGTCGGCGCTGTGGGTGGCGAGCCCCCACGCGCGTTCGACGGGATCCGGGTACAGGCCGAAGGCGTCGAGCCACTCGACCGCCCGGGCCTCCACCTCCTTGGCGTCAGGGTGGACGAGGTCGCGCGGCAGGGGGCAGTAGAACGGCGGCAGGCCCGTACCGAGGCGGGAGGGCCGGGGCGGCGCGGTCATCGGCCACCGCCGATCCGGAAGCGCAACAGCCGCGTCTCCACCGCGTGGTCGCGCCACAGCCGGAAGAACTTGCTGTGCGCGATCGTCGACTGTTCGAGCCGGTCGGCGGTCCAGGCTCCGGGCTCGGCGCCCGGCTCCGCTCTCAGCCGGTCGAGTTCGGCGGTGTTCCAGGCCATGGACTGCACCCAGAACTCCGCCACCGAGTCCGTCACGTCCTCGTCCTGTACCAGTTCGAAGCCGGCGGCCTCGGCCGCGGCCAGGTACTCGGCGCGCCGGCCGAGCCGCGTTCTGTAGTAGCCGTCCATGAACTCCCGCCACTCGGACGCGCCCACGAAGTGCTCCTGGATTCCGAACCAGCCTCCGGGTACGAGGGCCTTGGCGACGACCTCGAACAACCGTGTCCGGTCGGTGTATCCGCTGCTCTCGTTGGCGTAGACGGCGTCGTACGCGCGGGTTTCGTCCAGGTCGTGGACGTCCGCCAGTACGGGCTCCACGCGCTCCGCGACCCCGGTGTTCAGGGCGAAGCGCCGCACGATCGGGAGGTGTTCCGGCGCGACGGTGAGGCTGGTGACGGACGCCCCGTGCTTCTGCGCCCAGTAGAGCGAGGTGCCGCCCAGGCCGCAGCCGATGTCGAGCAGCCGCCGGGGAGGCGCCTCGTACGCGCCCCAGGATCGGGCCGCGTGGTCGACTATCCGCTCCTGCGCGTCGAACAGGTTCCGCTTCAGCGTGCTCTGGGCGACGGTGGTGTCCGGTGGGCCGTCCGGATACAGCCCCACGTGGAAGTGGACGCGTGGACCCGGACCGTACTTCTGCAGGATCTCCTGTGTCTTGCGGCTGTAGTAGAGCCGCACCGCGTCGTCCGCGGCCGAGTCGCGACCGCCGCCTAAGGGCCATACGAAGGGTATAACGCGCATGGGGTGTCCGCCCTTTCGTGGGGTAGGGCCGCCCCCCGGGGAAACGCCGGCGCCGCTCTCGTAGCGTCCCGAAGGGCACACTGTTGAAGCACGGACCATCGTGGCACCTCGAAGGCACCACGTCAGCCCGCTGGAGCAGCACGGTACCGTCAAGATCAGGGGGCTGTGGGGTGGTTGACGGTGATCAGGAGCCTGCCCCTGACGTGGCCGGCGCGCTTGATGCCGCCCGCCCTCCGCGCCCTGGCCCCGCAGGGCGCCACCGCCGCTGCCACCCCGCCCGATCCGTGCCGGTGTTCGTGGGCTCCGCGCTGTCCGACGCCTGGCCCGTCACCTGATGGGGCGTGCAGCGAAAGGCGTTTGGCCCGTTCGTCGAACATGCCTAATCTCGGGCCCATGAGCCAGACGAGGCAGGACGGGTTGCGCGGCTATCAAGTGGGGTCCGTACACGCGGAGCTCCGCGAGCTCACGGTGAGTGACGATCGCGAAGGCATGCTCGAGGGGACGCCGCACCTTCACCGTCGCTTTCGCCTGATGGGCTTCGAGAAGGCGATGGCAGCGAGGCCGCATTTGTACGTGCACGACCTCGACCGGCTTCGAGCCGATGTGGAGGGGCGGGTCGAGGAGTGGCTGCCGCGAGAGGCGGTTCGTGCTCGACTGACGTCATCGTGGACGCCCGAGAACATTGCAGAGTTCGGGCACACGGAGCTCTCGGTGACGTGGTTCCAAACGGCTGCGCAGAACCCCTTTGCCTACCTGGCCACGATCGTGCGTCCCCTGGACTGGCCTTCGCTTGCCAGATTCGTCCCGTTCGAGGACTAGGGCGCCTTTCAGGGGCGTTGGTCGAATACACCAGCGGTTGTCGAGGGACAGGGGCCGGACCGGAACGCGCCGCGGCCCGTAACGCCGCGGTCCGGACGGACGGACGGGCACGGGCACGGGCACGGGCAACGCGGCACCGTCGCGCGACCGGGCCTCAGGCCGTGGGTTCCTGCGGGGCGGGATCGTCGCTCTGGCGACCGTCCACCGTCCGTGACGGGTCCCCGAGCTCCCCGGAGCCCCCGGCGTCCTCCCCGCCTTCGCCAAGCCCGGCGCCCGCCGCGCCCGGCAGATCCGGCGCCGGAGGGGTCGGCGGCGGAAGGTCGGGAGTGAGGGCCGCGGCGGTCGCGGGGACCTTGGCGGGCAGCTCCGGCTCGGTCGTCCCGGGTGCGCGCGTCTGTTCCGTATCGTTCATGTCGGCCGCTTGCCCCCTACTCCGGTCCGGACACGTGCCGTATGCCTCAGGCCGTCCGGGGGGCGAGCGTCTGCCGGGGAGGCAGCCGGAGCGGGGTCGCGACCGCCGAGCAGAAATCGGCCAGCCCCGCCGCCAAGGCCTCCCGCGAGGCCGGTGACATCGCCGCCATCGCCTTCGCCAGGGCCTCCTGCCTGCGCGCGCGCAGGCCGTCGAGGTACGCCCGGCCGGCCGGCGTCAGATGGACCAGGACTTCGCGCCGGTCGTCCGGTCCGGGGTGCCGTTCGAGGAAGCCGACGGCCTGGAGCCGGTCGCACAATCGGGTGACCGACGGCGGGGCCGCCTCCAGCAGCCGGCCCAGTTCCCGAAGGTTCATCTCGCTCCCCTCGACCAGGAACAGCACCCGGGCCTGGGCGGAGGAGACGGGCGGCTCGCTGACCGTGTCGCGCCCCCGCTCCCAAACCACCTCCAGCAGCTCGATCAGCTCGCTCATCTCCGCCACCGCCGACATGACCGGGCGGTGGGAGCCGCTCGGCGGCTGACTCATGTGACACTCCCTACCGGGCGTACGAGCCGCCTTTCCCGGCGACCCGGCGGCTTCGTGGTCCCCCATTTTGACAGTCGCGAGAGAGGCGGGTATCGAACCGGTGGCTGGAGGCGACGGAGTGGCGCGCACCCTGCGGGACGCGGCACCGCACGAGCTGTTCGAGAAGGTCCGCGAGGCCCTGGTCCGCGACCACGGAGCACGGAGCGCGGAATTGCTGATGGCGGACTACGCCTCGGCCCGCCTCCAGCCCGTCACGGCCCAGCCGTACACCGCTGAGTCCGTGTCGGCGTACAACAGCCCGGAGGGACGGGCCTTCGGCGCCCAGGAGCCGCACGTCGTCGCCCGGGAGAGCGGGGTCACCGCCCACCTTCCGGTGAGCGTGCGCGGCGACCGGCTGGGTGTCCTGAGCGTCCACTACGCGGCCGGCGCGTACGAGGCCGGGGCCCTCGGCCCACTGAGGGACGTGGCGGACGCGCTGGCCCACGAGATCCTCGTCGCCGACCGGGACACCGACTTCTTCCTCCAGGCCCGTCGGGCCAAGCGGCTGACCCTGGCCGCCGAGATGCAGTGGCAGCTGCTGCCCGGACGCTCCTGCTCGCGTCCGGAGTACGACCTCGGAGCGCAGTTGGAGCCCGCCTACGCCATCTACGGCGACTGCTTCGACTGGTCGGCCTCCGCCGACCACCTGACGCTGACCGTCAACAACGGCATGGGCGAGGGCATCGACGCCGCCCTGCTGACCAGCCTCGCCGTGAGCGCCATGCGCAACGCCCGCCGGGCCGGCCTAGGGATCGCCGACCAGGCGTCGCTGGCAGACCAGGCCCTGTACGGCCAGTACCGGGGCCGGATGCACCTGGCGGTGCTGCTGCTCCGCATCAGCCTGGACACCGGCGAGGCCGAGATCGTCGACGCGGGATCGCCCCGTCTCTGGCGACTGCGCGAGGGAACGGTGGAGCAGATCGAACTGGAGGCCCAGCTGCCGCTCGGGATGTTCGAGGACACCGTCTACACCTGTCAGCGCCTGCGCCTGCTGCCCGGGGACCGGCTGTTCTTCCTGAGTGACGGGGTGTACGACGTCCTGTCCCCGGCCGGAGAGCGCTACAGCCTGAACGCCCTGGGCCGGGCCATCCTGAACACCCGCCTGCTGCCGCCCTCGCAGGTGCCCCGGGCGTTCCTGGAGGAGCTGGCCGGACACCGCGGCGCCGTCGAGGCCACCGACGACGCCATGGTCCTCTGCCTCGACTGGCACGGACGGCCCGGTGAGGGGCCGGGCGAGCCGTAGGGCGCCCGGGACGGGAGGATGCCACAGTGGTGGCATGTCCCGTCCCGGCCCGACCGGAGCGCACGAGGATCCGGCCGCGGTGCTCGGCGCCGCGGCGGAACTCCTCGCGGTTCTGTACGCCCGGGGCCAGGACGCCGGAACACCGGCCGTGTCCCCCTCGCAATGGAGGGCGCTGCTCGCGGTCGAGGCGGCCGAGGGCATCAACCTGCGGGCCCTGGGTTCCCTGCTCGATTCCCGCCCGCCGTCGGTCACCCGGCTCTGCGGCCGGCTGGAAGCCATGGGCCTGCTCACGCGCGCCCCGCACCCGAGCAGCCGACGCGAGGTGGAGCTGCGCCTCACCCCTCGGGCGCGGGCCCTGCTGGACGAACGGCGGGCGGCCCGGGAGCGCGCCTTGACGGCGGTGCTCGCCCGGATGACACCGGAAGACGTGGACGCGCTCGTGACGGGTCTCACTGCGTTCCGGGAAGCGGCCGCCGGGCTCTTCTCGGCCGACGTCGCCGCGAGCACCCGGGGTCCGGAGGCAGCGGCGACGCCCCAAGCGAACGCGCCGACGGCCGCTCCTGCCGCGGACGCGCCGTCGGCCGCCCAGGCAGCGCCCACCCCGCCGGCGGCTCCCCGCGCCGGCCGGATTCCGGACACCGCCTGAGGCTGGGGCGGGGTCCGCGCGGGGGGCTGGTACGAGCTCCGTTGCGCACCCGGCATAATCATTGAGTTCGTAAAACATTGCCCTACGGCAAATGATCGCTCTACGCTGATCCGGCACGACCAGGCGTCCGTCGGACGTCCGCTTCCGGCGGCGAGAAGGGACAGACGCGACGCGATGGCGAGCACTCTTGGGCTCGGGGACCGGCATCTCGCTGCCCGTACGCCGGCGCGGCAGGCGGTGAACCGGGCCCGGCAGGCCGCCGACGTGGAGGGGGACGACTCCCTGGCCCTGTGGGACGGGGTGCCGCCGTACGTCCTGCTCATCGAGGACGACGAGGGCGACGCCCTGCTCGTCGAGGAACTCGTCGAGGACAGCGGCATCGACGTCCGCCTCGGCCGCGCCTCCTCCCTCGCCGACGCCCTGCACCTCCTGGAGGATGAGCCGCCCGCCTGCGTGCTGCTCGACCTCCACCTCCCCGACGCCCAGGGGCTCGACGGACTGAAGAAGGTCCTGGCCGTCTCCGCCGAGGTCGCCGTCGTCGTCCTCACCGGGCTCTCCGAGGAACGTGCGGGACTGACCGCCGTCGCGGCCGGTGCCCAGGACTACCTGATCAAGGGGCGCGTGGAGCCGGACGTCTTCATGCGGGCCATCCGGTACGCGATCCAGCGCAAGCGGACCGAGTTGGCTGCGGTCGCCCTCGAAGCCGGCCGCCTCCGCGCCGAGGAGAACGCCCGCCTCGAACGCGGTCTGCTGCCGACCCCGCTGCTCCTCGACGACCCGGCCGACGCCGTCAGCGTCTGCGCCCGCTATCACCCCGGACGGGCCCAGACACTGCTGGGCGGTGACTTCTACGACGTCGTCCAGACCCCCGACGGGGCCACCCACGCCGTCGTCGGCGACGTCTCCGGGCACGGCCCGAGCGAAGCGGCGCTCGGCGTGTGCCTGCGCGTGGCCTGGCGGTCCTTCGTGATGGCCGGCGCGCGCGACGCCGAGCTGCTCGGACTGCTGGAGCGCATCCTGCTCGCGGAGCGCTCCGGCCCCGAGATCTTCGCCACCCTGGTCTCCGTCACCCGCCCACCCGGCACCTCCGCCGTGTCCGTGCAGCGGGCCGGCCATCCCGGATTCCTCGTCCGCTCCACGGCCGGCGTGGAGCTGCGGACCGTCCCGGGAGGGCCGGCGCTCGGCATCATGCCCGGCTTGGGCGCCGGCTGGCCCGTCACCGAGGTCCCGCTGGAGAAGGGCGGCGCCGTGATGCTCTTCACCGACGGGCTGATCGAGGGACGCGTCGGGCCCGGATCCGAACGGCTCGACGAAGCCGGTCTCCTGGAGATCGCCCGCCGCCACGCCGACCTGCCCGCCGAACGGTTCGTCGACTCCCTCATCCAGGCGGCGCAGGGCCTCGCCGCGGACTGGGGCGGCTTGGCCGACGACGTCGCGGTACTGCACCTCGAATGGAACACCCCCACGTGACCCCCACCACGCACCCTCCGGCACAGCGCCGAGGACCGGCCGCCGACCGGCACGGGCCCAGCCTGCAGACCTGGCTGACCACCGTGCTCGTCGTCCTGGCCCTCATGGTCGTCGGCACCGGCGCCCTCGGAGCCACCCTCCTCTCCCGCACGACCACGGCCGGAAACCGGCTCGTCGACGGGATCCTGCCCGCCCAGCGGGACGCGCTGCGGCTGGAGACCGCCCTCCTGGACCAGGAGACCGGCATCCGGGGCTACCTGCTGGCCGACGAACCCGCGCTCCTGGAACCGTACGAACGCGGCCTGGCCAACGAGGCCACCGCCGAGCAGCGCCTGTCGACGGTCCTGGAAGGAGACGCACGGGTACGCGCAGACCTGGCGGCCGTGCAGGAAGCCGCCCGCGCCTGGCGCCAGGAGTTCGCGGTGCCCGCCATCGCCTCCGTGGACGACGGCGGCCCCCGACCCTCGCTCCAGACCGGCAAGGACCGTTTCGACGAGGTCCGCCGGCGGATCGCTGCGCAGCAGGCGCACCTGGACCACATCCAGGCCGAAGCCCGCACCACCTTCGGCGAGGCGCGCACGCAGCGCGACCAGATCCTCCTCGCGATCGTCATCGCCTTCCTGCTGGCCGGCGCCGCGCTCGGGATCCTCCTGCACGTCGGTGTGCTCCGGCCCCTCGCTCAGGTGCGCACGGCCTCCCGACGCGTCGCGAACGGGGCATTCGACGAGCAGATCCCGCTGCGCGGCCCGGCCGAGCTGCGGGACCTGGCCGCGGCCGTGGAAGCCATGCGGCACCGCACCGTCGCCGAACTGAACGCGTCGCGGCGCAACGCCGAGCGGCTCGACCGCACGGCCGCGGAACTCGACGCCCAGGCGGTCGAGCTGCGCCGCTCCAACGCCGAGCTGGAGCAGTTCGCGTACGTCGCCTCGCACGACCTCCAGGAGCCGCTGCGCAAAGTGGCCTCTTTCTGCCAGCTCCTGGAGAAGCGCTACGGGGACCAGCTCGACGCGCGCGGCACGCAGTACATCGCCTTCGCCGTCGACGGCGCCAAACGCATGCAGGTGCTGATCAACGACCTGCTGACCTTCTCGCGGGTGGGACGGATCCAGGACACCCGGGAGACGGTCGCCCTGGACGATTCCCTGGACCGGGCGCTGCGCAACCTGGCCGCCGCCGTCGAGGAGAGCGACGCGGAGATCACGCGGCCCGAGCGGCTCCCGGACGTGGTGGGCGACCCCACGCTCCTGACCATGCTGTGGCAGAACCTGCTCGGCAACGCCGTCAAGTTCCGCTCGCCCGACCGCACCGCGCGGGTGGAGGTCGCGGTGGTCGACGAGCCCGCCGCGGAGCCGGGTTTCGCCACCTTCTCCGTCACGGACAACGGCATCGGCATCCCGGCCGAGTTCGCAGAGAAGGTGTTCGTCATCTTCCAGCGGCTGCACGGCCGCGAGACGTACGGGGGGACCGGCATCGGCCTCGCGTTGTGCAAGAAGATCGTCGAACACGCGGGCGGCCGGATCCGGATCGACACGGCCCACCAGGAGGGCACTCGGATCGTCTTCACCCTGCCCGTCGCCCTCGATGCCGATGCCGATGCCGCACCGGACCCCGTACCCACCGAAGGAACCCCCTCATGAGCACCCCCGACGACCACACCCGGGCAGCCCCCGCCGAAGTCCTGCTGGTCGAGGACGACGCCGGCGACGAACTGATGACCCGTGAGGCCTTCGCCGACAACAAGATCGGGAACGTCCTGCACGTGGTACGGGACGGCCTGGAGGCTCTGGACTTCCTCTACCGGCGAGGCGAGCACGCGGACGCGCCCCGCCCCGACCTCATCCTCCTCGATTTGAACCTGCCCAAGTACGACGGCCGGCAGGTGCTCGAGCAGATCAAGACGGATCCGGAGCTGAGCCACATCCCCGTGGTCGTGCTCACCACCTCGGCCGCCGAGGAGGACATCCTGCGCAGCTACAAGTTGCACGCCAACGCCTACGTGACCAAGCCGGTCGACCTCGACCAGTTCATGCGGGCGATCCAGCAGATCGACGATTTCTTCATCACAGTCGTCAAATTGCCCCGCGCCGGCCGGTGAGGACCGGACGGGAACGGGACGCAGCGCGAACCGAAGCGACAACGCGGAGAGGACGGCCATGAACAGGGACACGCAGGACACGGAAACACGCAGCCACGTCGAGACGCGGTCCGAAGGGGACGTACGGATCGTGGTGATGGCGGGGGAGTTCGACATGGACAACGTGGCCGCGCTGCGGGTCGCGATGGACCCTGCGGCGCCGGGTGTCGCCCGGTACGTACTGGACGTCGCCGCAGTGACGTTCGTCGACTCGACCGCACTCAGCGTCCTGCTGCTGCCGGCCCTGGAACGGCCGGTGGTCCTGGCCGGGAGCGTACCCGCCCGCCTGGCCCGGCTCCTGGAACTCACGGGCGCCGACACCGCGTTCGCGACCGCGCCCGATGTGACCGAGGCCACGACCATGACCGTCGCGCCCCGGCGGGCGTGACGGGGTTCCGAGGCCCTTCCCCGGTTTGAGAACCGCAATCGCGGCCATACGGGCGTCCGACAGTGTTCGACGTCCGTCGAGGTCCCCGGTCCGACACGGATCGGGGACCTCGACGCGCGAAGGGGAGGGGACCTCGTATGACGACACCGGACGAGGACGTGCCCGCGCCCGTGCGGGGCACGGGCCTCGGGCGCGACGTGGTGCTCGTGGTCGGGCTGCTCGGCATCGGCATCGGTGGCCTGGTCGCGTTCGTGAAGGCCGCGCCGGGGAGCGGGACCGGACTCCCGGTGTCGCCGATCGCCGCCTCGGCCGCGCTGCTGCTCGGAGCGGTACTGGTGAAGTGGACGGTCGCCCCCGGCCGGCGCCGCGTCCCCCGACGGCGTGGCACCCGAGGGCGGCCGGCAGCCGCGCTCGACGGGAGCACGGCACCGACGACGGAGCTCCCCGATGTGGGGAGCGAGGCCCTGGACCACGTCGGGGCGGACGCGGACGGCTTCGAGCACACGGTCGCCGCCTTGTGCGCCCGGGACGGCTGCACCTCGGTCGAGGTCGTCGGCGGTGCGGGCGACCTGGGCGCCGACGTCCTCGCCACGACGGCGGACGGGAGGCGGGTGGTGCTGCAGTGCAAGCACTACTCCGAGGACAACCGGGTCGGCTCGCAGGACCTCCAACGCTTCGGCGGGACCTGTTTCGCGGTCCACCAGGCGGACGTCGCCGTCCTCGTCACGACCGGTTCCCTCACCGCCCCCGCTGCCGAGTACGCCGAGACCTGCGGGATCGTCTGCGTCGACGGCGAGGACCTGGCGGCGTGGACGGAGATGGAGGCACCGCCCCCGTGGGAGTCGGGCGGACCGGAGCCCGGAGCGAAGTCCTCGGTCTGACCCTCCCTGCCGTCCCGCCGTCCCGCCCGTCCCGACCGAGGAGCAACGCCATGACCGACACCGACACCGACACCACCCGCGCCGCCGTCACCGGCACCACCGTCACGCCGCTGCCCGGACCCGGGCCCGTCACCGCCGCCACGGACTTGGAGCAGGAGCGCATCCACCGCATCCGCCGCCGGCTGGAGAGACTGATCGGCATCGCGGCGACCGAGGGGAACTCCGTACGCCCCCTGCGCAACGGGGACGAGATCTTCGCCGCGATGCTGGACGCCATCGGCTCCGCCCGCCATACCGTCGACATGATGACGTTCGTCTACTGGAAGGGCACCATCGCCCGCCGGTTCGCCGAGGCCCTGGCCGAACGCGCCCGCGCCGGGGTCCGGGTACGGCTGCTCCTGGACGGCTTCGGCAGCCGCCTGATCGAGAAGGACCTCCTGGACCACATGGACGCCGCCGGAGTGGACGTCGCCTGGTTCCGCAAGCCCGCCTACCTCTCCCCGCTCAAGCAGAACCACCGCTGCCACCGCAAGGTCCTCGTCGTCGACGAACGGACGGCTTTCACCGGTGGAGTGGGCATCGCCGAGGAATGGTGCGGTGACGCCCGCAACCCGGGCGAGTGGCGCGACACGCACGCAGAGGTCCGCGGACCCGCTGTCGACGGGATCGCCGCGGCGTTCGCACAGAACTGGGCGGAGTGCCATCCGGAGCTCTTCGACGAACGGGATCGCTTCGTGTCCCACGAGCCGGCCGGCTCAGCCATCGTCCAAGTGGTGCGCGGCTCGGCCGCCTTCGGCTGGCAGGACATGCAGACGCTGATGCGCGTGATCCTCGAATCGGCGCAGGAGCGCGTGCGCCTGGCGACCGCGTACTTCGCCCCCGACGACCATTTCGTCGACCTGCTCGCCGCCGCGGCCCGCCGGGGCGTCACGGTCGAGATCCTGCTGCCCGGCCCGCACACGGACAAGCGCGTGTGCCAACTGGCCGGACAGCACCACTACGAGGCGCTCACCACGGCGGGCGTGCGCATCCACCAGTACCAGCCGACGATGATGCACGCGAAGGTCATCACCATGGACGGCGTGGTCTCCCTCATCGGCTCGTCCAACTTCAACCGCCGCTCCCTCGACCACGACGAGGAGGTCATGCTGGCGGTGATGGACCCGGACCTCACCCGGACCCTGGACGAGCACTACGACCAGGACCTGGAGGTCAGCACGCGGATCGTCGGGCGCCGTTGGAAGCGCCGCTCCCTGCTGCAGCGCGCCCGGGAGCTGTCGGTCCGCCCGCTGCGCCGCTATCTGTGAGGGCCCGGTCCGTCAGGACAGGCGCAGCACGGTACTGATCGTCTTGCCGTCGGAGTGCGTCCGGCACTCCACGCGCTCGGCGAGGCGCTGTACGAGCGGCCACCCGAACCCGCCCGGACGCTCGACCGTTCCGGTCCGGGCGGCGGGGACCAGGGGGCTGGCGTCGCCGATGGACAGGCTCAGGAGGTCCTCGGCGACAACGGCACGGAAGGCGGTGACCCCGCCGCCGTGGCGGATCGCGTTGGTGACGAGCTCCGACGTGACCAGGAGGGCGTCCGCGACGGAGGGCGTGTCGAGCCCCAACCCGGCACGCAGCAGCACCTCGCTGACACGGGCGCGGGCGGCGGCCGCGGAGACGGGCGGGTGGCCAGAGCGCGGCTCGTGCTCCCTCGTCCGCCCGTTGCCCAGGAGGTCGTCCGAATCCGGTGAGGTGCTCATGACGTCAGCGCTGCCTCCAGACTGTCCGCCATCCTGAAGGCGGATGCGGTTCCGGTGACCTCGAACAACCGCTGTACTGCGGTCTGCAGCGGGCCGGCGAGCACCAGGACCGCGCCGGCGCTCCGGTGGGCCCGTTGGGCCTCCAGCAGCGCGTGCAGGACCGATGAGTCCGCGAAGCGCGTGCCGGACAGATCGACCACCGTACGGGCGGGACGGCTCGCACGGGTGGCCGCGAGGGCCCGGTTCAGGGCGGGGGCCTGTTCCTCGTCGATGTCGCCCCGCAGGCTGACGACTGCGACGCCCTGCTCGGTGGTCGTCGTGACGACCGCTTCGTCTCCGGTCACCCCGACATCCTCCTACACGGGAGGCCGCAGGGGGCAAGGGGGGTCCTCGGGAGGCGGGTCCCCCCCCCGTGCGGGTGACGGTTCGTCATGATGTCGGAGGGGTGCCCGGTTGCGGCCGACGTGCTCCGTGGAGGATGGTTGCCGTAAGGCAACAATGTCTCCGTCGTGAAGAAGAAGAGGTGAGGGGTTCGCGCAGCGGGCCTTGGATGTGTGGTTCCTTCCCCGCAGATGACGTCCGGTTCACCGGCAGCGGGCCTCCCGTGGAGTGAGGCCCCGTACCCCGTTTTCGCTGCCGATCCCCAGGCCAGGGTGGTCTTCGCCAACGAGGCGGCCCGGCTGGTCTTCCCGAGGGCGCGCCCCGGTGCGGCCCTGGCCGACGTGGTGCCCGCGTGGCTGGCCGCGGCGCACGCGCGGCACCGGGCCGACCCCGTCCCCACGACCCCGCCGGCGCCTGACGCGGCCCGGTCCGTACAGGGGCCGGTGGGGGAGGGATCGTTCGAGGCGCACCCCACCCGCAGGGACGACGGAAGCGTGGTGTGGTGGCTCGTGGACGACACGGACCACCGGCTGGCCCGGGAAGCCCTGCGGACGGAACAGGAACGCACGGCGTTCCTCGTCCGCTCGTCCAACCTGCTGCTGTCCTCGCTGAACCTGGACCGCTGCATGGACGTCACGGCGCAGCTGGCCGCCGAGCACCTCACCGACGCCGCCCTGGTGATCGCACCCGCACGCGACACGGGCCTGCCGGTGGTGGTGTGCGTGCGCGGCGGCACGCCCTCGGTGTCGCTGCGGGCCGTGGACCCCGAGGAGGTCCCGGGCCTGGCGGAGGCGCTCCAGGGCTTCCCGCCCGTGCCGTCCCGCTGGATCGACCCCGCGGCCGCGCCCGACTGGCTGCTCCCCGAGGGAATGGACGGCGTCGGGTCGATCGTCGTCACTCCGCTGCCCGGCCACGGGGTGCCCGCCGGCGCACTCGTCCTGCTGCGCGGCACCGGAGCCCCCGCCTTCACGGAGGGCGAAGAGGTCTTCGCGAGACTGTTCGCGGCACGCGCCGGCGCGGCGATGTCGGCGGCACGCCTCTACGCGGAGCAGGCTTCGGTCACCGAGACCCTGATGCGCGAACTGCTTCCGCCCCGGCTGGGCCAGGTGGCCGGCGTCGAGTACGCGGGGGGCTACCGCCCTTCCAAGGACCACGAGCGGGTCGGCGGCGACTTCTACGACGTCCACCCGGCCGTCGACGAGGGTGACGCGTCGCTGGTCGTGCTCGGCGACGTCTGCGGCAAGGGCCTGGAAGCCGCCGTCATGACCGGGAAGATCCGCAACACGCTGCACGCGCTGCTCCCCATGGCCGACGACCACCAGCGGATGCTCAGCCTCCTCAACTCCGCGCTGCTCAACTCCGAGAGCACCCGCTTCGCCACCATGGTGCTGGCCTCCGCGACACGTGAAGGCAGCTGCGTGCGGCTGCGGCTGACCAGCGCCGGCCACCCCGCCCCGCTGCTCCTGCGCTCCGACGGCCGGATCGAGGCGGCGGCCACGCAGGGCACCCTGGTGGGGGTGCTCCCCGTGGTCTCCGCCGAGACGGCCTCGGTCACGCTGGCACCCGGCGACGCCTGCGTCCTGTACACGGACGGGATCAGCGAGGCGCGCGGCGGTCCGATGGGCGGGACGATGTTCGGCGAGGAGCGGCTGCGGCGAGCCCTGTCCGAGTGCGCGGCGATGCCCGCCCAGGCCGTCGTCGAACACGTGCAGATGCTCACCGCCCAGTGGGTGGGGCGGGGCCGTCACGACGACATGGCCATCGTGGTCATCACCGCGCCGCGCACCAACCACCTCAGCGCGGTGGACGGCCACACCCGGGGCAGGTTCACCGCATGAGATCGCAGAGCACCTCCCCGATCCTGAGCATGGACGCCCTTGCCGAAGAGGTATGGGAATCCGTCATGGCCCTCGACGAACCCGCCGCGGTGGGGTCGGTCCTGCGGGCGCTCGACGACGGCGTCGACCCGGAGTCCGTCCTGCTGGAGGTGATCGGCCGGGTCCAGGGGCGGGTGGGCGAGCAGTGGGCCGCGAACCGCATCAGCGTGGCCCAGGAGCACGCCGCCACCGCCATGAACGAGCGGGCCGTAGCGGCGCTCGCCCTGCATCCCGCGGCACGAACGGAACCCCGTCACGGCAGGATCACGGTCGCCTGTGTGGACGGCGAATGGCACGCCTTGCCTGCCCGCCTGCTCGCCGAGGTCCTGCGGATCCGCGGCTGGCACGTCGACTACCTCGGCGCCCAGGTACCCGCCCCCCACCTCATCGCGCACGTGCACCGCACCGGTCCCGACGCGGTGGCCCTCTCCGGCTCCATCCCCACGCGTCTGCCCGTCGCGCACGCGACGATCACCGCCTGCCAGGCCGTCGGCACCCCTGTGATCGTCGGCGGCGCCGCCTTCGGACCCGGCGGCCGCTACGCCCGGCTCCTGGGCGCGGACGCGTGGGCGCCCGACGCGCGCACCGCCGCGGACGAGCTCGCCCGTCGGCCGCTGCCCCGACCCCGGCCCGGCCACCAGGCCATCGACGACCTTCCCCACCTGAAGGACCAGGAGTACACCCTCGTCGCGCGCAGCCGGCCCCGCCTGGTCCGCGAGGTGCTCGCCGAACTGGAGGACGCCTACCCCGCGGTGCGCGACTACACCGAGGCGCAGCGCGAGCGCGCGGCCGAAGACCTCTCCCACATCGTGGAGTTCCTCGCCACCGCCCTCTACACCGACGACGAGGAACTCTTCGGCGGCTTCCTGCTCTGGACCGCCGACGTCCTGAACGCCCGAGGGGTCCCGGCCGCGTCCCTGCTGCCCGCACTGACACTGCTGCGCCGCCGCGTCGGGGACTTCCCCCGTGCCGTCGCCGTGCTCCGCGCCGGCTCGGACCGCCTCACCCGTACCCACCTGACCGCCGCCGGGAACGCCGAATGACCAGCTCGCCCTCCACTCCGCTCCGCCTGTCGTGCCGCCGTACCGACGACGCCCTCCGCATCGAGCTGCGGGGCGACCTCGACCACCGGTACGCCGACCTGCTGGTCCACGACGTCAGCCGCGCGCTGGGGGAGTGCGGCGCGCCGCTCGAAGTACGGCTGGACTGCTCGGGTGTGACCGGGGTCGACCCGAGCGGCCTGTCGGCCCTGCTGATGGTCCGCCGCCGTACCGACGCGGTCGGTGCGGCGCTGCACCTCGACGGTCGCCCCCGGCAGCTGGAGCGGCTGCTGGAACAGACCGGCACCCTCGCGCACTTCACGGGGGGCGCCGGTGCCCGCGCTCCGCTGACCGGTCCTTCCGAGGCCCCCGCTCCCTCGCCCTCGTCCGCCCCGAACCCCAAAGCCTGACCTCACCGCGGTCACTGCTGCAGGCGGCGTACCGTGTCGCCCCAGTAGCCGCCGACCTCATGGTGGTAGGCGGCGTCACCGAGGTGTTCCTCCCGGACGAAGTCCGGGGCGTCCTTGATCTGTTGCCTGGTCCGGTCGACGTGGACCTTCTCCTCGGTGGTGTCGACACGGGTGATCGTGCCGGCGGGCAGGAGTACTTCCCTGCCGAAGATCCAGGGGCCGGTGTCGACGACGATCCACGAGGCGTCGGTTTCGTAGGAGTGCTTGTCGACCTTGCCGATGGTGCCGTCGAGGGCTTCGACCTTGTAGCCGGTGAGGTCCCTGTCCTCGAAGTGGGCGACGGTCAGGTGGTAGGCCCAGATGTTGTCGTTCACGGGTGCGGGTTCCCTTCTCGGTGGTGGTCAGTGAGCGGCCTGCGCCCGGGAGGCGGGTCGCCATGCGGCCCGCCTGCCCCGGATCGGCGGATCGATGCACGCCGGTTCCCGGGGGCCGCGGGCGGCGAGGTGGGCGGCCACGGCGATCTCCAACGTCCCGTGGTCCCGGCGAACTTCAAGCCGTCCGGCCATGCCCTCGGGCAGTCCGTGGGGGCCCGCCGCCCTCAGATGCGCCGGAGGTGTTCCGTGAACAGGGCGCGGGCCAGGTCGACGTCCTCGGGCGAGGTCGCGCCGCGCTTGGGCAGCACCAAGAAGTAGCCCATGCTGCCGGTGAGCACGAACAGTTCCGGGGTCTCGAACCACCAGGGGTAGCCGCGCCACTCGTCGGCTTCGCCCTCCTCGCCGTCGGCGGCGCCGCAGGTGCGTATGCCGTCGCCGGCCAGCGTGGTGCGGATGGTGCCGAGGGCGGCATCGTTCTCGTACAGCTCCTTCATCCGGAAGCTGCGGTGCCACTGCCGGATGCCGAGCGAGGCGATCACGACGGTGACTGCCACAACCGCGACTCCGCCCCAGCCCAGGTGCCACAACCACACGCGCAGGAGTGCGGCTGCGGACGCCATCAGGGCGGGCAGCCAGAGCATTGCGGTGCGCCCGGGCCAGGTGTCCAGGGTGAAGCGCCGCAGGGCCGCGTCGTAGTCCGGGGCGTGCGCGGCGTACTCGAAGCGGGCGGTCCGCAAGGCCGTGGGTCCTGCCTCCGCGGCTTGATTCATGTTCATGACAGTGGAGGGTATGGCACGGGTGAGTCGGCGGCACCGCTCGGGAGCGGGTGGCGGGAGCGGGGGGTGCGCTCCGGCCAATCAGTGGCTGCCGGTGTGCTGCATGCCGGTGGTCGCAACGGGGCCGCTCCCGGTGTCCCATGCGGTTGACGAGGCATTCTTTCCGCGCCCGCCGTTCAACCGAAACGAGCCGCCGTGCCTGTCGGGATGGAACGGCATCAGCAGGTGAACGGATACGGTCGAGCCTGCCGGGCCGTGCCGCACCCACTCACTGGAGGCCGGCGGCATGCGCCGGGGCGAGCGTGGTGCGCGCACCCCGGTCGCCGGCGCCGCTCCCGGCCGCATCCCCTATTGACCGCCGTACCGAGGGACAAGGAACGAGCCCGCCCTATGAAGAAGAAGACTCAGTCCGTACTGGGGGCCACGCTGCTGCTCCTGGGCGCCTTGACGGCCACCGGCGGCTCTGCCGCCGCCCAGGTGACGGAGGCGGCCGCCCCGGACGCACACAAGGGCCGGCTGACGGGTCAGTGGACAGAGTCCGTCGACAGGAACCGCCCCGGAATCACCCACTACATCCAGAAGTTGACCCTCACCGCGGACGGCCGCTTCGAGCAGATCGACAACGTGATCTGCAACCTGGACAACTGCCCCGTGTTCAAGATCGGCATCAACACGGGCACCTACCGCACGGATGGAAGGACCATCCACCTCGACGGGAACCTCTCGGACCTGCACGGCACCGTCCGAAACAGTCACACCATCGTCCTCGACACACACGTCCTTCACCGCACGGCCGCCGACGCCTCGGAAGTGGCTCCGGGGGCGGCTTGAGCCATCCTGGTCGGTGGGAGCGGCAGCAGGCGAGCCGGAGGATCCCGTCGGCGTCCCCGATACGCGCGTAAGACTGATCACCGGGGTGGTGTCGCAGGTCCCCGAGCCCCTGATGACGAGACCGTGCCGTAGGCCCGGAGGGTGTCGGCCGGGTCGTCGGGGCGGCCTCGCAGGGTGGAGTCCAGAAAGGCGAGGGTGGCCGCGGCGACGACGCGCGGGCTCTCGGTGCGGCCGAGGGTGCCGACGATCGAGGGCAGCGGCGGCAGGTAGAGCGGGCCGTCCATGAAGGTGAGGTGGCGGGCGCCGGGAATGGCGAGCCGGTAGCTCTTCGCGGTGTTGTGCTCGAGGGCCTCGGTGAGCCGGGGCAGGTAGCGCGGGTCGGTGCCGTCGGTGATCTCCTGGGTGAGCGCGAGCGCCGGCTGTTCGAGGGCGGGCGCGGTCGGGCCGTGGGGGTAGCCGTCCAGGTCGACGACGGCGTCGAACCGGCGGTCCTGCCGGGCCGCCTGCAGGGCCGCGGCTCCGCCCAGGGAGTGGCCGGCCACCGCGGCGCGGCCGGTGTCCAGGCGCCCGGTCAGCGGGTCGTGGGTCTCGCCGAGGTCCAGTCGCTCCAATTGGGTGAGGACGAAGCCGAGGTCGGCGGCCCGGACGGCGGTCCAGCCGGCGGCCGGCTCCTCGTCCCCGGCGCGGTCTCCGGAGGAGGCGGTGGTGGCACGGATCGTGCGGCCGTCGGCGAGGAAGACGACGCTGGAGTCGTATGGGTGGTCGAGGGCGGCGACCAGGTAGCCGTGGCTGGCCAGTTCCTCCGCCCATGCGGTGTTCTGGGACCGCACCCCGCCCGACCCCGGCGAGAAGAGGACGACCGGGAACCGTTCACCCCCGTCGGCCAGCGGGGCGTCGACGACCGCGCGGCTGCGGGCCCTCGGGACGCCGTCGACCAGGAAGGCGGGCAGGCCGGCCCCGTCGGCGAGGGCCTGCGAGACGGTCCGCGCCTCGTCCTGCGTGCGTCCCAGGTACTGGGCCCGAGGGACGCCCGCAGGGCTCTTCCGCGCCGGGTACCAGAGCTGGACCACCACCGTGCGCCGGTCGTCCGGATCGGCGGTGAAGCTCTCGGGGCGGAGCGGGTCGGTCCACTGCACCACCCGTGTGCCGACCGCGAAGTCGCCCGTCGGCTCGGGGAAGACGGGAACGGGGAAGGCCCATGCGGCCACCGGGCCGGTGGCGATCAGGCCGGCGCAGGCCAGCGAGCCCACCAGGCCCGGCCACCAGCGGGCCCGCCGCGCCGGTCGGCCGGTACGGCGCCGCAGCAGGGGCGTCAGGGCGAACGCCGAGGCAACGGCGGCGCCGGCCAGGACCGGCAGCATCTGCCAGCGGATCCCCACGACGCCCAGCACGATCGCCGACGGTACGAGGACCGCCCCGGCCGCGACGGTGCCGGGCCGGCGGGCGGCCGGGGGGAGCCGGCGGGCCACCAACAGCACGACGGCGCCCCACAGGACGAGGACTTCCGGAAGGGACAGGTACAGCCCCGGGATGGTTTCGGTCACGCGGCCATGCTCGGCGCCGCGCCCGCGCCGCCGCATCGGCCCGGGGTCGCCGCCGACTGCGACCGGGGTGGCAACCGGCGCGGGCCGCGGTGCGACCGGGGTGGCAACCGGGCACCCGGACCGACGGCCGGCCTGCGACCGCGGGAGGTCGCGGGTCTCATCCTCTGGTCGTACCCCTGCCCGCCGCGCTCCGACGCCGGGATCATGTGCGGCGCGGATCCGCGGCCTAGGCTGCGCCTGTACGCGGTGGCGGCCCGCCCGGGCCACCACGACGACCGATCTGCGGAGAGGGGTGACGGTGCGCCACCGGGACCGGCTGCCGACCCTGGTGTGGGACTCGGTGCTGCCGGCGCTGCTCCTGCTCCACGTCGTGACCACGTACCCGGCCCGGGAGCTGCCGGTGGCGGCGGCGCTCACCGCAGCCCTGGCGCTGCCCCTGGTGTGGCGGCGCCGTGCCCCGCTCGCGGTGTTCGTCGCCGTGGTCGCCGCGGCCTTCGCCCAATGGCTGGCGGACGTCCAACTGGCCGCGGACGTCGCGCTGCTGATGGCCCTCTACACGACGGCCGCGCACACGGGCCGGCGCGGCACGCTGCTCGCAGCCGCCGTCGTGGAGGGCGGGGCCGTGCTGGCCTGCCTGCGGTGGGCGTCGAACGGCGCGTTCCTGACCCCGTTCGTCGCACTCTCCGCGACGGTGGTCGCGGCAGCGGTCCTCGGGGTGAACGTGCGGACCGGACGGGCCTACCTCGCCGCCGTGCAGGAGCGGGCCGAACGGCTGGCGCTGCACCAGGAGCAGCAGGCGTTGCTCGCCGTCGCCGAGGAACGGGCCCGGATCACCCGCGAGATGCACGACATCGTCACCCACAACCTGTCCGTCATGGTCGCGCTCACCGACGCCGCCGTCCACGCGCAGCACAGGTCCCCGGACCGGGCGACCGCCGCGATGCTGCAGATCTCGGAGACGGGCCGCCAGGCCCTCACCGACATGCGCCGCTCGTTGGGCGTCCTGCGGGCCGACGAGCCGGACGCCGAGCGCCACCCGCTGCCCGGCATCGCCCAGCTGGAGGCGCTCGCCGACCAGATGACCGCCGCCGGCCTGCCGACCGGCCTGGAAGTCCGCGGCGGCCACGCCCACCTGCCGGCCACCGCACAACTCACCGTCTACCGCCTGGTGCAGGAAGCGCTGACCAACACCCTCAAGCACACCCCCGCCGGCACCCGCGCGACGGTCCGGGTCGAGTGCTCGGCCGGGAGCGTCGGCGTGGAGGTCACCGACAGCGGCCCACGGCCGGCGCTTCCCGCCGCCACACCGTCCGGCCACGGCATCCCCGGTATGCGCGAGCGCGCGGCCGCCTACGGAGGGACGCTGCGGGCCGGCCCGCTTCCGAGCGGCGGCTGGGGTGTGCGGACCCGGCTCCTGCTGGGCAGCGGCGGGACGGGCGCCATATGACGATCCGCATCGTGATCGCCGACGACGAGGCGCTGCTCCGGATGGCCTTCGGCACGGTCCTGGAGGCACAGCCCGACATGGCCCCGGTCGGCGAGGCCGCGGACGGCGCCCAGGCCGTCCGCCTCTCCCGGGAGCTGCGGCCCGACGTCGTACTGATGGACGTCCGGATGCCCGGGACGGACGGGATCGAGGCGACCCGGCAGGTCGTCGAGGTCTCCCCGAGGAGCAGGGTGCTGATCCTCACCACCTTCGACCTGGACGCGTATGCCTTCGCCGCGCTCGGCGCCGGGGCCTCGGGCTTCCTGCTGAAGAACACCCGGCCCGAGGAGCTGCTCACCGCGATCCGCAACGTCGCGGCGGGCGACGCGGTGCTCTCCCCGCGGATCACCCGGCGCCTGCTGGAGGACTTCCGTCCGCACCTGGTCGACAGGGGCGTCGCCGTCCGCGACGAGCGGCTGGACCGGCTCAGCGCCCGGGAGCGCGAGGTCCTGGTAGAGGTCGGTCGCGGCCTGTCCAACGCGGAGATCGCGGCCGCCCTGTACCTCGCGCAGGCGACCGTGAAGTCCCATCTGGGGCGGATCCTGCTCAAGTTGGAACTCCGCGACCGGATCCATGCCGTCGTCTTCGCCCACGAGAACCGCCTGGTCCCCCCGGCCTGACGCCGGCCCGGGACTCGGAACGGCAGACCACGGACGGCTCGGGCCGACCACGTCGCCGAGAATCCCCGGTGTGGCGATCCGGGCCTGCCCGGCACCGACTCAGTGCACGGCGCCCAGCCCTACGGGTACGTCAGGTCTGCTCCCCCGAGAGGAGCGGCTCGAAGGAGCGGTAGGCGGCGTAGTTCCTGAAGTGCCGGGCGTACAGCTCCGAGCCGTCGGTGAGGCGCTCGTCGAGTACCTCACCGACGTCGACGACGTGCCGCAGCCGCCAGGTGATCAGCTCGCCTGCTTCGTTCTCGTAACTCGTCTCCAGGCTCCTGCCGTGCACTTCGGCCTTCTCGCGGGCCCGCGCCTCGTCGGCCGCGGTCAGCAGGACGAAGCTTTCCTGGTAGAGGGGAACGTGATCGTTGGTGTCGGCCGAGCTCTCACACAGCAGGACGGCGATGTACGTGGTCATGGTCCCGGCTATTTCTTGAAGCGGTTGTCGTTCAGTAGCTTCCAGGCGGTGTTGCACGAGCTCGCCCGGCAGCCCTTGAGGTAGCCGAGCGTGTCGCCGTAGTGCTGCCCGGGGAACACCTGTCGGATGGAACCCCGTCGACAGCGGGAGATGAAATTGGTGGCGACCTCACCCAGGCTCTCGTTCGCCACGCAGGCGTCATCGAGATGGCGCTCGATGGCGAGGCGTGCGGGGCCGGTGGCCGCAGCCGCGTCCAGGGGGGAACCCGTCAGCGCGCCACCCGCCATGACGGCGGCCAGCACGCAGCGGATCGCGAGGTTCCGCACGGAACCCCAGCCTCCGTCGTGAGGGGTGCTCATCGGATCAGCAGCCCGCCATCTTCCCGTAGGCGATCCAGACCTCGCCCTTGTTGTTGAGGCTGACGTTTCCGGACTTGTGGAGCCCGGTGTACTTCCCGCGGTACTTCCGCAGTTCCCCGACGGGCGATTCCAGCGTCATGTAAGGGGAGTCGGGCTTCCAGTCCCCCGAGAACTTCGCGTAGACCTCGTTGGTCCCGTCAGTGCCGCTCGCCCAGCAGGCGCGGGAGCCGGAGTAGAGCACCAGGTTGCCGTCGTACTGCATCTCCAGGCGGTAGCCGCCGTTTTGGAGACAGTGGCCGGGGATGAGCCTGTCGCTGAAGGACGTGCCGTCACTCCGGCACTGGTCGACTACCCGGACGGCGCTGTGAGCGGCCTCGGCGGGGGCGGCCGTGGCCTGTCCTGTCACTGCCGCGAGTGCGGTCATCAGGTTCACCGCGGAAAGTACGCACATCCGGGAGACGTTCCTCATGCAAGCTGCCTTTCGTGAGCGTTCTTCACCTGTGACGGCAGAGAGTAGTCGCAAGTGCACGCTGGGTAGCAGGCGTCGGGGGAACTCTCACCCGTAAAGGGCAGTGAGGAGCAAGCCGGCGTGCCGGTCAGTCCCGGGCCGGTGATTTCCCTCGTTGGAGCGACCCCTGCGGGTCGTTCTTCCGGGCGGGCGCTGCTCCCGCTATCAAGATCGAGCCTTGTACGACTGCGAACGGACCCTCTCCATGATCTTCACCGCTCTGCGCGGCGTGGCTGGTGCCGCGCTCTTCGCCGGACTCGTCGCCGTGGCTCCGGCGTCACACTCGGCGCCCGTCTCGAGCACCGCGGCGGCAGCCGCTGCGCACCCCGCGGCACTCCCCTCGCCTGCCGCCAAGCGCGGCGCGTGCGTGTTCTCGCCCCACACCGGTTCGGACGTGAAGGATGTGGGAAGGCCACCCGCCCAGCCGCCGTACGCCGGTGCGGTGAAGGCCACCCTCAAGACCAACCTGGGCGACATCGAGCTCGACCTGGACGGGAGGGCGGCTCCTTGCACCGTCGACTCCTTCACCTACCTGGCCACCGAGAACTTCTTCGACAGGACGCACTGCCACCGCCTGACCACCGGGGCGCTCAAGGTGCTCCAGTGCGGGGACCCGAGCGCGACAGGATCCGGCGGGCCGGCCTACCACTACGCCGAGGAGAACCTGCCGAACGCCGACCCCGGCAAGGAGACGGCCACGTACCACAAGGGCACCCTGGCCATGGCCAACGCGGGCCCCGGCACCAACGGAAGCCAGTTCTTCATGGTCTACGGCGACTCCGAGCTGCCGCCGAGCTACACCGTCTTCGGCAAGATCAACAGCGGCATGGGCCTCCTGGAGGAGGTCGCTCGGGCCGGAACGGACAACGCGAACGGTGACGGGGACGGCGCGCCCCGCAAGAGGCTCACCCTCCAGGACGTGACGATCGCCGGGAGGTAGGCCACACGGATCCTTTCAGCGATCCCGGCTCCGGGCCGAGTGGCCCGCCGCACGAAGTCGGCTCGCCGTCCAGCCGGTTTGGCCGCCTCCGACGTGACCGGCAGCACGCGGCAGTCCGCCGACTCTCGGCATCCGCCCTGGAGGCGGCCGGTCACTCGCGCCGTGCACGAGAGCCGAGCCGGGCCGACATACCGGTCAACTCCAAGACCCCGGCGCAGCCGAGCACGAAGAGCCACGGGTGGACGCGCATGAGTCGGCCGGCACGGGTAACACGGGGTCAAATGAGACCTGAAAGCGGCACAGTCGGACGGGCCCCCGGCAGGCTGTCCGTCCTGTTGTTCCTGCCGGCACCGGCGGCCCTCATGATCGGTGTGGGGCTGTTGGTCACCGGCCCGCTCGCCGACCACTGGCCGGTGGCGGCAGAAGACGCCGTCAACCGAGGCCTGGCCGCGCACCGAGGCGTGCTCGCCGTCTCGTTCTCGGACTGGGTGTCCCTGCTCGCCGGCACCCACAGCATCATCGGCCTGACCGTCCTCGCCGTCGCCGCGATGCTGGGCCTCTCCCGGGGGCGGTGGCTGCCGGAGGCGCTGTTCCTGGCCGTGGCAGTGGCCGCGCAGTCGGCCGTCTTCCTGCTGGTCACCCTCGTTGTCGAGCGGCCGCGTCCGGACGTTCCCCACCTGGACGCCGCGCCGCCGACCTCCAGCTTCCCCTCCGGGCACGTCGGGGCGTCGGTGGCCCTGTTCGGCGGCCTCGCCGTGATCGCGGCGCTCCGCCTGCGCGGCACCCGCCGCTGGGTGCGGTGCCTCGTGATCGTCCCCCTGCTCCTCATTCCGCCGGCCGTGGCCTTCTCCCGGCTCTACCGGGGGATGCACCACCCGTCCGACGTGATGGGCGGCCTGCTCAACGGGGTCTGCATCCTGCTCGTCGTCGCGCACGTGTTCCTGCTGCCGCGCCCCCGGCCGTCCTCGGCTCGGTCCTTCGGCGCGGTCGCCGCGGACCGGCTTCCGGCCGCCCGCACCACCCCTGCCACCGCCGACGAAGCCCCGGCGGCCCGACGGGCCGTGGTGGTGCGTCACCCGCACGGCTGCGGGGCGGAACTCGCAGGCCGCGTGAGGGACGTCCTGCGCCGCCACGGCTACACCGATCAGGCGTGGACGGAGACCTCCGCGGAGCACGCCTCCGGCGGTCTCGCCGAGCTGACGGCAGACACGGGCGCCGCGCTCGTCGTGGTCTGCGGCGGCGACGGCACCGTGCGCGCCTGCGCCGAGCTGCTGGCCGGCACCGGGACCCCGCTCGCGGTGGTCCCCTGCGGCACCGGCAACCTGCTGGCCCGCAACCTGCGGCTCCCCACCGATCCGGCCACGGCGCTGGAGTCGGCCCTGTCCGGGGAGACGGCTCGGATCGACATGGGCAGGGTGGCGGGCGACGGGCTGCGGACCGCCCGGTTCACCGTCATGGCGGGAGCAGGTTTCGACGCCGCCATGGTCGGCGACGCCTCGGCGCGGGTGAAGGAGCGCGCCGGCTGGGTCGCGTACGTCCTGTCGGCCGTCCGCCACCTCGGGGACCCCAGGATGCGACTGTCGATCCGGCTCGACGAGGGCCCTGTACGGGAGCGCCGTGCCCGCATGGTCGTCATCGGCAACGTCGGCACCCTGCAGGCGGGCGTTCCGCTGCTGCCCGACGCCCGGCCCGACAGCGGCCGGCTGGAGGTCGTTCTGCTCGACCCGCGGGGCGTCCGCGGCTGGCTCGCGACCGCAGGACACCTGGGGGCGCGCATGCTGCCCGGCCGGGCGGCGGCCGGGCCCGAAAGCGGTGACGGCAGGGTGGCCGGCGGGGCGCTGGAGTACTTCAGCGCCGCACGCGTCGACATCCGCTTCGCCCGGCCCCAACCCCGCGAACTCGACGGTGACGTCATCGGCTCCGGCACCCGCCTGAGCGCGCAGGTGGAGCCCGGCGTGCTGTGCGTCCGGCTGCCGCCACGTGCGCCGGCGGAGCAGGAACACACGCCCACGGTCCGGACGACGGAGGCGACCGGGGGAGCGGGGCGCGCCGACCGGCCGCGTACGACCTCCGTGACCGGACCGGCCGGCCGAACACACGACGTGGACGGGGGATGATCGCCGTGGGAACCGCGACCCGGGTACCGCAGCGCTGTGACGTGGCTGCGGCGCCGGCAATACCGGCGGTGGAGGGCGAGGAACTGTCCGCGGAGGAAGCCTTGGCCACACTGTCGCGCTACGGAGGCTGGAGCCTCGTACGGGACTCCTTCGTCCGTTTCCGTTACGCCGACGGCTTCAGCCACTCCAGGGCGCTCGCCCTGCAGACGGTGCTGTCGATCGTACCGATGGCCATCGCCGTCATAGGACTGTCCGGCGCGTTGCACACCGAGGACATCGGCCAGGTCGCGGAACTGACGATCCGCAGGCTGGTGAGCGGACCCAGCAGGGAGCTGGTGGACGACGCGCTCGCGCAGAGCCGGCACCGGACCGGGGACGGCAGCGAGTTCGCCCTCTGGCTCGGCCTGCTGTTCGCCGTCATGAACGTGACCACCGCCCTGTGCCAGGTGGAGCGCGGCGCCAACCGCATCTACGGAACGGAACGCGACCGGCCGTTCCTGTACAAGTACACGCGTGGTCTGGTCATGTCCGTGCTGGCGGGCCTGCCCCTCGGCCTCAGCTTCGCTGTCACCGTCCTCGGCGCCCACCTGGGCCGCGCCGTGGCGGAGGTGTACGACCTCGGCCCGGGCACCCTCCGTTTGTGGGACGTGCTGCGCTGGCCCGTGGGGGTGGTGCTGGCCCTCATCGCCACCAGTGCCATCTTCAAGCTCTCCCCTCGCCGCGCCCAGCCCGGTTACACCTGGCTGGCCTTCGGAGCGCTGGTGTACCTGGGGTTGTGGCTGCTCGCGACGTGGGGGCTGAGCCTGTACGTCGGGGCCGGCGGCTCCTTCGACACCGTGTACGGCCCCCTCAGCGCCTTCGTCTCGCTGCTGCTGTGGTCCTACCTGACCTCGTTGGCCCTCTTCCTGGGGCTGGCCTTCGCCGCCCAGCTGGAAGCCGTGCGGGCCGGGGTGACGGAGCCGGTCAGGGAGGACCCCGGCGTCTGAACGCGAAACGCGCGCCAGGGGAAACCAAGAGAGGAGCACGGCGACCATGGCACGACTCTCCACCCGCCGACGACTTCCCACCCGCCCACGGCATCTGCTCGCCCGGCTCGTCCCCGGCCCCCCGGGACCGGACGCCCGCTTCGGCGCACGACTGCTGACGACGGTGGCCACGGCCACCCTCGCCTCCGTGCCCTTCACGCTCGCCCTGCTGCTGGTCGAATCGAGATGGCCGCCCCTGCGCCGGCTCGACCAAGGAGCGGCCGAGCGACTGCACGCCGCCGCATTGGAGCACCCCGCGTGGGTGCGGGTACTCGAGTTCCTGACCGGCGTGGTGTGGGATCCCCTGACCATGAGGCTGCTGGTGGCGGCGCTGGTGGTGTGGCTCCTCGTACGTGGGGCCGTCCGGCTGGCGCTGTGGGCGGCCGTCACCACGACGGTCGGCGGCCTCATGGGCCTGCTGCTGAAGAACGTGGTCGCACGGGCCAGGCCCCACCTGCCCGACCCGGTCGCCCACGCGCCCGGGTTCTCCTTCCCCTCCGGTCACGCCCTGACGGCCACCACGTCCTGCGCGGTGCTGCTGCTTGCGCTGCTGCCGCTGGTGCCCCGGCGACGGCGTGCGCTGCCGTGGGCGCTCGCGGCGGTCTCGGTGGTGGGCGTCGGCTATACGCGGGTGGCGCTCGGCGTGCACTGGGTGAGCGATGTGTTGGGTGGCTGGCTGCTCGGTCTGGCCGTGGTGACGGCGACGACGCTGCCCTTCGAAGCCTGGCGGGCGGACATCGGACGCCGCCGCACCACCCCCGCGCAGGGCCTGGAACCGGAGATCCGCTCCGGCCGCCCGGAGCCGCCGGTGGGTGTCGCGGAGCGTCCCTGAACGGGCGGATCAACGGGAAGGCGTGCCGGGAAGCCGTGGGGGACGTGTCGGTGACGCATGGCCGCCTGTTCGGGTGAAAAGCCCGCAATACACCTGCCCTTGTCGCGCCCGCTCGGGCCATGGTCTCTCCATGGGAAAGACCGCAGGACCGAAGGGACATCGCACGTGAGGCGCACCGGAACGATTCTGGCAGCAGCCGCGCTCGCCGTGTTGAGCACGCCGGCCAACGCGCACGCGGCGGCAATCGCCTGCGGCGGAGGCACGTCCACCGGCCGAGTGGCCGTCAACGGCTGCATCAGCGCCCAGCGAGGGTCCCTGGGAAGGGTCATCACCCGCGAGATCACGGCGCACATCAAGGCACGCAACACGGGAACGAAGGGATTGAACATCTCGTACGAAGCGTTCTTCCGTGTCGTCGACGGTGGCCACTGGGTGAAACTCGGCAGCGGCCGCACCTACGTTCAGCCGGGCGAGGCCCTCGGCCCCGTCGAGGTGGGGGCAACGACGCGCGTGTGCGGCCCGGTGAAGGTCGAGATCCGCGTACATGCCCGAGCCGACGGAGCGCCCTGGAGCGGCTGGTCCACCGCATCCACGCAGCAGTGCCAGACCTGAGAGCGGGGGAGGGAACCCGCCGGAAGCGGGGCCGCCGCCCAGGCCTCGGGACGCGTGCACGTGCGCATTCACCCTCGGTCGGTACGTCCGCCGGTCAGGAACGCCCGGCCCGGTGACGGGCCGGCCCGGACAGCGGCGAATTCGCGGTGCAGCCCGCGTACGGATCGGGAGTACGGGGGCGCGGCAGGGCCCGCAGTCACGAGTCACGAAGCGCGGCGGTGCCACCAGTGCCTGCGTCGCGGGTGCACGGCGCGCCCCAGTCGCAGGCCGATCAGGAGGTAACCGAGCAGCGCCCCGGTGGTGTTGAGGATGACGTCGTCGATGTCGAAGACGCGTCCGGTGACGAGGGCGCCCTGGATCAGTTCCACCAGCGTCATCAGGCACACGGTCACCGCGGCGACCCTCAGCAGTCCGCGGGCGGGCGGCAGCAGGACGGGCAGGAGCACGCCGAACGGAACGCCCAGCAGCAGGTTGCCGCCCACCTGGCGGGCCGCCTCGACCGTCGACGCTCCCTCCAGGTAGGCGCCGATCGAGCGGCCGGGCCGGAGGTTGGCGTGCACGAGGTCCGCCGAGGCGGCGGAGGGTTCCAGGGTCAGCCGGGCCAGGACCACGCTGAACAGGACGGTCCCGGCGAAGGCGGCCAGCATGGCGAGGGCCCGTACGACCGGGTGGGCCGGGCCGCTCTTCGTACCGGTGTCCTGTCGGACCGCTTCCTGCGGCTTTTCGTCGCGCCGTCGCGCGTAGCTCCATGTCATGCGGGCGCGTCTACCCGGCGGGCGGACCGATACGCGGGACCGTGCGGGCGCATGGGCGCGGGCTCGGGAGGGCACGCGCACGGGGTGACCGACATCCCCCGCACCACTGCGCGGCGAGGCGCTCCGCCCGCCACCTCTTCCACCGCCCTCGGCCTCGCGGCGCGCACCCGCGCCGAGTTGCGGCGCACGGCCGTCCGCGTGTGGACGGACAACCTGGCCGACCACGCTGCCGCCCTCACCTACTACGCGCTGCTGGCGCTGCTGCCGGCGCTCGTCATCGCCGTCTCCGTCGTGGGGCTGCTGGGCGGGGCGCGGCGGGACCGGCTCATCGCCGACCTGACCGCCTACGCGCCCCCGCAGTCGGCTCAGGTGCTCCGCGAGGCGCTGGGCGCCATCCCCGAGGGGCATTCCTCCATGTGGGCCCTGCTGCTCGGCGGAGTGGTGAGCGCGCTCTGGTCGGCGTGCAGTTACCTGGCGGTGTTCCGGCGCGCCCTGCACACGATGCACCGGGTGCCGGACACGCGGCGGCCGCTGCGTGCCGCCCACACCCTCGTCGCCCACGCGGCGCTGCTGCTGGTGCTGCTCGTCGTCGGCGCCGTGGGTCTGGTCGTGTCCGGGCCGCCGGCCCGATGGGCCGCGCGGGTCGTGGGGGCGGGCGGCGCGCAGGCCGTGGCGTTCCTGCGCTGGCCGGTGCTCCTGGTGGTGGTGACCCTTCTGGTGCTGGTCCTGTTCCGCACCGGGCCGGCCCAGAGCCGGGGCACCCGGCGGGGGCTTCCCGGCGGGGTGCTGGCGGCGCTGCTGTGGCTGGCCGCCTCGGGTCTCTTCACGCTGTACACGCAACTGGACACGTACGGCCGGCTGTACGGGTCGCTGGCCGGGATCGTGGTCTTCGTGATCTGGCTCTGGTTCGCCAATCTCGCGCTGGTCACCGGCGCCCAGTTCAACGCGGAACGGGCGCGGCGGCCGGCGGCCGGGCTGCGGGCCTGAGGCCCTGCGGCCCGGCCGCCCCGGGGGGACTACTTCGTGCGACGGGCGCGGCGGGCGCGGCGGGCGAGCACGGCGGCCGTCAGGACGCCGGCGACGGTGGCCAGCGCGGTGCGGTTGGCTCGTGCCAGGGTCGCGGCGCGACCGGCCCTGGCTTTGGCGGAGGCGAGGTTGCGGTGCCCGGCGAGCCGTCCGGCGCGGGCGGCGGTGTCCCGGACGCGGGTCGCCGTCCGGAGCGCCCCGGCGCGGACGGGATCGGGTGTCTTGTCCTCCACGAGACGCCCGACGTGCACGGCCGTGTCCCTGAGCCGGCCGGTGGCGCGTATGACGTGCCCCCGGAGCTCAGCCGGGCCGGGGACGGACCTGCCGTTGGCGTGCGGTATCAGCGTCATGGCGATGCCTCTCCTTGAAGTACGCCTTCGTGGGCGCGAGTTGGCGGTGTTCGTCGGTGTGCTGCGCGGGTACCCGGCAATGCCCTGATCACGCGCGCCGGTCCGCGACACGGCCCGTCGATCACGTCCGCGTGAGGGTGACAGAACCTTTTGGAGGACGACGTGAGTGCTCAGCCCGAGTACGAGCCCACCCGGCCGCCCGCTCCGGCCGCAGCCGCCCGGCTGCTCCAGGAGCTGCGTGCCGACCGCCGGGCCACGGAGTGGGTGCCGGCCTTCGAGCGGGACTGGGCGAAGGCCTGGGAGGACTCCCGCCACGGCTACAGCCTCACGCCTCTGCACGATGTCGTCCGGTCCTGGCAGCTGCGCGTTGCCGCGGCCCCGGCCGTCGACGCCTCCATGGAATCCTGCCGGGACGAAGACGGCTTCGTCGACCTGGACGACGTCCTCGCTCCTCGCCGGTGACCGGCACACTCTGGTCGGTGGGGATGTCTCCGCGGGCCGCGAAGGTGCTCGCCGAGCTCCCCGCGCCCGCGACGGAAATGGTTCGCGACGTCACACCGTTGGCGTGGTGTTCGCCTTGCCGACGTCCAGGCCGAGAGGGCTTGCCGACTCAGGTGGAGGCGAGAACGGAGTCGTCGAGGACGCGGGCTCCCGGAAGGCGATGGCGCGCCGAGAACAGCGCTGCGTGCACGTCGGCGGTGCCGGTGGCTACGCACAGGGCGCGCCCGGCGTCCTCGAGCTCCTCTCGTACGGGCGACGGGTCGTCGGCCGCTGCATCCAGTACGGCCAGAGCCCAGTAGCGATCGACGAGACCGGTGAGCACGGCCGGGTGCGCCATCAGCATGGTGGGTTCCTTCTGTCGGTGTTCGATCAAGTGGCCGTCGCCTACCCCACTCGTCGGTTTCGAATCTTGGCCAGGCGCAACTGATCCGCACCTGGCGACATCGTTCCAGGCCGCTTACTTTCAGCCGGCTGCGCTCCATCAAGCGGCCCGCTCCCCGGCCGGCACGCGACCGGACCCCGACCCAGGGGTGGGCCGCTTCCCTCCTGCGGGGAGCGGCCCACTGCCGTGTGTGGTGCTCCAGCCGGCCAGGCTCTCCTGAAGCCGGGGGGTGGGAGTGAGGAGTGTCGCTGGGGGTAGGTGCGGGTCAGCCGGGTCGGTCGTCGTGACGCAGCAGGGACCTGCTCACCTCCGAAGATCGGCGGCCGTCCCGGTCTTGCCGGCCCCCATGCCGACAGGGCGGCCCCACGGGACCGTCCTCACCGAGGCGGCAGCCGGCGGGGGCCGCGTTCGGATGCCTGAGGCGAGCGTCTTGCCCTCACGCCCGGGTCGGGACCAGAGTCTCCTTCATGATCACTCAGGTTGTGACGCTCGTCGGTGTCCTCGTTGGTGCCCTGACATCGTTCCTGGCCACGACGATGGCGGAGCGGACCCGGCATCTGCGAGTCATGGCGACACGTTGGGACGAGCGGAAACTCGGCACGTACATCGAATACGCGTCGTGCGTGAAGGAGATATCCAGTACGGGCAAACGGGCTCGTCATGCTGCCGAAGGGACCGATGAGCAGCGGGAGTTCCTCGCGGCGATGGAGGAGGCCGAGCTGAGGAGGAGCGTGCTGTTCGAGACGCTGGTGCTTCTCGCGTCGCCGAAGGCGATCGAGGCCGCGCACGAGATCAACCGCGTTGTGTGGCGGGAGTTGCGTGCGGCCCGGAGCCGGGGCTCTGTTTCCGCGGAGGAGGGACAGGAGCTCATGGAACTGATGAACCGCTATCACCAACAGGCGCGCGCCGATCTGGGCGTGCCTCACAGTGCCTGATTGCCCATGACGGTTGTTGCGCGTCGAGGACGCATTCGGGTGGCTGACGACCGGCCGATGGCGCGGCAGAGCCTTGCCGCCGGGGAGGTCGGCGAGGCAGGCGTTGAGGCCGTACCAGTCCGTGCCGGTGACGGTGGCCAGGTCCAGGGAAAGGGTGAAACCCAGGTGCCTCGACGGACATCGGTCGGATAACGTGCGGGCCATGTCGAGTCCTGAGTCAGACGAGGTGGGGGCTTTCGGTCACGCCGTCAGCCCCCTGAACCACTGAGTTCGTAATCCTGCCGTCTCGCCGCGTTCTGCGGACGGACGAGTGCGCCCCTGGGTGCTGACCGCGGTGACGAGTTGACCTACTCGTGCTTCTCCTCACCTCGGAGCCACTCGATGCCTCTCCCGCTGTATCTGCTCGCCGTGGCGGTCTTCGCCATGGGCACTTCGGAATTCATGCTCGCCGGCCTCTTGCCGGACATCGCCTCGGACCTCGACGTGACGGTCGGGACAGCAGGAATGCTCACCTCGGCTTTCGCGATCGGAATGATCGTCGGTGCCCCGCTCATGGCCGGATTTGCCCGCAACCGGCCCGGACGGTCCACCCTTCTCGGGTTCGTAGTCGTGTTCCTGGCAGCCCACGCCGTGGGCGCTGCCACCTCGTGCTTCCCGGTCCTGGTTGTGACGCGTGTGGTCGCGGCACTCGCGTACGCGGGGTTCCTCGCCGTAGCGCTGACGGCTGCCACCACGCTGGTGTCGCCCGACAAGAAGGGACGTGCGCTTGCCGTGTTGCTGTCGGGCACCACGGTGGCCACGATCGCCGGTGTCCCAGGGGGATCGGTGCTCGGCACACTGCTCGGCTGGCGGGCCGCTTTCTGGGCCGTCGCCGCTCTCTGCCTGCCCGCGGCTATCGGCATCGCCAAAGGGATCCCAGCGCGAGGCGTCCGGAAGGTTGCCACTGACGGGCCCACCTTGCGATCGGAACTCGCGCAGCTCAAAAGGCCGCGGCTGCTCCTGATCATGCTGATCGGCGCCATGGTGAACGCGGCCACCTTCGCCGGCTTCACCTTCCTCGCCCCCGTCGTGACCGACACCGCCGGGCTGGGCGAGCTGTGGATCTCGGTCGCCCTGGTGCTCTTCGGCGCCGGTTCCTTGGCCGGGGTCACTCTCGCCGGTCGTTTGTCCGACCGGTACCCCGGCCCGGTCATTGCGGTCGGGGGTTTGCTGCTGCTCATCGGCTGGGCGGCCCTGGCCGCCCTGGCCGAACAGCCCGTTGCCCTGCTCGTCCTCGTGTTCGTCCAGGGCGCGCTGTCCTTCGCGCTGGGCAGCACGCTGATCACGCGGGTCCTCCACGAGGCGGCAGCAGCGCCCACCATGGCCGGCTCCTACGCGACCGCCGCGCTCAACGTCGGCGCCGCCATGGGACCCCTCATCGCCGCGACGACCCTCAGTACGGCAGCCGGGGAACTCGGGCCGCTCTGGGCAAGCGGACTCCTCGTCCTGGTCGCGCTACTCGTCGCGTTGCCCTTGCGCGGTGTGATCGCAACCCGTCACAGCAGCGAGGTAGAGACCCCGCCCGAGATCGGCGAACGGATCGAGTGACTGCGGCGGGACGACACGCGGTCCGCCCGCAGGATCACGTCGAACTCGCCGGCCCCGGGAGTGCGGATCAGCGAACCGGATCGTGGCCCGCTACCCGGGCCACGTGATCCTCTGGACGTTGGGAAGCTCGGACGCACCCAGGACGGAGGCGGATGGCGGACCACGGCCGGGGCTCCGCCCAGATCACGAGATCTTGAGCCGGTCACGGCCTGGAAATTCGCCTCCGCCCCTGTGACCGCCGTCGCGCGGCACGCCGCGTACCCGAGCAAGCGCCGGATACGTACTAAGAACCTACAGATCATTCGTTCGGGTGTGGGGGCAATCCGCTGAGCGAGTACCGCCGAATCCCCGGCGTGAGCAGCTTCCGCACCATCCACTCCCGCACCGCGCTCGGCGCACTGGCCGGCCTCGTGGCCGCGTTCACGGCGCTGTCCGTGGCCGAGTTGGCTGCGGGGCTGATCCGTCCGGCCGCCGGGCCGGTGACCGTGGTGGGTGGAGCGGTGATCGACCGGACCCCGGCGGCGGTGAAGGACTTCGCGATCCGCACCTTCGGGGGGAACGACAAGGTTGTCCTGCAACTGGGGATTCTTGCCGTTCTCGCGGTCATCGCCATCGCCCTGGGCGCCCTCGGCCCGCGCCACCGCAGCGCCGCAGCCGCGGGAATCCTGCTGTTCGGGATCGTCGGTGCCGCCGCGCTGAGCCGCCCCGATGCCACCGGGAGCGCTGACGCGCTTCCCTCGATGGCCGGGGGTACCGCAGGCGCCGTCACCCTGTACTTCCTCGCCTCCAAGGCAGCCCCGTTGGGCGCCACGTCATCCGCAGACGACATGAGTCGGCGTGGCTTCCTCGTCGCGGCCGGCGCGACGGCCGTCGTCGCCGGTTCGATGGGGGTCCTCGGACGCTTCCTGTCCGGTAGGCAGGGGCAGGGCGCGGTCGCCTCCCGTGCCGGTCTCGTCTTGCCCAAGCCTGCCTCTCCGGCTCGGGCCGTCGCGCCGGGCGTCCAGCTGATGGTGCCCGGCATCAGCTCGGCACCGCCCGCCGGCTCGGCGTGCTTCTCGCCGCACTCCTCGAAGAGGCGGGCGTACGACCCCCGTCCCAAGGCGGCACAGCGGACCGGCTGGTGGCCCGCTCGGTGGACGGCATGACGCTCGGCTCCCCGGTCGAGGACGTGATGGACGGCCGCGACGCGATGCTCGCCGTCGGCATGAACGGTGAGCCGCTGCCGTTCGAACACGGCTTCCCCGTGCGCATGCTCGTGCCCGGCCTGTACGGGTACGTATCGGCCTGCAAGTGGATCACTGACATCGAACTGACCACCTTCGACGCCTACGACCCCTACTGGGTGAAGCGGAAGTGGGCCCGCCGGGCGCCGATCAAGACCCAGGCCCGCATCGACACCCCCAAGCCCTTCGCCGGCCCCGCCGCCGGCACCGTGCTCGTCGCGGGTGTCGCCTGGGCGCAGCACCGCGGCATCACCCGCGTCGAGGTCCGCATCGACGACGGGCCGTGGCGCGACGCGGACCTCGCCCCACAGGCCACCGCCGACACCTGGCGCCAGTGGTCCTATCCCTGGCGGGCCACCACCGGCGGACACGATCACCGTCCGCGCCACCGACGGAACCGGCGAGGCCCAGACCGAACACCGGACCCCGACCACCCCCGACGGGGCGAGCGGCCGGCACAGCGTCTTCGTCACCGTCACCTAGACCACCGGCCCGACCGTCCGAGCGGCCGGGCTCGGCAGCACCAACCCCGCAGCATCCAAACCCCCTACCGGAACACCACCTCAAGGAGAATGATCATGAGCAGCATGAAGATCCGCCGTACCGCGATCGCCGTAGCCGCAGCCGCGCTGCTGCCCTTCTCGCTGGCCGCCTGCTCCGACTCGGGCAAGGACGGCGCATCAGGTGCCGGATCGGACGAGCGCGAGGCCTCGGCTTCCGCGGCAGGGGCGCCGGACGCGTCGACGGCGATGGACAAGCCGTTCGGCCCGGCCTGCGCCGGCGTACCGGCCGAGGGCGCCGGCTCCTTCGACGGCATGGCCAAGGACCCCGTCGCCACCGCCGCCTCCAACAATCCGGCCCTGTCCACCCTGGTCGCCGCGGTCAAGAAGGCCGGCCTGGTGGACACGCTGAACAACGCCAAGGAGATCACCGTCTTCGCCCCGACCAATGACGCCTTCGCGAAGATCCCGAAGGCCGACCTCGACAAGGTTCTCGCCGACAAGGCCACCCTCACCAAGATCCTCACCTACCACGTGGTGGGCCGGAGGCTCACCCCCGAACAGCTGGAGAAGGGGTCCTTCGACACCCTGGAGAAGGCCAAGCTCACCACCAGCGGCTCCGGTGAGGCCTACAAGGTCAACGACACCTCCAACGTGGTCTGCGGCAACGTCAAGACCGCCAACGCCAACGTCTACATCGTCGACACCGTCCTGATGCCCAAGTAGCACGCGCGCCCCCACCGTCGCGGGGCCGGCCACCGCCGAGCAGACGACGGCCGGCCCCTACAAGCAGGTGAAGGTGCGGGTGGGGTGTCACGAAACCCGATGGGCCGTCCTGGCCCGCGCCTGTTCTCGGGGCCTCGGGCCGCGGTCATCGAGACGCTGACGGGCTCACCGTTCGGCGCCCAGCCCATCGGCGGTTCCCTGCCGTTGTTCGATCCTTACGGCCGGCACCCCGAGGCCGGCCTCGACGCCGCCGTCGCTCTGCTGGGCCGGAGCCGTGGGCGCAGCGACGGGGGGCGACCGCCGAGGCGCTGGAGCGGTTGCGTGCCGCCTGCTCGCGGGGGCCGGTCCTGGTCGGGCCGGTGGACATGGGCCCGCTGCTGTACCAGCCCGGCACCCCGAACGCCGACGGCGGTGACCGCTACGTCGTGGTGCTCGCCGCCGACCACGCCGTCCGAACGACGCGGCGACCTGTCTGGCAATGCCGGGACTGTCGCGCGCAGCCTCCACCGCACAGGGCCAGGCCGGGATCCTGGGCGGCCTGCAGTATCCGCTGATGCACGGCGACGACCAGGCCGCAGCGGCGCGGCTGCGGCAACTCGCACCCACCCATGCGCAGTTGCACACGGCCGTGAGTACGGCCGTCGTGTTCTCCCTCGAAGATCGCGCACCGTGCGACGCGTGCGTCGGGCCGAGTGTGCCGGCGGCGCCGGCTGAGTGCCGGGCAGACCCCCGCCGGCGCCAGGGCTCAGCGAACGGGTGCGGTCGTCGTGCTGGAACGTACGACGAGGCGCGGTTCGACCGAGCGCGGCTCGGGGACGGCGCCGGGGGCGTCGATCTGGCGGAGCAGGTGGGTCACCGCGAGGGCGCCCATGTGCTGGAACGGCTGGGCGATGGTGGTGAGGGAGGGCGAGCAGTACTCGGCGAGCTCGATGTCGTCGAATCCGACGACCGAGATGTCGTCCGGTACGCGCCGGCCCACCTCGTGCAGGGCCCTGATCACCCCGAAGGCCATCTCGTCGCTCGCGACGAAGACGGCGGTGACGTCAGGGATCCGTGCGAGCACCAGGCCGTTGCGGTAGCCCGAGGCGGGTGACCAGTCCCCGTCCAGGGGTGGCGGGACGGCGCGGCCCGCGCTTTCGAGGGCGGATCGCCAGCCGTCGCGGCGGTGGGCTGATTCCAGCCACTCCGCGGGGCCGGCGATGTGCCAGACCGTCTCGTGTCCGAGGTCCAGCAGGTGCCGGGTGGCGATGCGGGCGGCCTGGACCTGGTCGATGGCGAGGACCTCGGTGGCCTCGGTGCGCGAGCCGTCGATGGTGACGGTGGGCGTGGAGCGGGTCAGCTGTTCGATCCTGCTGCTGGTGTGGATGAGGGGCACCGAGAGGATGATCCCTTCGACGCCCTGGTCGGCGAGCCGGGAGAGCGCGTTCTCGATGGCGAAGGTGTCCAGCGAGGCGGTGGTGGCGGCGCTGACGGCGTACCCGGCCTCGTGGGCGGCCTTCTCGATGCCGGAGGTGACGGCGGCCCTGGAGTAGAAGCTCGTCTGGAGGGTCACGACGCCGATGGTCCGGCTCCGGCCCGACGAGAGCATCCGGGCGGCGTTGTTGCGGCGGTAGCCGAGCTGGTCGACCGCGGCCAGGACCTTCGCGCGCGTCTTCTCCTGCACGTTGGGGTGCCCGGCGAGCGCACGCGAGACGGTCTGCGCGGACACGCCGGCGACCCGGGCGACGTCCACCATGCCCGGGGCGCGCGCTCCGCCGTTGGCGTCACCGCTCTTCACCATGGGATCCCTCTCTCTTGTCCTACCTGGCCAATGGTATCGCTCACATGGCCGTTCACGTGCAGTTTCCCGGGTCAGTGCATCGGTTAACACCGGCTATTGGCATCGATAACATTCTCTGCCATAGTTTCGGCCATCAGCACACCGGACGGACGGCACCGCCGGTATGCACCACCGGACAGGCGGCCCCCGTGCAGGAGTCTCCGTTGCCTGCCACGGCGCTCAGGAGGAGCTGTGAAGCGTAATTTCATCCGTCTTGCGGGAGTGGCGGGTGCCCTCACCCTCGCCCTCGCGGCCACCGGCTGTTCGGGATCGGGCTCCGGCACCGCATCGGCCTCCGGAAAGGCATCGATAACATTCTGGGGATGGGCCCCGGGCTACGAGGAGGCCGTCAACGCCTTCAACGCCGGCCACCCGGACATCAAGGTCACGTACCAGACGGTGCAGCCCGGGGCGAAGGGCGGCTACCAGAAGATGCTGAACGCCGTGAAGGCGGGCAACGCGCCCTGTCTGGCCCAGGTGGGGTACGAGACGTTGCCCAGCTTCGCCGCCCAGGGCGCCCTCCAGGACGTGTCGAAGCACGCCGGCTCCGCCCAGCAGGAGTACCAGAGCGCCGCCTGGAACTCGGTGAGTCTCGGCAAGGCCGTCTACGGAGCTCCGGTGGACACCGGCCCCATGGCCCTCTTCTACAACAAGAAGCTGTTCGACTCGCTCGGTCTGAAGCCCCCGGCCACCTGGGCCGAGTACCGCGTCGTGGGGGAGAAGATCCACGCCTCCGACCCCAAGCGGTTCATCTCCTCGCCCTACCTCGACTACGACTACGCCGGCCTCGCCTGGCAGGCGGGGGCCGACTGGTTCGGCGTCGACAAGGACGCCTGGAAGGTCAGCATGGCCTCCGCCGAGAACAAGAAGGTCGCGGACTACTGGCAGGGCCTCGCGAACGACGGCCTGATCAGCAGCGCCCCCATGTACGACCAGGCGTGGTACACGGGCCTCGGCAACGGAGACATCGCCACGGTCGTCGGAGCGGTGTGGCAGGCGGGAGTCATCAAGGGCGGCGCCAAGGACGCGGACGGGCAGTGGGCCGTCGCCCCCATGCCGCAGTGGCAGGAGGGCGACAAGAAGGTCGGCAACGCCGGCGGATCGGCCACGGCCGTGCTCAAGGGCTGCGAGAACAGCGCGGCCGCGTGGGAGTTCGCCCACTGGCTGGGAACCGACAAGCAGGCGTTCGGCACGCTGGTCGAGAAGGCTTCCCTCTATCCTGCCGCGAACGATCTGCTCCACCTGCCGCAGCTGAAGGCCGACCCCTACTTCGGCGGGCAGCAGATCTACGAGGTCTTCGCCGCCGCCACGCCCGACGTCGACCCCGAGTGGACCTGGGGCCCGCTGATGACCTCCACGGTCGCGGATCTCAATGACGGTCTCGGCAAGGCTTGGACCGGAAAGGGCACCATCGCGCAGGCGCTGGGCCACACCCAGGACTCCACCGTGGCCGAAATGCGCAAGCAGGGCCTGGCGGTCGCCCCGTAGCACTGCCGCCCGGGCGGGGGCGGCAGGTCCCTCCCGGCCCCGCCCCGTCATCAGCAAGTGCAAGCAGTCGCCCCGCCGTTGACTCGCCGGTCGGCGGGGCGAACCACAGTGAGGACCCCGTTCGTGACCCAAGCCCGCCCTTCGGCACGCGCAATCGGACGGCGCCCGGCGGCCGCCGTTCCGCCCCGGCCCGCACGCGGAGCCCTCTCCGGGCGCCCGAGACGTCTGGGCCCGTGGCTCTTCTGCGCTCCGTTCTTCGCGCTGTTCCTGGCCATGTACATCGCACCGATCCTGTACGCGGCCCACGACAGCCTCTTCACCGTCCGCCGGTCGGGGCTGGGTCTGACCGCCCCGACGGAGGTCTTCGCCCCTCTGGACAACTACGTGCGCGCCGTTCACGACGGCTCGTTCACTGCCTCGCTCGGCCGCGTGGCCCTGTTCGGCGTCGTACAGGTGCCGCTGATGCTGGCAGTGGCACTCGTGCTGGCCCTGCTCATCGACTCCAAGTCGGCGCGGGGACGGGGCTTCTTCCGCCTGACGAGCTTCATCCCCTACGCGGTTCCGGGCGTCAGTGCCGCGCTCGTGTGGTCGTTCATGTACTCCTCGACGTCCAGCCCGCTGGGCCGGCTGCTCGAACCGCTCTCCGTCACCATCCCGTTCTTCGACGACGACGTGGTGCTGTGGTCGGTGGCCAACATCGTCACCTGGAGCTGGGCCGGCTACAACATGATCATCATCTACGCGGCCCTGCAGTCCATCCCCGCCGAGGTCCTCGAAGCCGCCCGCATGGACGGAGCCTCCGCCCTGCGGATCGCCTGGAGCATCAAGATCCCCGCGGTACGGGGCGCGCTGGTTCTCACCACGGTGTTCTCGATCATCGGATCGGCCCAGCTGTTCAACGAGCCGACCGTCCTACAGCCGGTCTCCGGCGGTTCGATCTCCTCCGCCTTCACGCCTCTGATGTCGGCTCAGAGCGCGGTCGCGGCGGGCAACTACCCGTACGCGGCGGCCCAGTCGGTCCTGCTGGCGGTCGCCGTGGGCGTGGTGTCGCTCATCTTCTTCAAGCTGACCCGCCGAGGAGACCAGGCATGACCACGGTGATCCCCACCCCCGCTCCCACCCCCGTTCCCGCCCCCGAGCCCTCGCTCGCGCCCACCCGGATCGGTCCCCGCCGCGGGACGCGCCCCGCCGGCCGCGTCACCGTACTCGCCCTGCTGGGCCTGTCCGCGTTCTACTTCCTCTTCCCGCTCTGGTGGCTGCTGGTGTCGGCGACCAAACCCTTCGGGGAGCAGTTCAGCGGCAGCGGCCTGTGGTTCGACGGCTTCGGTCTGTTCGACAACATCGCCCGGCTCGGCAGCCAGGACGACGGCATCTTCTGGCGCTGGATGCTCAACAGCGTTCTGTACTGCGGCAGCGGCGCGCTCGTCGGCACCGCCCTGTCCGCCCTGACCGGCTACGCCCTGGCCAAGTACGACTTCCCCGGCCGCGGGATGCTGTTCTCCCTGGTCCTGGCGGCCGTCCTCGTGCCCAAGGTGCTGTTCACGCTGCCGCTGTACCTGATGTTCTCGGGCGTTCACCTGATCGACAACCCTCTGGCGGTCCTGCTGCCGAGTGTCGTCAGCCCCTTCGGTGTCTACCTCGCGCGCGTCTTCGCCGAGCAGAGCGTGCCCGACGAGGTCCTCGAAGCCGGCCGCCTCGACGGCGCGGGGGAGTTCCGCATCTTCCGCACGATCGGGGTACGGATGATGCTCCCCGCCCTCGTCACGATCTTCCTGTTCCAGTTCGTCGAGATCTGGAACAACTACCTGCTGCCCGCCATGGTCCTGGGAGACGCCCGGCTGCAGCCGGTCACCGTCGGTCTGGTCGCCTGGAACGCCGGCCACGTCGCCGTACCCCCGCCCCTCGTCGTCATCGGATCCCTGGTCTCCATAGCACCGCTTCTGATCGCCTTCCTCGCGCTCCAGCGGTTCTGGCGCGCGGGCATGACCGCCGGAGCCGTCAAGTGACCCCTCCCGCCCTCACCACCGAGTCCCCCGGCTCCGCCCGCCCCGCCCCCGTGGCCGATGCGCTGGTCAAGCCGCCCGTGCTGAGCTGGGCCGACGGCAGCTTCCTGCGCCACGGGCGGCCCCACCGGGTCCTGTCCGGCTCCCTGCACTACTTCCGCGTCCACCCGGAGCAGTGGGCCGACCGCCTCCGGCGCGTCGCCGCACTCGGCCTGAACACCGTGGACACCTACGTGCCGTGGAACTTCCACGAGCGCACACGCGGTGACATCCGCTTCGACGGCTGGCGTGACCTGCCGCGGTTCCTCCGGCTCGCCGAGGAGACCGGCCTGGACGTCATCGTCCGCCCCGGCCCGTACATCTGCGCCGAATGGGACAACGGCGGCCTGCCCGCCTGGCTGACCGGACAGCCCGGCATGCGCCCCAGGAGCAGCCATCGCGAGTACCTCGACGAGGTCGGACGCTGGTTCGACGTACTGATCCCGCTCATCGCCGACCATCAGGCGGCGTACGACGGCCCGGTCGTGGCCGTGCAGATCGAGAACGAGTACGGCAGCTTCGGCGACGACCACGCCTACATGCGCTGGCTGCGCGACGCCCTGGCGGCACGCGGCGTCTCCGAGCTGTTGTTCACCGCGGACGGGCCCACACCGCTGATGCTCGACGGCGGCACCCTTCCCGGCGAACTGGCTGCCGCCACGTTCGGCTCACGCCCCGACCAGGCCGCCGGGCTGCTGCGCTCACGCCGCCCCGGCGAGCCCTTCCTCTGTGCCGAGTTCTGGAACGGCTGGTTCGACCACTGGGGCGAGAAGCACCACGTCCGGTCTTCTTCGAGCGCCGCCGACGACGTCGAGGGCATCCTGGCCCAAGGCGGTTCGCTGAGCCTGTACATGGCACACGGCGGCACCAACTTCGGGCTGTGGGCCGGCGCCAATCACGACGGCGAGGCCCTCCAGCCGACGGTCACCAGCTATGACTCCGACGCCCCCGTCGCCGAGCACGGCGCGCTCACCCCCAAGTTCCACGCGCTGCGCGACAAGCTCACCCCCCACAGCACACGGCCCGTCCCCGATCCGCCGGACGACCCGCCCCTCCTGGAGCCCGCCACCCTTCCGGTCCACCGCGGATCCGCGCTGCTGCCCGCGCTGAGGTCGGTGTCGACGCCCGTGCACGCCGCCAACCCACTGACCTTCGAGGAGCTCGGACAAGCCTCCGGCCTCGTGCTCTACACCGCACACCCGGTCATCCCGCCCGGCACCCACGAGGTGACGGTCACCGGTCTGCACGATCGCGCACAGGTGTTCGTCGACGGCACCCTCGTCACCGTCCTGGACCGGCCGACGGCGTCCTTCGACGTCACCGGCAAGGGCGCGGAGATCCGACTCGACCTGCTGGTGGAGAACCAGGGACGCATCAACTACGGCCCGCTCCTCGGACAGGGCAAGGGCATCCTGGGCGGGGTCCGCGTGGAGCGGCGGCTCGTCCACGGATGGTCCATGTACCCCCTGCCGCTGGACGAATGGACCGCCGAGGACCTCGACCGCGCCGGTGCGGCCACCGAGACCGCCGACGGCCGCGGCATCGCCACCGCACGTCTGCACGTCGAGGAGCCCGCCGACACCTTCCTGAGCCTGCCCGGCTTCGGCAAGGGCTTCGTCTGGGTCAACGACACCCTGCTCGGCCGCTACTGGGAGGTGGGCCCGCAGGGGACCCTGTACCTTCCCCGTCCGCTGCTGCGCGCGGGGGACAACATCCTGACGATCCTCGAACTCGACCGCTTCGGCCACCGCGTCGACCTCGTGGACGCGCCCGGTCTCGGGCCCTGCGAGGAGTACGTCGAGACCTTCGACTGATCCGCCGACGCCCCTCCACATGCCACCTCGCGCGGTCGATTCGGCGACCGCGCAACACCCCGAAGGAATCCAGCCCGATGTCCACTTCCCCGGACTCCGCGCACACCTCCCACACCTCCCACACCTCTCGCGAGATCGCCTCCCAACCGGACTGCTGGCGCAGGGCGGCCGCCTCGGTCACCGCCCACCGGGACGTCCTGCCCCAGCCCGGTGAGCGCGTGGCCGTCATCGGCTGCGGAACGTCCTGGTTCATGGCCCTGGCCTACGCCGAACTGCGCGAGCAGGCCGGTCAAGGCGAGACGGACGCCTTCGCCGCCTCCCTGTTCCCCGTGGGCCGCCGCTACGACCGCATCGTGGCACTGACCCGCTCGGGCACCACCACCGAGGTCCTGGACCTCCTGGCCAAGCTGCGGGGGCAGGCGCCGGTCACCGCCGTCACCGCCGACGCGGGCACCCCGGTGTCCGATGTCGCCGACGGCGTCGTCGAACTCGCCTACGCCGACGAGCAGTCGGTCGTGCAGACCAGGTTCGCCACGACGGCCCTCGCCCTTCTGCGGGCCCACTCGGAGAGCCAGGGCCCGCTGCCCCGGGCCGTGCGCACGATCGCGCAGGCCGCCGCGGACGCCGAGCGGGCCGTTGCCGCACCGCTGCCCGAGGAGATGTGCGCGGCGGAGCAGATCACCTTCCTGGGCGACGGCTGGGCCTACGGCCTCGCGCTGGAGGCGGGCCTGAAGATGCGGGAGGCTGCCGGCGCCTGGACGGAGGCCTACCCGTCGATGGAGTACCGCCACGGCCCCATCAGCATCGCCGGCCCCGGTCGGGGCACCTGGGTCTTCGGCCCCGCACCGTACGGCCTCGCCGCAGAGGTCGCCCGTACCGGTGTCGCCTACCTCGCCGAATCCGGCGGCGCGGTGGGAGATCTGGACCCATTGGCCGACCTCGTACGGGCCCAGCGCCTGGCCGTCCACGCGGCCGGCGCGCGGGGCCTCGACCCGGACAGGCCCCGAGCCCTGAGCCGCTCCGTGGTGCTGGCCGGCGAGCATGCCTGACCGTGCCGGCACCCGCACCTGCGTGATCGCTCTGGACGTCGGTGGCACGTCGATGAAGGGCGGGCTCCTCGACCGCACCATGCGGCCGCTGACGACCCGGCGCGGCGCGACCCCGCGACACCGGGGCCCCGAGGCCACGGTGGACGCGATCACTCGACTCCTCCACGACCTGGCGTCCGAGGCGGTCCGCTTCGGCGTGGAACCCGTCGCGGCCGGCGTAGTGGTCCCGGGCATCGTCGACGAGCCCGCACAGCGCGCCGTGCACTCGGTCAATCTCGGCTGGCGCGACCTGCCCCTGGCCGCGTTGCTCACGGACGCGACGGGACTCCCGGTCCGGATCGGCCACGACGTCCGCGCCGGCGGCATGGCGGAGAGCAGGCTCGGCGCGGCCCGTGGCTTCGACGACGCCCTGTTCGTGGCCATCGGTACGGGTATCTCCGCCGCCCTCCTGGTCGAAGGCCGTCCGTTCCGTGCCGGCGGATACGCCGGAGAACTCGGACACCTGACGGTCGCCGCCGGGACCGAGCAGTGCGCGTGCGGCAGGAGGGGCTGTCTGGAGGCAGTGGCCTCGGCCCGTGCGATCGCGGCCGCCTACAGCGCCCGGTCGGGGCACGAGGTCGAGGGGGCCGCGGAGGTCGCGGCGCTCGTGGCCCGTGCCGACCCGGTGGCGTGCGACGTGTGGGAGCGCGCGGTCGAAGCGCTGGCGGACGCGTTCGCCGCGTGTGCCGCGGTCCTCGCTCCGGAAGTGATCGTGGTCGGAGGGGGCCTGTCCCGCGCCGGTGGCCTCCTGCTCGACCCGCTGCGCGCCGCGCTCGACCGCCGTCTGAGCTGTAACCGGCGACCGGAACTGGTACGGGCGGCTCTCGGGGCGCGGGCCGGCTGCATCGGAGCGGGCCTGCTCGGTTGGGCGGCCGCCGACGCCGACCCGGCAGCCGCCAGGTCGGCCGACCGGGTGGGGGGAGTCCTGTGATCCTCACGGTCACCCTCAACGCCGCCCTGGACGTCACCCACTTCGTCGACGAACTGACCCCCCACACCTCCCACCGCGTCCGGGAAACGCGCCGCGCCCGCCGCCGGTCTCGCGGCCGGCCTGCCCTGGCCCGAGCTCCTGCGGGACGCCGTGGCGCTGTCCGCAGCCGCCGTCCCGGCACCCCTCGCGGGCGATTTCCGCCGCGACCTCTACGACCAGTTCCGTACGACCGCGAGTGTGGAGACGCCCCATGCCCTTGACGGCCACTGACGACATCATCGGTCCCGCGTACGCCCGCAACCGCGGTGTCGGAGCGTTCAACGTCGTCCAGCTCGAACACGCCGAAGCCATCGTGGACGGCGCGCACCGGGCGAACCTCCCCGTGATCCTCCAGATCAGCGAGAACACCGTCCGCTACCACGGCTCCCTCGCACCGATCGGCCGCGCCGCACTCGCCCTGGCCGAGCAGGCGACGGTGCCGGTGGCCGTCCATCTCGACCACGCCGAGTCCGAGGACCTGGTGCACGAAGCCGTCCGGCTCGGTTTCACGTCCGTGATGTTCGACGCCTCCAAGCTGCCGTACGGGCAGAACGTCGCGGCCACCCGGGCGGTCACCGAATACGGGCACCGGGCCGACGTGCTCGTCGAGGCGGAACTCGGCGAGGTGGGCGGCAAGGACGGCGCGCACGCTCCGGGCGTCCGCACCGACCCGCGGGAGGCACGGGAGTTCGCCGAGGCGACCGCGGTGGACTGCCTGGCCGTGGCGGTCGGCAGCTCCCACGCGATGGCCACCCGCGACGCCGTGCTGGACTTCGGACTGATCGCGCGCCTGCGCAGCGCCACCCGCGTGCCGCTGGTGCTCCACGGTTCGTCGGGCGTCTCGGACGGCGACCTCGCCAAGGCCGTGGCGGCGGGGATGACGAAGGTCAACATCTCCACCCACCTCAACGGCATCTTCTCCGCGACCGTCCGGCGCGAACTCCACCGTCAGCCCGCGGTCAGCGACACCCGCACCTACCTCGGCCCCGCCCGTGAGGAGGTCGCGGCGGAAGTCGCGCGCCTCCTGAACGTCCTGGCGGGCGGCTGAGGACCGCCCCCCTCACACTGCCCCGCGCCCCGGGTCGTCCTGCCCGGCGCGGGAGCACCGCACTCGGGCCGTGTCACCGCGGTCCCGAGCACAACCGCCGTCCCGAAGGACGACGGACCATCGAAGGAGCCGCCCCACTCGGCTCCTCGGATCAGGGAGTACCCGTGACCACTCCTCGAAGCAGACTGGCCGGCGCACTCGCCGCCGCCGCGCTGGTCGCCTCCGGCGGCAGCACGCTGCTGATGCCCACGGCATCCGCGGCGTCGACCGCCCCAACCTCCGCCACCGCCCCCGCCTACACCGTCACCGTCGGCGCCAAGGGCTCCTGGACGCACCCTGACGACACCCCCGCCGGCACCTACGTCGACAAGGACGGCACGTTCTACTTCCAGCAGGCCCACGCGCTCTACGGCGCCAACGACCCCCGCAAGTGGACGTTCTTCACCGGGACGAACCTCGACACCGCCACCCGGTCCGGCGCCATCAGCGACGCGGTCAACCCGGCCAACTCCAACGACCGCAACAACGACACCACTTGGCGCTGCAACAACAGCCCGACCGGGCTCGAATCGACACCCGCCCCCGCGGGGTCGGGCTACGCGCACCGGAACTACTGCGACCTCGCCGGCGTCTGGGTCGACCCGGACACCGGCGACTGGTTCGGACTCGTGCACAACGAGTTCACCCCGCAGCCGTTCGCCGACGGCCTGCACTACGACGGCATCGACTACGCCGTCTCCAAGGACCAGGGCCGCACGTGGACCATCAAGGACCACGTCATCACCTCGCACTACAGCACCGAGCGCGGCGACAACGCCGCCTTCCCGCAGCAGACCTTCCACTACGGCACGGGTGACCAGCGGCTGTTCGTCGACACCGGGTCCGGCTACTTCTACGCCTTCTACGGCTCCCGGATCGTGAACAAGGGCGGCGGCTGGGCCGCGTTCTACGGGCACGTCGCCCGCGCTCCGATCTCGGCGAAGATGGCTCCCGGCTCCTGGCAGAAGTGGTACGACGGTGCCTGGTCCGAGCCGGGCGTCGGCGGCCGCGAGAGCAACATGGTCCCCGTCGGCTCCGGCAGCACGACCGGGTACACCCCGCCGTCGAAGGAGTACGACCCGGCCAACACCGGCTCCGTGAGCCAGCAGGTCGCCGCCGGCCTGATGCCCCCCACGTCCCCGCTGTTCGTCATGGACATCACCTACAACGCCCACCTCGGCCTGTACATCGGCCAGCCCCAAGCGGTCGACCAGAGCGGCAACGCCTCCCAGGAGATCTACGCCACCGCCGACCTGACCACCCAGAAGTGGTTCCGTCTCGGCGACACGGGCAGCTACAAGAACGCCTCCTGGTACCGCTGGTTCCTCGACGCCGGCAACAAGACCGGCTCCACGATCGTCGGCAAGGACTTCCGATCGTACTGCTCCTTCGGCTGCTCCGGCGGAGCGAGCAGCGAGTACGTCAACCTCGCGATCGACACGACCGAGCCCGCGGCACCGGTCGACACCTCCAAGGCCTACCGCATCGGCAGCGCCGGCGGCCGGGTCCTGGCCCAGGTTCCCGGCAGCCCGGCCACCACCTCGAACGCCGCAGCCACCGGGTCCGGCCTCGAAGCGTGGACCTTCGCCTCGAACGGCGACGGCTCGTACCGCATCGCCAACTCGGGCACCGGTCAGCTCCTCGGAGTGGACGCCACCTCCACGGGAACCCGCGCCTGGGGCACCAAGCCCACCGTCACCGCGGCCGGCACCGGCGGGCCCACCGTCGGTCAGCAGTGGTTCGTCATCAAGGGCACCTCGCCCGCCGACGGCACCACCACCGGCTCGTACAAGATCGTCAATCGGTACAGCGGCCTCGTCATCGGCCTCTCCGCGGACTCCTCCCGCCTCGCCGAGACCACGCCCACCCGCAGCTGGACCAACACCACCGGCAACGCGGTCGGCGGCACCCGCACGGCGGCCGAGCAGACCCTGACACTGACCCCGGTCTCCCAGGCACCCGAAACGGTGACGGTCACCAATCCGGGCAACCAGGCCGGGACCACGAACAAGGCCGTCTCCCTCCGGCTTCAGGCAACCGATTCCCTCGGCAAGCCCCTGACCTTCAAGGCGACCGGCCTGCCCGCCGGATTGGGCATCAGCTCCGGCGGCCTGATCACCGGTACCCCCACCACCGCCGGCACCTCGACCGTGACGGTCACCGCGGCCTCCGGCACCGCCGTCGGCTCGGCAACGTTCACCTGGGCGGTCACCGCCGCCCTGGGCGGAGTCCACTCCCTCACCGCCGGGGGCAAGGCACTCGACAACCCCGGCCACAGCACCACCCCCGGCACCCAGCTCATCACCTGGTCCCCCAACAGCGGCGCCAACCAGAGGTGGGCCTTCACCCAGCAGACCGACGGCTCGTACCAGCTCAAGAACAGCGAGTCCGGCCTGTGCGCCGACGTCGAAGGCGGGTCCACCAGCGCCGGCGCGAAGATCATCCAGTGGACCTGCACTGCCGGCGCCAACCAGCGTTGGAACATCACGCGGCAGGCCAACGGCACCCACACGGTCGCCTCCGCCGCGAGCGGACTTCTCCTGACCACCGCCTCCTCCACGAATGGCGCACTCGTCACCCAGCAGCCCGACACCGGCACCGCACTCCAGCAGTGGACCATCAACTGAGGCCCTGACCGGCCTGCCGGGGTCCCGGCCCCCAACCCGGTACCCCGGCAGGCCTTCGCACGCCACACGGCGACCGACCGCCGCGGCCGGGTGGCGCCGACGGAGAGCTCGGAGGTGCCACGTCAGGTCGAGTGCTTCAGCATTCTCTGAATGGTTTCGCGTACCGAGTCGTCCGTCTCGTGGGCGAGGCGCCGCTCAAGGGCTTCTCGTCGCCGGGTGGGTAGCGGGCGTATCTGCGGTGTGCTCGCCGCCATGAGCACGGCAGCGAGGGATCGGACATCGGCGACCGGATCCGAGAGCGCCGTGATCAGCAGATCTCGGCCGTGTTCTCCCTGGGCGGCGAGGGCGCGAAGGATCGTTTCTCTCACGGCCGGGTGAGTCTCCGCGGCGAGCGCCCGAAGGAGCGTTTCGGGCAAGGCGGCGCTCGGGTCCGGGTAGGTGATGAACGTGTAGGCGGCGGCTCGCCGCCTTGCCGGGAGTTCGTCGTCCAGGAGCGTCGCCACGAGCTGGTCCTCGCTGCCGGCCATCTGGTGGGCGAACCAGTTGAGGTCCCGGTGTCCTGTCAGGACGCAGTCGAGCCAACGCTCGTACCAGGACAGGAAGTCGGAATCGGCGTGGAACAGGGGAGCGAAGAATCCCTCGGCGTTGACCTCCACCAAGCGCCCGCGTCCGGGTCCTGTGACGACGAGCAGCGTGAAGTCGCTGCAGCCCCGGTAGACAACGGTGATGGTGCCGGGGAAGGAGCCTGCGAGGTGGCCCCGGTCATCGGGACCCGTGGGTACGGCGTCATCGGGAGCGATGGGGAACGACTCCGCGAGATGCCCCCTGTCACCCCGCCCCACCCATCGCTCCATGGGCAGCAACCCGTAGGTGGGACCGTAGCCGCCGTGGCCGATTCGGGTGAGGAACTGGCGGAACTCCTCGGGCAGTCGAACGCCGTGGGCGTCCTCGAAGTCCGAGATCTGCGTCTCGGTGAGCACGGGGCCGAGTACGGCCTTCTCCGTGGTCGGCAGTGCGGCGAGTTTGGCTTGGATCCGGGTGATCCTGGCGTCCACCGGTACTTCTTCTCATGTCGGAAAGCGGTTCGAGCCGAGAGCATAGTCCACTCCCCGGGCACCGGGCTGTCGTCAGCCCGCGTCGAACAGGGCCGGAGGGCGCCGAAGCCGACGGGATTGCAGCGCATCCAGGTAGGACACCGCCTCGCCTGGGATGACGCACGGCGAAGGTGTGCCCGTCGGTCAGGACAGCGGTGTTGCCCTCCCGGAAGCGAAGGGAGACGGCGTCGCCGAGCAGGCTCTGGAGCTTGAGCCGGCCGGCGTCGGCCATCGCACCGCAGGCCCCGTTGCCCTCATCGGACAGGTGGAGGACGCCACAGTCGCTCAGGTGCACGATCACATGCCCGGCGCAGTGGCCCTGGCTGCGCAGCACTCGCACCGCGCCCGCGTGAGGTACGGGTCCGCCCCAGCGCGACCAGGTCCCCGGTCCGTTGATCAGACCCAGGTGTAGTTCGCATCGGTGACGGCGTCCAAGGCGGCGTCGGTGACGGTGGCATGGGGGTCGGTGAGGGCGGCGAGGGCGGAGCCGATGGGCGGGAAGATCGGCAGTTCGGCGGTCTTGCGGTAGTCGATCCATTCGATGAAGCCGACCTCGTGGCTGCCGTCGGGGAGCTCGTCCCGTTCCTGCTCGGCGAGGGTGGCGCGGATGTCGGGTGTGATGTGGAAGCGGTAGATCAGATGGAGCTTGCGCGGCGGCGGTGTGGGTCCGGGGCGGGTGACGCGCTGGTCGACCATCCACATCAGGTCCCCGCCCTCGGCCGCCGCCGTGTCGAGGCCGAGTTCTTCGGCGAGTTCGCGGGCGAGGGCGGCGATGAGGTCTTCGCCGTCTTCGACGTTGCCGCCGGGCGGGGTGTAGTGGGTGGAACCGGCGCGGTCGCGGCGGATGAGGGCGACATCGTCGCCGCAGAAGACCAGCGCCCCGGTCCGGATCTTGATCCGGGAGAACGGGGCGGGTGTGGCGGGGGTGTTCGTCATGGCCGTCAGTATCGCGGCGTGCCCCGTGCGGGCTCTTCCCCGAGCCCGTTCCGGGGCAGTCGTCCGCGCCCCCGACCAGGGTCGGCGCTGTTGCCGAAGGGCGGCCCTGACCCCCGTCCCCTGTGTCACCGGGAGCGTGGTTGAGGGGCACGGCCTCGGCCGGGCCGTCTCCCTCGGTTCTTGCCGGGCCCCGGACGGGCCGGCCCGACATCCGGCACCATGATCAGATGGCCTCCGCACCCACGAACCCCGACCGTGAGACCCCGGTCCCCGCAACGCCGGACCCCGCCCCCGGCCGGCCGGCCCGTACCCGCGCGGCGGCGGTGATGGCCGCCGCGCTGACCATCGGCGCGGGGCTGGCGATCAGGGCGATGACGGCGGGCGACGTGGCCAAGTACGGCGGCGACGCGCTGTACACCGTCCTGCTCCTGACGCTCGTCGTCGCGGCCGCCCCGCGGCTGTCGCCCGCGCGGGCCGCCGCGATCGCTCTCGCCGCCGGCTGGGCGGTCGAGTTCCTCCAGCTCACTCCGGTGCCCGCGGAGCTCTCCCGGCGCAGCACCCTCGCCCGTCTCGTACTCGGCTCCACCTTCAACGCGCCCGACCTGGCCTGGTACGCGGTCGGCGCCGCCGCCGGTTGGCTCGTCCACTCCGCGCTGCGGCGCCCCCGGTACGACACCGGCACCGGCACCGACACCGGGGCGCGCCCGGCGTAACCGGAGCCGAGCTCCAGCGCCTGCATGGTGTCCGTCTCCTGGCCGCCGTCGAGCGGCCGCTACCGGCGAGGAGTCCGGCCCCGCCGTACGGCCACGCCCTGGTCGGGCGCGGCCCGCTCGACGGCCTCCCCGGCTCAGTGGCGGCGGCGTCGCGGCTTTCGTTGCCGCCGTCAGTGAAGGGTCGTACCGTCCGTGGAACGGCGGACGGTGAACCGCAGTTCCGGACGCACCCACGTCACTCTCGGCGGGGATGCCGGGACCGTGCCCACTGGTTCGGCCCCCATGCGCCGGTAGAACTGCTCGGCGGGCGGGTTCGACACGACGCGGACCCGAGTCAGCCCCGCCTGTCCGGCTTGGTGGCGGGCTCCGGTCGGGCGCGCTCCCGTCGTCGCCGGCGGCGGCCTCGGCGGCGGGCACGGCCTTCCGTGCTGCTTCCCAGACCTCGGACCTCGTGCGGCACCCTTCAGCGGGTCATGCGGCCGAGTCGGCTGCGGATGCCGTCCGGGCGCAGCCAGCCGTATCCGGCGTGCTGGAGGAGCCGGAGCAGGTCGTCCTCGTCGCCGGCCGTCCATTGTCCTCCGTGGCGGCGGAGGAAGGTTTCCAGGTAGGCGGTCGCGCCGTCGTCCCAGCCGGCTGGTTCGCGGGCGGCGAGTTCCCAGTCCAGTTCCCATCGCCGTATGGTCCCCGCGCTGTCACCGGCGAGTACGAAGCGGCCGTCGCGGGACAGGGCGAGGGATGTCGGGCGGGCCTTTCCGGAGAACTCGAGGGAACGCAGGCACTTGCCGCTCTCGACGTCCCAGACGCCGATCCGGTTCGTGTGGGTGGCGACCGCGAAGCGGCCGTCGGCGGTGAACCGGGCCTGTGTCGCCCAGCCTCCGAGTGCTTCGAGTTCTCGTACGCATTCCCCGGTCGCGGTGTTCCACAGCCGGAGCGGCCAACTCGCCTGCCCGCTGGTGAGCGCGAATCGTCCGTCGGCGCTGAGGCACAGCGCCGATACGCTCTCCCGGACCACCGACCCGGCTGCTTCCGGCGCACGCAGGGCGTGCAGACATCGTCCGCCGGCCAGGTCCCACAGGCGGACCACGCCCCGGTCGGCCGACGCGGCGAGGTGCCCGTCGGACCCGACCCACATGGCGGTGACGCGGACGTCCTCGCCGCCGCGTGAGCCGACCCCGCCCCTGAGGGTCGTCACGTGGCGGCCGGTTTCCAGATCCCACAGCCGTACACCGCCATCGGCGCCTCCGACCACCGCCAGCCGCCCGTCGGCACCGAACCCCACGTGCGCGGCGCCCATGAGAGGTTCCCCCCGTACGCACCCGCTGGTGGCGGGCTCCGGTTCCAAGAGGTCCGGCAGCGCGTGGGTTCCGGGGAAGTCGCGGAGACGTTCACCGGTGTCGAGCCGCCACAGGCGCACGACCCCGCTCCAGTCGCCGGACAGCAGCCGCTGCCCGTCCGGACTCAGGCTCACCGAATGCACCTGGCTCGTATGCCCCTTGAGCACGCTCGTGCACGTGCCGCCCTCGACGTCCCACAGCCGGATCGTTCCGTCGCCGCCGCCGGAGACCGCGATCCGGCCGTCACCGGTGATGTCGATGGCGTTGACGGCCCGGGTGTGGCCGGTGAGCCCCCTCAACGGCCAGGCCGCCCGCAGCCCCGTCCGTACCGAACGGCTGCCCAGGGCCCGCCAGGCGGACAGGACAGCCGGTGCCCGTTCGTGGCCCGGGGTGTCGCGCGCCTGACTGAGCAGGTCGAGCGCCGCCGGCAGTCGATCGGCCCCCATGGCCCGTTCCGCCTCGGCGACCATGGTGTCCACCCGTGCTCCGAGACGGATCAGCTCGGATTGCGGGCGAGGGCGGCAGAGGACCGGCGCGGCATGGTAGCCGTGCGGCAGGTCCCACCAGCGCACCACGTTGTCGGCGCCGATGGACAGCGCGGAACGGCCGTCGGGGCTGATACGAACGGCCCGCACCCCGCCCTTGTGAGCCGTGAAGGTCCGCACGCAGCGGTCGGATTCCCAGTCCCAGAAACGCAGGTACGCCCCGTGGCCGGACAACAGGAACCGGCTGTCGGCGCTGAGGGACGCGGTGTCACCGGCGCGGGCGCCTTCCAGGGTGCGAACGCATCGGCCGTCATCGAGATCCCACAGGCGAATCGGGCCGTCGAACGTCCCGGTGATCGCGAGGCGCCCGTCGGGACCGAAACCGATGGGGTACGCCAGACCCGGACCGTGGCCGGTCAACTCGTGCCGGGGACGGCAATCCTCCAAGTCCCACACCGTGACGGTGGGCCGGGACCCGGTGTCGCCGATCAGCGCCCAGCGGCCGTCGGGGCTCACGTGCGGCGAGCGCAGCCCGCCGGAGCTCGCGAGCGTCCCCCGGATCCGGTCCTCCCGGATGTCCCACACGTGGGATCGGCCGTACCAGTCCGAGTGGATCGCGACCTGCCCGCCCAGGCCCAAGCAGGCCGCTCCGGCCTTGGCACGAACGACGCGCAGGCACCGGCCGTCGGTCAGGTCCCACAGCCGGACGGTGTCGTCCTGACCGGCGGAGATCGCGTACGTCCCGCCGAGGTCGACCGACCGCACGGGCCCGCTGTGCCCGGTCAGCTCCAAGAGGCACCGCCCGCTGCTCAGTTCCCACAGCCGCACCGTGCCGTCCGCCTCTCCGGTCAGCGCCCGCGTCGCGTCGGGGCTGAGGCGGATCGGCAGCTTGGTGCGCGGCGGCGCGTTCCGGTGCCAGGGCATCTCACGCGTGCCGACACAACGGGCGTCGGTGATCTCACCGGAGTCGAGGGCGCGCAGCGTCGCCCGCACCTCGGGCTGTTCACGCGCGGACCCGCCCAGGAGTTCGCGGGCCGAGGTGAGGTCGCCGCGTTCCATGTGCACCTGGGCGAGCAGGTGCCGGGCCTGCCGGGTGTCGCCGGTGTCGGTACGGATCGTCTCGATCTCGGCGATGAGGTCCTGGTCGGAGGTCGCGCCGCGCCGCCATCGCCGCACCCCGGCGTTGTAGATGGTTTCCAGGTGCCGCGGGTCGGCCGCCAGGGCCGCCGCGAACGCGGCGTCGGCATCGGCCTCGCGATCGAGGTCCAGTAGGGACAGGGCCCGGTTGCTCAGTTCGTCGGCGCGCAGATCGGCTGCCGCCGGGGCCGGGCGCGGGTACGTCTCGCCCGTCACCCGCCGGTAGATGTAGGCCAGTTGCTCGGCGACCTCGTCCATCGAGGCGGGTCTGTTCTCGGGCCGTTCGTCCAGGCACCGCGCCAGCAGGGTGTGCAGGTACGGCGGCATGGGCGGCAAGCCCTGGTCGGACGGCCCTTCGGCGCGGTAGAGGTCGAGTGCCTCGCCCGCCACTGCTCCGATCACCCAGGTCACCCCGCCGGTGAACATCTCCAGTACCGACACCGCGAAGCTGTAGATGTCGGTCCGTCGCCCCAAGGCGCGTCCTGCGGCCTGTTCCGGGGAGGCGTACGCGGGCGTGAGGCCGCCGCCGGACACCAGCACGCTGACGCCCGGTGAGCCGTCCGGCACGGCAGTGACGGAACGGGCCCGGGCGAGTCCGAAATCGGTGACCTTGGCCGTGCCGGCAGCATCCAGGAGCACGTTGGCCGGCTTGACGTCCTGATGTACGAGTCCCCGGTCGTGCGCGTGGGCCAGTCCCCACGCGACCTGGATCGCCGTGTCCAGAATCCGTGCCTGGGCCTCCTGCCGCCCGCCCTCGTACAGCCGGCGGTCGTCGATCCATTCGCGCAGGCTGCCGCCCTCGACGTACTCGGCGAAGATCCGCGGAACATCCCCGAGCGTCCGGACGTAGTGGCAGGCACACACATGTGGGTGCAGCCCCAGAGAGACCCATGCCTCGGCCTCGGTGACGAACCGCTCCCGGTCGGCGGCGCCCCGGAACCGCTCCGGCCGCGGGCTCTTGACCGCCAGGTCGACATCCCAGACCCGGTGCCGGACCTTGTACACCACGCCCATCCCACCGTGGCCGTGCACGGCGGTCACCTCGTAGAGTCCGGCGACGACATCCCCGACCCGCCACGACCACGGGACCTCGGACGCCCCCACGCTCATAGGTTCCCCTCACCCACGCCTCCGACGGATCTCGGATACTAACGCCCCTCTGTGGCCGAGGAGTTGTCCGACGGGTGGTCGGGTCGGGCCCGCCGGCCGGTCGTTTCACCTTCCGGCGTGCGCGCGGCCTGCTGCCCCCGTGTCCGGGCTGCGTGCTGATCGCCGGGCGACGCCTCAAGGCTGCGACACGCGGAGGGCCGAGCGGTGCAGGCCGTGGCGACACGGACATCCGGAGCAGGTCGGCAGCGGTGCCTCCGCAGCGGGTGCCGCCGCTGCGGGCTTCCGCTGCCGACTGTTGCGATCCGCCCGAAGGCGTCAGCTCACTCCGCCGACAGGCGCGGCGTGCGCTGAGGTTCCGTGCGTCGGCTACCCGTGCTTTCGAAGGCCGCGGCGAGGGCCAGCAGGGCGTTGTCGTCGTAGGCGCGGCCCGCGAAGGTCAGCCCGACGGGCATGCCGGTGTCCGCCATGGTGCCCATCGGCACGGTCACGGTCGGAATGCCGAGGTGGCGGGGGACCAGGTTGCCGTTCGCGACCCAGACGCCGTTGCGCCAGCCGAGGTCGGCGGACGCCTCGCACACGTCCATGTCGGCAGGGCCGACGTCGGCGACGGCGGGGAAGACCACCGCGTCCAGGCCCAGCCCGTCCATCCACAGTTCCAGGTCGACGCGGCGCGTCTCCTCGAGCCCGCGCAGCCCCTGCTCGAGGTGCGGCATGTCGGCGAGGGAGGCGTACGGGCGCTCGCGCACGAAGCGCGGGTAGTCGCCGATCGTGTCGTCGAAGCCCTCGTAGCGGTCCGGCAGTTCGCCGTCCTGCTTCGGCCAGATGCGGGTGCCGTCGACATCGGCCAGGGTGGAGAGCGCCGGGTCGCCGTTGGCGCGCAGGAAGTCGTCCCAGGCCCAGGCGGACAGGTCTTCGATCTCGAAGGTGAGGTATGCGCGGCTGACCAGTCCACGGGTGAGCAGCGAGGGTGCGCCGGGCCGGTCGGACTCGTAGTTGGTCACCACGGGGAAGTCGACCTCGACGACCTCGGCGCCGGCTGCCTCCAGGTCGCGGCGGGCGGCGTCCCAGAGGGTGATCACCGAGGGGCGGGTGTCGATGGGTCGGCCGGTCTGGCCGCCGATGCCTCCGTCGGGGTTCGTTCCGGCGGCGGGGTCGGCGTTGACGTACATCCGGGGCACGCCGACGCGCTTGCCTGCCAGCGCCTCGGACGCGGACGAAGGGTCGGCGGGTGCGAGCGCCGGGTACGAGGCGGGGCGTACCTGCGAGGGGGAGGGCAGCGCCACCCACGGCTGTGCGCGCCACAGGTCCCCGCGCGTGTTCGGGTCGTCGGCGACGATGACGTCGAGCAGTTCCAGCAGGTCGGCCATGGTGCGGGTGTGCGGGACGACGACGTCCATGGTCGGTACGAGGGGCCAGTTGCCGCGGACCGAGATCACGCCGCGGCTGGGGGTGTAGGCGCACAGCGCGTTGTTCGAGGCGGGGGCGCGGCCCGAGGACCAGGTCTCCTCGCCGAGGCCGAACGCGCCGAACGACGCCGCGGTCGCGGTGCCCGAGCCGTTGGAGGAGCCGGAGCCGTAGGCGCTGGTGAGCCAGTCGGCGCTGTAGGGGCTCTCGGCGCGACCGTACACACCGCGCTGCATGCCGCCGTTCGCCATCGGCGGCATGTTGGTCAGGCCGATGAGGACGGCCCCGCCCGCGCGCAGCCGCTCGATGGCGAAGGCGTCGCGTTGGGCCACGAGGTGCTCGAAGGCGGGGGAGCCGGACGCGGCGGTCAGTCCCTTCGCGAGGTAGCTGTCCTTCGCGGTGTACGGGATGCCGTCCAGCGGGCCGAGCGTCTCGCCCCGCGCGCGGCGGGCGTCGGAGGCCTCCGCTTCGGCACGGGCGTCCGGGTTCATCACGACCATGGCGTTCAGAGCGGTGGCCGTGCCGGGCCGGTCGTACGCCTCGATCCGCGCCAGGTAGGAGTCGAGCAGGCCGACCGCGGTCGTCTCGCCCTTCTCCAGCGCTGTGCGCAGGTCGGCGATACAGGTCTCCACGACATCGAATCCGCGCGTCATGAGGGTGTCTCCTGGGTGGGGTGGGTCGTACAGGCGGGCCGCGCCGGCCGTGGGGGCGGAGGCGCACAGGCAGCCCTCACTCCCATCGCCCTGACTAGATTTTCAGTCTAGACTAGGGATCTAGATTTTCGGAACCTAGACTTGTGACCTGCATCTCCGGAACCGAAAGTGAGCTCATGTCCACGTCAGAGACCGGGTCCGGGCTACCCGCGGTGCAGGCCCCGATCGACAGGAAGCGCCAGCCCAGCGGGGACGAGGCGCGGGGACGGGCGATGCGGGCGGCCATCAGCCTCATCGCGGAGAAGGGCACGGCGGCCCTGCGGATGTCGGACATCGCCGCGCGGGCCGGCATGAGCACCGGGCACATCCTCTACCACTTCGGCAAGAAGGACCGGCTCCTGCTCGAAGTCCTCGTATGGAGCCAAGCGGACCTCTGGGAGAGGTTCCGGCAGGCCGCGGACCAGGCCGCGTCCCCTGCGGAGAAGCTGGACCTCTTCATCCGGTTCTACCTGCCCCGCCACCAGGGCGACGAACGCTACGCGCTGTGGACGCAGGTACTGGCCCAGCGCCACGACGACGCGAGCCGACAGGTCCTCACCGAATTGCTGGACGGCTGGGACGAGCGACTGGAAGCCATCCTTCGTGAGGGCCGCGAGCTGGGCCACTTCGCCGACGTGGACCTCCGCGAGTTCACCATCCGGGCGGTGGCCATGCTGAGCGGTCTCTCCGAAGACGTGATGTTCGGAAGGTCTCGCTGGCGGCACGCCTCCGCGCACGCGTTCGCCCTGTCCGCCCTCGAACGCGAACTGCGTCCGCCCGGTCGGACGTGACCACGTGCGGAGCCGTTGATCCCACGCTCGTGCGACGGCTCGCGCCCGACACCGACCTCGGGTCCGATGTGACCTCGTCCGCGTCTCTGCCCGTTCCGAACGCGCCGCCGGCCTTCGAGCGGGAGTCCCGTGCGACCCGGACCCGAGCCGGGTTCCTTGACCGCTGCTTCGCCCTCCGCGATGCTGTGTTGCGGAAGGCGAGATACGTGCCGTAATAGGCAACGTCCGAAACCTCTGTCAGTCGAGGAGTGGCCATGACTCAGCAGGTCCGTGCTGTCGTCGCGCGGAGCAAGGGCGCCCCCGTCAGCCTGGAAACGATCGTCGTGCCCGATCCCGGCCCGGGGGAGGCCCTGGTCAAGATCGAGGCCTGCGGCGTCTGCCACACCGATCTGCACTACCGCGAGGGCGGCATCGGCGACGAATTCCCCTTCCTGCTGGGGCACGAGGCCGCGGGCGTGGTCGAGGCGGTCGGCGAGGGGGTCACGGACGTGGCCCCGGGTGACTTCGTGATCCTGAACTGGCGTGCCGTGTGCGGCCAGTGTCGCGCGTGCCTGCGCGGGCGGCCCTGGTACTGCTTCAGCACGCACAACGCGAAGCGGAAGATGACCCTGACCGACGGCACGGAGCTCTCGCCGGCACTGGGTATCGGCGCTTTCGCCGAGAAGACGCTCGTCGCGGCCGGGCAGTGCACCAAGGTGGACCGGGCGGCGTCGGCGGCCGCCGTCGGGCTGCTGGGATGCGGTGTGATGGCGGGCATCGGTGCAGCCGTCAACACCGGCAACGTCGGACGCGGTGACAGCGTGGCGGTCATCGGCTGCGGCGGCGTGGGAGGCGCGGCGATCGCCGGATCGAGCCTGGCGGGCGCGGCGAAGATCATCGCGGTCGACATCGACGACCGCAAGCTGGCCACCGCGAAGAAGCTGGGCGCGACCCACACGGTCAATTCCGGTGAGACGGACGCGGTCGAGGCGGTGCGCGAGCTGAGCGGCGGATTCGGCGCCGACGTGGTCATCGACGCGGTGGGTCGTCCGGAGACGTACCGACAGGCCTTCTATTCGCGCGATCTCGCCGGGACGGTCGTGCTGGTCGGCGTACCGACCCCGGAGGCGAAGCTGGAGCTGCCCCTGCTGGACGTCTTCGGCCGGGGCGGGGCGCTGAAATCGTCCTGGTACGGGGACTGCCTGCCCTCCCGTGACTTCCCGATGCTCGTCGACCTCTACCTGCGGGGCCGTCTCGACCTGGACGCCTTCGTCACCGAGACCATCGCGCTGGACGAGGTGGAGAAAGCCTTCGAGCGCATGCGCCAAGGTGATGTCCTGCGCTCGGTGGTGGTCTTCTGATGGCGGGCATCCGCATCGAGCGTCTCGTCACGTCGGGGACGTTCTCGCTGGACGGCGGCACGTGGCAGGTCGAGAACAACGTGTGGATCGTGGGCGACGACGACGAGGCGCTGGTCATTGACGCCGCCCATGATGCCGACGCCATCGCGCGGGCCCTCGGCGGACGCACCCTGCGCGCGATCGTGTGCACCCACGCGCACAACGACCACATCGACGCCGCGCCCGAACTGGCCGACCGCACCGGCGCCCCGATCCTGTTGCACGCCGAGGATCTGCCGCTGTGGAAGCAGACCCATCCCGGTCGGACGCCCGACGGCGAGCTGACCGACGGGCAGGGACTCACCGTCGCGGGCACCGAATTGACCGTGCTGCACACCCCCGGCCACGCCCCCGGCGCCGTCTGCCTGTACGCCCCGGCACTCGCCGCACTCTTCAGCGGCGACACCCTGTTCGCCGGCGGGCCGGGAGCGACGGGGCGGTCGTACAGCGACTTCCCCACCATCATCGAATCGATCGGCAAACGCCTCCTCGCGCTGCCCATGGACACCACCGTGCACACCGGCCACGGAGAGACCACCACCATCGGGGCCGAGGCGCCGCACTTCCAGGAGTGGCTCGACCGGGGTTTCTGAGCGCCCGGCGACGGCCCCGCCCCGACGTGCGCGGCAACGGCCCGGCCAGGTGACGGACCGTGTGGCCGGCACCGACGGCGGGGCTGTCGCCGCGCCCTGCGAGGGCCCTGTCCTACCTGCTCACATGCGCCTTCGAGGTCGCTCCGGCCTGCCCGGAAATCCTGCGCCGGAGCCCGCGCAACCAGGCCTCTGGACGCCTTGACAGCGGTTCGGCGGGGCCCGCAGACTTGCGTTGCGCTCACCGCAATTCGTTTCGCTATACGCACCGAGGTGTCATGATGATTCCCGCGTGCCGTCTCGCGGATCTGCCGCGAGGCGAGGCCCACCGGCTCGACATCCATCCGCCGGTCTCCGTGTTCCACACCGATGACGGCGAGCTCTTCGCCATCGACGACACCTGCACCCACCAGGACGCCTCGCTCGCCGACGGCTGGCTGGAGGGCTGCGAGGTGGAATGCCCGCTGCACGCTTCGAAGTTCGACCTGAGGACCGGAGCGGTGGACGCCCCGCCGGCCAAGCTGCCGGTGCGGACCCACGAAGTCGTGGTCGAGGAAGGCGTGATCTACGTCCGGCTGTCGCCCGGGGGCCACGGCCTGCCGCCCTGCGTCGCCTCCCGCCCGGCCGGAGGCCCCGCGTGAGGACCGTCGCCGTGGTGGGCGCCTCCCTGGCCGGACTGTCGGCCGCCCGCGCACTGCGTAAACGGGGGTACGACGGTCGGCTGGTCGTCATCGGCGACGAACCCCACCGCCCGTACGACAGACCGCCGTTGTCCAAGGAGTTCCTCGCCGGAGCCCTCGGAGAAGCGGATCTCGCCCTGGAGGGGGAGGACGAGGACCTGGGGGCGGAGTGGGTGCTCGCGAACCGCGCCACCGGGCTCGACCGCAACGAGCGTGCGATCCGGCTCGCCGACGGCCGGGAGATCCGCGCCGACGGCGTCGTCATCGCCACGGGTGCGGCCCCGCGCACGCTGCCGGGTGCCGAAGGCCTCGCCGGCGTGCACGTGCTGCGCACCCTGGAGGACGCCCGCTCCCTGCGCGACGACCTGGCCCGCGGCGGCCGGCTGGTGGTGATCGGCGGCGGATTCATCGGCGCCGAAGTCGCCTCCACCGCCTGCGGACTCGGCCTCGACGTCACGGTCGTGGAGGCCGCGCCGACACCGCTGGCCGGATCGCTCGGCGAGAGCATGGGCGCAGTCGTCTCCGCCCTCCACGCCGACCACGGCGTCCGGCTGCTGTGCGGGGTGGGGGTCAAGGGGATGAGCGGGGGCGGGCGCAATGCGTTGGGGGTTCCCCCGGACCGAGCCCGGGGGAGGGTCGACGCCGTTTTGCTGGACGACGGCCGCAGCATCCCCGCCGACATCGTCGTCGTCGGTGTCGGCGCGCGGCCCTGCGTCGAGTGGCTGGAGGGGTCCGGCGTGGCACTCGACAACGGAGTGAAGTGCGGCGCAGACGGCCGCACCAGCCTGGCCGGAGTCGTCGCCGTCGGCGACTGCGCCAACTGGTACGACCCGCGTACCGGCGGTCGCCGCCGGGTCGAGCACTGGACCGGTGCGCGCGAACGGCCCGACGCCGCCGTGGCCGCACTGCTCGCACACGGCGCGTCGCCACCGGGTGTGCCCCGGCCTGCGTACTTCTGGTCCGACCAGTACGGAGTGAAGATCCAGTTCGTCGGGGACTCGGGCGGCGCCGACAGCGTGACGGTCGAGGAAGGCTCCACGGACGAACGCAGCTTCCTGGCCGTCTACCGGCGGGCCGGCACGCCGGTCGCCGTGCTCGGGTTGAACCAGCCACGACCGTTCACCCGTTGGCGCAAGCGGCTCACCGCCGCCGAGTCGTGACACCGGGACGCGAGTTCGCCTCCTGCGTTGCAGACGGTACGTAGCGCTTCTTCATGCGCAACGGTTGCCCGAAATCGGCCTTCGCCGCGGGTGACCGATCCTTCCATGACGATTCCCGAGGAGTGCAGCGTGACCCCGACAAGCCTGCCGGACAGCCTGATCGCCACCCTCCCCGGCTCCTCCTACACGGATCCGGGCATCTTCGCCCTGGAGCAGGAACGCATCTTCGAAGCGATGTGGTTCTGCGTGGCGCGCGCCTCCGAGCTGTCCAAGCCCGGCGCCTTCCGCACCGTCGACGTGGGCCGCGAGAGCATCCTCGTCACCCGGGCCCGTGACAACTCCGTACGCGCCTACTTCAACGTCTGCCGGCATCGCGGCGCCAAGCTCTGCACGGAGGAGACCGGCGAGGTCAAGCGTGCCTTCCAGTGCCCGTACCACGCCTGGACCTACGGCCTCGACGGCAAGCTGGTCGCCGCGCCGAACCTCACCAAGATGCCCGACGTCGGGCGTACCGAGTACGGACTGGTGGGCGTGGCCGTCCGGGAATGGCTCGGCTACGTGTGGGTCTGCCTGGCGGAGAACCCGCCCTCCTTCGAGGAGGACGTCATGGGCGCGGCGGTCACCCGCCTCGGCGACGCGGAGTCGATCGACCGCTACGACATCGGCAACCTCGCGGTGGGCAAGCGGATCGTCTACGACGTCGAGGCGAACTGGAAGCTCATCGTCGAGAACTTCATGGAGTGCTATCACTGCGCCACGATCCACCCCGAACTCACCGAGGTGCTACCGGAGTTCGCCGAAGGCTACGCGGCCCAGTACTACGTCGGTCACGGGGCGGAGTTCGGCGAGGAGATCCAGGGCTTCACCGTCGACGGCTCCGAGGGCCTCGACCGCATCCCGGGAGTGTCCGAGGAGCAGGACCGCCGCTACTACGCGATCACCGTCAAGCCCCAGGTGTTCATCAACCTCGTCCCCGACCATGTGATCTTCCATCGCATGTACCCGGTGGCGGCCGACCGCACGATCGTCGAGTGCGACTGGCTCTATCTGCCCGGCGTGGTGACGAGCGGCAAGGACGTCAGCCGGTCCGTGGAGCTCTTCGACCGCGTCAACCGCCAGGACTTCGAGGCCTGCGAGCGCACCCAGCCCGGCATGAGCTCCCGGCTGTACGCCAAGGGCGGTGTGCTCGTGCCCAGTGAGCACCACATCGGCGCCTTCCACGACTGGGTGCACGAGCGCCTCGGCACCCGGCAGCCGCAGTAGTTTGGCCGGGTGCCGGGTGCCGGGTGCCCGCGCGCACGCGTAGGCGCACGGATGCTGCACGCGTAGGCGCACGGATGCTTCAGCCGAGGTATCCCATGCGATGGCTGACTTCTTCCGCGCCCTTGACCAGCACCGGAGCGAGTTCGTGCATGCGTTCCTCGGTGAACCGGTAGGAGGGTCCGGAGGCGCTGATCGCGGCGATGACCCGGCCGTCGCGGTCGCGGACCGGTGCCGCCATCGCGTGCAGTCCGATCTCGAGTTCCTCCAGGGTCCAGGCGTAGCCGCGCTCGCGGGCCTCGGAGAGGTTCTTCTCGAGTTTCGTCTTCGCGGTGATCGTGTGCGGGGTCAGCTTCTTCATGCCTGACTCCCCGAGCAGCGCGGCGCGCTCCTCGGGGGGCAGGTGGGCCAGCATGATCTTGCCGCTGGAAGTGGCGTGGAGCGGGGTCAGCTGGCCCACCCAGTTGTGCGCGGTGATGGCGGCATGACCGCGCACCTGGTAGAGGTTGATCGCGTAGTGCTCCTGCAGCACGGCGATGTTGACGGTCTCGCCGATCTCCTCGGCCAGGCGCTCGCAGACCGGGCGTCCTTGCTGGGTGATGTCTATGCGTCCGGTGACCGCGCCCGCCAGCCGGACGATGCCGAAGCCGAGCCGGTACTTGCCGCGCTCGCCCGACTGCTCCACCAGGCCGCGCGTCTCCAGAGCGCCGAGCAGTCGGAACGCGGTGGACTTGTGGACATCGATTTCGGCGGCCACCTCGCTGACGCCCGCCTCGCCGCGCTTGGCCAGGATCTCGAGCACGCTGATGGCCCGGTCGACGGACTGCACCCCGCCGGCCTGTGCGCCGTGCGTTTCGGCATCCGGACTGAAGTTGCTCATAGCGGAACTATAGGCGCTGTAAACAACGTTTCTGCAAGCAACCCGGCCGAATTGAAGGCCCGTAAGTTGCGTACTTCGCAACCTAGTGCGCATAGCGATACCCGTATTAGCATGCCCCGCGTATGGACGACGCGAGCGAGACGAGGTACCACCATGGCTCCTCTGCACTACGACTTCGTCATCGTCGGCGGTGGATCGGCCGGCAGCGCACTGGCGAACCGACTTTCTGCCGACCCCGACAAGCGGGTGCTCGTCCTGGAGGCGGGTCGGTCCGACCATCCCTGGGACGTGTTCATCCACATGCCCGCGGCCCTGACCTACCCCATCGGCAGCCGCTTCTACGACTGGAAGTACGAGTCCGAGCCCGAGCCGCACATGGGCGGCCGGCGCATCTACCACGCGCGCGGCAAGGTGCTCGGCGGCTCCAGCAGCATCAACGGCATGATCTTCCAGCGCGGCAACCCCATGGACTACGAGCGCTGGGCCGCCGACCCCGGCATGGAGACCTGGGACTACGCCCACTGCCTGCCGTACTTCCGGCGGATGGAGAACTGTCTCGCGGCCGATCCCGACGACGAGTTCCGCGGCCACGACGGTCCCCTCGTCCTGGAACGCGGCCCGGCCACCAACCCGCTCTTCACCGCCTTCCTGAAGGCGGTCCAGGAAGCCGGCCACACCCGCACCGACGACGTCAACGGCTACCGGCAGGAAGGGTTCGCCCCCTTCGACCGCAACATCCACCGCGGGCGGCGCCTGTCCGCGTCCAAGGCGTACCTCCACCCCGTGCGGAAGCGGCCCGGCCTCACCGTCAAGACCCGTGCCTTCGTCACCCGCGTCCTCTTCGAAGGCAAGCGCGCCGTCGGCGTCGAGTACCAGCGCGGGCGAGGTGCGCCGCAACAGGTCCGGGCCGGTGAGGTCATCCTGTGCGGCGGCGCCGTCAACACCCCGCAGCTGCTGCAGGTATCCGGCGTCGGCAACGCCGCCGAACTGTCCGCCCTCGGCATCGACGTCGTTCACGACCTGCCGGGCGTCGGCGAGAACATGCAGGACCACCTGGAGGTGTACGTCCAGTACGCCTGCGAGCAACCCGTCTCCATGCAGCCGTACATGGCGAAGTGGCGCGCCCCCTTCATCGGGCTGCAGTGGCTGCTGCGAAAGGGGCCCGCGGCGACCAACCACTTCGAGGCGGGAGGCTTCGCCCGCAGCAACGAGGAGGTCGACTACCCCAACCTGATGTTCCACTTCCTGCCGGTCGCGGTCCGCTACGACGGCTCCTCTCCGGCCGGCGGCCACGGCTACCAGGTGCACGTCGGGCCCATGTACTCCGACGCCATCGGCTCCGTCAAGATCAAGAGCAAGGACCCCCGCGAGCACCCGGCCCTGCGCTTCAACTACCTGTCCACGGAGCAGGACCGCCGCGAGTGGGTCGAGGCGATCCGCGTGGCCCGCGAGCTCCTCAACCAGCCCGCGCTCGCCGCCTTCAACGGCGGCGAGATCTCGCCCGGACCCTCCGTCGAGACCGACGAGGAGATCCTCGCCTGGGTGGCCAAGGAGGGGGAGACCGCCCTGCACCCCTCGTGCACCTGCAAGATGGGCACCGACGAGATGTCCGTCGTCGACCCGCTGAGCATGAGGGTCCACGGGCTGGAAGGGCTGCGCGTGGTGGACGCGTCGGTCATGCCGTACGTCACCAACGGCAACATCTACGCGCCGGTGATGATGATCGCCGAGAAGGCCGCCGACATCATCCTCGGCAAGGAGCCCCTGGCGCCCTCCAAGGCCGCGTACTACCGTCACCGCGACGCCCGGCAGCAGGCAGGGTAGGGCGTGGGCGCCGAAGCCCTGCGAGCGATGCTCGCCCGCGTCCGCTACGAGGTGCTGCCGGCGAGGGCGACCGAGGAGAAGGTCCTCGCCGTCGTCCCGCGCGACGTCGTGCTCACGGTCACGGCGTCGCCCGTCAAGGGGCTGGAGCCGACCCTCGCCCTCACCGAGCGGCTCACGGCGCACGGATACCGCGTCGTCCCGCACGTGCCCGCACGGCTGCTGCGCGACGACGCGCACCTGAAGGACGTCGCCGAGAGGCTGCGTGCCGCGGGTGTCGACGACGTCTTCGTGCCCGCGGGGGACTCCGGCCGGCCGGCCGGCCCCTACGAAGGGGCCCTTCCGGTGCTGCGCCGGCTCGGCGAACTGGGCAGGCCCTTCGCGCACATGGGGATCACCGGCTACCCGGAGAGCCATCCGTTCATCCACGACGACATCACCATCCAGGCGATGTGGGACAAGCGCGCGCACGCCACGTACATCGTCGGCAATCTGTGCTTCGATCCGCGCGTGCTCGGCGAGTGGATCGCCCGGATCCGGCGCCGGGGCGTCACGTTGCCCGTGTACGTGGGAGTCGCGGGCCCCGTGCAGCGGGCCGCGCTCCTCTCCCTGGCGACGAAGATCGGGGTGGGCGAGTCGACTCGCTTCCTCACCCGGCACCCCTCCTGGTTCCTGCGGTTCGCGACGCCCGGGGGATACGCACCCGAAAGGCTCCTTCGGCGCGGCGCGCAGGCGCTCACCGCGACGTCGGCCGGCGTTGCGGGACTTCACCTCTTCACGTTCAACCAGATCGCGGAGACCGAGAGGTGGCGCCGCGCGCTGCTCGACCGGATCGGCTGATCGCCCCGGCGGGCGATCCGAACCGGTAACGCAGATGTTCCAGATCGACAACCGCTGACCTCTTGACGGCCGTCGGCCCATTCGGCCAGGGTTTCACCACAAGCAATGCAATGCATAATGCGCAACGAATTCCCATTCGAAGGGCATGGCGTGGCAGATCTGTACGTGGACGGAGAATGGCGCGCCGCGGTGGCCGGCGGCCACCGGGAGATCCGCTGTCCGGCAGACGGCGCGCTCGTCGCGAAGGTGTCGGAGGGAACGCGCCCCGACACCGGGGCCGCGATCGCCGCGGCCCGTCGATCCTTCGACGAGGGGTCCTGGCCGCGCACCCCCGAGCGCGAGCGCGGCGCACTGCTGCTGCGCACGGCCGACATCATCGAACGCGACGCCAAGGACTTCGCCCGCGCCGAGTCGCTCGACACCGGCAAGCGGCTGGTGGAGAGCGAGTACGACATCGCCGACGTCGTCTCCTGCTTCCGCTACTACGGCGGCATCGCCGGCACCAGCGCCGGCCGGGTGGTCGACACGGGACGCGACGACGCCCTCAGCCGGGTCACCTACGAACCCGTCGGTGTCTGCGGGCTGATCACCCCGTGGAACTATCCGCTGCTCCAGGCGTCCTGGAAGGTCGCCCCGGCCCTCCTCGCGGGCAACACCATCGTGCTCAAGCCGAGCGAACTCACGCCCTCCACCTCGATCCTGCTGATGAAGGCGTTCGAGGAGGCCGGCCTCCCGGCGGGCGCGGCCAATCTCGTCCTGGGCGCCGGAGCGGAGGTGGGCGCGCCGCTGTCCGAGGACCCGGCGGTGGACATGGTGTCCTTCACCGGTGGCCTGGAGACCGGCCGCCGCATCATGGCCACCGCTGCCCGGACGGTGAAGAAGGTCGCCCTGGAACTCGGCGGCAAGAACCCGAACGTGGTCTTCGCCGACGCCGATTTCGACACCGCGGTCGACTTCGCGCTCACCGCCGTCTTCCTCCACTCCGGCCAGGTCTGTTCGGCCGGGGCCCGTCTGATCGTCGAGGACTCCTTGCACGACGCCTTCGTCGACGAGGTCGTGCGCCGGGCCCGGCTCATCCGTCTCGGCGGACCCTTCGACCCCGAGGCCGAGACCGGTCCGCTGATCTCCGCGCAGCACCGGGAGAAGGTCGAGAGGTACGTCGAGGCGGGTCTCGCCGAGGGCGCCGTACTGCGCTGCGGCGGCGAACGCCCCGTCGATCCCGCGCTGGCACGCGGCTTCTACTACCCGCCCACCGTCCTCGACGAATGCCGGCAGGACATGCGCGTGGTGCACGAGGAGTCCTTCGGACCCGTGCTCACCGTCGAGCGCTTCCGCGACGAGGACGACGCGGTCCGCATCGCCAACGACACGGAGTACGGACTCGCCGGAGCCGTCTGGACGCAGGACGCGGGCAAGGCCCAACGGGTCGCGCGCAGGTTGCGGCACGGAACCGTGTGGATCAACGACTACCACCCCTACGTGCCGCAGGCGGAATGGGGTGGCTTCGGGCACTCGGGTGTGGGCCGCGAGCTGGGACCGACCGGCCTGGACGAGTACCGAGAGCCCAAGCACGTCTGGCAGAACATCCAACCCCGGCCGCAGCGCTGGTTCCGCGGCTGAACGCCGAAATGAGGTCGATCGTGACCACAGCACAGACCGAGGTGTCGCAGCGGCGCGGCACGTCCCAGGACCCCGAGGACCGCACCCCGGTCATCTCCGTGCGCCGGCTGTGGAAGGTGTTCGGGCCGAAGGCCGACCGGGTACCGGAATCCGAGGAACTGCGCGGGCTGACCCGCCGCGAGCTCATGGAGCGCACCGGTTGCACCGCTGCCGTGCGCGACGTGGACTTCGACGTGTCGCCCGGTGAGGTCTTCGTCGTGATGGGGCTGTCGGGCTCCGGCAAGTCCACCCTGGTGCGATGTCTCACCCGGCTGATCGAGCCGACCGCGGGCGAGATCGTCTTCGAGGGCGAGGACATCCGCGGCGCCGACCCGAAGCGGCTGCGCGAGCTGCGCCGCAGCAAGTTCTCCATGGTCTTCCAACACTTCGGTCTGCTGCCCCACCGCCGGGTCGTCGACAACGTGGCCTTCGGCCTGGAGATCCGCGGCATGGGCAGGGCAGAGCGCTCCAGGAAGGCCCTCGAAGTCGTCGAACTGGTGGGCCTCGCCGGCTACGAGAACTCCTACCCAGACCAGCTTTCCGGCGGTATGCAGCAACGGGTCGGCCTCGCCCGCGCCCTCGCCGGGGACCCCGACGTCCTCTTCTTCGACGAGCCGTTCTCCGCGCTCGACCCGCTGATCCGCCGCGACATGCAGAGCGAGGTCATCCGCCTGCACCACGAGGTCGGCAAGACGATGGTGTTCATCACCCACGACCTCTCCGAGGCCCTGAAGCTGGGCGACCGCATCCTGATCATGAGGGACGGCAGGATGGTCCAGTGCGGTACCGGCGACGAACTCGTCGGTGCTCCCGCCGACGACTACGTCCGGGACTTCGTCAAGGACGTGCCGCGCGGCGACGTGCTCACACTGCGCTGGATCATGCGCCCCGCGCAGCCCGGCGACGAACTCGACGGCCCCGAGCTGGGCCCGGACGTCGTCGTGCGCGAGGCCACCCGGGCCGTGCTGGCCGCCGAGAAGCCGCTCAAGGTCGTCGAGGACGGCAAGCTGCTCGGCATCGTCGGCGACGAGGAGATCCTTTCTGTCGTCGCCGGGCAGGAAGGCGGTGCGTGATGGCCGTCGCCGCCGCCGCGACCGCGCCGGCCGCGACCGTTCGCAGGACCGGCCGCCCCATGGTGGTGGCCGGGATCCTCATCGTCTGGCTGGTGCTCTTCGCCGCCCTGCACGGCCGGCAGACGCTGTCCCTCGCGGCGGCCGATCTCACCGCTCTGCACCGACGGCTGAACGACGTCAACGACACCATCGGAGCCAACCGAAACTCCAACCCGCTCTTCCTCTACTTCTTCAATGAGATCCGCCTGGTCATCGACAACCTGGTGACCTTCATCCAGTCCCTGATCTCCCAGCCCACCGGGGGCCGTCCGGTCCCGCAGATCGGCTGGCTCGGCGTCATCGGGCTCACCGGCTACGTCTCCTGGGCCGTCGGCAACTGGCGCGTCGCCCTGCTCGCCGTGGCCGGCTTCGCCTTCCTCGGACTGCAGGGCCTGTGGTCGCAGAGCATGGACACCCTGGCGCTGACCCTCTCGGCCGTCACCGTGGCGCTGCTGATCGGCATCCCGCTCGGTGTGTGGGCCGGTCTCTCCGACCGGTTCAACCGGATCATGACGCCCTTCCTGGACTTCATGCAGACGATGCCCACCTTCGTCTACCTCGCTCCGTTGACCCTGATCTTCCTCATCGGGGGGGCCGCCGCAGTGATCACCACGGTGATCTACGCGGCACCGCCCGCCATCCGCATCACCGCGCACGCCATCCGCTCCGTGCCCCGCACCACCGTCGAGGCGGCGGACTCACTCGGCGCGACGCGTTCGCAGCAACTGCTCAAAGTGCTGCTGCCGATGTCCAAGCGCACCGTGGTGATGGGCGTGAACCAGACCATCATGGCCGCCCTGGCCATGGTGACCATCGCCGCCCTGATCGACGCGCCGGGCCTCGGCAAGACGGTCGTGCAGGCGCTGCAGTCACTCCACGTGGGCACCGCCTTCAACGCCGGCCTCTCCATCGTCATCATGGCCATCGTGCTCGACCGGGTCACCACGGCGGCGGCCGGACGCGCCGAGGCGGCCCGCCGCTCCGGCGGCCACCTCCTCACGTGGCGCCGGCCGCTGCTCGCGGCGGGCGGGATCGTGGTGGCGGCGCTGGTCTACCTGTCCCACACCTACGTCTGGGCGGCCGAGTTCCCGGGCGACGGCAGCGTCGGCGGTCACATCGTGAGCGCGGCCGACACCACGACCACCTGGCTGCAGGACCATCTGTCGGGCCTGACGAACGCCCTCAGGGACGTCACCACCCACGTGCTGCTCAACCCGTTCCAGGCCCTGCTCACCGAGTCGCCGTGGTGGCTGGTCGGCGTCGTCCTGGTCGCGCTCGGAGCGGTGATCGGCGGATGGCGCGCCGGGGCGACGGCCGCGGTGTGCGTCGGACTGCTGGTCGGGACGGGACTGTGGTCGGACGGCATGACGACACTCGCCTCGACCGCCGTGGCCACGGTGCTGGTGATGCTGTTCGGTGTCGTCTTCGGCGTGTGGATGGGACGCAGTCCGCTCGTGGACCGGCTGGTGCGGCCCAGCCTGGACGCGGCACAGGTCATGCCGCCGTTCGTCTATCTGGTGCCGTTCCTGGCCCTCTTCGGCGCCACCCGGTTCACCGCCATCGTCGCGGCCGTCGTGTACGCGGCGCCCGTGGCCATCAAGATCATCGCGGACGGCGTGCGGAACGTGCCCGCGACCACCGTGGAGGCGGCCACCTCCGCCGGGTGCAACACCTGGCAGATCATCACCAAGGTCCAGCTGCCGATGGCACGCGGCGCCCTGACCCTCGCGACCAACCAGGGCCTGATCTACGTGCTGTCGATGGTTGTGGTGGGCGGCCTGGTAGGCGCGGGCGCCCTCGGCTACGACGTCGTGGCCGGCTTCTCGCAGGGACAGCTGTACGGGAAGGGGCTCGCCGCGGGGCTGGCCATCGTCCTTCTCGGAGTCATGTTCGACCGGATCACTCAGGCAGCGGCGCGGCGTACCGGTGCGTAAAGGAGCTACTGACCATGGCAAGGCAAGCGAAACTGTGGAGGGCCGGCGCGGTCGGCATGACGGTCCTCGGCCTCACCCTCACCGCCTGCGGCGGTGCGAAGATCGGTGACGGCTCCTCGGCATCCGGCGGCTCGGGCGGCCCGGGAAAGTGCGGCACCTTCAACCTCGCGGTCAACCCGTGGGTGGGTTACGAGGCGAACGCGGCGGTCGTCGCGTACGTCGCGGAGCACGAACTCGGCTGCAAGGTGGTCAAGAAGGACCTGAAGGAAGAGATCGCCTGGCAGGGCTTCGGGACCGGCGAGGTCGACGCGGTCCTCGAGAACTGGGGGCACGACGATCTGAAGAAGAAGTACGTCACCGACCAGAAGACCGCCGTCGAGGCCGGGCGGACGGGCAACAAGGGTCTCATCGGCTGGTACGTGCCGCCGTGGCTGGCCAAGGAGCACCCGGACATCACCGACTGGCAGAACCTCGGCAAGTACGCGGACCGGTTCAAGACGTCCGAGTCGGGAGGCAAGGGGCAGCTCCTCGACGGTGACCCGTCGTTCGTCACCAACGACGAGGCCCTGGTGAAGAACCTGGGCCTGGACTACAAGGTCGTGTACGCGGGCAGCGAGACCGCCCTCATCCAGACCTTCCGCAAGGCGGAGAAGGACAAGGAGTGGGTGATCGGCTACTTCTACGAGCCGCAGTGGTTCATGTCCGAGGTGCCGCTCGTGAAGGTCAAGCTGCCCGAGTACAAGGAGGGCTGCGACGCCGACGCGGAGAAGGTCGCGTGTGACTACCCCGTGTACGAGCTCGACAAGATCGTCAGTACGAAGTTCGCCGCATCGGGCAGCCCGGCCTACGGACTGGTGAAGAACTTCAACTGGACGAACGAAGACCAGAACGCCGTGGCGAAGTCCATCGCGGTGGACAAGATGTCCCCGGAGGCGGCGGCCAAGAAGTGGGTCGACGCGAACCACGACAAGGTGAAGGCCTGGCTGAAGTAGCACGCGGTCGACGGAGGCCGGTCGGTGATGCCCGGCGGACGGCGCGCGCACGCGGCGCGCCGTCCGCCGGGCATTGCCGTGTTCCGGCTGTTCCGCGACGTCATGCTCCCTTGACACCCCTCGTCGGCGGCGGGCACATTGAGTTGCGCAACCTGATTCAAGTTGCGCACAAAGCAACGTTGCCGGTTTCCGAGTTCGGAGGTTGGACGATGGCGGGACCCCGGGTGGTCATCATCGGAGCAGGCGTTGTGGGGGCGGCCCTCGCGGACGAGGTCTCCGCCCGCGGCTGGACCGAAGTGACCGTGGTCGACCAGGGCCCCCTCCCGGCCACCGGGGGTTCCTCCTCGCACGCACCCGGTCTGGTCTTCCAGACGAACCCCTCCAAGACCATGACGGAACTGGCCCGCTACACCATCCAGAAGTTCGGCTCCCTCGATGTGGACGGCAAGCCCTGCTTCCTCCAGGTAGGCGGCCTGGAAGTCGCCACGACCCCCGAGCGCCTCGCCGAACTCCACCGCCGCCACGGCTGGGTCACCGCCTGGGGCATCGAGGCCCGCCTGCTGAGCCCCGAGGAGTGCGTCCGGCAACACCCGCTGGTCGACCGCGACAGGATCCTCGGCGGTCTCCTCGTCCCGACGGACGGCATCGCGAAGGCGGTCCTCGCCGTCGAGGCCCAGATCCGCCGGGCCACCGAGCGCGGCGTGTCCTTCCTGCCCCGCCACGAAGTCCTCGACGTGACGCAGTACGAGGGTCGGGTGACCGGCGTGCTGACCGACCGGGGCGAGATCCCCGCCGACGTCGTCGTCTGCTGCGCCGGCATCTGGGGCCCGAGGATCGCCCGCATGGTCGGGATGAACCTGCCGCTCACCCCGCTCGCCCACCAGCTCGCCTGGACCGGCCCGATTCCCGCCCTCGCGGGCCAGACGGAGGAGGCGCTGCGCCCGATCCTGCGCCACCAGGACGCCGACCTCTACTACCGCGACCGCTTCGACGGCATCGGCATCGGCTACTACGGCCACCGCCCGATGCCCGTCTCCGCCGACGACATCCCGTCCGTGGACGAGGCCGAGACGATGCCGTCGGTCCTGAAGTTCACCGAGGAGGACTTCGAGGACGCCTGGACCGAGACCCGGTCCCTGCTCCCGGCGACGAAGGAGGCGAAGGTCGAGGAGGGCATCAACGGCCTGTTCTCCTTCACCACCGACGGCTACCCGCTGCTCGGCGAGTCCCCGCACGTCGAGGGCTTCTGGGTCGCCGAGGCCGTCTGGGTCACCCACTCCGCCGGCGTGGGGCGCGCCATGGCCGAATGGCTGGTCGACGGCTACTGCTCCTCCTTCGACCTGCACGAGTGCGACGTCAACCGCTTCGAGCCGCACCAGCTGTCCCCGGAGTACGTCCTGGCCCGAGACTGCCGGAACTTCGCCGAGGTCTACGACATCCTCCACCCCCTCCAGCCCTCGGGCGAGCCGCGGCCGATCCGTACGAGCCCCTTCCACACCCGCCAGCGGGAACACGGCGCGTTCTTCCTGGAGGCCAACGGCTGGGAGCGCCCCCAGTGGTACGAGGCCAACGCGTCGCTCACCGACGGCCGCTCCATCCCCACCCCCAACGACTGGGCCGCACGCTACTGGTCGCCCATCGTCGGCGCCGAGGCCCAGGTCACCCGGGAGACCGTCGCCCTCTACGACATGACGGCCCTCAAACGCCTGGAGGTGAGCGGCCCGGGTGCCGCCGCGTTCCTGGAGCGGCTGTGCACCGGCAAGGTCGACAAGTCCGTCGGCTCGGTGACGTACACCCTGCTCCTGGACCACGACGGCGGCATCCGCAGCGACATCACCGTCGCGCGCCTCGCCCGCGACCTCTTCCAGGTCGGAGCCAACGGCAACCTCGACCTCGACTGGTTCACCCGGCACCTTCCCGTCGGGGGAGGCCCGGTCCAGGTCCGCGACATCACGGCCGGCACCTGCTGCGTCGGCCTGTGGGGACCGCTCGCCCGCCAGGTCCTGCAGCCCCTCACCGACGAGGACTTCTCGGACGACGGCCTGAAGTACTTCCGGGCCAAGCGCGCCCACATCGGCAGTGTCCCGGTCACCGCGATGCGCCTGTCGTACGTCGGCGAGCTCGGCTGGGAGCTGTACACCACCGCAGACCTGGGCCAGAAGCTGTGGGACACCCTGTGGGCCGCGGCCGAACCGCTCGGTGGCATCGTCGCCGGCCGTGGCGCCTTCAACAGCCTGCGCCTGGAGAAGGGCTACCGTTCCTTCGGCACCGACATGACCTTCGAGCACGACCCCTACGAGGCCGGCGTCGGCTTCGCCGTCAAGCTCGACAAGGGCGACTTCATAGGCAGGGCGGCACTGGAGCACCGCAGGGCCGACGTACGGCGGAAGCTGACGTGCCTCACGATCGACGACCCGCACGCCGTCGTGATGGGCAAGGAGCCGGTCTACGACGGCGACCGCGCGGTCGGCTACGTCACGAGCGCCGCCTACGGCCACACGATCGGCAAGGGCATCGCCTACGCCTGGCTCCCGACCGAACTCGCCACCCCCGGCACCACCCTGCGCATCGGCTACTTCGACCAGCGCGTCGAGGCGGTCGCCGCCCGGGAGCCCCTGTTCGACCCGACCATGTCCCGCCTCCGCGGCTGACAGCGCAGAAGAGGAAGGCGGAGACGTCCATGAGCCCGAGCACCCCCGGCGCCGGCCTGCCCGACCACCCCGACCGGCTCTGGCGCAATCCCGAGCCGAAGCGGTCGTACGACGTGGTGATCGTGGGTGGCGGCGGACACGGCCTCGCCACCGCCCACTACCTGGCGAAGAACCACGGCATCACCAACGTCGCCGTCCTGGAGAAGGGCTGGCTGGCCGGCGGCAACACGGCCCGCAACACCACGATCATCCGCTCGAACTACCTGTGGGACGAGAGCGCCGGCATCTACGAGCACGCGCTGAAACTGTGGGAGGGGCTGGAGGAGGAGCTCGACTACCCGATCCTCTTCTCCCAGCGCGGAGTGCTGAACCTCGCCCACAGCCTGCAGGACGTCCGCGACAGCGTGCGCCGTGTCGAGGCCAACCGGCTGAGCGGCGTCGATGCGGAGTGGCTCGACGCCGAGCAGGTCAAAGAGGTCTGCCCGATCGTCAACACCTCTCCCGACGTGCGCCATCCCGTCCTCGGCGGCACCTACCAGCCGCGCGCCGGCATCGCCAAGCACGACTACGTGGCCTGGGGCTTCGCCCGCTCCGCGGACACGGCGGGCATCGACATCATCCAGAACTGCGAGGTCACGGGGCTGGACGTGGCAGGCGGTCGGGTGGTCGGCGTCCGGACCACGCGGGGCCCGATCGCCGCGGGCAAGGTCGCCCTGTGCTCGGCCGGTCACACCTCCGTCCTCGCCGCCATGGCGGGCATCGAACTCCCGCTCCAGAGCCACCCGTTGCAGGCGCTGGTCTCCGAACTCCTGGAACCGGTCCACCCCACGGTCGTCATGTCCAACGCCGTCCACGTCTACGTCAGTCAGGCACACAAGGGCGAGTTGGTGATGGGCGCGGGCATCGACGCGTACAACTCCTACACCCAGCGCGGCGCCTTCCACATCATCGAAGAGCAGATGTCCGCCGCCCTGGAACTCTTCCCCGTCTTCGCCCGCGCCCACGTGCTGCGCACCTGGGGCGGCATCGTCGACGTCTCCCCGGACGCCTCGCCCGTCATCGGCCTCACCCCGGTGGACAACCTCTACCTCAACTGCGGCTGGGGGACCGGTGGTTTCAAGGCCACCCCCGGTGTCGGCTGGGTCTACGCCCACACCATCGCCCACGACGCCCCCCACGCCCTGAACGCCCCCTTCTCGCTCGACCGCTTCACCACCGGCGCGCTCGTCGACGAGCACGGCGCGGCCGCGGTGGCCCACTAGGGAGCCGAACCATGCTGCTCATCCCCTGCCCGTGGTGCGGGCCCCGTGACGAGGCCGAGTTCCACTACGGCGGCCAGGCGCACGTGCCCTACCCCGAGGACCCCGCCGCCCTCACCGACGCGGAGTGGGCGCGGTACCTGTTCTTCCGCGACAACCCCAAGGGCCCCTTCGCCGAGCGCTGGAGCCACGCGGCGGGCTGCCGCAGATGGTTCAACGCCGTGCGGGACACCTCGACGAACGAGATCCTGGCCGCGTACCAGGTGGGGGAGGAGCGTCCGGCCCCCGTGGAGCCGAGGCCGGCCCCTCCGGAGCCACCCGCACCTGCTGGGTCGGAGGACGAACCCGAACGGCGACGTACGACCACCGGCCCGCGGCCGCCGACGGCGCCGCCGTTCCCCCCGCCGGGCGACCCCGGTCAGGCACTCCGACTGTCGGGAGGCGGCCGGGTCAACCGCGGCGAGCGACTCGGCTTCACCTTCGACGGCGTGCGGTACGAGGGTTACCGGGGCGACACCCTCGCCTCCGCGCTCCTTGCCAACGGCGTCGTCCAGACGGCCACCAGCATCACACTGGGCCGCCCGAGGGGCATCTTCACGGCCGGCGTGGAGGAACCCAACGCGGTCGTCCAGATCGAGGCCCCCTTCCCCGAACCCATGCTCCCCGCCACGACCGTCGAGCTGTACGACGGCCTGGTCGCAGGCAGTCTCCCGGGCCGGGGACGCCTCGCCACCGAACCCGACCCCGCCCGCTACGACGCCGTCCACGCCCACTGCGACGTACTCGTCGTCGGCGCGGGCCCTGCCGGCCTGGCAGCTGCGGCCGTGGCGGCCGAGAGCGGTGCACGCGTCATCCTCGCCGACGACCAGCCGGAACCCGGCGGCAGCCTGCTCGGCACCGGCGAACACCTGGACTGGGTCGAAGCGACGCGCGCCCGGCTCGAAGCGGCCGCCCCCGAGGTCCGTGTCCTGCGCCGCACCACGGTCTTCGGCCATTACGACGACAACCACGTCCTCGCCGTCGAGCGCCGTACCAACCACCTCGGCGCCCAGGCCCCGGAGCACGTGTCCCGTGAGCGCGTCTGGAGGATCCGTGCCCGGCGCGTGGTCCTCGCGACCGGCGCGCACGAGCGTTCGCTCGCGTTCGGCGACAACGACCGCCCCGGCGTGATGCTTGCCGCCTCGGCCCGGACGTACCTCCACCGGTACGCCGTGCTGCCAGGCCGGCACGCGGTCGTGTTCACCACCAACGACAGCGCCTACGGCGCCGCACTCGACCTCGCGGCGGCGGGAGTGGACATCGCGGTGATCGTCGACACCCGGCCCGAGCCGGGGGAGTGGGCCGAGCGTGCCCGGTCCGCCGGGATCGAGGTGCTCGCCGGGCACGCGGTCACCGGTACGCAAGGCCACGCCCGCCTCACCGCGGTGACCGTCGCTCCGTACGGGCAGTCCGTGGAGCAGCGGGAGTACGCAGCCGATCTCCTCCTGGTCTCCGGGGGCTGGAACCCGGTCGCGCACCTGTACAGCCAGGCGGGCGGCAAGCTCCGCCACGACGAGGTGCTCGGCACGTTCGTTCCCGCCGGCTGCCGACAGGCGGTCGAGGCCGCGGGCAGCGCCAACGGGGCCTTCGACCTCGCCACGGCCCTCGCGCAGGGCGCGGCCGCAGGCGCCCGCGCGGTCGAGGCGGAGGGATACACCGCCGGGGCGCCCGCCCTCCCGGGGGTGGCCCCCCAACCACACACCCCGCCCATGCAGGTCTTCACCGTCCCCGCCCCCACCGGCACCCCTCGGTTCGTCGACCTCCAGCGCGACGTCACGGTCGACGACCTGGCACGGGCCACAGGAGCGGGCCTGCGCTCGGTGGAGCACACCAAGCGCTACACCACGGCGGGGACCGCCAACGACCAGGGCAAGACGGCCGGCGTCCTGGCGAGCGGGGTCGTGGCCGAACTCCTCGGCGTGGACATCTCGGCGCTCGGCCTTCCCACGTTCCGGCCGCCGTACGCCCCCGTCTCCTTCGCCACCCTCGCCGGCCGTCACCGCGGCGCGCTGCACGACCCGGTCCGCACGACCGCCCTGCACCCATGGCATGCCGAGCACGGCGCACTCTTCGAGAACGTCGGCCAGTGGAAGCGGCCCTGGTACTACCCCCAGGACGGCGAGGACATGGAAACCGCCGTGCTGCGCGAGTGCCGAGCCGCCCGCGAGAGCGTGGCCTTCATGGACGCCTCCACCCTCGGAAAGATCGATGTGCAGGGTCCGGACTCCGGGCTGTTCCTCGACAGGCTCTACACCAACATGATGAGCACCCTGAAGGTCGGCATGATCCGCTACGGCGTCATGTGCCGGCTCGACGGGATGGTCTTCGACGACGGCACGGTGATCCGGCTCGCGCGGGACCGGTTCCTGATCACCACCACGACCGGAAATGCCGCGGCGGTCCTGGACTGGATGGAGGAGTGGCTGCAGACCGAGTGGCCCGAACTGCGGGTCCACTGCACCTCGGTCACCGAGCAGTGGGCCACCGTGGCCCTGGTCGGCCCGCGTTCCCGCGAGCTCCTCGGCTCGATGGCGCCCCAACTGGCCGTGACGAACGACGACTTCCCGTTCATGTCCTGGCGGGACACGGAAGTCGCCGGGATCGAGGCGCGCGTGTGCCGGATCAGCTTCTCCGGCGAACTCGCCTACGAGATCAACGTGTCGCCCTGGGACGCCCTCGCCCTGTGGGAAGAGCTGTACGAGGCCGGCGCCCCGTACGGCATCACTCCGTACGGCACCGAGACCATGCACGTCCTGCGCGCCGAGAAGGGCTACCCGATCATCGGGCAGGACACGGACGGCACGGTCACCCCGCACGACCTCGGCATGGGCTGGGCGGTGTCGAAGAAGAAGCCCGACTTCATCGGCAAGCGCTCCCACGCCCGTACCGACACGGTCCGTCCCGACCGCAAGCACCTCGTCTGTCTCCTCCCCGAAGACCCGGGCTTCTTCCTCCCCGAGGGCACCCACCTGGTCGCCGACGCGGAACTGCCCGCCCCGCCCGTCCCGATGCTCGGTCACGTCACCTCCAGCTACCGCAGCGCCGCGCTCGGCCGGACCTTCGCGCTCGCCCTGATCAAGGGGGGCCGGGACCGCATCGGCGAACGTCTCTACGCACCCGTCCGCGACCGGTTGATCCCGGTGACGGTCGCGAACCCCGTCCTCTACGACCCCGAGGGAGCCCGCCGCGATGGCTGACACCGCCCTGACCGCACGGCAACGCAGCCCCCTTGCCCTTGCCGCCGACCGCCTGGCCGCCACGGGGCGCGCCTCTCGGGGCGCGGTCCGTCTGGCCGAAGTCCCCTTCCTGGCCCAGATGAACGTCCGCCTCGACGCCAAGGGCCCGGCGGCGGACGCCGTCGGAGTCGCCCTGGGACTCCAACTACCCCTGGAACCCGGCACCGCCGTGCGCGCGGGAGACTCGACCGCGGTGTGGCTCGGCCCCGACGAATGGCTGGTGGTGGGCCGCCCCGGCACCCAGCGGGACCTGGAGAGCCGGATCCGCTCGGCTGTGGGGGACGAGCCCGTCTCCGTGACCGACGTCTCCGCCCAGCGCACCACCCTCCTGGTCAGTGGACCGCGCGCCCGCGACCTGCTGTCCCACGGCTGCCCGTTGGACCTGCACCCGCGCGCCTTCGGCCCCGGCCGCTGCGCCCAGACGACGCTGGCCCGCACCCAGGTCATCCTGGTGGCCCGCGATGAACCCAGGGCCGGCTTCTGGGTGCTGGTGCGGTCCTCGTTCGCCGGGTACCTGACGGACTGGCTGCTGGACGCAGCCGTGGAATACGGGTGAACGTGAACGCCGGTGCACTCTGCGAGAGCGTGGCGGGTGTCGTGACATCGATCCCGCGGGACGTGGACCGAGGGTGTGGTTGATGAAATGCCGGTGTGGACCTTGACGCTGGAGTGGCCGTCGAGGCGGAAGTCCTGGTAGCGGTTGCGGTTGCGGTTGCGGTCGCGGTCGGTGAGGGTGAATCCGCGCAGGTTGACGCTGTGGCGGCCGGTGTTCTTCACCTCGACCCACTCACGGTTCAGGGCGCGCTGGCCGCGCTCGTGCTCGGCGTTCTCGACGCCGCCGATGACGATGGAGGAGGCCGCGCTCTGGCCCCGAAGTCACTCTCAAAATCGCCACAAACTGTCTGTTTTGCCAAATGCGGACATGGTCGTAACTCTCCCTTGTAGGGGGCATGAGTCAATGCGGCATCAACCCTCCGACGCCGCAGGGCCGGCCCCTGCCCAGGAAGCCCATCCGCCCGAGGACTGCACGGGACGCACGCGCAGCCATCGGTGCCCACGCGACGCTGCTCTTCCCGGTCGTGGTGGTGCGGCCGGTCGATGTCCGAGGTGGGGGCTGCCGAGTCGTTGACACCACGGTCCGCTTCGTGCGAAAAAGGCCATCTGACACTCCGCTCGCCCGAGGCCAGCCGGCCGGAGCGCGGGACTGTCCCTGCTCCCACCGCGCCGCCTCCGGCGCGTGGCGAACCCTTCGCCTCACGCCGACTTCTGCAACCGCAGCAGCGCGTGAGAGCCATCGGAACAACGACGACGGGAATCTCGACTTGACCCTCATGCCCGGATCGCGCGTGCCCGGACGGACCTGGACCGTCCGGCTCTCCGGCCATGCCGATCACACCGTCTCCGTGACCTGCAGTACCGAGGCCTGCCGCATGCCGGCACGGTCCAAGGACACCATGGCCCTGCGGCGCTTCGCCGCCGAACACATCAGGGCCCACGCCCGGCTCGCCGCCGTCCGCCCCAACGCCGCCTGTTCCTGCCACGCCGCACAGTGCGTCTACCACGAGACCGGCGTCCAGTGCGGCGGACCCACGCTCCTCGTCCTCGTCCACAACCCGGCCGTGGGACAGGTCTGGACCCTGGCCGAGACGTGCCAGACCTGCGCCTCGCAGATCCCCCACATCTCCATCCTCGCGCGAGCACAGAGTCCGGCCCGAGCAGGTGCGGCACCGGCCTCCGCGGCCGTGCCGCCGGCAGCCCGGTCGGCAGTCCCGGGCGGGTTCTCGTCCCCGCAGGCCGCCCCCGAGGAGCCCGTGGGCCGGCGCCGTCCCCGCCGTTCCGGGTCACGCCGCGTGGGGTGAAGGGCGCCCGCGCCCGGCAGGTCCCTCAGTGCCCGGTCTGGCTGGTGGGGGACTGTCGGGAGGTGGTCGGTGGTGCGAAGAGTGCCTGGACGGTTTCGGTGGCCAGGTCTCGTAGCCAGGTGTGGGCGCGGTCGTCGTCGTAGCGCTGGTGCCACAGCAGGTACAGGGGGACCTCGGGTAGCGGAAGTGGCAGTGGAAGCGTGACCAGGCCGAGTTGTTCCCGGGCCGCGCGGGTGACCGCGTCGGGGACGGTCGCGACCAGGTCGGTGTCGAGGGCGAGTCGCAGCGCGAAGGCGGTGGTGGGCCCGGCGGCGGCGACGCGTCGCTCCAGGCCGTGGGTGGTCAGGGCGTCGTCGATCGGGCCGCGCAGGCTTCCGCGCCGCGAAACGGTGAGGTGTTCGGCGGCTGCGTAGCGTTCGATGCTCAGCGGGCCTTCGGCGAGGGGGTGCCCCGGGCGGACGGCCACGACCAGCCGGTCGCTTCCGACGCGGCGGTGGCGGATGTCGGGGAGCGTCGGGGTCCCGGAGCTGGACTCGAGGTCGACCTCACCCCGGCGCAGCTCGGCGTCGTCCGTCCCGGGTTCGGCCGGCAGTCGCAGCCTGACGCCGGGAGCCTGACGGTGGACGGCGGTGATCAGGGCGGTGCCGCACGCGGCGGTCAGGGCGTCGTGCCAGCGCACGGTGAACACCCGGTCCAGAGCTGCCAGGTCGAGTTCCTGCTGCGTGGTCAGGAGGTGGTGGGCCTGCTGCACGAGGGCGTGGACCTGGGCGCGCATGGCCAGTGCGCGGGTGGTGGGGACCATGCTGCGGCCGGTGCGGACCAGGATCTGGTCGCCGGTGGCCTTGCGGATCCGCCCCAGGGAGCGGCTCATCGCCGGTGAGGTGACATGGAGGCGTGCTGCGGCACCGGCCACGCTGCCCTCTTCGAGCAGCGCGTCCAGGGCCGTGAGCAGGTTCAGGTCCAGTTGCATGCCGGTAAATCTACAACTGCACAGCATGCACTTGTTGTTAATGATCGGGAGACCTACCTTCGAAGTGCGGGGCGGGACAAGCCGCCCGCACACATCGAACCCAGGGAGTCCGCCATGAGCACAGCCATGCCCTTCGCCGCCGACACGACGCTCCTGTCCGAGGTGACCGCCGCGGTCAAGACCGCGGGCCTGACCCTGCGCGCCCGCCACACCTCGCACGCCCGCGGCGTGAGTCTGGACGAGGTCGTCGCCGAGATCCACGCCAACGACGAAGCGGTACTGGACGTGCTGCGCGAGCCGCTGCTGCGGGCCCGGCGGGGATCGCGGTGGGCCGAGGACGAACTGGCCGGCGGTGCGCTCCCGTCGGGGGAGTGGTGGGTCGTCGACCCCGCCGAGGGCAACATCAACCACGTTCACGGCATGGAGGACTGGGCCGTCACCGCCACCCTGGTCCGCGACAACCAGCCGGTGCTCACCGTCGTCCACCTGCCGCTGACCGGCGACACCTACACCGCCGTCGCCGGCGGCGGCGCCCACCTGGACGGCCGACCCCTGAAGGTGTCCGCCAAGACAGACCTGGGCGCCGCGCTCGTCGGCACCGGTCAGGCCAGGCCCGGCGAGGACGAGCGCACCTTGCGACGGATCGGCGACTCGGTCACCGCCATGCTCGTCAACGGCCTGGTCGTGCGCGTGTCCGTTCCCGCCACGATGCAGCTCATCCACGTCGCCGCCGGACGCACCGACGCCTTCTGGCAGTTCTCCGACGTTCGCTCCGGTCTGGTCGCCGGTGCGCTGCTGGTCTCCGAGGCCGGAGGCACCGTCACAGACCTGGCGGGTGAGCCCTGGAACACGGGCAGCCGCGACTTCCTGGCCGCCGCCCCCGGAATCCACACCGCCGGCCTCGAAGTCCTGTCGCCGATGGCCTGACCGGGCACCCCCGACCCCATCACCCACACCACACCACACCACAAGGAACGACACCTCATGACCAGCATCGGCATTCTCGGCGCCGGCCGCGTCGGGACCAACCTCGCCGGCAAACTCTCCGCAGCCGGACACCATGTCACCCTCGGTGTCCGGAACCCGGAACAGACCACGGGCCTTGCCGACGGCACCGCCCCGCACATTGCCTTCGCCGACCAGCGCACCACCGCACGCACCGCGGACATCGTGATCAACGCGACGCCCGGCAACACATCCCTGGCCCGCCTGGCCGCACTGCGCTCCGAGCTCTCCGGAAAACTCCTCGTCGACGTCTCCAACGCCACCCACGACGCTCATGACGGCCTGCCCGGCGACCTGTGCTACCCCGGCAGCAGCCTCGCCGAGCAACTCCAGACCACCCTCCCCGACACCCATGTGGTCAAGACCCTCAACACCATGCTCTTCACGGTCATGACTGCTCCCGAAACCCTGACCACCCCACCGACCGCCTACCTCTCGGGCGATGACCACAACGCGAAGAAGACCGTCACCCGCCTGCTCGGCGACCTGGGCTGGCAGCCCGCATGGATGGAAGACCTCGGCGGCATCACCACGGCCCGCGCCACCGAGGCCATGATCCTCATGGTTCCCCACATCCTGCGCAGACACGGCTTCAAGCCCTTCGCCGTCTCCCTCGCCCGCTGAACCGTCAATACCGGGTGCGGACCACATCAGTAGCGGGAGCGTGCGAGGCGGACGGGCGTGGGCACGGACAACGCCGGGGCGGTCAGGCAGTCGGTCTCCGGCTCCGGGACCAGGGGGCAGGAAGCGGCAAGTCGGTTGCAAGTGCCCTGCAATCGGCCTCCGAAGACTGGGACACATGACCACGAACAAGGTTTCAGACTCCCCTGCCCACGCCTACACCCGCGAGATGGCGATGATCCACCAGGTGTTCCGCCGCGAGTCGCGGCTGCTGGCCGAACTCGTCCAGGAGGTCCAGCCCGCCGACACGGCACGCGCCCGGATCCTTGCCGAGCACTGGCGGCTCTACACCATCGGGCTGCACGCCCACCACACCGGTGAGGACGAGATGCTCTGGCCCGCGCTCCTGCCCCACCTGGATCTCGATGCCGAGCAGGTGCTGGCGATGGAGGCGCAGCATCGCGAACTCACCGACGGGATCCGTGAGGTCCGGGTGTTGATGGACCGGTGGCAGGCACGGGCTCTGGCCGAGGACCGGGACGAGCTGGCCGAGGCCTTGCGCAGGCACCACCGGCAGCTGTGCGCCCATCTCGACGAGGAGGAGCGGGAGGTCATGCCGCTGGTCTCGCTCCACGTGACCGAGGAGCAGTGGCGCGCGGTCGGGGAGCGGGGGCTCGCCGAAACGCCCCGTGACCGGCTGATGATCGCCCTGGGCGCCATCCTGGAGGACAGCTCGCCCGAGGAGCGCCGGGAGTTCCTCACCCGGCTTCCGGTCCCCGCGCGGGTGCTGTGGAAGCTGCTCGGGCAACGCCAGTACCGCCGTGAGACCCGGCGGATCCGCGGCCGGCGCGCCGGCGCATGAAGTGCGGCCCGGCCGCCCGGGCAGGCGCCCCGGCTGCCTCGCCCGTCCCGTACCGATCGAGGAGTCCTCACCGATGCGCATCGGATTCTCCGTCCCTCAGTTCGGCCCGTTCGCCGACCCTCATCGCTCGGCCGAGATGTGTTCGGCCATGGAAGTACTCGGCTGCGACAGCCTCTGGGTGGCCGACCGGCTCCTGGCGCCGGTCGTCCCGCCCGACGGGTACGCGGGCGGGAAGCCGATGCCCGTGCGGTACGGCACCCATCTCGACCCGCTGCTCGCGCTGGCCATGGCGGCTTCGGCGACCGAGCGGGTACGCCTGGGCAGCAGCACGCTCAACGCCCTGTGGCAGCCGCCCCTCGTGCTCGCCCGGGCCCTGACGACCCTCGATCTGATCAGCCGCGGACGTCTGGACGTGGGCCTCGGCCTCGGCTGGATGCACGAGGAGTACGAGGCCACCGGGGTGCCGTGGCGGGGGCGCGGTGCCCGGCTGGAGGAGACCCTCGACGTCCTGGAGGCCGCGTGGAGGCCCGGGACGGTCGTGCACACCGGCGCCCTGTGGAGGATCGCCGAATCGACCGTGCTGCCCAAACCGCGTCAGAGGCCGAGGCCGCCCATCCTGCTGGGCGGTTTCACCGCGGCCGCTCTGGAGCGGGTCGGCCGGCGTGGCGACGGATGGCTCGGGGCGTCCATGCCGCTGCCCTTCTTCCACGGTCTGTGGGCGGTGGCCGTCGAGGCCGCCGAGCGGGCGGGCCGCGACCCGGCGGCTTTGCGCCGGGTGTTCCGCGTGAATCCCGAGGTCACCGCGACGGAGGCCGCGTCCGGGGAGACCCATCAGCGCGGGACGGTGCGCCAGATCTGCGACCACCTCAGGGCGATGTGCACAGCGGAGACCGACGAGGTGCTCGTGGACCTCCAGCTGACGACCGACTCGCCCGAGCACTTCCTCGACCTGGCCGCGCAGTTCCTCGCCGAGCTGGGCGAGCCCGCTCCGTCACGGCCTTCGGACCAGCCCCGGCCCTAAGACCTGTCGTCGAACTCCCCTCTGCCCCGCGGGGACGCGTTCCGCGCTACGACGGGAGTTCGACGACGGGCCCCAGCCCGTCGAGGGCGCTGCGGGCGGCCTCCGCCCAGAGGGGGGACTCCCAGGCGGCCGCCACCTCCGCGGCTTCGAGGTAGTGGCGCCGGGCGTCTTCGGGGCGCCCGAGGAACCGGGCGAGGTCTCCCAGGGTCTGCGCGACGGGCCGGAAGACGAGGCTGAGGCTGCTCGCGCCGCCCGCCAGCCCCCGCAGGGGCAGCAGGTCCCGGTACACCTCGTCGGCCGCTTCCCGGTCGCCGAAGGCGATGGCCGCAGCGCCCCGCAGGCCGGCCAGGATGCCGTAGGCGAAGTCGGGCAGGAGCGGGGCGCGCTGGTCGAAGACCTCACGCGCTTCCTCGGGGCGGCCGGCGGCGAGCAGCGCGAGCGCGGTGAGCGCTTCGTTGTGCGGCCGGTACTGCTCCCACACCGCGAGCAGGACCGGAAGGACCTCGGCGAGCCGGCCCTGCTGCAGTCGGATGCAGCCCACGGCCAGGCCGGCCAGCCCGCTCAGGTCCACCGCTCCGCGGGCCCGCAGTTCCGCCACCGCCGAACCCAGTTCCTCCTCGGCCTCGGCGAAGTGCCCCCGGGCCAAGGCGAGCAAGGGGCGGCGCAGCCTGGCCACCGCGAACATGCCCTGGAGTCCGTAGGTACGGGCGATGTCGTCGGCCCGTACGAGGCACTGCTCCATCCTCGACGGGTCGTTACGGGCGGCAGCGAGGCGGGCGGCGGTGTAGGCACTCATCCAGGAGTACTCGGGGCCGTCCTGGGAGGCCGCCACCTCGGTCAGTTCCTCGTGGAGCTCCAGGTAGGCGTCGGGGGCGAGTTCGCAGTCGATCCGGCGCAGCAGCGAGGTGAGCGTCAGGCCCCGCAGACGCGGCTCGCCCATCGCGCGGGCGAGCCGCACGGCCTGCCGTGCAACGGCCACGGCACGGGGGTCCGCGTCGTCGAGTGCGTCGGCGAGCTGGTCGAGCAGCAGACACCTCTGGCGGTCGGCCAGACCTCCGCTCTCCAGCAGCCTTCCGAGCTCCTCGACGGCTTCGATGTCGGACGCCGCGTACGCGCGGACGCGCCAGGGCGTCGGTTCGGTCCATGTCGTCCAGGCGGCGATCAGCAGGTCGGCCCGACCCGACGACCGGGCCACCTTCACGGCCTGCTGCTGCGCTTCGCGGGCCTGTACGACGGCGCCCATGCGGATCCGGCAGTCGACCAGCTGGCCCAGCAGCAACACCTGCAACAGGGCGGGTTCGTGTTCGGCGAAGGCCGCGGGATGGTCCACCAGGAGGCCGAGGGCCGCGTGCAGGAGGTCTTCCGCGTTCTGCGGCGCGTAGCGGCGTACGGCCTGTTCGCAGGCGAGCCGGGCGTGCTGGACGGCGGGCCCCGCGTCGGAGGTCACGACCGTGGCCGCCCGCAGCAGGTGGTGGGCGGTGGCGGCGACGTCGTCGGAGCCGAGGGCGATCAGGCTTCGGCCGAGCCGGGAATGCATCCGGGCCAGCCGCAGCCGGGTGAGGTCGGCTTCCAGGGCGTCCCGTACGAGGGCGTGGCTGAAGCGGACCGTGCCCGGGCGCGGCTCGGTGAGCAGTCCGGCGGTGACACCGGCCTCCAGGGCGTCGAGGAGCTGATCGGCATCGCTGTCCGCGGCATGGACCAGGAGGGCGACCGGTGCCTCGCGTCCGGCCACGGCGGCCAGGCGCAATCCGGCCGTCACGGTCGGCGCGAGCAGGGCCAGCCGTCGCCGCAGGACGTCCTGGACCCCCTGCGGGACGCGGTCCAGCGCCTGCTGTTCGCCCTCACTGGCCAGGAGCAGCGAACTCTCGCGCAGGTAGAACGGGTTGCCCCCGGCACGTTCGGCCAGGGTCGTCGCGGCCCGATCGGTCATGCCGGTCGCGACGCGGCGCAGCAATGCCTTCGCCTGGGTGTCCGAGAGTCCGCCCAGGGCCAGGCGCACGGGAGAGCAGGGCGCCAGGCGTGCCAGTGCCTCGGTCAGATCCCCTTCGCCGGTGCGGTACGAGCCGACCAGCAGCAGCGGTACGTCGCGCAGCTGCTCGGCGCAGAGCAGGAACAGCTCGATGCTTTCCCGGTCGCCCCGGTGCAGGTCGTCCAGGACGACCGCCAATGGCTGCCGCCGGGCGGTGTCCCGGAGCCAGCCGAGGAGGGCCCGGTGCAGGCGGAAGCGCCGTGCCGGGCTGCCGTCCGCCTGTCGCGGGGTGCCCGTGGTACCGGGGGCCAGGAGCGGGGCGAGTTCGTCGGCGTACGTTCCCGGCGGGGCGGTGCGTGCGAGATCCGGAAGCATGTCGAACCAGGCCCGGCCGGGCGGCGCGCCCTCGGTCTCCGGGCACTGCCCCTGGCCGACCAGCCAGCCCTGTCGCGGCAGTTGGAACAGGGCGGCCTCCAGCAGGCTGGACTTGCCGATACCGGCCTCACCGGAGACCAGGACCACCTGGGCCCGGCCGGTGCGTGCCCGGTCCGCCGCGGCGGCGAGCAGGGCCAGTTCCGCGTCGCGGCCCAGCAGCCGGTCGGCCGTGAGCACCGTGGGCGCGGCCGGGGTTCGGGGCCCGGCGGCCGTGACCGGATGCTCCACCGGCCGCAGGGCGGGAATCGTGTCCGTGGATACGGGGGCCGAGGCAGGGGCTGTGGTCGACCGGTGGAGCAGGTCGACACGCTGGTGCAGGAGGGCCTGTTCGAGTTCGAGAAGGGCGTGCCCGGGCTCGACGCCGAGTTCCTCGCCGAGGACGTGCCGGGCCTTGCGCAGCGCGGCCAGGGCGTCGCCCTGGCGGTCACGGGCCCACAGCGCCAGGGCCAGCAGCCGCCAGCCCTCTTCGTGCAGGGGTTGCTCCGTGGTCAGGGCACCGGCGTCGGCGACCGCCTGTGCGGCCTTTCCGCAGGCGAGGCGCGCGGCGGCCAGCCGTTCGCGAGCGCTGCGGTGCAGCTCCTCCAGGCGGGTGCGTTCGCCGGCGGTCCACGGCTCGTCCGCGAATTCCGCGTACGGCTGTCCGCCCCACAGGGCGAGCGCCCGGGTCAGGTGCTCTTCGGCGAGGTGCGGCGGCGTCCCCGCCGTCGCGCAGGCCGCCAGCCGCTCCTCGAACACCCACGCGTCCACCGCCGCCGGATCCAGGGCCAGGGCGTAGCCGTAGGGGGCGCTGACCAGGATCCGTGCGGGGCTCCGCGGCGCCCGTCCCGGTTCGAGGGTGCGCCGCAGTCGTGCGACGTACGCGTGGAGGGAGGCCTGCGCGCTCGGCGGGACGTTCGTCGGCCAGAGCCTCCCGATGATGCGTTCCGTGGGCACGACGGCGCCGCGGGCGAGCAGCAGTTGGACCAGGAGCATCCGTGCGAGGCGGCCACCCGCATCGGCCGGACGGCCTTCGACCTCGACCCGGAACGAGCCGAGCACTTTCAATGTGATCATGACAAGAACATCGTAATCGGCAGGCAGTGGTCGCACCGAGGCCGGACGGACGGACACCGTCCCGCCCGTCCGGCCTCCGTACCGGATCGACTTCTCGGCGCTCAGTGGTGCGGCGACCCCGTCACCACCGGAAGGCGGGGAGGGTCGGTCGGCGTCGGCGTCGGTGCCGCGTCCGCGAGGGCGCGGAACTGGTCCCATCGCACCTTCGGGCGGCGCAGGCCACGCCGTTCGAGATACCGGTCGGTGGACCGCTTCGTCCGGCGCAGGACGCGCAGGGCGTCGCTCGCCCGGCCGGAGCCCATGGGTTCGACCACGGTGGACGGCACCATCACCCAGCCGGCGTCCGTCCGGCGCAGGTCGCCGCGTACGAGCGCGTTGTACATGTGGTCGAGCCGTTCGTCGTGCCGGTGCACCAGGAGGCTTGCCGGGCCCCGCTCCACGCGGCAGTCCTCCGGCACCTCGACCAGGTAGCCCGCCGGTGTCGGCCGCGGCCGGGTCCGGGCGAGTACCGGAGCGCCCGAGGCGTCGCGCGCGGCCAGGACGGCAGTGGGCAGGCTCGCCAGCTGGGCGGCTCCGGGCAGGTTCACCGCTCCGGCCGCGGGTGTCGGCACTCCCGGTGGTGTCAGTTCCGCGAGGGGAGGCCGCACGGTCACCAGTTCGGGTTCGACGGTGATGAGCAGGCGCAGGTAGTACCAGGACATCACCGGCCTCATGGGACGCAGGAGGTACGAGCGGCTGTGCGGCTGCCGCTCGAAGAGCCTGCGCCAGTACTCCTCGGCCCCTCGCGGACCGGCCATGACCGTGTCGGGGCACTGGGCGCGGCCGCCGACGAAGATCTGCGGGGCGTGGTCGAGACCGCTTCCGGTCGGGTCCGAGAAGAGCAGTCCGACCCGTCCGTCACGACGGATGTTCAACGCCTTCTGGGCGAACGCGAGTGAGGTGGTCAGCAGGAGCGTCCCGTCGTCACGGCGTGCGACGGCCGTCGGCCAGGCCAGCGGGGTCCCGTCCTTGCCCAGGGTGACGAACTCGCAGGTCCGGTAGGCGTCCAGGACCTCCTGCGGAGCGGAGTCGAGAACGGCCCTCGGGCTGTTTCGGCCCCGAGGGTGGACCACATCCCTCGCGCGGGTGTGAAGGCTTTCGGAGGCACTGTTGGGGGACATGCTCGGACACTCCTGGGTCGCTTGTCGACAACGGATACCGAACGGTGCCCTCGACCCCTTGGCACCGACTTGCCATCGACTTGCAACCGTGCGCCGGCGCAGCAGGGCCACGACGTCACGCGGTACAGGCATCACGCGGTAAAGGCATCACGCGGCATCACGCGGCATCACGCCGTCACGATGGCGAAGTCCGGATCGACGGGGCCGAGCAGGTCCACGAGTCGGCCGAGGTCCGCAGGGTCGCCCTCGACGCTCACGGTGCCCTCCGCGAGGGCGGTCGGCAGGTCCCGGCCGCCCACGATGAGGGAGATGAGCGCCGCCCGTGTGAGCGTGAACGTCGTCGAGCCGGGCACGGGGCCGGCGGCGGTGCGCCGGTTCAGCGCGCCGTTGCGGACCTCGACCACGTGGGTGGTCCCCTCGTCCGTGATGACCCAGGACAGCACGATGTGCTCGTCCCAGGCGCGCGGGCCGTCGATGCGGACACCGATGCCGGCGAAGACCTGTTCGACCGTCAGCGCCGCCATGATGTCGGGCGTGGCCGCGGTGGTGGGCGTACCGAACTTCCCGTGCCGCAGTTCGTGGGCGCCGGAGAGGAACGTGTTGCGCCAGGTGCCGTTCTCGGCCCCGTAGCCGAGCTGCTCGAACGCGTCGGCCTGCAGCGTGCGCGCACGGCCGTGGTGCTCGTCGGTGAACAGGACGTGGTTGAGGACCTCGACCGCCCAGCGGTAGTCGCCCTCGTCGAAGGCCCGCTGCGCGACGCCGACCGCCGCGTCCGGACCGCCCATCGCCGCGACGTACCGCTGCGCTGCCGCGACCGGCGGGTGCTCCCACAGGTGGGCGGGGTTGCCGTCGTACCAGCCCATGTAACGCTGGTAGACGGCCTTCACGTTGTGGCTGACCGAACCGTAGTAACCGCGGGTGGACCAGGCGGCCTCCAGGGCCGGGGGCATCCGGAGCATCTCGGCGATCTCGGGTCCGACATGACCCTGGTTCAGCAGCCGCAGGGTCTGGTCGTGGACGTAGGCGTACAGGTCGCGCTGCAGGCTCAGGAACTCCACCCCGTTCGACCGCCCCCACGTCGGCCAGTGGTGCGAGGCGAACACGACGTCGAGCTCGTCGCCCCACAGCCCGATGGTCTGCGTGAGGTAGTCGGCCCAGGCGCGGGCGTCGCGTACTTGCGCACCACGGATGGTGAGGATGTTGTGGAGCGTGTGGGAGGTGTTCTCCGCGGTGCACAGGGCGCGCTGGTCGGGAAGGTAGAAGTTCATCTCGGCGGGCGCTTCCGTGCCCGGCGTGACCTGGAAGACGAGCCGGACCCCGTCGACGGTGAGCGTCTGACCGGTCTTCTTGATGTGGACGGTGGGAGGGATGAGCGTCGCTTCGCCGTCCGAGACGGTCAGCCCCAGGCCCGCACCGATCTGGCCGGACGGCCCTTTGTCCAGTGCGGCTCCGTACATGTAGCCGGCCCGCCGGGCCATGGCCGTGCCGGCGAACACGTTCTCCGACACCGCGTGTTCCATGAAACCGTCCGGCGCGATGATCTGTGTGCGCCCCGAGGTGACGTCGTCCTCGCCGACGACGCCCTTCACGCCCCCGAAGTGGTCGATGTGGGAATGGGTGTAGATGACCGCGGCGACCGGACGCGCGCCCCGGTGCTCGGTGTAGAGGGCGAAGGCCGCGGCCGCGGTCTCCTTGGTGACCAGCGGATCCACGACGATGACGCCGCTGTCGCCCTCGATGACGCTCATGACCGACAGGTCGAAGCCCCGGAGCTGGTAGATCCCGGGAACGACCTCGAACAGGCCGTCCTGGATCAGCAGCCGCCCCTGGCGCCACAGGCTCGGATTGACCGTATCCGGGGCGCCCTCGCCCCCGCCCTCGCCCCCGTCCATGAACCGGTAGGCGTCCAGGTCCCAGACGATCCGCCCGTCCGCCGCGGTGATCTGCCGGACGGCGCTGCGCCCGACGAACCCCCGGGCGACGTCTGCGAAATCCTGCTCATCGGCCATCGGCAACGCCTCGACCGCGCCCGCCAGGGAACGGCGCGTCGCCTCGGTTGCTCGGCTCTGACTCATGGGGCGACTCCTTCGAGCGGCGCGGATTCCTGGCGTCCTCGCCACGGAGGATCCGGCGCATGGCGCGAACGGAGCACCGGCTCGGACGGGGCGGTCCACGCCACCACCAGGCGGACGGATCACACGGTACCGCCACATTTCGGGCTTATGGGGTCAAATGGATCCGGGCCATCCGTGTCGCCAGGTGCCGGGACCGTCCTCTCGTCCGACATCGCGAGCGTGCCGCCGGTGACGCGGGCGGTGCGGCAGAGTCTGCTGGGATCCTCCCGATCCTCCCGATCCTCCCGACCGGACCTCGGCCGGGAGGCCCGCACCCGTGGTGGCCTACGGCGCCTCGGGAGCCACGCCGGGACGTTCGCGCCAGAAGGCTCCGGACGCGGCGCGGCGCACCAGCATGAGCACCACCCCGGCGCCGGCCAGGAAGAGCGCGATGACCAGCGGGGCGCCCAGCCCGAACCAGGCGGTCGAACTGGAGGCGTTGGCCGGATCGGCCATGTCGACGACGGACTCGACCAGCAGCCAGATCAGCATGGCCGAGCCGAGCAGCGGTCCCGCGCCGAGCAGGAGGAAGGGGACCGGCCCCCGCATCAGCCGACGCCGGTACCAGACGGCGCACGCGATGCCGGTGAGGGCGTAGTAGAAGGCGATGAGCAGCGACAGGGCGGTCAGGGAGTCCGCGAGGGCGTTCTCGCTGATCCGGTGGATGACGACGTACCAGACGATCGCCGTGCCGGTGACCCACCAGGTGCTGGTGCTCGGCGTGCCCCGGCGGGCGTCTATGTGACCGAATCCGGCGGGCAGTGCCTTGCGGCGGGCCATCGAGAGCGCGGTGCGGGAGGCCGGGATGATGGTCGTCTGCGTCGAGGCGAGGGCGGAGGTGGCGACGGCGAGGAGCAGGATCCAGTCCCAGCCGCCGAGCACCTCACGGGCGAGCGCGGCGAAGACGTCCTCCTCCGCGTCCGCCTGGCCGGCGAGGTACGCGGTGCCGGCGTAGGCGACGACCGCGAAGGCCACGGCCAGGTAGGTCGCCAGCAGGACCACCGTCGACCAGATGCCGGCCCGGCCGGGGGCGTTGGCGGGGTCCTTGGTCTCCTCGGTCAGGTTGACGGCGGATTCCCAGCCCCAGTACGCGAAGACGCCGAGCAGCAGGCCGCCGGTGAGCGCGGAGCCGCCGGCACCGAAGGGGTTGAGCCAGCCGGCGGCGGGGCGGATGGCGTCCAGGGAGCCCGTCCCGGCGTACACGCGGTACACGGCGACGCCCGCGAACACGACGAGGCACAGGACCTGGAGCAGCACGAGCACGTTCTGGAAGCGGGCCGACACCTCGGTGCCGCGTACGCACAGCCAGGACATCAGGAGGATCAGCAGGACGGTGAGGGCCTCGCGGACCAGGCTGTTGTCGGCCAGTCCGTCGGCCCCGAGGGCGAGCAGGCCGAAGCCGACGGCGACGTCGGCGAGCGAGCCGACGACGAGCACTCCGGTCATCGCTATGGCCCAGCCGCCCATCCATCCGGTGGTGGGGCCCAGAGCGCGGGTGACCCAGGAGAAGGTCGTGCCGCAGTCGGGATCGGCCCGGTTGAGGAAGTGGAAGGCGGAGGCGATCAGCAGCATGGGGACGAAGGACGCGAGCATCACTCCGGGGGCGTGTACGCCGACCAGGGCGACGAGGGGGCCGATGACGGCGGCCAGCGAGTAGGCGGGCGACGTGGCGTTGAGGCCGATGGCGAGGGCGTCGAGGAAGCCGATCGCGTCCGGTGTGAGGGCGCCGGTCGGGGTGTGTGCCGTCGGCGTGCCGTTCCCGCTCGGGGCCGCGGTGCCCGCAGTGCCGACCGCGACGCCCGGGCCGACGGTGAGGGTCGAGCCGCCCGCGGCGGCGGGCGTGGCGGTGGCCGTGGCGGCCCGGGGGGTGGTTTCCGGCGGGGTGTCTGCGGCCATCGTCCCTCGCTGTACTGAGTGCGGTGTGCGGGCCACGCCGTTGCGGGCGCGGTGTGAACGGGGTGTGAACTGCGAAGAGGAAACCCGTGCGGGCGGGGAAGGGTCAATGGTGTTGGCGTAAGGGATCCGCGCAGGTCCTGGGGGAGTGGCCGGGTCAGCCGTCCCGCAGGGCCCGGAGGCGTGTCTCCGCGCTCGCGAGCAGCATGTCCAGGGCGACCGGGTAGGCGCTGTGGTTCATCCGGGCGGCGAGCAGTCGCCTGGTGGCGTTGATGTGCGGGTACTCGTCGACCGGCAGCCGGGCGTAGGTGGACTCCCACTGTCCCTCGTCGGAGGTCCGGGAAGACTCGGACAGGGCGAGGGCGCCGGCGTCGAGGGCCGCGAAGGCCAGGCTCTGGTCGATGAAGGCGTGGTAGATCAGGACCGCCTCCGGGTCGGGGAAGCCCGCGGTGCGCAGGATGCCGAGGACGGCCTCGTCGGCGGCGATCTCGCGGGGCCGGCCGGTCACCCGGCCGGCGGTCAGTACGGCGGCCTGTGGGTGCGAGAGGTAGGCGCCGTGAATGCGCAGCCCCAGTTCGCGCAGGTCGTGACGCCACTGGCCGGTGACCGCCCAGCCGTCGAGGGCCCGGCCGATGAGCTCCTCACCGATGGCCAGGGTGAGGCCGTCCATGCCGTCGAAGTACCGGTACAGGGTGCTGGCATCAGCGCCGAGGGCGGCGCCGAGCCGGCGGGCGGTCAGGCCGGCGCTGCCGTGTTCGCGCAGCATGCGCAGGGCGGTTTCGACGATCAGCCGCTCGGACAGGACGACGCCCTGCCGGGTGGGGCGCCGGCGCCTACGGGCTTCCTCGGGGACCACGGGCTTCGCCATCAGGCACCTCCCTCTCCTTATGCCAACGCCATTGACCTTATCTTGCGACCCCGGCTTTCATCCCTCCCATGAGGCGCGGAACTCCGCGAACCTCACCGAGAGAGGGTTTCGTCATGCGTGTTCTGCTTGTGGGCGCCGGTGGCGTCGGTACCGCGATCACCCGGATCGCGGCCCGCCGGGACTTCTTCGACCGCTTCGTGGTCGCCGACTACGACCTGGCCCGCGCCGAGGCGGCCGTCGCCGCGCTCGGCGAGGCCGGCGGCCGGTTCCACGCGCGCCGCATCGATGCCTCGGACCAGGCGGCGGTGGCGGCGCTCCTGACCGAGGAGCAGTGCGACGTACTGCTGAACGCCACGGACCCGCGGTTCGTCATGCCGCTGTTCGAGGCGGCCCTCGCGGCGGACAGCCACTACGTGGACATGGCCATGTCCCTGTCCCGGCCGCACCCCGGCAAGCCCTACGAGGAGTGCGGGGTCAAGCTCGGCGACGAGCAGTTCGAGCGGGCCGAGGCCTGGGAGAAGTCGGGGCGGCTGGCTCTCGTCGGCATGGGCGTGGAGCCCGGCCTGTCGGACGTCTTCGCCCGGTACGCGGCCGACGAGCTCTTCGACGAGATCGAGGAGATCGGCATCCGCGACGGGGCGAACCTGACGGTCGAGGGCCACGAGTTCGCCCCGTCCTTCAACATCTGGACGACGATCGAGGAGTGCCTGAACCCGCCGGTGGTCTACGAGCGGGACCGCGGATGGTTCACCACCGAGCCTTTCAGCGAGCCGGAGGTGTTCGACTTCCCGGAGGGCATCGGCCCGGTCGAGTGCGTCAACGTCGAGCACGAGGAAGTGCTGCTGGTCCCGCGCTGGGTGGACGCCCGACGGGTCACCTTCAAGTACGGCCTGGGCGAGGACTTCATCGGCAAGCTGAAGACCCTGCACGCGCTCGGCCTGGACTCGACCGAACCGGTCACGGTGCGCGGCGCGGACGGCACCCCGGTACGGGTTTCGCCGCGCGACGTGGTGGCGGCGTGTCTGCCCGACCCGGCCACGCTGGGCGAACGGATGTCGGGCAAGACCTGCGCGGGGACCTGGGTGAAGGGGCGCAAGGACGGCCTGCCGCGCGAGGTGTACCTGTACCACGTGGTGGACAACCAGTGGTCGATGCGCGAGTACGGTTCACAGGCCGTGGTCTGGCAGACCGCGGTCAACCCGGTCGTGGCGCTCGAACTCATGGCCGGCGGGGTCTGGGCGGAGTCGGGCGTACTCGGCCCGGAGGCCCTTCCGCCGCGCCCGTTCCTGGACCTGCTGACCGCGTACGGCTCCCCGTGGGGCATCCGCGAACAGGGCTGATCGGAGCGCCCACGCCGACCAGAGCGGGGGCGTTGACGGGACTTCCCGTCAACGCCCCCGCTCGCCGTTCCACGCTTCAGCGGAACGCGGCCGGCTCCGGGGCCTTGGCGTAGCGCGGCGACGCGACGGGAGGGAAGACGAACCCGGGTTCAGGCGGCCGGAACCCGCAGGGGCTGGACGGACGAGGTGTGGGCCAAGGTGGCCTGCGCGGTGTCGACGTCGACGGTGTAGGCGTTCAGGGTCAGGCGGTCCTCGGCAATCTTGGCGATCACGAAGCCGTGTTGGGAGAAGTCCTGCCAGCGAGCCCGGGTCGACCCGTGTGCCCGACCGTCGCCCGTCTTGCCGGCGGCTCCGCAGACGATCTGCCGGGTGCCCCGGCCGGCCGCCGTGGGCTCCAGCACCTGGAGGGTGTGGTCGTGTCCGGACAGGATCAGGTCGGCTCGTCCGCAGACGACTTCCTCGTACAGCTCTTTGAGGTGGATGCCGCGTGTGTAGTGGCCGACGAGGAATCCGTCATAGCGCCCGGCGTTGCCGTGCTTGCCGTTGTTCAGATAGGGGTGGTGGCCGAGCACGACCTTCCACCTGGCCCGTGAGCGGGACAGCGCCTCGTCGAGCCAGCGGCGTTGCTCGCGCATGTACGGGCCGTCCCATTGGTAGTACGGGTCGGTCTGCGTGACGGTGGAGGCCACGGGGTTCGTGTCGAGGGCGAAGAACTCCACGAGCGGCGTGGTGCCCTCGGGGGCGGCGGGAACGGTCACCGAGTAGTACCGGGACGGCATGTACCACCGGGGGGAGACCGCCGCGTAGGCCACCTCTCGGTCGCCCCGGGACGGGTCGCCGCCGCTGCCGGGGATGATGCCGGAGCAGTCGTGGTTGCCGAGGACCATGAGCCAGGGGACGTCGATGCCGGTGTTGGGCTTCTCGAACTTCGAGGCGAATTCCGAGTCGTGGTCGGAATCGGGTCCGTTCTCGTAGATGTTGTCGCCGAGCCCCACGGCCAGCAGCACGCCCTCGGCCGCGCAGATCTGGCGGGCGGCCGCGGCCACCGCGTACTGAGCGGTTCCCCCGGTTCCCGCGTCGCCGGTGATCAGCACGGACAGGGTGCCGTCGCGGCCCACTCCGGTGGGCAGCGGGAACTTTCCCGGGCCGTCCGCGTGCGCCGGCTCGGCCGCGGCCCGCCCCGGCAGGGCGGCGAGCGTGGCGCCCACCACCATCGAGGCCAGCAAGGTCCGTCGGCGCAGCGTGGGTTCGCCGGCACCTCGGCCGGCCAGTCCCAGGCTCTCGGCCCACTGGCTCTCCGTCAGGTCCGCTCTCTCGGGTATCGCGTCGTCTCCGCACATGCAGCCTGTTCTCCCATACGGGCACGGCACGGTGGTGGCCAAAAGCTGAATGTTGTTCAGCTGTGACCGGGCGGCTCGTGAGAACGCCGGACCCTTTGCCGCAGGCCCCGCGACCCTCGCTCGCGCCGGCGGCGCCGAGTGCCTGCCGGCACGGCCACGCTCCGACCGGGTTCGACCACGTGACCGACCCCGGGGGGCCGGGACAGATCGTCCCGCCGGAAGCCACCCCGCCCGGCTTGTCCTCCACCCTGGTGACCGACGAGGGCCGGCAGCTGAAGGTCAACTACTCCACCAACACCCCGGGCCAGTCCCAGGAACACACGGGCACCCAAATCCGCATCGCGACCCAGGGCCCCCAGGCGTACCGCGTCCTGGGCATCACCAACCGGACAGACCTGTTCACCACCATCAGCGAGGCGCTCCGCCTGCGCTGACACGCGGCTGGAGCAGGGGATCGGCCGCAGCGGGCTCCGGAGTCGCGGGGACTCCGGCGTTGGCCTATTGGATCAGGTCGGTGTGCGTAAAGCACGTCGGGCAGAAGTAGAGCTGTAGATGGTTCGCGTCGGAGACCTGGATCCCGGGCGGGTTCGACACGTTGTCGGCGTCGAGTACTCCGATGGCCTGGTCCTCGTACGGGACCCAACCCCTCCTGTAGTCGCGGCATTCGTCCGAGGCTATGGTCAGCAGCGGGCTCATCGCGACGCCGCAGTTGATGCAGAACCGGGCGACGGGGTCGGTCAGGCCCCAGGGTGCCCATCCACCCACCTTCCAGCCCGGGGCCTCGGACAGCTCGTTCATGTAGAACTCCTGCGGGGCGATCGCGTAGGAATCATCGATCGCGACGCCGGCCTCCTGCCACACGCTCCAGTCGCACAGCTGCTGCTGCAGTTCCTCGTCCAACTCCAGAAAGTTCGGGTACTCGGTGACCTGCTCCGGTGCCAGCACGCACGGCTCTGGCGTGTAGCCGTACTGCGTCTCGGACGGCTTGGGCGGCGAGGCGAGGACGTGGGTGACGTCCGCGGCGGTTCTCCAGAACAGTTCGGTCGGAGGCTTGTGCTCCGGCGGGTGCTCCGTGGGACACCACAGCACCTGGAGCAGGTCCGTCCGTCCGGGCGGCCGAAGCTGGGGTACGTCGCGCACGTACAGCTGGGCCACTGGCAGGAGGGGGGAGAACGGGCCCTCGTGCCACTTGTGGCAGGACGGCCACGGCTGATCGGCAGGCCACAGCAGAGGACCACCGATCGAACTCTGGTACGGCGACGGAGAACCGGGGCGGGGGTGCAGCCGGGTCGCATTGCGCGCCAGCGGCGCCAGTCGGGGGAAGACCGCAGACACGTCGCACGGCCGAGGTGGGGTGGTACGGATGGTGCTCACAGCGGCGATCTTGCCGGCAGCCCCTGACAATCGGCGTACGACGAGATGACCACAGTCCGTGCCTTTCCGCGGCAGCCGCCACCCACATCCAGGCTGACGCATACGCGACACCTCAACATGCGCGCCCACCGGTTCCGAGGCCGCGTTACGCTGCGGATCATGTGGAGAGAAGCGGCTCTTGAGGCCTTTCCCGAGGCAGAGTTCCGGAGCCCCGCGCAGGTGGCAGCCCTCGCCGACGCCGAGCGCCGTCTCGGACGCGGGCTGCCCGCCGAGCTGGTACAACTGCTCCTTGAGAGCAACGGCATCGTCGGACACTCCGCCGTGGACACCGTGTGGCCCGTGGAGCAGATCGTCGAACAGAACCTGCTCTTCCGCTCCGATGCCGCCTTCGCCGAGCTGTACATGCCCTTCGACGCTCTCCTCTTCTTCGGGGACAACGGGGGCGGGGACCAGTTCGCCTTCGTGCAGACACCCCGGCGCCCGGACATCTTCGTCTGGGAACACGAGACCGACAGCCGCCGATGGGTGGCACGGGACCTGGTGGACTACCTGGGTCGTTCGCTCGCAGAAGGCGGCGACGACTGGTACCAGTAGGCAGTCCCTGGGTGATTTCGCCCCCAGTGCGGCGCCCGGGATTGAGTACGAGTACCGAGTACGACGACTCACGCGGTCCGGGGCGGCCGGCTCAGACGATGGAAGCGTTCACCGTCGGACCGGGGGAGGGACCCGTTTCATGCTCAGCACCATCGCCGACACTCTGATGCCCGCCTTCGGGCGGCTGTCGGTGACCGGCGACACCGATGCCGGGACCGCGTTCCGCCCCGGCAGCATCGTCGCCGCGAACCACACCTCGCTCGCCGATCCCGCCGTCGTCCTGGCCGCCCTGCGGAGGCTGGGCGTCGAGCCGGTCGTGATGGCGGCCGCCGGCCTGTGGCGGGTGCCCGTACTCGGCAGGGCTCTGGCGCGCGGCGGGCACATCCCCGTCTACCGTGGGGACCGGCGAGCCTCGGCGGCACTCGACACGGCCGCCGAGGCCCTCGAACGGGGCCGGCTGGTGCTCATCTACGCGGAGGGCGGACTGCCGCGGCGCGCCGACGCGGCCGAGGCCGCCCCCGAGGCCTTCCGCAGCGGACTCGCCCGCCTCTCCGAGCGGACCGGTGCGCCGGTCGTCCCGGTGGGCCAGGCCGGTGCGCGTCGCATCACGTCCGGGAACGTGGCCAAGCAACTCGCGGGAGTGGCCACCGCACCGCTGCGTCGCCCCGGCCTGCACGTGCACGTGGGCGCACCCGTCCACCTGACCGGTGACCACCAGGAGCGTACGACCCGGGCCCGGACCGCGGTGACCCGCGCGTGGCGGACGGCGGCCGCGCACCTGAACGAGCCCGCCGCACTCACCGGTTGACGCGGACGTCCCCAACCGGCTCGCCGGTCCCACCGGTGCGGGCAGCGCCCCCGACCTTCGGGAGACCGCGTTCTGCCTGGCGGTCCGGACGCACGCCGGGCACATCGCCCAACCGGCCGGCGCGATCACGCGACCTGGACAGCTGCCGCAGCGCTGCGCACGAACCCCGACGCGTCCCGCCGACTGTTCGGTGCTGCGGTGCTGCGGTGCTGCGGTGCTCCGGCGCACCCATCTGTTCGACGACAGCGACGACAGCGACGACAGCGACGACAGCGACGACAGCGACGAGCACGCGTGGCTGTCCCGTCCGATCAGGGCTGACGCGCGGCCGGACCTACCCCGTCCCGGCGCAGCCGCCCCAGGACAACGCCCACGACGAGGAGCAGAAGGCAGGTGCCCGCCGCAGCGTGCACGAGGAGCGCGTCGAGGCGGTCCGCCTCCAAATAGGCGCCGACGGCCAACGCCACCAGCGCGCACACGCCGCGGTCGACGATGGACTCCACCGACAGCAGGGTCGCCCGGTAGGGGGTCGGCGGGATGGCCGCGTTGATCAGGTTGCGTTGCACCGGGTAGGCAAGGCCCGCCGCGGCGGCGAACACGCACAGCCACAGGATCGTGCCAGGACCCCCCGACAGCGTGGTGGCCGCGAGCGTGAGCGCCATGACCACGCTGAGGACGCTCACCACGGTGATGTCGGCCAGTCGGCTGCGCAACCAGCCGGTTCGGGCCGAACCAATGGCCTCGGCGACCGTCATGGCCGACAGCACCGCACCGTGGTCGGCGACGGGGAGGTCCTTTTCGAGGAGCAGCGGTTGGAAGAGGTTGACCTGGCAGATGCGGGCGAGCGTGAACACGGCTACGCCCTGCACCATCAGTGGCCCGAGGGACCGTGACGTTCCGAGCACTTTCGCGGCATGGCGGGCCGATTCGAGCAGCCCGACGCGGTCCGCGGGCGGGTGTGCGCCCCCGCGGTGTGCCTCGATCGCAGGGAGGGCCGCGGCGCACGCCAGCGAACCGAGCGCGGAGAGCGCGGTCAGCACATAAGGGGCCTCGTGCCGGACGTGCATCAGGACGCCGACCAGCGGCCAGCAGGCGATCTTCGCCCAGAGGCCGAGCGCTCGGGCGGTGCCCTCGGCCTGTACGTAGTGCGCGTCCGCACCGTGCTCGTGCAGGTACTCGTACAGGTAGGCGCTGGAGGCACCCGACACCAGCGAGCGGGCGGCGGCGATGGCCAGGAAGTGCGCCATGAAGCCCGCGAAGGACGGCGAGGCGACCGGGAGGAGGTTCGCCGCGACCATCGCGGCCGCCCCGAGCTGCATGCAGCGGCGCTGTCCGATCCGGTCGGCGAGGAAGCCGGTGGGGATCTCCAGCAGGCAGAACGCCACGTAGTAGACGCTTTGGATGCCGAAGATCTGGCTGTCCGTCAGGCCCGCCTGCTTCTGGTACTGGTAGAAGACCGGCATCCACCACAGCAGGTTGAACAACAACTGGAACCCGTTGTTCAGTCGGATCACGCGGAGCACGGCGGCGGGTGGACGGACGCGGCGTTTCACGCGCGCACGCAGGGACACGGGCATGGGCATAGGCGTGGCCCTTCGGGTGGACGGGACGCGGGGAAGTACGGGCGGATCAGGCGCTGTACGGGCGCAGCTGGAGGATGTGGGGCACGCCTCCCGGCCCGAGCAGCCACTCGATGTCGAGCGGCCCCGCGAAGGTGTAGTCCGTGGCGAAATGGGACTGGAGCAGGCGGCCCGCCAAGGCCAGCCTGCCCAGGTGGGCCCTCGTCTCCTGGGGCAGGTCCTCGGTGGCCGCGCCCAGCGAGATCGTGCGGCCGCCGCCCTCGACCGTGTTGTACAGGTACTGCAGGGGCATCGTCCGGCCGTCGACGACGTCGGCCGCGGATCCGTGTGCGCAATTGAGGTACACGTTGCGGAAGTCGGCCCGGTTGGTCGGATTGCAGGTGACCATGACGCCTCCGAGCGGGGACGGCTCGTAGCGTTGGACGATCACCCCCATGTAGGTGTCGTCCAGGGAGATGCCGGCCTGATGGCGCAGCCGCACGCTGCGCGGGGAGAGCAACGAGGCCCACACCTGGCGGATGGCGTCCAGCAGTCCCGGCAGGTCGGTGACCTTGGTGTGGGACTCGTAGATCCCGGCCGCGGAGAAGCCCGGCAGGTCCTCGGCGTTCGAGGAGGACCGCACGGCGAAGCGGTCCGTGCCCGCCAAGTGCTCGACCAGCTGCGTGTCCAGGGCACGCACCAGGTCCTCGGGCACCGGAAGGGTGCGCACCAAGTGCTGTAGTTGGACGCACACCGTGTCCACGGCGTCCAGGGCGTTCAGCTCCAGGGCCATCTTCAGCTTGCCGATGCTCTGTTGCACGGCCGGCGAGGAGTCCAGGAACCGCTGCTGGACGGAGAAGGGGACGGCGATGCCCGCCGGCGCCTGGACGTGCCGGGTCAGGAACTCGCCCGCGTACTGGGCGTGATCGCCGTCCTCGGGCATCCCCAGCCGGGCGGCCAGGTGGCCGAGCAGGTCGGCCCGGGGCGGGCGCGGCACGGAGTAGTAGCCGGTCAATCGGCCCGAGCCGTGGCGCAGAACGTGGTGCAGTTCCCCGAGGTTGGCCGCCTTGGTGCCGTACCGGTTGCGGTCGCGGGCGCGTAACGCGGACAGCGGCACGAGCGGAACGTCCGTCACGTGCGGTGCGTCGAGGCGGACCCGCTGCGTGTGCCACGTCGGTTCGGCGAGGTCCGACGGTTCCTCGGCGCGCCGGATGACGAACGCGTCGGCGGTGACCTCGTAATGGACCCACGCACCGTCCAGCTTCTCGTCGGCGATCGTGTCGAGGACTCCGCGGACGATGGCGTTGGGGATGCCCCAACCGGCGGCCAGCATGTTGGTGTGCGACAGCGGGGTGGTGGGCCGGGCGTTGATCAGACCGGCGAGCCGCGGGATGTCGTCGGGGACCACCGGCATGGCGACGATGTCGTACCAGGTCAGGTCCCCGCGGGCAGCCAGGTACTCCTCGTCCGAGGCGAAGGCGCGGAGCCGGCCGGTGGCCGAGGCGAGCGTCAACGGCACGAAGGGCGCGGTCGCCAGGAGCGCGTGACCCCGTGCACGGGGCACCACGGTCTCCGGCACCGCCGCGAGGGCGTTCTCCTGCCCGTGGTTGGCCGGCTTCACCAGTAGCTCCAGCCCGGGATCGAGGTGGGCCCGTACGAAGGTGTGGAACTCGATCAACAGATCCGCGCCCATGGTGTCGGCCTCGGTGGTCTCCAGGACCATGAACGGCTCGTCCCGCTCCGGTCCGCCCTGGGAATGCAGCGACAGGACGCCGAGGAGGAAGCGCCGCGCGGGGTTCTGGTAGACGTCGTGGTTGAAGCGGTCGAGTTCGGCGTCGAGCTGGTCGAGGGTCAGCCCCTCGATCTCGGTGGCTATGTAGTTGACGTGGAAGGAGTGCACGGCGCTGTCGAGGACGTGCCAGAGGTTCTGGTCGCGGTCCACGACGACCTTCACGTACGGATGCCCGCCCAGCACTCCGGCGAGCTGCTCGAACAGGGGGAGCGTGAGCAGGGTGTCCACGGCGGCGCCCCGGGGGGACGGGGCGGCGGCGATGGTTCCGGCGTTCGTCATGCGGTGCTCCCGGGTGTCGAGCGGTCGGCGGACAGGGTGGAGGGCGGGGTGGGGGCGGCGGGGGTGCCGGCAGCCTGGGGAGCGGCGGGCGGCGCGGGCAGGGCGTACGGGAGCGCCGCGAGGATGCGGCCGCAGTCGGCCAGCAGCGCCGGCGCGGACTCGGCGGTGAGGAAACACAGCGCGGCCATGGAATTGGCCCCTCCCGCCTCCTCGTACGGCGGGACCGGGCTGCCCGGCGCGAGACTGTGCTCGCGCACCAGCTCCACACGGGTTTCCGGCGCGACCAGGGCGGGCCAGTCGACCGCGTCGAAGTCCCAGGCCGGGTGCTCGGTCCAGGGCCGCCCCTCGGAATCGACGGCGAGGATGACGAGGGATCCGGCGGCGCCCTTGCCCTCGGTCAGCATCCGCTCCGGGTAGGCGACCTCCCGGCCGAGCAACTGGCGCACCAGCATGCCGATCATGTCGAGCCCGAAGACGGTCTCCACCTGCCGAGTGGTCATCACCCCACCGAAACGGGCCGCGGCCTCGATCAGCCACATGGCCCCGTCGGCGCCGAGTTTGATCTCGGTGTGGGTGGCGCAGGTGTCGAGGCCGAGCGCGTCGACGGCGGCCCGCGACACCTCCTCGATCCGGTGCTGCAACGCGTTCGGGAGGGCGGCCGGAGCCAGGCTCGCCCGCTCGGTGAAGGGCGCGATGGTGGGCATCCGCCCGGTGATGCACAGGGGGTGGTAATGGCCGTCGGCGACGATCCCCTCCACGCTGACGTAGTCGCCCCACCCGTCCCCGTCGAACCAGCAGGACGCCTCACCGGTCACGATCTCCTCCAGCAGGAAATCGCTGACGCCCTGGTCCGCGGCGTGCAGTTCCGCGTAACCCTGCGCGGAGGAAGCCTCCATGACGGAACGTCCGGTCTTCCAGGCCGCCTCGGCCTGCTGCTCGTTCCACACGCTGAGGTGGGCCGTGGAGCCCGCGCTCCAGGCGGCCTTCAGGAGGAGCGGCGGCCTGAGGGTTTGGAAGGCGTCCGCGATGTCCTCCGGATCGTGGATCTCCGCGAACCCCGGCACGGGCACTCCGGCGGCACGCCAGATCCGACGCATCAGACGCTTGTCCCGCGCCCCCGCGACCCGCTCGCCGGCACCGCGCAGACCCAGCCGCAGGCTCGCGTGGGCGACGGCCACCACCGCGTACTCGGACAGGGTCAGCACCGCCTCGGCGCCGACGCGGCGAGCGTGGGAACAGATGAGATCGACCAGTTCCGCCCCCTCGCCCGGCGGGGCCGTGGTGACCGACGCGCACCCGGGCAACCACGCCGACTCGGTGGTTCGGGGCAACGGCGCGAGCGCCAGGACGTGCACCTCGGCATGGGCGACGATGCGCGGGACCGCGTACTCCAGAGGAGGGCCGCCCTTGGCGTAGACGAACAGGATCGGGGTCATGGTGCTCCTCGGGTCGGGGGAACGCCGTGCGGTGCGACGGTGTCGTCGACGGACGATCCGTGCGGGGTGTGACCGCGAACGGACCAGGGGTGACCGGACCGCGACGAAAACGGCGAACGCACGGATGTACGCCTACTCGGTTGCGTGTTCGCTAAACAATCACGCTCACCAAGCGGGGCCGGGGCGAGGGTGTTTCAGCCATTCGCGCGGAGCCCGCGGGGATGACGCGTCGGCGGGGCCCTTGGAGTCGGGGCCGAGGGCCTGAACCGTCCGGATCGCTCCACCGCCGAGGACGAGTTCGCCCGTGGGATGACACACGGCCGGCCATGAGAGGCTGGCCGGCATGAGCGGAGCGTCGGACGATGAGTCTTCCCGGAGGTTCTTGGCCGCACTTCAGGTCGGTGACCTCTGCAGCGGAACCGTGGCCGAGGTGTCGCGAGGAGTGTCGGTGACCTTGGACGGCTTCGCGGCCCGTCCGCTGGGGTTCGTGGCACCGCTGGACCGGTCCTGGGGTCCGGGTCCGGCTGCGGCGGTGGCGGTGGGCCGACGAATCACCGCCGAGGTGACCTCCATTGACCTGGATCAGGGGCGGGCTTGGCTTTCCAGAGCCGCGGTGGAGAACCCCGAGCTATGGGCGTTCCTGAAATCCCTCCGCCTCGGCGAGATTCTGTCGGGCAGGATCGCATCAATTGAACGGTTCGGCGTGTTCGTGGCGTTGGATGACGGCCCTGAGCACCCGGTCTTCCCCGGGGTCGGGTTCATCACGTTCCCCGAGCTGTCCTGGCGACACTTCCAGGCAGCGTCGGACATCGTTCAGGTAGGACAACGCGTTTCGTGCGAGTTCCTCCAGTTCGACACGTGGAACGGAGAAGCCAGGCTCTCTTTGCGGGCCATGCAGCCTGACCCCTTTCAGGTGTTCGCCGACGGCACGACGGTGGGGCAGACCCTGCGGGGGCGGGTCACCAAGCTGGTCCCGTTCGGCGTCTTCGTCCAGGTCACCCCTGACATCGAGGGACTGGTCCATCTGCAGGAGCTCACCTGGAGGCCTGTCGAGTCTCCGGAGTTGGTCGTCCAAGTCGGTGACGAGATCACGGTCGTGGTCACAGAGATCGATCAAGAGCGACGCAGGCTGGTCCTCTCCCGGCGACAGGCTTCTACGGCTCTCGAGTGACCTTTTCGCTCCGCAGGTGATGGAGCCGAGCGTAGGACGCCGTCGCGGCGCCAGGGAGGGGAGGTCGTTTCCTTCCGCTCCGATGACCAGAATGAAGCGGCCCACTCCTCGCACGGGCGGAAGCGGTTCGTGATGCGGCATGATGACGACTGTGAACGGACACACCTCTGACTGGGTGACCCTCTTCCATTTCGAGAACGTCGCCGGGAGCCCACGGCCCGGCCGCCTCATGTCGGTTTGACTGCGTGACCGGGGAATCGACTGGTACCCCTTCGCCGACCACGACGTCCGGATCGACCATATGTGTGGCGTGCATTCCGACGGGCACTGGCACGGCACGATCGTCGTCCGGGTTCGCGCGGAGGCCCTGCGACGACACGGACTCCATCCCGATCAGCCGACTTCGAGTCCAGCCGACCCACCACCACCGAAGTGGTGGGGTCCGTGGGCGCGCTGAGGATTCTCCGTGTTCCTCCCAGGTCGGCCTGGGAGCGTGGTCGCCGAGGACGCCACCCCCGTATCGCCACTGCCTTCCTGCGGGTCCGGTCGCTCGCCCGTGAGTCTTCGGCTCCGCTCCGGTCACTTGGGCAGATCGGCGTCGAGGAAGGGAGCAAGGAGCGCGAACAGCGCGTCGGGGCGGTCCAGGGGGATGATGTGGCCGCAGTCCTGGAGATGGTGTCCGACCAGGTCGTCGGCGATGGGACGGAGTTGGCGTTCGAGCCCGCGGCCGACGGGGTGAGAGCCGACGGCCATGGTGGGCATGGTCAGCCGAGCCGTCGCGACCGCGTCTTGGATCTGCTGCGCGCTGGTGGGCAGGGCCCGGTAAGAGGAGAACGCGCAGCGCAGGGCCTCACCCCCGGTGTACGCGTAGACGAACGCCGCACGGATGTCGTCGGGCACTCCTCGCCCGAGCGTTCCGGAGTGGAGGAACCAGTCGACGTGCGGGGCCTCGTTGCCGGCCAGGACGGTCTCGGCGAGACCAGGGACGGCGTGGAAGCCGAACCACCACGGGGCACCGCCCGCGACAACGTCCTCCGCTCCGGGCAGGCGGCCGAGCAGCGCCTCCATCACGACCAGGCGCCGGACGAGGCCCGGCCGGCGCAGCGCGAGCAGGGCGGCGGGAGCGGCGCCCGGGCGGGGGGACCTGCACCGACTCAACCGGACAGCGTGACCGGAGACCACACGCCGAACCACTGCTCGGCACCGTGCTCCTCGAACCGCTCCACCTCGGTGAACCCCAGCTTCGCCGCGACGCGCATCGAGCGGTCGTTGGCGGTCTGGGTGGAGAGCACCACCGGCTCGCCGGGGAATGCGCCGGCGAACCAGTCGAGTGCCGCCGCGCACGCCTCGGCGGCGTATCCGCGTCCCCACGCCTCCGGTAGGAACATGTAGCCGAGCCCGGCTTCCCCTGCTTCCGGACGGACGTGACCCAGACGCTCCGCGCCGCGCGGATCGAGCGTGACCATACCGATCATCGCCCCGTCGAGATCGACCACGAAAAAGCCGGGACGCCGGCCAGGCACCTCGGGTACCGCACGCTCCAGCTCCTCACGCGGTCGAGAGCCGCCGACGTAGGTGCCCACTTCTGGCGAGGCGAACAGCTCGATGACCGCCGCGCGGTCCCGGGCCTCGGACTCACGGAGCACGAGCCGCTCCGTCTTTATCGGGGCAGGTGGCCAGGCGACGGGGCCGAGTTCAGTCATGCCGGCAACCTAAACAGCAGTCCCCGTAGCGATCAAGCCCGGCGGACCGGTCAGCCCGCCGTCCAGGGCCCGGCCCCACCCTCACTGGCGGGGCCGGGCCCTGCCGGCCACGCCTGTCAAGGACGCGGCCCGAAGGACCCACTGGACCATCAGGCTCCCCCGGATCGGGCCCGGCCCGACAGGGACGAAGAGCTGCTGAAGCCGGGGCGGGGAGTCGGATCCCACACAGCCGCGCCAGGTGGCGTCCCTCGCGCCCCTCACCGTCTGCGCCTGGTCGGCAACGAGCGACCGCCGCCGTGCGTAACGCCGAACCGGCCCTTCGCGTAAGCCTCGGGGTCGGTCCCGTCTCGAGGTTGTGGGTGGGTGCAACCGTCCTGGGGCGGTTCGCGTGTTTCCTCCCGTAGCGATGATCAACTGTGAGGAGACGATGTGAAGCGCATGGCGAGTCGTCCGTCCCGGCGTAGGGTCCTGGCTCTCGGTGCCGGGGGCCTCGCCGCCCTCGGTATCGGCGCCGCCGGCCGGGCGTCGGCGGACAGCCGGCCGGGTGTCGGCCCGGACACTCTGCGTCGGCTGCGGGACATGGAACGGGAGCACGGCGCACGTATCGGCGTCTACGCCCGCAATCTGTTAACCGGCCGCACGGTGGTCAACCGGGCGCAGGAGCTCTTCCCGGTCTGCTCGGTGTTCAAGCCGCTGGCCGCGGCGGCGGTCTTGCGGGACCTCGACCGCGACGGGGAGTTCCTGGCCCGCCGGATCCACTACACCGCGGCCGAGGTCGAGGCGGCCGAGTGGGCCCCGGTCACCAAGGACCACGTGGCCGACGGGATGACGGTCGAGGCCCTGTGCGCGGCCGCCGTGAGCCAGAGCGACAACCTCGCGGGCAACCTGCTCCTGCGCGAGCTGGGCGGGCCGACCGCGATCACCCACTTCGCCCGGTCCCTCGGCGACCGCGTCACCCGGCTCGACCGCTGGGAACCGGCCCTGAACTCCGCCGAACCCTGGCGCACCGAGGACACCACGAGCCCGCGCGCCATCGGTGAGACCTACACCCGGCTGCTGCTCGGCGACGCACTGCCCCGCGCGGACAGGGACCGGCTCACCGACTGGCTTCTCGCCAACACCACCAACACCCAGCGGTTCAAGGAGGGCCTGCCGGGCTGGAGGCTGGCCGACAAGACCGGCGGCGGCAACGCCTACGGCGTCGCCAACGACGTGGGCGTGGTCTGGAGCCCGGCCGGTGTGCCGGTGGTGATGGCGGTCCTCACGACGCGGCCAGAGGCACCGCAGGGGCCGAACGACAGCAAGCTCGTCGCCGATACGGCTCGCCTGCTGGGCGAGGCAGTCCTGAGCTGAGCCGCTCCGGCTACGGGACGGGGCCGACCGGGCGCGGGCCCCGTGGTCTCCCCCGGCCGGGGAGACCACCGGTCCGAACCGGCCGCCCCGCGCCCCCGGCTCCTGCCTTCGGGACTGAAGGCCCGGGTGGTGTCGGTGCTGAGGGCTGGTGATCGCCGGCTGTCCGGCGGGCCGTCCGGGGAGGCCGGCGGGGCAAGCCGGCGGGTGCACCACATCTAGGGGCGCCGTCGCCGTGTCGGGAAGAACGGAGGCGAAGAGCGGAGGCGAAGAGCGTTCCGGTCGGGCTTCGGACTCCTCACCGACAGCGCGGGTCTCGGCCCGCGCCGGCCGTCCAGCGCGCGTGAATCCACCCGCCCCGCTGTTCGGGTGAGGGGGAATCGTTTTGGCGTCGGTCGGGGAGTGACCCCGGGTGGTGACTGTCGGGAAGGTGGCACCGCACGTGTTGTCCTTTCCGAGGAGATCTGATCACCTATGCGTTTTCGCCGTGCTTCCGTCGCCGCCCTTGGCGCCTTCACGCTCCTGCTCGCCGTCCCGCAGTCGGCTTCGGCCACGCTCGGCGAGTTCCAGTACTCCTATGTCGGCGTGGACGGAAAGTCGCACATCCGGGTCCTGCTCGATCCCGAGAGCCGTGAGTGCATCACCTTGGACGAGGTGGCTGACCCCGCTGCGAGCGAGCCCGCGCACTCGCCGCGCAACCGGACCACCTCGACCGCGACGGTGTTCACGGAGCCGAACTGCGAGGGCGACTTCTTCTCGCTGCGTCCGCTCGTGGGCCGCGGCACCGAGGCGTTGAAGCTGCGGTCGGTCGTCTTCAGCTGATCAGGATGGTCAGCGCCTACGGGGCCGGCGTCCGGATGGCCCGAAGGAAGCCACTCGACGTACCAACGACAACGCCCCGTCACAGGTCGAAGCACCAGCTCGGCCGTATCGGACCGGCGCTGCAACACGCCCGCGCGTTGCAGTCCTGAGCTGCATAGACGCGACCCACCGGCCGTCAACGGACCTGTGGTGCACCACCAATCGGCGCTGGAAGGCATGAGGTAGGCCCCGGGGCGCACGACGTCCCGGGGCCTCCACTTCGCTGACCTCTCGGCTCAACGACGGGCGAGGTGGCGTGTCACGCCCGGTCCACGCCCAGCTTCGCGAGAGCTGCGAGCTGGTCGGCGCTGAGCTTGTCCCGCCTGTGGACGGGCGGGCCGGTGGCACTGAAACGTGCGTCAGCCGAGGCTGACAGGCTGTCCCTGCATGCGCCGTGCCGTAGTGGTGATCACGACTCGACGCGCCCCTGGGTGACGCGCAGAGGTGCCGGACGCCAAGGGCGGCAGGAGTCGAGTCAATGGTCAACCGGCCATGGACGAGGGGTCTCACCCGTGGATTCCGCGTCCGTGTCCGTGTCCGTGTCCGTGTTTGCGTCCGTGTCCGTGTCCGCGTCGGCGCCGTCGGTGCCGACCGGGCCGCGAGGAAGCATCCGGTCCAGCCACCTCGGCAGCCACCAGTTGGTCCGGCCGAGGAGTGTCATGGTCGCCGGTACCAGCACCATGCGTACGACCGTGGCGTCGATGAAGATCGCGGTGGCCAGGCCCAGCCCGAACATCTTGGTGGAGGGGTCGTCGGCGACGGCGAAGGACAGGAAGACCGCCACCATGATGAGGGCGGCCGAGGTGATGATCCGGGCGGTGCCCGAGACGCCCTCGACGATCGCCTTGCCGTTGTCGCCGGTCCGCAGGTACTCCTCGCGTACGCGGGAGAGGAGGAACACCTCGTAGTCCATCGACAGGCCGAACAGGATGGCGAAGAGGAACATCGGGATGAACGACACGATCGGAACCGTCGCTTCCAGCCCGATGAGTGAGCCGCCCCAGCCCCACTGGAAGACCGCGACCATGATGCCGTAGGCCGCGCCGATGCTCAGCAGGTTCAGCAGTACCGCCTTGAGCGGTACGAGTATCGAGCGAAAGACCAGCATCAGCAGCAGGAACGACATCGCCAGTACGGTGGCGACGAGCACCGGCAGGCGTTGGCTGGTGCGTTGGCCCACATCGGACAGGCTCGCGGTGGCCCCGCCGACGTGGGCCCTGGCCGGGCCGTGCCCGATCGCCGTGGGCAGCACGCCGGTGCGCAGCCGGGCGATGGTGTCGGCCGTGGCCTTGTCCTGAGGGCTGGTGGTCGGGAACACCACGAGGGTCGCGATGCCGGTGGCTTGATCGATGTGCGTCGGTGCGACGGATGCGATGCCCGGATCCGCTGCGACCGCCCCGACGAGTCGGTCCAGCACTCCCGGATCACCGGCGGGGTCCGCTGCGATGACGAGGGGACCGTTGGTGCCGGGGCCGAACCCCTCGGCGACGAGGTCGTAGGCGCGGCGCTGGGTACGGTCGTGGGGCTGTGAGCCGTCGTCGGGCAGGCCGACGCGCAGGCCGAGCACGGGCAGCGTCGCGGTCAGCAGCAGCCCCGCCGCGCCGACCGCGTACGGCACCGGGTGCCGGCTGACGTGCCCGATCCAGCGCCGCCAACCGGCGGCGGGAGCGGCACCCGCCACCGTGTCCCGCCGCCCTGCGAGTCGGCCCGGCTTCCCGGCGTGCAGAGCCCGGCCGATCCGGCCGATCCGGCCGGTCCGGGCCAAACGTGCGCCGGCGGCGCCGAGGAAGGCCGGCAGCAGCGTCACCGACGCGACCACCATGGTCAGAACGACGATCGAGACGGCGAGCCCGCCCACCGTCATGAACGGCACGTTCGCGACCGCCAAGCCGAGGATCGACACGACGACGGTGCCGCCGGCGAAGACCACGGGCCTCCCCGCCGTGGCCACCGCTCGCCCCGCCGCCTCGTGGGGATCGAGCCCGAGCGCCAGGTACTCCCGATGCCTGGCGAGCACGAACAGCGCGTAGTCGATGCCCACTCCGAGCCCGACCATGCTGCCCAGGACCGGGGCGAAGGTGGGGACGTCCGTCACCCCCGCCAGTACCGTCATCGTGGCGACCCCGACGGTCAGTCCGAAGACCGCCATGCCGATCGGCAGCGCGGCGGCGACGAGCGAACCGAACGCCAGGAACAGGATCGCGGCCGCGGCGACGAGGCCGATCAACTCGCTCACGCCGCCGTCGGGGTCGGAGAAGGCGTAGAAGAGGTTCCCGCCCATCTCGATGCGCAGGGGCAGCTCGGCGCGCAGCCGGTCGCCGAGTTCCACGAGGGCGTCGAGGTCTTCGGCCGACAGCCGGCTCTGGTCGGGATACTGCACCCTGACGACCGCGATCCGCCCGTCGGCCGAAACGAGGCCACCGCGCACGGCGCTGTCCCCGGGTGCGTCGAGCGCGCCCGCCGGGTCGCTCGTGCCGAGCACGTGCGGCAGCCGCTTCACCTCGGTCTCCAGCCGCGTGAGAGCGGTGCGCGCGCTGCCCTGGTCGAAGAACGTCGCACCGCCGTCGAGGGGGGTGACGACCACTTGGGCGGTCATCCCCTCCTGGCCGGTGCCGGCCCGCTCGATCAGTTCCGCGGCCCGTTGGGAGTCCAGCCCCGGAGCGGTCATCGAGTCCGCGGTCCGCCCGCCGAAGGCGATCGCGGCGAGGACGGCGAGCGTGGCGGCGATCAGCCATGCCGCGATCACCCGCCAGGGATGGCGGGCAGCGCCCCCGCCCAGGCGCAACAGGGCTTTCGAGAGCATCGGGTCCTCCAACCACCTCGTCGGCCGTCCTTGTACGGCCTCCGACGCCAAGGCTCGTGGCCACGGCGCCCTGCGGCATCGGCCCTGGGGCCGCGGATCCGCCGGCCCCAGGGCGGAGTGACGCCCCGTCCTTTCGGCCGATGCGCGGCGCGGCGCGGTGCCTAGGCTGAGAACCGTGCTACGAGACGACCTGCGAACCCTGTGGACCGAACCCCGGCCGCCCGACGCGCCCGCCCGGGTGTGGCGGGATTGGGCGCTGCTCGCCGCGGGCCTGGGGGGTGTGGCGCTGGAGGCCACCCTGCGCGAGAACGTCGTGTGGCGGCCGGTGGCGGTGGTGTTCGCCGTATGGCTGTGTCTGCTGCCCCTGTGGCGCCGGACCCGCCCACTGGCGATGGTCACGCTGGGGTTCGGCTCGGTGATCCTGCTCCAGTTGGCCTCGCTGGTCGCCGTGGCGGGCGAGCCCGTCGGCCTGGACACCGGCATGGTCGTGCTCGTGCTGGTGTACGCGCTGCCCCGGTGGGGATCGGGACGGGAGGTCGTGCTGGGCAGCACGGTGATCCTCACGGCCTTCGCGCTGGGGGTCACCGCGGACGAAATCCCGGCCGCCGAACAGGTAGGGGGCTTCGTCTTCCTGTCGCTGCCCGGCTTGATCGGGGCCGCCGTGCGGTTCTGGGGGACCGCTCGCGAGCGGCAGTTGGAGCAGCTGCGTTCCCGCGAGCGCGAGCAGCTCGCCCGGGAACTGCACGACACGGTGGCCCACCACGTGTCGGCGATGGTGATCATCGCCCAGGCGGGCCGGGTGCTCGCGGGCACCGACCCGTCCGCCGCCGTCGAGGCGCTGGAGGGGGTCGAGGAGGAAGGGGCGCGCACGCTGGAGGAGATGCGCGCCATGGTCGCCGCGCTGCGCGACCGCGGCGTCGGCGTCGAGCTGGCGCCGCCTGCCGGCGTCGCGGATCTGGAGCGCCTGGTGCGCACCCCGGGTGGCCGCCTCAGGGTCGACCTGGGACTCGACGGCGAACTGGACGCGCTGCCCCCGGCCGTGGACGCGGCCGTCTACCGCATCGTGCAGGAGTCGGTGACCAACGCGATGCGCCATGCGGTCGACGCGACCGAGGTCGTGGTCCGGGTCACCGCGGAGCGGCACACTGTACGGGTGAGCGTGCGCGACAACGGCCAACGCACCGGCCGAGGCCGTGCCGGATTCGGACTTGCCGGATTGCGCGAGCGCGCGGCCCTGCTCGGCGGCAAACTGCAAGCCGGCCCCGGCGTCGACCAGGGCTGGCACGTCGAAGCCGAGCTGCCGAGAGGGAGGACCGAGAGCGGTGCCCATCCGCGTCCTCGTCGCTGACGACCAGACCATCATCCGCACCGGGCTGCGGATCATATTGAACGCCCAGCCGGGCATCGAGGTGATCGGCGAGGCCGCAGACGGACGGGAATCGGTACGTCTGGCCCGCGAACTGCGGCCCGACGTCTGCCTGTTCGACATCCGCATGCCCGTGATCGACGGGCTCGAGGCCACTCGGTTGGTCGCCGGCCCGGGCGTCGCCGACCCGCTGGCCGTGGTCGTCATCACCACGTTCGACCTCGACGAGTACGTCTACGGCGCGCTGCGTGCGGGCGCCCGCGGATTCCTCCTGAAGGACACGGGACCGGACCTTCTGGCCCAGGCCGTACGGTCGGCGTCCGACGGTGAGGCGCTCATTGCCCCCAGCGTCACCGTCCGTCTGCTGCAGGCATTCGCGGACCTGCCCGCCGGCCGGCCCGTGGCCCAGCCGGTTTCTCCCGTCACCGCCCGCGAGGAGCAGGTGCTCCTCGCCGTCGCTCGCGGGCTGACCAACACCGAGATCGCCGATGCGCTGCACATCAGCCTGAGCACGGTGAAGACGCATCTGGCGAGCCTGATGGCCAAACTCGGCGCCCGCAACCGGGTCGAGATCGCGATGTGGGCCTACGAAACGCGCCGCATCCTCCCCGGAACCTGAGCCGGGCGCCGGGCCATGTCCCATGAGGGAGCGTTCCATCCCGTGGATGGTGTTCGGTAAGGCGGCTGCTCGGGTTCGTGGCGTGGTTCGGATCGGCGGACGGGTTCAACGCGGTGATGAAGAACGCCTTGTGGGACAGACTCTCGGTCGACGTCCGGGTGGAGGTGGACCGCCTCATTGCCGCCGAGCGGGACCCGCAGGCGGATCGGCCCGGCAGGCCGGCAGAACCGGTCCCAGCAGTTCCCACCGGGCATCGAACACGTCACTTGGACACGACCGTTGTCGTTGGCGCATGTTCTCGTTGAACCTCAACCGCACACCTTGTTAGCTGTTTAGCTAATGAGCTAAATTGCGGGCATGACGGAAGCTCAGGACGAGGCGGGGGCCTTTCGCGCCCTGGCCGATCCGACGAGGCGACAGATCCTCGAAGACCTCAGGAGCGGCGAGCTCGCGGCCGGGGAGATCGCTGCTCGGTTCTCGATCAGCGCGCCCTCCATCTCACGCCATCTCGGCGTGCTCAAGGGTGCCGGACTGGTCACCGAGCGACGGGAGGGGAACCGGATCCTCTACACACTCGCCGAGGACCGGCTGGCCACCGCCATCGGCCGGTTCCTCAGCGCCGTATGTCCTGAACAGATCGTGCTCCGCCACACCAAATGGCGCCCCGGGGCGCAGAGCGAGGGATCATGAAGCAGCCGGCCATGTCCAGCGTCATCGAACGGCGCCTCCTGGTGAACTACCGGGTCGCACCGCAAGCAGCGGCACGTCTGCTGCCCGATCCCCTCCGCCCGCAGCTGGTGAACGGTTACGCCGTCGCCGGCATCTGCCTGCTGCGCCTGGGCAGCGTCCGGCCCACCTGGGCACCCGCAGCGCTCGGAGCGCGCAGCGAGAACGTGGCCCATCGCATCGCCGTCGAGTGGGACGGCCCGCACGGCGTGGAGTCCGGCGTCTACATCCCCCGCCGCGACACCGCCTCCCGGCTCAACGCCTGGGCCGGAGGCCGCTTGTTCCCCGGTGAACACGGCCGTGCCGACTTCGAGGTGGACGAGACGCCCGATCGGATGCGCGTCGCACTGGCGACACGGGACGGCGACACCCGGGTCGACGTGACCGTCGAAGCGTCCGACGAGCTCCGTGGCAGCGAGCTCTTCGCCGATCTCGCCGAGGCCTCCCTCTTCTTCCGGCACGGGTCCAAGGGCCTCTCGCCCACCAGCACCGGCCGCCACCTGGAGGGCATGCAACTGCGCTCCGACGCCTGGCACATGGAAGCCGGCCGGGTCGGCTCCGCCGCCTCGTCGTTCTTCGACGACCCGACCCGCTTCCCGCCGGGCAGCGCGACCCTGGACTGCGCCCTGGTCATGCGCGATGTCCCCGCCACCTGGCAACCCCTCGCGACCTTTCCTTTCGAACAGGCCGCTCGACTCGCCGGATGACCTCCCGGTCAGCTCCGCGCACCGCCACCGCCCGGACGTCGACGACGTCGTCCGGACCGAGCTCGCCGCCGAGGCCGCGGCCGCGGCCGCCCTTGCGGCCGAGCTGCGCGAAGCCGCCCGGATCACGGCGTGCGACGACGAGCTCCCAGGCGGGTAGCGCTCCTGGACTCGGCGGCCGCGGTCACCGGGAGTCTTGGGGTCTCAGGACTCCCGCGTGAGCGGCTGTGCGTGGCCTCGGCGTGCGAACTTTTCGACGGCCGTCGGGGTGACGGGGGTGAAGAAGTTGACGAGGTTGCCGTCGGGGTCGCGGAACAGCAGCGACCGGTTGCCCCAGGGCATCGTGGTGGGCTCGGTGACGAAGTCGGTGACGAAGCCGGCCAGGTTCTGGTGAACGCGGTCCACGTCGTCGACGAGGAACTCGGTGATCACGCTGTGATTGTCCGCCGGGCGGGCAGAGCCCGGGGCGAACAGCGGGACGGTGCGGGTGCCGGCGATCGCGAGGGTGGCGCCCGCGGTCCGGAGTTCGGCGAAGTCCTCGGTGGCCCACATCGCCCGCGCCCCCGTGGCTCGCTCGTAGAAGTCGACGAGGCGTGCGACGTCGCTGGTGATGATGCGGATCGAGACGAAGTCCATGGGAATCTCCTTGGCAGTTCCGGTGGCGTGCTCGTCGCAGGCTAGGAGAAATAGGGGACAGAATCGGTCCTGTATTCGCGCTAGGCTGCCAACATGTCTCGACCGACCGGCCGTGTGCTGACACTCCTGGAGCTGCTGCAGTCGGGCGGCACCCGGACGGTGGCCGAACTCGCCGACCGGCTCGGCGTCGAAGGACGCACCGTGCGCCGGTACGTGGACCAACTGATCGACCTCGACGTGCCCGTGGAATCGGTGCGCGGCCGCTACGGCGGATACCGGCTGGCTCCCGGGTACCGCCTGCCTCCGCTCATGCTCAGCGACGACGAGGCGCTGGCCGTGGTGCTCGGCCTGGTCGCGGGCCGCCGAGCAGGCCTGACGACGGCGGAGCGCACGGCGAGCGAGACGGCGGCGGCGAAGATCCGGCGGGTGCTGCCCAAGCACATCGCCCGTCGGCTCGACACGCTCCTGGAAGCCCTCGCCTTCACGGAGCAGCCCGGCGACTTCGACACCCCGGACGCTGGGGTCCTGCTCACGATCGCCGATGCGGTGCGCCACCACCGCCCGGTCTCGATCCGCTATGCCGACCGGGATGGACGGCGCAGCGAGCGCACGCTGCACGCGTACGGGATCGTCGCCCATGCGGGCCGGTGGTACGTCACGGGCAAGGACGCCCGGATCGGCGAGGACCGAACCTTCCGGCTCGATCGCGTCGCGGACGCGCGGACCCTGCCCGGCTCCTTCGAAGCGCCGGTGGGTCCCGGTCCGGAGCAGCGCGTGTTGTCGGGGTTCGCCACGGCCGAGTACCGGCACGAGGTGACCTTGCGGATCCACGGAACGGTCGAGCAGATCCGCGCCCGCCTTCCGGCCGGCGTCGCGAGCCTGGAGGAGCACGAGTCCGGGGCCGGCGAGGACCGGGCGACCGAGCGCTGGCGGCGCGTCGAGCTGCGGGCGGAGCGGCTCGACTGGTTGCCCCCGGTACTCGCCTCACTCGACCGGCCGTTCGTCATCGAGCGCCCCGATGAACTCCGCGACCTCGTCACCGCGCTCGCCGATCGCCTCACGTCGTACGCCGCCGAGCCGGGCAGCGTCGGCCCGGGGTTCGATGTCCTGCGCGGGGCGTGAGACTGTCTGGCCGTGTCGGAGATGAAGAGTGGGTCGGAGGCGGCCTTGGGGCTGAGGCGTCGTCTCCTTCGTGGTCGCAACGTGTTCGTGCCGGGCGCGACCTTGCTTCCTTCGCTGATGTTCCTGAGGCTGCGGAAGCTTTGGTGGGGCTGCTGCTGGACGTCGAGGACACGGCGGTGACCCGGCAGACGGCAGAGGCGCCGGCCCGGGTGGGGACGGTGGCCGCCGTAAGGCCCATGGCTCTCGCGGTTGCCGAGGCTGACGACCGCCACGCTGACTGGCTGCAGCCCGGGGTGCATGACGCCCTCGTGGGGCCGGACGGTATGCCGGGCGTTGCAGCGGTCTGCGGGCAGCTCGCCCACGACCCGGAAGAAGCCGTCCGTCGGGGTGCCGCGGAGGTCTCGGCGTGGGCGGACGGCACGAGATGCCGGTGGTGTTGAGCGGGGCGAGTTCGCCGGGGGCGATCCGGCCCGTGCGGGCGGCGAATGTGGCCGCGTTGGATCCGGAGCGTTTCTCACGGCCAGGCGCAAAGGGCCGGGCGCCACAGGGCAAGGCCCGAGTCCGCCCGCCCGCCCGCCGGCTTCGTCCGTGCCGGCCCACTGAACCGTGGCCCGGCACGCACGGCGGCTCGCCCGAGCCTTACGGGGAGATACACCAAGCCGTCGCCTGCCCGCGCGGTGTGGCCGCCTATTGCATCGCGGGTGGTGCGGTGAACAGTACGCGCACGGCTGCACCGATCTGCCTGGCGACCACGTCGGGGGCGGAGGCGTCGAGCTTGCCGTCCAGGTAGAGGAAGGCGAGGCCGTGGACGAGTGCCCAGACGGTGATCGACAAGGCTGCCGCGTCCCTTCCGGGGAAGGCGGAGCGAACGATTCCCTGGACGTACGTGTTGATGGCGGCGGTCGCGGCGACCCGTTCCTCGCTGGTCGGGTCGCAGGGCTCGGCGAACATCGCCCGGAACAGCGCCGGATGGTCGAGTGCGAATCGTACGTACGCGACGGCGACCGCGGTCAGTTCGTCGGGCGTCGAGGGTGAGGGATGAGCCGCGGTCAGGTGCTCGGTGAGCTCGCGGTACCCCTCTGCGGCGACCGCGGAGACGAGCGCGTCACGGTCCGCGAAGTGGCGATAGGGCGCCGTGGCCGACACTCCGGCGCTGCGGGCCACGGCGCGCAGGGAAAGCCCCGCGCTGCCGTCCTCCTCGAGAAGCTCCCTGGCGGCGCGTATCAGCCTGGTCGAGTCGGCCGCCCTTCCCGAAACCAGCGCCACCGTGTGGTCCAACCTCGTCATGACCGCGGGGCTGAAGGAGGGCGAGACCCTCCTCGTCCACGGCGAGACCGGAGGGGTGGGCACGATGGCGATCCAGGTCGCCAAAGCACTCGGAGCCCGTGTCGTCACCACGGTCGGCGGCCCCGAAAAGGCCGCCCTCGCCCGACGGCTGGGTGCCGATGTGGCGATCGACCACCGCACCGAGGACTTCACCGAACACGGCCCCTTCGACGTGATTCTCGACGTCGTCGGCGGCGACTACCTCGAACGAAACGTCCGTTCCCTGGCCGCCGACGGCCGCCTGGTCGTCATCGGCCTGCCGAAGGGACTCGAAGGCAAACTCAACCTCGCCGAGGTCGTCTTCAAGCGGATCTCCGTGCACGGCACCACCCTGCGCACACGATCCAAGGAGCAGAAGGCCGCCATCATCGCCGAAGTCCAGCGCAGGGTGTGGCCGATGATCGAGAGCGGTGCAGTGCAGCTGGTCATCGACCGGACCCTGCCCATGGCCGAAGCCGCCGAGGCCCACCGGCTCATGGAAGCGGGCGGTCACATCGGCAAGATCCTGCTGGTGAACGACTGAGGCGCGCCTCTTCGACCCGTCGGCCGTCGGCCGTTGGCCGGTTGACCGGTTGACCGGACGTGTTCGCCCGATCGGTGAAGCTCGATCCGCTGAGAACGGCGCGACCCTGCCCTCGCGGGTGGCGCCGCGGCGCATCCGATCACGCCTTGGCCGCGTCGTACCTCTCGCGTGCCTGCTCCACCGCCGGCATGCGTCGGGCAGTCCACAGCGCGAGGCCATGGACCTGTTCGGCGGCTTCCCGGCCGAGATCCGTGAGGGAGTAGTCCACGCGGGGCGGGATGACCGGCTTGGCGTCGCGATGGACCAAGCCGTCGCGCTCCAGGGTCTGCAAGGTCTGGGCGAGCATCTTCTCGGTGACCCTGCCGATCTCCCGGCGCAATTCGCCGAACCGGTACGAGCGGTCCAGCAGTGCGATCAGGACCAGGACTCCCCAGCGGCTCGTCATGTGCTCCATGACCAGACGCTCGGGGCACGACGCGTCACCGTCGGCGTTCTTCCGCACGTCGCCTTCCGGTGTCACCGCACTTACTTCCATGCCAGTACCTTACTTCAAAGTGGGTACTTCCTATGAGTTAGCGCCCTTCTTATGGTTAGCGTAAGTCGTCGCCAAAACACGCAGGAGATGTCCCACCATGAGCATCGTCGTCACGGGCGCCACCGGAAGTCTCGGCCGTCTCGTCATCGAAGGTCTGCTGGAGAAGGTTCCGGCGGAAGGGATCACCGCCGTCGTCCGCAGCGAGGAGAAGGCGGCAGGTTTCGCAGCCCGCGGCGTAAAGATCGCGGTGGCCGACTACAACAGCCCAGAGACCTTCGGCAGCCTCTTCTCCGCCGGGGACAAGGTGCTCCTGATCTCCGGCAACGAGTTCGACAAGGGCCGCGTCAGCCAGCACAAGGTGGTCCTCGACGCCGCCAAGGCCGCCGGCGTGGGACTCTTCGCGTACACGAGCGCCCCGGGCGGCCTGAGCGCCGCCCTCGCGGACGACCACAGGGACACGGAGGCGGCGATCATCGGCTCCGGGGTGCCTTACGTGCTGCTGCGCAACGGCTGGTACAACGAGAACTACACCGAGCGCCTGACGCCCGTGCTGCAGGCCGGCTCCGTCACGCAGGCCGCGGGTGAGGGCCGCGTCGCCTCAGCCGCGCGTGCCGACTACGCCGCCGCGGCGGTCGCGGTGCTCACCGGTGAGGGTCACCGCAATGCGACGTACGAGCTGAGCGGCGACACCGCGTGGAGCTTCGCCGAGTACGCGGCCGAGCTCGGGAGGCAGACCGGCGCGGAGATCGGCTACAACGCCGTCCCCGTCGAAACCTACACCGACATCCTGACCAGCCACGCCGGACTTCCGGCGCCGTTGGCGGCGATCCTGGCCGGCGTGGAGACGTCCATCGAGAAGGGCGAGCTGGCTGTCACCGGCGGTGACCTGACCCGCCTGATCGGACGGCCCACCACACCGATTGCCGACTCGATCTCCGCAGCGCTGAAGGGCTGAGGCGCACGGCCCTTCGGCGGAGGTCCTCGAAGAGCACTTGGGATCACCGGGTGCCGGTAACCGTCCAGGCGCTGTACCGGTCTGCGGCACTGGCGTTACGGGTTGGTCGAGGACGTAGGGGCGTGGAACGGGGCCGCGGCTCCTGCCGTGTGAGTCTGTGTCAGGGTTCCCGGTCCATGACGCGACGGGCCGCTTCCGCCTCGGCGGCGGGCGGAGAGAGCTCATCGAGCGTATCCAGCTCGTCGTCCGACGCCAACTCCCGCTCCCAAGCGGCCACGAGTCGCTCCTGATCCTTGACGGGTCTGCTCGTGAAGGCCTCCCGACGGTGCGGGTCCAAGGCCGCGAGGAAACGTTCGACCGCGTCCGTCGGCATGCGGTACTCCTTCTCGCCGTGGGGGAGGAACGACACCAACGGTGATGTCGAACTCGGCCCCAGGATGTCCAACCCGGCCGGTACGGGCTGTCCGACACGGCGCACTGCCACCCGAATGCCTGCGCAACGGGTTGCGGCACTTACCTGCCCGCGAACTGCTCCGGCGCAGTCGGGTGTGCGAGTTCTTCCGGGATCGGTTCACGGGGCCCAACGGGTAAAGCCCGCGCACGGTTTTCCGCTGGTGTGGCAGACCACGGAACTCCGAATGAGAAATGGATCCCGCACCGCGACGGCAACCACTCTCTGCGGAAGTTGGGACGGACACTGCTCCCGGGGCAGTATTCCCTTCCCGCGGAATACGGGTGCGGGAGGTGACCTGGGGCGGTGTCGAGGCCGGGCAGCGGCCTGCGCTTCCCGGCCTCGTTCTCTATCCGGGGATTCGAATTCAGCGACATCGTCAACGGAGACCGGCTGCCCCTGCGCGTTCAACAGCCCTACCCGGATCATGGAGGGGATCAGCCGCTCGGGCTCCCTCCCGGTGGGGTTCGGGTCGGTCAATGGATCGTAGGTACAGATCGTTTCGCCATCGACGGCGAAGGTGAAGTGGGTATCGAAGTTCGTCGTTTGCGACAGCTCCACGGCCTCGGTGCCCTGGAAATCTCGTGGACTCGCGAATCGATTTCAGCGCCAAACTCCACGACTGCTCCGTATCCGGCGAGGAAGAACGACCAGCCCCCGGCCTGGCCGGCCCTGAGGATGGTCACATCGGATTCCAATTCGATCACTTCGGCTTCAGACCGGCCGCAGATGGGTGCCCGCCCTCCCAGCAGGGCATCGGGCGGGTACTCCTGTCCTCCGACGACCGCACGACGAGGAAGCCGGCCATGGCATCCGTCCGCACGGCTCGGGACCGCCGTCCGCACTCTCACCCAGCAGGTGGGCCATCCCGCGATCATGTACCCGAACAGGCTGTACACGGTGGTGTCGAACTGCCCGCAGGGCACGAAGCCCACCGGGGGAGGCGCGACGGTGGAGGACAACCCCGTGAGCGCGGTCTTCATCAAGGATTCGTACCCCGACGTGGCCGGCAATTGGTGGGTGGTGCGGGCCTTCAACGACTCCGGCGAGGTGCAGACCCTGCACCCGCCGGCGGTGTGGTCGACGGATCCCTCCATAGCTACGAGGTCGGGGCCGACAAGCCCCTCCTGCCGGGGGAGGCGGCCAACCCCAGCCGGGCGACGTGCGGCCCTGGACGCACCCGGTTCGTGGTGGGCGGCGGCATTGAGGCCGGGGACCGCACGTACGCCAGTGAGACGAGCATCGGGACATGGAGTGCCCCGCCGGACTGGTGCCGATCGGCGGTGGTGGGGACGGGAGCCCCGACGTCCTGCTCAACGCCTCGGCCCCGAAGCCCACGGGCTGGAGGGTCAGGGCCACGAACAAGGGCTTCAGCGACCGCGACGGGGTCTTCGCCTTGGCGGTCTGCGCGGCCCCCTGACGCAGCGCGGCTCCAACAGGCCGCCTCCAGGCGCGCCAGTCCGACCCGCGAGGCATGCCTGCCGCCGCCCGATTTCCGCCTGGTCCGCGGAGACGGAAGAATCTGCCGAGCACATGGCGCACGCTGGAAGGACGTCAATTGACATCGGACATAAGCACGTTTGCCGCTCCGGCCACCGGGCGCCCGCTCTCCTCCGTACCCATCGACTGGGAGGCCGTCGAGCAGTGGCTCGGTCTGCGGCTGCCGGCTGACTACAAGCGGCTTGCCGATCGGTACGGGCCGCTGGACTTCGGTGAGTATGTGTGGATCCACGTGCCATGCCTCCAGCGGAACCGCTTCGACTACGGCGAGTGGCTGCGCGCGACGCACCGGCAGGCGCGGATGGAGGCGCGGGGGCTGCCCGAGGCCGAGCGGCCGGTGTTCCACCCCGAGCCCGGCGGTCTGTTGGCCTGGGGTTGCACGCGGGGCAGCGACGTATTGTTCTGGGACACCTCGGCCTCAGTCGACCCCGACAAGTGGACCGTGGTGGTGCAGCACTCGGGGGCGGTGCCGGGCAGTGGCCTGCTCCGGTGGCACCGGTACGACCTGACGCTCACCGCATATCTGCGACACACCGTCCGTGACACCTGGGAGCTCCCTTCTCCTCCCGGTCCGCTGCTGGGCCCGCTCCCGGGCACCGTCGCGCGGACCGCCTTCCTCCCCGACGCCGAGGCGTGGATCCCGCCCGCGCCGGTCCCGCCTCGGCTCACCGAGGCCGAGCGCCGAATCGCGCTGGAGACCGGCACCGGGCTGGACGGGCTGCGGCTGCTGTCGCCGCCACCCGAGCGGCCGTACCTCGGCGACGGCTCCTGGGAGGGGCTGTTCGCCGAGCTGGGCACCCGGCTGCCCGGGGAGTACATGCGGCTGATGGACGGGTACGGCGCCGGAATCTGGAGCGGGTGGCTGCGTTTCCACACCCCGCTCCGGACCGGTGAGCGGCGTTTCCTCACGCACGTCGAGGACACGGCGGACGCCTACCGGGAGCTCGGGGACGGCAACGCGGACTGGTACCCGCTGGCCATGTGGCCCGAGCCCGGTGGCTTCCTCCCCTTCGCCAACTCCATCGACGGCGACTACCTCGGCTGGCTCACCCAGGGCGGGGACCCCGACACCTGGCCGCTGATCGTCTGGCCCCGCCACGCGGACCAGGGACCGCCGCTCGAAGGCGGCCTGATCGACACCCTCCTCGACTGGCAACGCGGCACGCTGGTCACGCATGGGTTCGCCGTCCTGGACGAGGACGACGACCCCGTCGAGTTTGCGGGCTTCCAGCCCTGGGACGACCAGGCTTATTGGTGAGCCCTCACCGCAACCGGCGGCGGCCATCCAGGGCAGGACTGCCATGGCGTGGGGGCGTTCTTCGGCGCCCAGGGCGGGCGTCCACGTTGGTCTGATGGGAGGTTGTCAGTGCCCGGTGGCAGGATGCTGTGCCATGACAGCACCGATCAGTGACTCGTGGATGCGAATCGAGAACTGGCTGGCCGAGCACGCCCCGGCGACCTACGCACTGCCGGCGCCGCCTGGGCGATCACCCTGGCCAAGACCGGCCTGGACAACGTGCTGCGCGTCTCCTTCCGGCAGCAGGCCATCCCACCGGAGCTCCTCGGCAGAATGAACCACTTTCCGATTTCTGCTCACCGGCGCCCCGGCCGTAGGCGCGACCCTCGCCGGCCTGATCGCGCAGGTGGCCGGCCCACACGTCGCCCACTGGACGGCCTCGGGAATCCTCTCGATCCGCTGGCTCCTCACGCTGCCCCTCGCACGGTCCGAGAACCCGTGACCCTTCTCGAGCGCCCGGCTGCCGATAGAGCTCTGGCAAGTACGCGACCAGGCGGGGAAACTCGTCCCCGCTCCCATGGAGCTCATCATCCGGTGCGAGGGATTCGAGCAGAAGTTCGGTGGTCTGCGCTACGAGGTACGTCGTAGCTGGGTTGTGAACGGGGAGCGGTACGAGACCGCCCGCGGTTGGGACTACGACCACCTCGGTCTGCAGACGGCAGCGTGGCAGGCCCCGGGAAGAGGAGGCTGGTACTTCGAATGGACCGGCGAGCGTGTGTCGAAGCCGTGCCGGGACTTGATCCACAGCGACGGCAGCGTGGGCACCGACATCGACGGTGGCAGTCCCTACCTCCGTATCGCCCCGTCGCTCCCGCATCTGATCGAATCACATGCCCTCACCGACACCGTCGCGACGTGGAAGCCATGGCCCATGGACAGCCTTGCCTCCCCGGCCATCGAACTCCTCGACGGCCTGGTGGAGGTGCCTGAAGCCTCATGGGGTTCCTCACGGTGGCGGCTGTCGGACACCGTTGCCGTCATGGACTACGACAGCCGGCACCACAAGAACCCGCGCCGTCGGGTGCTCGTCTGGTCTCGCGAAGAAGCAGGTCACCGTCGAGTACAGGAAGTCCTTGACGGACGGCACCAAGGCTCTTTGAGGAGCATCTGAGTAGCGCTCGCGACGGCGGGGCGGCCGGCCGCCTTTGGCCTTGGTCGCGCTTGTCGCGTGTCGAGGGCGAGGCCCAGGCGAACCTGGCCGAGGTCTGGGGTGCCGGGTCTCCCGTCAGGCGATCTCCACGATCACCGAGAAGGTGCTCGACGGGTGGTATCCGCCCGGATGAAGGGGGTCACGGCTACGCTCGGCATCCACTCGCCGCGGACGGAGAGGGGCCGGGTGCCGGCGCGTGTCCCCGCCGGGCCGAGGTGACGTGGGATCGCGTTCTCCCGGACGGCAACGGTGTGTTCGCGGTGTGCTCGGTGGGCTGCCCCGAAGGTGACAGGAGGACGACGCATGGGCTGGTACGGATATCTGGCGCTGTGGTGCGGGCTGTTCGGCGTGGCCGCGCTGATCGGGTACGGGCGGTCGCTGGCCGGGATGACCCGGGCCCAGCGGATGGTGCGGGTGGTCGGGCGGATCGAGCGGGTGGGGGAGCCCCGGCACGGAAGCTCCCCGAGCCTGGGGATACCGGTGGTCGTCTCCTTCCGCGACCCGTCCACCGGGGAAGAATTCACCGTGACCAACGACGGCGAGCGGGGCGACAGGATCACCGCGGCCTGGACGGGCCGCGAGATCGGCGTCCGCTACCCGCCCGGGAGCCCGCAGGCCTTCCGATTCTCCGGCAGCCTCGGGGAAGGCGGGCGCGGGCTCGGATGGCCGAACTTCGCGGTCTTCCTCGTCTACGCCGGTGTGGTGGTCGTCGTCGCGTTCGACCGGGGCTGGCCGTGGGCGCTGCTCGGCTTCTGCGGGCTGTGGGCCCTCTCCGGCCTCTACCACCTGCCCGGGAACATACGCGACGTCAACAGCCGTCTCGACACCGTGGACTCCATGGCCGCCGTCCCCGGCAGGGTCGTCGCCGTGATCAAGAGCGTCAGCGTCGCCGACGACGACGGCCACGTCACCACCCGCCTGGTGCCGGTCGTGACCTTCAGCACCCGCGACGGCACGGCCGTCACCGCCTGCTGCGACTCTGGGCTGCCGGACCCCGCAGGCTCGCGCGGCCGGGACGTCACCATCCACTACGCGCCCGACGACCCTGCCGTCTTCACCCCGGACCCTGCGGCAGAACGCCGTTCCTGCAAGCAGGACATCGTCTACAACATCCTGGGCCTTCTCGCCGTGGTGGCGGCAGCCGTCGTCGGGGCGGCCGCACTGTGAAACAGGTGGAGCTCACTGACCTCTGGTCCGTCTTCCCCCCCCTGGGCCCTATGGCTTGGGTCAAGGGAAACGGGCTGCCTTGACCCCGCAGGCCGGGCAGCCTGGCGGTGTGGCTCATCTCCTGTGGAATGACGTGAAGTGCTTCTTCGACCCCGCCTGATGGGTTCGTTGCCGGACGCGCGGGGTCCCGGACACCTCAGCGGGGGACCGGCGGACAGGTCTCGATCTCGTTGCGGAGAAGGGCTGTAGGCGCCAGTGCTCCGAAGGCGAGACGGTGCTTCCGATGCTGCGGGCGGAGGTCGTGCTGTCCCGCCTCCTCCCGGTTGAGCCGTTTGGTCATGTGACCGCGGCCTGCCGGCTCCTGACCGGCATCCCTGCCGGGCGTCACCCGGCGAGGAATCACGGTCCGCCTGCAGGAGAGCCGGGAGCTCCGCGAAGCGCGGTCCGACCGACACCGACGACACCGCGCCCGAGGAGGGTCTCGCGGTGGGTGGCCATCGGCTCGGGTGCCGTGTGCCGGCGGATGGACAGACCGGTGGACCGGGAACGCTTCCCGGCCGGAGCCGTGCCCGTCACCTCGATCACCGACCTGGACTGGGAGCCGCTCATGAAGCGCGCCGCGGCCATCGTCACCGACCACGACGGCCACACCTCGCACGCCGCCATCGTCAGCCGGAAACTCGGTGTGTCGGCGGTCGTCGGTCGGCGGTACCGGGAACGCCACCGAACTGCCGGCCGGCGAGGTCATCATCGCGCACCAGGTCAAGGTCCACCCCATGGGCCTGCTGCAGGCCTGCTGCACCCCGAGCGCCTGGACGCGTCCGACCGCTGCGCCGCCCCTTCGAACCGGTGGAGGCCAGCCCGATGATCGGCGACCTCGATCCGGATCCTGTTCCTGCGGGTCCAGGCGCTGGGCCGTCCCTTCGGCCCGTTCGGGCAGCCTCCTCCCCAGGACCGAATGGTCCCCGCAGGGATCCGTCCGGCCCAAGCGGACCGGCCGTCGGCAGCGTCACAGTGGCATCAGCCCCCCCACCACGGGATCAAGGAGCATCCGCCATGAGCACCAAGCGAGTCCTGATCGCCTACGGCACCAGGCACGGCGCCACCGCAGGCATCGCCGAACAGATCGGCAGGACCCTCCGCGAGGACGGTCTCGACGCCGTCGTGCTGCCCGCCGACGACGTCCGAGACGTCCGCGCCTACGACGCCGTCGTCCTCGGCGGTTCCCTCTACGCCGGCCACTGGAGCAGCAAGGCCAAGCACTGCGCGGAGCGGAACGCCGAATCCCTCCGGCACCGCCCGGTGTGGATGTTCAGCAGCGGCCCGCTCGACCGCTCCGCCGAGGAACACGACGTCCCCCCGGTCTCCGCCGTCGCCCGGCAGATGCAGCTGATCGGGGCGCGCGAGCACATGACCTTCGGCGGCAGCGTCACGGCCCGCACCCCGGGCTTCCTCGCCAAGGCCCTGACCCGCCAGGGCAAGGGCGGCGACTTCCGCAACCCCGATCGGATCAAGAAGTGGGCCCACCACATCAGCGCAGAGCTCGCCGCCTGAGCGGGCGGGCAGCACCTACGTCTCGGAGGCGGCCATGCACCACCGCTCGCCGGCAGCAGGAGGGAACCCGCTCCGTCGTGACGCCGACCGCATCCGCACCCGTCTCCGCGCCGCCTTCGTACTGGCCTGCATGGTGGCCGTGTTCTGCGGCGTCGCGGTCGGCCGAACCGCTTGGACGGACGCCGGTCGCGACGCGGCGGAGGCCGCACGTCACCGTCACTCCGTCACGGCCGTGACGGTCGGTGAGACCACGTACCGGGCCGGGGCAGGGCCGAGCACCCACCCCGTCACCGTGGCTCGTGCCACCTGGCGGGATCCCGCACGCCGCGTCCACACGGAAACCGTGCCCGTCCCAGCGGCGACCCGGAGAGGAGACGCCGTCAGCCTCTGGACCGACGACCACGGCAACGCGGCCGCCGCCCCGCCCGGCACGATCGACATCGCCCTGAACGCCATCGGTCTCGGCGCCGGAGCCTCCGTCGGGATCGCACTCGCGGCGGGCGGTGTGCTCTATGCACGTCTGCGCCTCGTCAACGCACGCAGCGCACAGGAGTGGGAGCGCGAGTGGGAGACCGTCGAGCCCGCGTGGTCGGGCCGCCTGCGCCCGGGGCAGGGGGCGGGCGATGACTGAGACGGCTGCCGATCGGGACCTGACACCGGATGCCGTGCCCGACCCACTGGAGCCCCTTCCCCTGCTCCGCCGCGAACTGCACACCGGCCCACTGGGCCTGTCGAGCCGAGAGGCCGAACGCAGGCTGGCCGTATACGGACCGAACGAGGTCCGCCGTACCGCCCGCACGAGCATGCCCCGGGAGCTCCTGAGGCAGCTGGTGCACCCTCTGGCCCTGTTGCTCTGGGCTGCGGCCGCCCTGGCCTTCTTCGCCGACATCGCCGTGCTCGGATGGGCCATCGTCGCCGTCGTCCTCGTCAACGCCGCATTCGCCCTCGTCCAGGAACAGCAGGCGGAGAAGGCCGTCGAGACCCTGGCCCGCTACCTCCCCGCGCAGGCCCACGTGATCCGCGACGGACAGCCCCAACAGGTCCCCGCACGCGATCTCGTACCCGGCGATCTCCTGGTACTCGACGAGGGCGACCGGATACCGGCCGACGCCCGCCTGACCGAGGGCGGCATCGAAGCGGACCTGTCGATGCTGACGGGGGAGTCCACTCCCGTCGAACGTCTCGCCGGACCCGGCCTCAGGGACGTCACGCTCCTGCAGGAACCCAACCTCGTCTTCAGCGGCACCACCGCCACCGAAGGCCAGGCCCGGGCGATCGTCTTCGCCACCGGCGACCACACCGAGCTGGGCCGGATCGCCGCCCTCAGCCAGCGCACGCGCCGCGAGCCCAGCCCGCTGGAAAGGCAGGTCAAGGAGGTCGCCTGGCTGATCGCCGCGGTCGCCGTAGCCCTGGGGGCCGTGTTCCTGGTGGCGGGCGTCGCCGTGGGGCTGCCGCTCACCGACTCCCTGATGTTCGCCATCGGCCTGCTCGTGGCCAACGTGCCCGAAGGGCTGTTGCCCACCATCACCCTCGCCCTCGCGGTCGGCGTACGCGTCCTCGCCCGGCAAGGAGCGGTGATCAAGCGGCTGAGCGCCGTGGAGACACTCGGCTGCACCAACGTCATCTGCACCGACAAGACCGGTACCCTCACCCGCAACCGGATGCACCTCCATTCCGTGTGGACGCCGCAGGACGGCACGGCGACCGGACCAGCAGCGGCACCTCTTGTCCGCGACGCCGCCCTGTGCACCACCGTCGCCCGAGAGAACGACGGCACGCTGCTCGGCGATCCGACCGAGATCGCCCTGGTGGAGGGGGCCGCGGAACACGCCGTGCCGATCGACCTGACCGACCGGGACACCGACCGCAGTGCCTGCTTCCGCTTCGACCCGCGCCTGCGCCGCATGTCGGTGATCCAGACCACGGCGGACGGCCGATCCTCCGTCATCGTCAAGGGCGCCCCGGAAGCCGTTCTGCCGCTACTCGCTGCCGGAGAGCCGGCCCGGGAAGCCCAGGGCGCCGCCGCCGACCTGGCGAAGGACGGGATACGCGTGCTGGCCGTCGCGGTCCGCGCATGGCCACTCGGCGTCGAACCGCCCGCACAGCGCGGGCCGGCCGAGCAGGAGCTCCACCTCCTGGGCCTGGTGGGCCTGTACGACCCGCCGCGCCCTGAAGTCGCGGCTGCGGTGCGGCGGTGCCATGAGGCAGGCCTGACCGTCCACGTCGTGACCGGCGACAACGGAGCCACGGCTGCCGCCGTGGCCCGTTCCGTCGGCATCGGAGTTCCGAACCTGCGGGTGGTCGCGCAGTCCGAGGCGATCGACGACCACGAGCTGGACCACATCCTCCGGCAGGAGGATACGGAGATCGTCTTCGCCCGCTCCTCGCCCGAGACGAAGCTGAAGGTGGCCGACGCCCTGCGCGCGCACGGGCAGATCGTGGCCATGACCGGCGACGGAGTGAACGACGCGCCCGCCCTGCACCGTGCGCACATCGGAGTGGCCATGGGGCGCTCGGGCACCGACGTGGCCCGTGAGGCGTCGACCCTGGTCCTGACCGACGACAACTTCGCCACCATCGTCACGGCCATCGAGTCCGGGCGCCGTGTCTACGACAACGTCCGCAAGTTCATCGTCTACATCTTCGCCCACCTCACCCCCGAGGTCGTGCCCTTCGTCGTCTTCGCCCTCTCCGCCGGGACCGTCCCCCTCCCGCTGACCGTCCTGCAGATCCTCGCCATCGACCTCGGAACAGAGACCCTTCCCGCACTCGCCCTGGGCCGTGAGCGCGCCGAACCGGGCATCATGTCCAGGCCGCCCCGGCCCAGTTCCCAAGGCGTGATCAACAAGGACATGCTCGTCCGCAGCTGGGGCCGGCTCGGCTCCGTCTCCGCCGTCCTGGTCATGACCGGCTTCTTCTACGTCCTGTGGCGGGCCGGTTGGCAGCCCGGCGACCCCACCGGCCCGGGAACCCCGCTGCACCACGCCTACCTGACCGCGACCACCGCGACCTTCGCGGGCATCGTCACCTGCCAGGTCGGCACGGCCGTCGCCGCTCGGACCGACCACGCGGCCCTGCGTGACATCGGCTTCTTCAGCAACCCGCTGCTGCTCGCGGGCATCGGCTTCGAACTCGCCTTCACGGCGGCGCTCGTTTATGCCCCGCCGCTCCAGAACCTCTTCGGCACCGCGGCCCTGCCGCTGGACGTCGTCCTGCTCATCGCCGCATTTCCGCCGGTGGTGTGGGGAACGGACGAGGTCCGCCGCTGGGCCCGGCGCCGCCGCCTCTGAATCCAGGGAGGAACACCACGTCGCACGCGACCGAATGGAAGACCCACGTCTACCTCTTCGAAGAGGACCACACCACCAAGGTCCGCGTCGAACTCGACACCGGCTTCACAGGAGGGTTCCACGGGGCACGCCCAGAGTGGACGTACGAGTGGCCCGCCCTGCGACCGAGCCGACCGACCCGACCAAGCGGTACGGGCCGGTGATCGGTCGACCCGCTGCTCCAGGAGACGTTCTTCGCCCTGTCGAGGGAAGCCGCGACAGCAGGACGGATCCGTCCGCGGCCGACATGAGCGCGGCAGCGGCAGGACGGAACGGCCCGCTCGGGCAGTCAGGCCTCCGCTGCCCCGCCGTCGGTCAGCCGGTTGTCCACGGCGACGACCCCGTCGACGCTCTGACAGAGCCGGATGACGACCGGCAGCAACTCGCGCCGTGGCTGTACGCCGCTGAGGGTCACCAGACCGTCCTCGACCGCGACGGTGATCGTCGACGGGGCGATGCGGAGCGTTTGGGTGAGGACGTCCTCGACGATCTCTTCCTGGATCGCGTGGTCACTACGGAGGAACAGCCGGATGAGGTCGCTGCGGCTGAGCACCCCGATCACGCCGCCCTCCGCGTCGACCACGGGCAGTCGCTTGACGCCGTGCCGCCGCATGATGCGGGCGGCGCGGACCACGCTCCACTCGGGGCGTGCCGTGATCGCCGGACTCGTCATGAGTTCCCCGGCGGTTGCCGCACCGCCGACGGGCCGCCGGTTGAGCAGGTCGGCCTCCGAGACGACGCCGAGCGGATGCCGCGATGCGTCGACGACGGGTACGGCGGTGATGTCGAACTCCTTCAGGACCCGGGCGATCTCCTTGAAGGAGGTGGTGCGGCGCACTGTGACGGCGTTCGGTGTCATCAGCTCGCCGACGCTGCGGTGTCGTGTGGATCGTGCCCCGAACCCGGAAGCGCCGACGTCCGTCCGTACGCTCACGACGCTGGTCACCCGCCCGTCATCGGGTCGCCGGCCGCCTGTGCGGCCCAGCGCGCCGCTGCCCGGCTCTCGGGAGAGCCGTCGACACCGACAATGATGTGACCGTTCATGGCTGGTGCTTCTTCCGTGCGGGACGGTCCCGTCACCACTGCGCGGCCTCGCGGCGCCGGCCGGCCTGGGTCGTCGGTGCGTCGTCGGCCCGCGCCGTGACGCGCGATGCCACGGCGACGACCCCGTCGAGCTGTTCGACGAGGCTGACGAGTGCCGGCAGCCGGCTCTGCAGGTCGACCTGGCCGTCCAGGGTGACGATGCCGTCCACCACGTGGACCTCGATCTCACCGGCGGGCACACCGAGCACACCCCTGAGGACCTCCTCGTCGACCCGTCTGCGTATTTCGGCGTCGGGGCGGACGAACAGGCGCAGGAGGTCCCTGCGGGTGATGATGCCCACGAGCCTGTCCTCCTCGTCCACGACGGGGAGCCGCTCGATACCACGGCGGGTCATCAGCCGGGCGGCATCGGCGGCCGTCTCCTCGGCGCGAACGGTGACCGCGGGTGCGGACATGACGCCGTCCGCCGTGGGCGGGCCGGTCGGCGTTCCGACCTCCCTCGCTGGATGGGGGGCGGGGACCGTGCGGGCCAAGAGGTCGGTCTGGGAGACGACACCCACGACGCGGTCCTCTTCGTCCAGCACGGGGAGTCCGGAGATGTCGTACCGCGCAAGGAGCTTCGCGACGTCCTTGAAGGCCGTGTCCGGAGTGACGGAGACGACGTCGCCGGTCATCAGGTCGCCCACCTTGATGTGTTTCATGAGGCCCTCCTGCTCCGCCTCGCCACGCGGGCCTGTGTACGGGTCGGATCCCACCCTTTCGCCGATGCCCGTCGGCGAGCGAGGGCCGAACGGGCCCCCTCCCGGGGCCGGGCGGGGCATGGCCCCCGGGCCGAGCGGCGGCGCGCGGAACGATGGGGACCTTTGGTCCCGAACGCGGCCCCGGGAGGCCCTCTCCGGGGCGCGTCGCGGGTGTCAGCGTAAGTGGTGCCACTCATCGGCTTCTCGGTTGGGAGGAACCGTGGAAAGCACCTTCCGGACCCCGGATACCAGCTCAGTGGTCGTTGGCGTCGACGGTTCGAAGCCGGCACGCACCGCCGCCATGTGGGCGGCGGCAGAGGCCGTACGCCGCGACCGTCCCCTGTACATCGTCCACGGGGCGGACACCGACGGCCGGGCCCTGTACGTGTCGGCGGAAACCATCGAACGGGTCCGCGCCAATGGCCGAGAACTCCTGGACGAAACGGCGAAGGCCGTGACCGACGAGTACCCCGGTCTGCGCGTCAGCACGGAGTTCAGCCGGGCCGACGCCGTCAGCAGCCTGCACCGCGCCGGTGCCCTGCACGGCACCATAGTGGTGGGCAACCGCGGCCTCGGCGGATTCGACTCGCTCATGCTCGGCTCGGTCGGCCTGGACGTCGCGGCCGCCGCGATGACCCCCGTCATCGTCGTACGCGGCATCCACGGCGGCGAGGAGACCGGAACGGTCCTGGCCGCCATCCGTGACGAGCACGACCTCCTGTACGCCCGGTATGCCGCGTCCGAGGCCGAACTGCGCAAGGGCTCCCTCCGGCTCCTGCACGTGTGGAACATCATGCAGTCCGTCGGCCTGGTGGCGAGCATGCTCGACAGCGTCGACGAGATCGCGGGCGCACACGTGGAGGCCCTGCGTGCCGTCACCGACGCGGTCCGCGACGAGTTCCCCGACCTCGAGGTGCGGGCCGACGCGGAGAAGAGCATCTCCGTGGCCGGCGTGCTCGTCGAGGCGTCCCACCACGCCGACCTGCTCGTCATGGGCGGGCGGCGGGCCCCCGGAGCCCTCGGGATCGGCCGTAACCTGGGCCGGGCCACGCACAGCGTCCTGCACCACGCGCACTGCCCCGTCCTCCTCATCCCCCGGACGGGCAGCGACTTCGGGAGCCGGTCATGAACGGCCATCGAGGCCTCGACATCGTCGTCGGGATCGACCCGGCCAGGGACTGGCACCTGCCCCTCGCCTGGGCCGCCGACGAGGCGTACCGCCGACGGCTCCCTTTGCGCCTGGTGCTCGCGGTGCCGCCCCGGCACGACGCCCACCACGTCGACGACGCCCCCGGCCACATGGCCCTGCGACAGACGGGAGCCGAGAGACTCGATCAGGCCCGGAACTGGGTGCACGACCGGCAACCGGAGGTGGGTGCCACATGCGACCTCCTCCACGGGTTCCCCGCCCCTGCCCTGGGCAGGGTGGCCGAGGAGGCCCGCCTGGTCGTGCTGGGCTCCCGACACCTCAGCCGCACCGCGGAGTTCTTCAGCGCGGGCTCCATCGTGGTCCCCGTCAGCGCCCAGGCCCGCTGCCCGGTCGTCGTCGTGGGCGACGCGGAGCACATCAGCCTGCAGCCGCCGTACGTCGTGGTGGGCCTCGACGGCAGCGCAACCGCCACGGCCGCCTTGGCGTTCGCCTTCGACGAGGCCGACCTGCGCGGAGCGGCACTACGGGTCGTCTGCGTGTGGCAGCCGCCGGTCTTCGTGCCGAACGACGAGGAAGTCGCCCTGCGGGCCCAGCGCGCACTGCTTTCCGAGGCCACCGCCGGCCTGTCGGAGAAGTACCCCGACGTGCACGTCACCCACGAGGTCATGACGGGCCACCCGGTCGAGGAACTGGCGCGGGCGGCCGAGCACGCCCTGGCCGTGGTGGTGGGTCGTTGGGGTCGCGGCGGATACACCGGTATGCGCATCGGGTCCGTCGTCCACGGCCTCCTGCACCGCGCGCACTGCCCGGTGATCACCGTACCTGCCGAATGACGCTGTCATGACCGTCCGTACGGCCGCCGCACGGCCCGTCGGCTCCCCGGCGGGACCCGGGCTCACCCAGGCCGAAGCCGAGCGCCGACTGGCCCGGTACGGCAGCAACGAGGTGGCGCCACCGAGCCCCACACCGCTGCACCGACGGGTCCTGGCCCAGCTGCGCGACCCGCTGATCACGGTGCTCCTCGGGGCCATGCTGCTGACCCTGGCGATCGGGGACCATCCGGACGCCGTCGTCATCGGCCTGGTGGTCGTCTTCAACACGACCGTGGGAGTGGCACAGGAGGTCCGGGCGGACCACGCCGTCGCCGCCCTGTCCGCCCTCTCCGCCCCCCATGCGAGGGTGCTGCGCGACGGCACCCCGCAGGAGGTGCCGGCACGCCTCGTGGTGCCGGGCGACACCCTGCTGCTGGGGGAGGGGGACATCGTCGCCGCGGACGCCGACCTGACCGAGGCGTCCGCGCTCCTGGTGGACGAATCCATGCTCACGGGCGAATCCGTGCCCGTGGACAAGACGTCGGACGAGACGGTCGGCGCGGGCACCGTCGTCGTGCGTGGCCGAGGTACGGCAACAGCCACGGCCACCGGCTCGGCGAGCGCCCTCGGGCGCATCGCGGCACTCCTCGACACGGGCCGTGACCTCACCCCCCTCCAGCGCCGCCTCGCCTCGCTGGGCCGGGTCCTCGCGGCCGTGACCATCGCCCTGTGCTTGCTGTTCTTCGCCCTGGGCCTGGCACGGGGCCTTCCGTTGAGCACGATGGCCGTGACCGCGATCAGCCTGGCCGTGGCCGCCGTGCCGGAGTCCCTCCCCGCCGTGGTCACCCTCGCTCTCGCGCTCGGAGCGCGCCGGATGGCGGCCCGCAACGCGCTGGTCCGTCGCCTGCCGGCCGTGGAAACCCTCGGCTCCGTCAGCGTGCTGGCCACGGACAAGACGGGCACCCTGACCGAGGGGCGCATGGCCGTCCAGCACGTGTGGACGCCCTCGGGCACCGCAGACGTGACCGGCAGTGGTTACGAGCCGTGGGGAACCGTGACCCGAGAAGGGAAGCCCCTGGCGGCGGAGCGGTTGCGGCCAGTGCAGGAGCTGCTCACGACGGCGGCCCTGTGCAACGACGCGGGCCTGCGGCCACCCGGAAAGGGCTCGGACACCTGGACGGCCGTCGGCGATCCGATGGAGGCCGCGCTTCTGGCGGCAGCCGCCAGAGCAGGCTGCCCGGACCAGGCCGCCCTGCACCGAGCGTGTCCCCGGTTCGCGGAGGCCCCCTTCGACAGCCTCCGCAAGCGTATGACCACACTGCACCACCTCCCCGACGGCAACGTCCTGGTATGCCTCAAGGGCGCGCCGGAGGCGGTGCTGACGGCCGAGGTGCTCGCCGCACCGCAGGAGCTCCTGGACGAAGCCCACCGTCAGGCCGCCCTCCTGGCCGCGCAAGGCTTCCGGGTCCTGGCCGTGGCAGGCACCGAGCGGCTCGTATGGGACCGGCCGGCTCCCGAGGCCGAGCACGGCCTGGGCCTCCTGGGCCTCGTCGCCATCAGCGACCCTCCCAAGACATCGGCCGTCACGACCCTGGAGGCGTGCCGTACGGCGGGCATCACCCCCGTTCTGATCACCGGTGACCATCCGGCCACGGCCCACGCCATCGCCGTGCGTACCGGCCTCGTCCAAGACGGTCCCGCCGGTGAGGTCCGCACCGGGCCCGAGTTGGCCGCGGCCCCGGACACCGACCTGACCGCGGTCCGCGTCTTCGCGCGGACCGATCCGCAGCAGAAGCTGGACATCGTCCGCGCGTGGCGCGCCCGGGGGGCCGTGACGGCCATGACCGGGGACGGGGTCAACGACGGCCCCGCACTCCACCAGGCGGACATCGGTGTGGCCATGGGCGCCCGCGGAACCGAGGTGGCCCGGCAGGCGGCGGACCTGGTGCTCACCGATGACGAGCTGTCCACCGTGGTCAAGGCCGTCGAGGAAGGGCGCCGCGTCTACGACAACATCCGGCGCTTCCTCGTCTACGCCATGGCGGGCGGAGCCGCCGAGATCCTGGTGATGCTGGCAGGCCCGATGCTCGGCCTGGCCCTGCCCCTGCGGGCGGGACAGATCCTGTGGATCAATCTCCTCACGCACGGGCTGACGGGCGTGGCCATGGGCGCCGAACCGGTCACCCCGCAGGCCATGCGACGTCCACCGCGCCCGCCCGGACAGCACATCCTGGCCGCGGGCGTGTGGCAACGGCTCCTGGCGCTCGCCGCAGTCGTGACGGCGTTGAGTCTGGCCGCCGGCATCGCCGCGCGTGCCATGGACCTGCCCTGGCAGAGCGTGCTCTTCCTGGCCTTGCTCGCGGCCCAGCTCGGCGTGGCCCTCGGCCTGCGAGCCCGGCTGATCACCGGGCAGAACCTCTTCCTCCCCGCCTCCGTGGCGGTATCCGCGCTGCTGGCCACGGCCGCCCTGCACGTGCCCGTGCTCCGGTCCGTGCTGGAAACCGAGCCCGTGGGCGGGTCCGGCACGGGTCTCGCCGCCGCGGCCGGCCTCGGGGCGTTCATCGCCGCTCGGATCCTCCGGGGAGCGTTCCACAGAAAGGCATGATCATGAAGACGAACGTACCGGGAACCGGTGTGCACGCCGAGGTGGGCGACCAGATCGTCGTGGGCGGTCCCACCGTCGGAACACCGGGACGCGACGGCGAGGTCATCGCCCTCCACCACGAGGACGGCACTCCGCCCTACGACGTGCGCTGGTCCGACACCGGTCGCACCACCGTGTTCTTCCCCGGTCCGGACGCCCATGTCCGGCACCTGCATGCGGAGTCGGGCAGGCCCCGCCGTACGGAGCGATAGCGCCCCGGCGGAAGGGAAATCCGCGCTCCCGGGATGGGTGTGGAGGCGCTCCCCGGGATGGGTGTGGAGGTGGCAGCCCCCACCTCCTTCCGTCGACCGGAGGTGGGCTGAGGGGTCAGAGGAAACTGCCGCTGCCGTGGGGCGCATACAGGTCGAGCAGGCGGATCCGGGCCGCTTGCAGCCGATGGGCGAGGACCTGCCCCACCCAGTGGCCGAGCGCCGAGGCGAACGCGGTATCGGCGTCCATCAGGGCTCGGACCCCCACCGCGTCGAACTCGTAGGCACGGACCGGTGTCATCGCCTCTGCGCCCAGGCGCCACGTGTACGGCTTGAACAGCCACGAACAGCCGACGAGCTCACCGGCCCCGAGGGTCTCGATGACAGCGGCGCGGCGACCGGGGACGTGGACGTCCAACGTCACGCTGCCCGACCGGACGATCCAGAACCGGTCCGCACGACCCCCCTCGTGGAAGAGGCGTGTCCCCTCGTCGAAGTTGACCTCGCGGGCGAGCTCCATCAAGCGAAGACGGCAGTCGACCGGCAGCGCGGCATTGATGCGGATCGGAGAAGGAGTGCTCATGAACGGCCTCCTGATTCGGGTCGGTCTCCAGTCTCGATGAGCGGGACTGCCCGGGGCATGGGTCCTGTGGGCCCCGGCAGGGACCGACCGGCCCATGCTCCGATCGCCGGGAACGGGGACGCTGGAGGCAGACGGCCTGATCGCGGCCGCCGCTCCCGCTGGACCTGGCAGGTGTGAGATGTACTGGAACGGCCACGGCATGGGTGCGTGGGGGTGGTTCGCCATGTCCTTTACCCAGCTGATCGTCTGGATCCTGATCCTGACCGCAGTCGTCCTGATGGTCCGGACCTTCAGGCAGGACACAGCCGGCCGATCGGCTTCCGAGCCGGGGGCCGTCTCGTCCGCGACGGCCGAGCACCTCCTGGCAGAACGATTCGCCAGAGGTGAGATAGACGACGAGGAGTTCAAGCGCCGACTCGCGACTCTGCGCAGCAACGCCCCTGGCCCGAAGGGGTGGTGACCAAAGAGGTGGTGAGACGTCCGCGATGAACCCGATCTGCTCGATGGCGGTGACATCACCGTGCGCGCGGGCCGATCTCGTCCCGGGGGCCGGGGGGCTCGTCGAGGACGCTCCAGGCGACCGGACCGAGCAGGTCCCCCACCCTGCGGAAGACGTCCATCAGCAGGTCGTCCACGGACAGCATGCCCACCACTCGCCGCCCGTCCAGAACGGGAAGGCGCCGGACGCCGCTGTTGCGGAACGTCCGGTACGCCGCGTGGATGTCCTGGGAGGCGTCGATGGTGACGGCCGGAGTGGTCATGACCGCTCCCACGGGATCATCGCGGTCGAACCCTCCGGCCACGGCGCGCACGGCGATGTCACGGTCGGTGACGAGGCCGCGTAGAACTTCTCCCTCCGTCACGACCACGCAGCCGACACCGTGCAGGTCCATGGAGCGGGCCGCCTCCCCGATCGTCGTGCTCGCGTTGACGGACACGGCGGGGGCCGACATGTATGCGGACACGTCCATCGACCGGCTCCTTCCCACTGGGTCCATGGGGTCGACCGTAGGCCGGGGCGTCGGAGCCTGCGAGGGCCGAGCGGACCCCCGTCAGGGGCCGCATGGCCCTGTGCGGAGCTGTCCCCGCGGCGGACCATGACATGCAGACAACCCACATCCCTTTCCGTGCCGAGGTGATCTGACATGCCATCCACAACATGGACCACTCCAGGTGTGTTCGCCGGCCCCGACGGGGTGCTCACCGCCGAAGCGGGGTCTCTCACCGGGGAACTGACGGTCCGCACCACCTGGGACGCGGAGCAGGCGCACGTTGCCGTCCAGTACGTGGGCGCGTCCGAGTGGTGCACGCTGGTCGGCAGTCCCGTGACCTGTCCGTCGGTCGAATCGGCCCGCTCGGTGCACCAGTGCGCCGTGGAGACCGTGCGAACCGGGGGATCCGTCCCCTTCGTGCCCTGGCCTCTCGATCCCGCGATCACCCGTGGAACGGACGAGGCGCCGGCTCGCGCAGCCGGATGAATGCTCGTCGACGGCCGGCCGGATTTCGCTCGTTCAGGACGGCCTGGCGGATCTCCTCCTCCAGCCCGCCGTACGCTCCGAGAGGAGGTCGGTCATGGCTCAGGCGGTGACGGCACCGCGGGAGGTCCACGTGCTTCTCGCCGACGGGGCGACCGTGTCCGTCCGGCCGGTCCGAGCGGATGATCTGGCAGAGGTGGCCGCGTTTTACGGTGGGATGTCGCCGGAGAACCTGCGCTTGCGGTTCTTCACGGCGAACCGGCACTCGGCGGAGCAGTACGCCCAGAGGGTCTGCCGTCCCGCCTCCCCGGGGCGCAGGGCCCTGCTCGCCGAGGCGGGAGGGGAGGCTGTCGGGCTCGTCGAGTACGAGCGACTGCCGGGCACCGATCACGCGGATCTGGCGCTGGCGGTCGCGGACCGGTGGCACCACAAGGGGATGGGTACGGTGCTCCTCGAACATGCCGCGTCGCTGGCGAGGAGTGACGGTATCGCGGCGTTCGCGGCCGACGCGTTGTCGGAGAACCGTGACGTGCTCAAGGTCTTCGCCGACCTGGGGTTGAGCGTCTCGAAGCGCTTCGAAGGCCCGGAAGTGCACTGCACGGTGCGGCTGGAGGCGGACGAGAGGTATCTGTCAGCGGTCGAGGCGCGCGGCCGCACCGCCGATGTGGCGAGTCTCCAGCCGCTGTTCAGGCCACGGTCGGTCATGGTGGTGGGCCCCGGAAGGAAGCCGGGATCCGTGGGACGGGCAATCCTGCGCAACCTACTACGAGGCGGATTCGAAGGCAGGCTGTACGCGGTGCACCCGGTGGCACCCGCCGTTCTGGACGTCACCACCTACCGCTCCGTGGCCGACGTGCCGCGGGCGCCCGATCTCGCTGTGCTGGCCGTACCGGCCCCAGCCGTGCCGTCCGTGGCGGAGGAGTGCGGCGAGCGCGGCGTGCGGGCCCTTGTGGTGGTGTCAGCCGGCCTGGACGGCGAGCACGGGCAAGCCTTGGTGACGGCATGCCGCCGGTACGGGATGCGACTTGTCGGACCCAACTGCCTCGGCCTGGCCAATACCGAGGACGGCGTGCGGCTGGACGCGACCTTCGCGACCGACGTCCCCAGCCCGGGTACCGCAGGCGTGGCCGTCCAATCCGGGGGAGTGGGCATCGCCCTGCTGACCGGGCTGTCCCGACTGGGCGTGGGCGTCTCGACCTTCGTATCGCTCGGCGACAAGTACGACGTCAGCGGCAACGACATGCTCCAGTGGTGGGAGAGTGACGGCCGGAGCGATCTGGCGTTGCTGCATCTGGAGTCGTTCGGCAACGCCCGGGCCTTCTCCCGCACGGCCCGCAGGGTGACCCGCCGCATCCCCGTACTGACCGTCGACGCCGGGCGTACGGCAGTCGGCCGGCGAGCCGCCGCCTCGCACACGGCCGCCGCGGCGACTCCGACCATGACCCGCCAGGCACTCTTCAGGCAGGCCGGCATCACCTCCACCCGGAGCATCGCCGAGCTCCTCGAAACAGCGGCGTTCCTGCACGCCCAGCCGCTCCCGGCCGGACGCCGGGTCGCCGTGGTGTCCAACGCCGGTGGAACCGGGGTCCTCGCGGCGGACGCTGCGATCGAGGCCGGACTGGGCGTACCGGCGCTGTCCTCGGCACTGACCGTGCGGCTGCTGGCAGGTCTGCCGGACGGCGCTGCCGCCACCAACCCCGTCGACACCACCGCGGCCGTATCCGAGGACAGGCTGCGCGACTGCCTCGCAGAGCTGATCGGCAGTGGCGAGGTGGACGCGCTGATCGTGTCCCTCGTCCCGACCGCCGTCGCCACGGCGACCGGCGACGACCTCGTGCGCTCCGTCGTCCGCACGGCGGAACGGCACGGGTGCCCGGTCGCCGTCGTGCTGCCCGGCCAAACCGAGTCCGTCCGATACCTGGCAGGACAGGGCGTCGCCATCCCCTCCTACGCCGACCCGCGGTCGGCCGTACAGGCGTTGGCTCACGCCGCCGACCGCACGGACTGGCTCGCCCGACCGGAAGGTACCGCAGCCGATCTGGAGGGCCTCGATGCCGAAAGCGCCTCGGAAACCGTCGCGCACTACCTCGCCGACCATCCCGACGGTGGCTGGGCGGACCCGGCCACGTGCGCCCACCTCCTGACCTGCTACGGCATACCGCAGGTCGCATGGGCATGGTCGACGAGCGAGCCCCAGGCCGTACGCGCCGCAAACCGGCTCCGGAGGAGGGGCGGAGGGGCAGTGCTGAAGGCCTACTGGCCCGGCCTGGTGCACAAGAGCGAGGAGCACGCCGTTCGGCTCGACCTGACGGACGACGCCCAGGTAGCGGCCGCCTACCAAGATCTGGCTGAGCGCTTCCGCGGGAAACTGACCGGCGTCCTGGTGCAACCCATGGCGCGAGGCGGAGTGGAGCTCTTCGCCGGCGTGGTGCAGGACGCGGTCTTCGGGCCGCTCGTGATGTTCGGTCTCGGCGGCACTGCGACCGAACTGTTCGCCGACCACGCCGCTCGGCTCGCGCCGCTGACCGACCAGGACGTGCACGACCTCCTCCGTGCTCCCCACAGCGCCCCGCTGCTCTTCGGCCATAGAGGCTCCGAGCCGGTCGACACGGACGCCCTGAGCCGGCTGCTGGCCCGGCTGTCTCGATTGGCCTGCGATCTGCCGCAGCTCGTCGAGGCGGACCTCAACCCGGTGATCGCCCGACCCGACGGCATCGACATCGTCGACGTCCGAATGCGCCTCGCCCCCAGTCGGCTGTACGACCCGTATCTGCGCCGCCTTCGTTGAACGGCCTGCCGGCGCGACCACACGGTCCGTTCCCCTTCGCCTTGCTCGTGGCGAGGGCACCGCCCTCCGAAGGTGCGCTCCGTACAGTACGGGTCGGCCGCACGGTGAGTCGCGTGATCACGGGGCGCGCCCGGCGGGTCATGCTGGGTGCATGAGCCCAGTGCCCGATTCGGATCGGCCCCAGGATCGGTCCGCTGAAGCTGCCAGGATCAGGAGGCGGGCCACGGCGAGCAGAGCCGAGAGGAAGAGCGACGGTGATGATGCGCGACGCCGACGGGCGCAGGACCCGCGTGTGGGCTTCGCGGCAGCCGGGACGCATGCTGACCCTGGCGACGATCGGGTTCGCACTCTGCTTCTGGGCGTGGGCTCTCCTGGCGCCTCTGGGACCGGCGCTCCGCGATGAGCTGGATCTCAGCTCGTTCCAGCAGTCCCTGGTCGTGGCCGTGCCGGTCATCGTGGGCTCGCTCGGCCGGATCCCCGTCGGTGCGCTCACCGACCGCTGGGGCGGGCGCCGGATGTTCCCGATCGTCTCGGCCCTGACGATCTTGCCCGTGCTCTACGTGGGACACGTGGCCGACTCGCTCGGGGAAGTGCTCGCCGGAGGCTTCTTCCTGGGGCTCGGCGGCACCACCTTCGCGATCGGTGTGCCGTTCGTGAACGCCTGGTACCCGCCGGAGCGGCGCGGTCTGGCCCTGGGAATCTTCGGCATCGGCACCGTCGGCACCGCACTGTCGTCGTTCACCACGGTCCAGCTGGCCGACGCGGTCGGGCGGAGCTTCCCCTTCGACGTGGTCGCCGCCGCTCTGGCCGCCTACGCGCTGGCGGCCCACATGCTCCTGCGGGACAAACCCGGACGGGAGGTCACTGCCGGCTCGGTGCTCGCACGGACCACGGCCACGCTGAGGCTGCCCACCACCTGGCTCCTGGCCTTCCTCTACGCCATGTCCTTCGGCGGCTTCGTCGCCTTCAGCGTCTACCTGCCGACCTACCTCACCACCGCCTACGACCTCGGGCGCTCCGATGCCGCATTGCGCACCGCGGGATTCGTCGTGATCGCGGTCGCCACGCGCCCGGTCGGCGGGTGGCTCTCCGACCGGACGCACCCGGTCTCCGTGCTCGTCGCCGCGTACGCGGTGGTGTGCGCGGGCGCGGTCGTCGCGTCGTTCGGGGCCGCCCTCGTCCCGGTCGGCACGGTCGCCTTCCTCGGGATGGCCGCCGGCCTGGGGGCGGGATCGGGCGCCGTCTTCGCGCTCGTCGCCCGCTTGGTCGCGCCGGAGCAGGTGGGGGCGGTCACCGGGGTGGTCGGCGCAGCCGGTGGACTCGGTGGCTTCTTCCCACCCCTGGTGATGGGATTGGTCAAGAGCATCACGGACGACTACACGTGGGGCTTCGCGCTGCTCGCCGCCACGGCCGCCGGCGCTGGGGTGCTGTCGGCGACCGTCATGCGCCGACGCGCCGAGGACCAAGAGGGGGAGTGAGTCGCCGCAGGAATCGCTCTTCGCGGCCGGGTGAAGACGGAGAGCGGCTTGACGTACGAGGAGCGGATCACGCTCTGGCAGGCCGCATCGACTGACGAGGCGATGGCCCTGGCCGAGGCGGAGGCCGAGACGTACGCGGCCGACAACGGCTTCGGCGACCTGGGGTTCGCCCGGTCCTACCGCCTGGGTGGCTACGTTCACGCCACGCCATGGCGGCGAAGGTCGTGCAGCACCTCGCGGGCGGCCCGCGCACCGGAGGCGAGCGCACCCTGGGTGGAGCCGGTGGCCCGGTGGTCACCGCACACGTAACGGCCCGGCGCCACCCGCGTGGTACGGGTCAGCGGCTGCGGCGGAGCCATCGAGGGCAGCGCGTCCTCGATGGTGCGGACGGTGAGGAGGTCCCAGCCGTCCGTGCCCGTGCCGTATGCCTCCGCGAGCGCCGTTCGCAGCTCGTGTTCACGGCCTTGCAGGTCCCGGCCGGTGACCGACGTGGCGATGAGGGCGTGGCCGGGTGGGGCGTAGCCGGGTACGACGTCGCTCAGGACACAGGTATTGAGGAAGCGGCGGCGGGTGTCCACGAGCAGTGTCGGCTCGCCAAAAGGGGACCGCGGAGCGACGTGGTAGTACGTCGTCACCGTTCGGTAGGCGGGCAGGATCACCTCTGGGAGCAGCTCTGCGACGGCCCCGGGGCCGGTGGCGACCACGACGGCGAGCGCCGGGATCTCCCGTCCCTCCGTGGTGAGCACACCGTCCGCCGTAAGCCCGGCCACTGGGGTCTCCGGTCGTACGGCACCCTCTGGCAGGCCGGCAGCGAGAGCTCGCGGGACGGCCCCGATGCCCTCGGCAGGCAGGCAAATGGTTCCGCGCAGCATGCTCCGCCACACCATGTGGAACACCCGGGCGGAAGTCTCCAGTTCGTCCTCCAGGAAGACCCCCGCCACGAAGGGGCGGAAGAACCGCTCGACGAAGGCTTCGGAGATCCCGGCGTCGGCGAACGCGGTGCGGGCGGTGGTGTCCGGCCGTCGCTTGAGCCGCGCCGGGGCTAGCAGCACGTCACGAGTGGACAGCAGGGCGAGGGCGGCCAGGTCGCGACGGCCCACGAGGCGACCTGAGAGCAACTCGGGCAGCGCGCGCGGACGGCGGACGGGATCGACGAAGCTGAGCCTGCCTGCGGGGGTGTGCACGTCGAACCCCGGCGTGAAGGGCCGAAGCCGGAGCTCCTTCAGGTCGAACCTGCGCCGGACCTGGGGGTAGGCGGAGTTGAACACCTGGAACCCGCGGTCCACGACGAAGCCCGCGACCGTGTCCGAACGCATCCGTCCGCCGACTGCGTCGCCGGCCTCCAGCACCCGTACGCGCACGCCGGCCGCCAGCAGGTCCCGGGCGCACGCCAACCCGGAGACTCCGGCACCGACGACCAGCACGTCCGCCGCGTCGAGGCCAGAGGACATACGACCACCTCTCTCACATCTCGCTGCGATGCGGCACGCGCCGCTCGTTCACTCTGTGCCGCGCATGCCCCCGACACGTACGCGACACCGCCCGCGGCCTCGACGGCCGCCCATCCGGGTGTGTCCCGGTGCGCGTGTGGCTTCGTCGGTGTTGCTGCCGACGACATTGCGCGAGGCATATCTGCTGTTCGGTCGCAGTAAGGACCTGACCAGCAGATACGACGTGCTCATCAGCCCAGCCGAGCTCTGCGTGGATGCGGCCGGGAAGGCCCTGATCTTCCGGCATGAGAATCAAGGCGCGGCATCGTGGGGCATCCTGCTCGACAGCCTTCAGGATGACGACCCTGCGGTGTTCAGCCGGACTGATCTGGTGGACAAGAGCGCAGAGCGATGGGAAGGCCGGCTGGAGCGCCTTTCCCTGTGCTTCGTTGAGATCGTTCTGTCCGAATCACTGCATGCCGATGAAGAGCTCTGCGACTTCCTGGACGCCGATGGGTCCGACGTCGAGTGGCTGGAGGAGAACTTCGTCCGGCTGCCGTTCCCGGTGTATCCCATCGGCGATGAGCAGAACGGAAGCCGGTGGTTCCTGGGGCAGCGCTGCCCGAGAAGCACCTCAAGCCCCCGTACGCTCTGGCCGCCCCGGGGCTCGAGGGTGTCCCGGGTGGCCGGGCGGCCCTGAGCGCCGCCCGGCCCCGCGGGCCGCGGCGAGTCCACCTTGCTCCGCTCGGTCCGCGTGCCTCTGAATCCGGTCGGCGGCGTGGTGACCGTGGTAGCGGCGGGACCGAACCTGGCGGCCTTCGACGGCGCCCCGATCACCCGGCCGGCCCTGTTCACGGGCGGCGGCCTCGACGTCCTCGCGTGGCCGACCGGGGCGATCAAGGAGTTCTGCAGCACCCTGGCGGGTCTGGTCACCTCACACCTACTCGACGCCCGGGGCGTCGGATCCAGTAGGAACGCCCCGCCGAGGCCAACCGGATTCCGGCCGCCCGGACGGCTTCCCCACCCTCCGGACCCTCGTCCGCCGGCCCGACACCGATCCTGACTCGTGAAAGCGTGCCGCGCCGCGGCCAGGAGGCAGCCGCCGGGACTCTCTGGGATCCTGGCCGTGGAGCGTAGGCCGGGCACACAGCGAGGAGCCCCCATGTCCGGAGAGTTCGAGGCGAGTGTCCAGGTCGACCGCCCGGTGGAGGAGGTCTTCGCCTATCTCGCCGACGGCCACAACGACCCCGAGTTCAGCCCCCGGGTCCTGGAGATCACGAAGACCCCCGACGGCCCGACCACCGTCGGGACGGTCTTCCGCAGCACCGTGAAGGACGCCGGGGTGAAGACCTCCCGCGAGTTCCGCATCACCGGCCTGGAAGCGCCTCACACGATCCGGTGGAGTGAGCAGAGCAAGAACCTCATCACGGCCGAGGGCGGCTACGACCTCGAACCGCTGCCGGACGGCCGAACCAGGGTCCGGATCTTCAACGTGCTCCAAGGCCACGGACTCGGCCGGATCCTGCTCGGCCCGGCGCTTCGCGCGGCTCGCAAGGACGCTCCTGACTTCGGCCGCCGGATCAAGGAAGCCGTCGAGCGGTCCTGACCCGGCGGCGGCCGAGACGGGGTCGCGGTCCTGTCGATGTCGAGCTGATGGCCAAGTTGCCTTCCCTGGGCGGGCGATTGCACCACAGGCCACCCCATCGTTCCACCTGAGGAGTCTGCGATGGACCTGCGTCTCTCGGGCAAGGTCGCTGTTGTCACCGGTGCCGGCAAGGGAATCGGCCTCGCCGTGACGCAGGCACTCGCCGGCGAGGGCGTGAACGTGGTCGCGGTGGCGCGCGGCATCACAGGACCGCTGACGGACCTTGCCCCGCAGGTACATCCCGTGTCGGCCGATCTCACCACGGCGGAAGGCTCCGCATCCGCGGTCGAGGAAGCGGTGTCCCGGTTCGGCGGACTGGACATCCTCGTCAACAACGTCGGCGCAGTACACCCCCGTCCGGCCGGGTTCGCATCCGTCACCGACGACGACTGGATCCACGCGCTGACGATCAATTTCCTCTCCGCCGTGCGCACGACCCGGGCTGCCCTGCCCCACCTGATCGCCCGCGGCAACGCCACTATCGTCACGGTGAGTTCGGTCAATGCGTTCCTGCCCGATCCGATGGTCATCGACTACTGCGCAGCCAAGGCGGCGCTCACCAACTTCTGCAAGGCCCTTTCCAAGGAGGTCGGTCCGCGCGGGGTGCGGGTCAACACGGTCAGCCCCGGGCCGGTGTCCACGTCGCTGTGGCTGGGTGACGACGGTGTCGCTGCGACGGTCGCGAAGGCGTCCGGTGGAAGCCCTGAGGACATTGCCCGGATCGCCGCCGCGCAGTCCGCGACCGGCCGGTTCAGCCTCCCGCAGGAGATCGCCGACCTCGTTCTGCTGCTCGCCAGCGACAGGACGGACAACGTCACGGGGAGCGACTTCGTCATCGACGGCGGCCTCGTCCAGACGCTCTGAACCCCGCAGGGCCCTCGAAGACCCTGACGAAACGCGGCGTCACCTTCCCACGCTCACGCTCGTGTTCGGGGAAGACCGCACCTGATGATGCCGGGTTCGGCCGTCGGCTCCCCAGATCCCCCGGCCTGCGGCGAGACCGGGGCGGGGCCCGGCTGGTGAAGGCGAGGGCGTGCTCGTGGAGCTCCCGCTCCAGGACGCCGACGGGCTGCCCGTCGACGAAGACCTGGGCAGTGGCTCCCGTGGCGGGCGCAGGGGTCAGCCTCCGACGTGGATGCCGGGGCGGCGAGCCGGGTCGGGTTCGTTCTTGCGGATGATCTCTCGGGTCACGGGCGCGGTGTCCCCGCGCCCGAGGAGGAAGTAGCGGAACATGTGGGTCAGCGGGCTGCCTTCGGCCCAGGCGAAGTAGCAGTGAGGTTGCACGCCGGTGGTGTCGCGCAGGGCGAGGAGGATCGCGGCGATGGCGTTCGGGGCGGCGGGGGCTTCGGCGCGCAGGATCCGGTAACCGTCCACCTCGACCCCGCGGACGGTGAGGGTTTCGCTGAAGTCCGAGGGGTCGACGACGTCGATCTCCACGAACATCACATCGGCCCGACCTGGTACCGGGTTGTCGTGGCGCTGTTCGCGTTCTTTGTAGGCGTACTCGGCGCCGTCGCCTGCCTGGCGGCGGTTGGCGATGATGTTGATCGCGTTGTCGTGGGCGAGGGTGTCGGTGACGAACTGCCGGGCTGCCGGGTCGAACACGATGCGGTCGGCGCGCAGTTCGGTGGTGCGGGAAACCCGGGAGATCAGGGATACCGCGATGATTCCGGCGATGAACAGGCCGGAGATGGTGATGCCGTCCGGCTTGTCGATGATGTTGGCCACCAGCGCGTAGAGCAGCACCGCGGTGAGCAGGGTGAAGCCGGCGGTGGTCGCGCGTTGGCGGCGGCGCAGCGCCGAGACCGTGACGGCGAAGGCACCGGAGACCATCATGGCGAGGATTCCGGTGGCGTAGGCACCGGCCTGGGCGTTGACATCGGCGTCGAAGGCGAAGGTGATGATGACGCAGAGGGCCGTGTACACCAGCACGACCGGGCGAACGGCGCGGCCCCATTCGGGGGCCATGCCGTAGTCGGGCAGGTAGCGCGGGACGATGTTGACCAGCCCCGCCATCGCGGAAGCGCCCGCGAACCACAGGATCAGAATGGTGCTGATGTCATAGACGGTGCCGAATGCTTCCCCCACCTGTTCGTGGGCCAGGTAGGCCAGGGCACGGCCGTTCGCCGCGCCACCCGCTTCGAATTCCTTGTGCGGAATCAGGACCGTGGTGACGAAGCTCGCCGCAAGCAGGTAGATGCTCATGACGGCCGCCGCCGTGGTCAGCAGCTTCCGGGAGTTGCGAATGCGGGACTGCAGCCGCTGCTCGGCGTCCTCTCCCTCCGCGGCGATGAGCGGCATCATGCTCACCCCGGTCTCGAAGCCCGACAACCCCAGCACCAGGAGCGGGAAGGCCAACAGCGCAGGCCCGGCCAGGTCGCCGAACCCGCTTCCTCCGTCCACGAGCGCGTCGGTCCACGCCGACCAGGCGCCCGGCGAGGTGGCGACCTCGACGGCGCCGGCAGCGATGGTCACCGCGTTGAGCAGCAGGAAGACGGCGACCAGAGGGATCGCGACGCTGACCGCTTCGCTGAACCCGAGCAGGAACACACCGCCGAGCAGCAGCAGGAGCGCCACCGTGATGGCGACCTCGTGGCCGTGCAGGGCCTGAGGGAAGAAGGGGTTCTCCACCACGTGCACGGATGCGTCCGCCGCGGACAGGGTGATGGTGATGATCCACGAGGTTGCCACGAAACCGAGCAGGACCAGGACGAACAGCTTGCCCCGCCAGAACGGCAGCAGGTCCTCGAGCATCGCCACCGAACCGGCTCCGTGCGGACTCTCGCGGGCGACGCGTCGGTACATCGGCAGCATCCCCAACAGGGTCAACGCCACGATCAGCAGCGTCGCCAGCGGTGATACCGCGCCGGCCGCGAGCGCGGCGATCGCGGGGACGTACGCGAGGCTGGAGAAGTAGTCCACCCCGGTCAGGCACATCACCTTCCACCAGGCGTGCGGCTCGCCGTGCCCCTCGCCGGCCGCGGGCCCGACCGGCTGCACCCGATGGCGCAGCAACCACTGCCCGAGAGTGCCGGTCGGCGTCTGCTGGAGAGCGGGGCTCTCCACCACTTCCGGCACGGCCAGATCGTTCACGTCTGTCATATCCCCCATCAACCCTTCCAACCCGCCGAGCCCACCGGCTCGATGGGCCGGCAGCGATCACCGAGTATGGGGTCTGCCGGCGTCGCAGCTGCCGTCGGGGTTCCGATGAGCGGCACCACGCGCCCTGACCAGGCTGTTCGGACCGGCCGCCGACGTCGTCCCCCCAGCCACGCGGGTACCGGCATCAGGGGCTGGGGCCATCACCCCCGGGTTCAGGGGTGCCCGCCGTCGCGCCGCCGTCGCGGGGTTGCTGCTCGTGCGGACGACGACCCCGTCGTCCGCCATGAGGGGCAGCAGGGTCTGCGTGAGGAAGCACGGTCCCTTCAGCAGGACCCGGGTCAGCCGGTGGTCGAAGTCGCCCTCACGCATGTCCTCGCACAGCGCCATGTCGGCGGACCCGGCGGCGCTCACCAATGGGCGGGCGTCGGAATCCGCCGCGAGCCGTGGCAGGTACCGGTACGGAAGCCGACGGGCTGGAGCCGATGGGCGCCACCGAGCGGGCCGGCTTCGACGCCGGCCTCGTGGCCACGCGATCCGGCTGCTGCGCGAGGCGCGGGGCCTGGCCGACCTTGCCGGTGCCGCTTGTCAGGGGCGGGTTGCCTGGATGGTCCAGGTCGCCGAGGCGTAGAGGACGCCCTGGCCGGTGTCATGGGCGGTGAGGGTGGCTCTCAGATCGTCGACGGCGCGACGCCGTCCTTCGGCGTCGAGGCCGTCGAGCATCCAACCGAGCAGGCCGAGGGTGAACCGCTCCGCGTCGTCGGCGTTTTCACCGAACCACATCGCCTCGCTGCGGGGTTCCAGCCGGACGTCGGTGAATCCGGCGGCGCCGAGGACGGCCCGGACCCGCTCCGGGTCGGAGAGCGAGAACGGTCCTGGGGTGCCGGGTGAGGGTGTGGGCAGGGGGCGTCCGGCGGCCAGGGCCCGGGTGAACGAGAGGAACCAGTCATTGCCCGTCGGAGGCTGCCACACCAGCTGTACGAGACGTCCGCCGGGCCGAAGCGCGCGGCCGATGTTGCGGAAGGCGGCGACCGGGTCGGCGAAGAACATGGTCCCGGTGCGGCTGACGGCCAGGTCGAACGCCGAGGCGGGGAAGGCATGGATCTGAGCGTCAGCCTGTACGAAGTCGGCGTTGTGCAGCCCTTCGGCTGCTGCTCGCTGCCGCGCCACCTTCAGCATCGGGCCCGACAGGTCCACGCCCAGGGCCCGCCCGTTGGTCGCCCGCCGCGCGGCGTCGCGGGTGATCTCGCCGGTGCCGCACCCGATGTCCAGCACCCGGTCGACGGCGGATATCTCGGCAGCGGCAAGGAACCCGGCGCGATAGGCGCGCACCGCACGGTCGAACCGATCGGCGTGCTCGGCCCAGTACGTACCTTCCTGCCCGTCCCAGGCCCGGGCCTGCTCGATGTTGGACGGATCGACATGAAGAGTGCTGATCATGGCTGCCACCGCCTATACTGGGCATAATAGTCCCAAAGGGACTATTTACCGGATTACACCCCTGGGGTGGCGATGTCAACGGGTCCGGCGCTCACCACCACGTCCTACGCGATCCTCGGCCTGCTCTCCGTCCGGCCGTGGAGTACGTACGAGCTCGCCCGGCAGATGGACCGCAGCCTGGGCCGCATCTGGCCCCGAGCCCAGAGCAAGCTGTACGAGGAGCCGAAGAAGCTGGTCCGCCTCGGCCTGGCCGAGGCGTCGAAGGAGGCGGTGGGACGGCGCCCGCGCACCGTCTACAGCATCACCGCGGCGGGGCGGCGCGCACTGGCCGAGTGGCTGCAGCAGCCGGGCGCCGGGCCGGTGCTCGAGTCCGAACAACTGCTCAAGGTGTTCTTCGCCGACTCCGGAAACCGCGCCGACACCCTGGCCACCCTCCACGCCGCCCGGAACTGGGCCGAAGAGCGCAACCACGGCAACACGGCCGCCGCGCAGGCCTACCTCGCCGGCCAAGGCCCGTTCCAGGAACGCGCCGCCCAGACCGTACTCGTCGGCCGTTTCCTCACCGACTACTACCGACTCGTCGCCAAGTGGGCCGAGTGGGCCACCGCCATCGTCCAGCAGTGGCCTGACCATCCTGCGCAAGCGGCGCCTGACCCCACGGACATCGCCGAGACGCTTCGGCGTGCGAGCTGGAGCGCCACGGACAACGAGTGATCGTGGGCGGGGCGTCGTCCTGGCGCCCGAGGCCCCGTCATGCCGCCGGGCTGCCTCTACAGGTCGAGTTCGGCGACGATGGCAGCGTGGTCGGAAGCCTGATCGCCGGGTCCGGTCACGGTGTCGAAGGGCGTGCCGAACTCGAAGATTCCACGCCGCTCCACCTCGACTTTGTCCACCTTGGCGAACAGCTCCGGCGAGAACATCAGGTAGTCGATCTTGTCGTCGGGGTCCGTGCACTTCCCATGGGTGCCGGGCGGTCCCTGGTAACTGTCGTGGGTCATTGCGTCCTTCAGGCTGGTGGCCTCGAGGAAGCCGAGCGGCGGGCTGCCCGGGGTGTCGTTGAGGTCCCCTGCGACGACGACATGGGCCGAGCGCTGGAGCGCGGCCTGGTAGAGCTGGGCGACGCGTTCGCCCTGGAGCTTGCGCTTGTCGGCGCCTCCGCCGCCGCGCTTGCTCTTGAAGTGGTTCCCGAGGAGCCAGAGCGGTTCGCCATCGATGTCGATCTCGAATTCTGGGCAGTCCCGGCTGAAGATTTCCCGAGAATCCTTCTTGTCGAAGATGTGCGAGCGTATGGAGGTGATCGGGTACCGGCTGAACAGCCCCACGTCGATGCCGCGAACGTCGTTTCCGTCGATCAACATATTGAACGGATATGGTTCCGCTTCGAACCGGCCTGCCAGCACTTGTTCGTTGAAGCGGTGCAGGGTGAGCCGGTCCTCGACTTCGACCGTCAGCAGTATGTCGGCGTTCACCTCGGCGATCACCCTGGCGGTGTTCTTGACGGCGTCCCAGCTGAGGTCGCCCGTGACCAGTTCGGCCCAGCCGACCCAGGCGGACCGTCCTGTGACCTCGGCCCTGACCTCGATGTTCATGCCTTCGCCCTTGAGCAGCCGGGCCCGTCCGCGTGGCTCGTTCACCAGGATCGTCTGGGTGGAGACTTCCTGGGAGACGTCGACGCTGTGCTTCTTGAGGAGCTCGATGATTTTTGTCTTGTCGTTGGCTGTGTACGTGTCGTGATCGAGGATTTCGACAAGTTTCCTGAAGTCTTCTAGTACGGCATCGCGTACAGGGCCGTTTCTGATACCGAAGACGGTGGGCCTCCGGAAAAGGTTTTCACAGTTGAAAGTGGCTATGCGGATTCCCATGGCCCCTCCTCACACATCCGATTCTCCGGCGGCGTGCCATGGCTGTCGAACGGAGCAGGTCTGCTCCGGGGTGCAGTCCCGGGGCCTCAGCCGCGGAGCGGGCCGTGGCAACGGTTGTCTGCCGACCCGACGCGTGGTGACCACCGAAGGCGGCATCCCTGGATCGTTCTGACCCGGACGGTAAAGGCCCAAGGTCACCCCGAGCACCCGGTCGAGGCGGCCCGCGCCGGCTTCGCCGCCCTTCAGGGCGCTGACGACATCCGTCGTCTTCGTCTGGGCCGCACCCTCATCCTGGACGGCAAGGCGTAACACGCTGTTCGGGCTCCAAGATCACCCCGTGGTGGCTTCCGGCGGGTCCCGGTGCGAGGGTCCTTTCAGGCGAAACAGTGCCGAGCAGCTCAGCATCGCGCTGGCCCCGCCCGATAACTGAGGGTGGAAAACCCGGAGACCCCGCCGCCTCGGGAGGCACCATGGCAGACCCCGTCGTCAGCTCCGCCCCGGATTTCATCCCCCATGCCGCTGAACCCGTCAGGGAGCACCTGGCCGCGGCCGCCGCACTGCCCGACTTCCTCGCGGGCGCCGGCACCCTGACACTGGCTGAGCGCCGGCTCATCGTCGACCAGGCAGTGCTCATGCTTGATCAGAACTACGTCCACCTGCCGCTCAAGGCTGCGATGCACGCCGTCAACCCGGTGCAGCGGCTGCGGCTGCTGCGCCGCCGGCTGGAGCGGCAGACCGAGGAGACCAAGCCCCCGGAGTGGCTGTTCCACGCCGAGATGTCGGAAATCTTCCATTCGGTGCGGGACCTCCACACCAACTACCTGCTTCCCGCCCCCTACGCAGGCAAGATCGCCTTCCTGCCGTTCCTTGTCGAGCGGTACGAGGACGCCCAGGGGGAGCACTTCGTGGTCACCCATCTGGCCGAGGGTTTCTCCGCCCCGGGCTTTGAACGCGGCGTCGAGATCACCCACTGGAGCGGGATCCCCATCGCCAACGCCGTCGACCTGCACGCCGCTCGGTTCGCCGGCAGCAACGCGGCCGCTCGCCGCAGCCGGGGCATCCAGTCGCTGACCGTACGGTCGCTCGCCATGCACCTGCCCCCGTTCGAGGAGTGGGTGACCGTCAGCTACGTCGATGCCGACGGCACGGCGCGCGAGCTGCGCGAGGTCTGGCGGATCGTTGACAGCCGCCCGAAGTTCGTCACCGGGGAAGCCCCGTCGGGCCTCGCGCAGCCCGTGGGCCTGGACCTCGACATGGACGAGACCAACCGTGCCAAGGTCATGCTCTTCGCACCGAAGGTCGTCGCCCGCCAACAGGCCCTCCAAGCGGGCGATGCAGCCCCTGAGGTCCATGCCGGCGAGATCTCCACTTCGCTGCCCGACGTGTTTCGGGCGCAGGAGGTCCAGACGTCGGTCGGCCCCTTCGGCTACCTCCGGATCTTCACGTTCCACCACCCCCCGCAAGAGTTCATCCCCGAATACCTCGATCTGCTCGGCAAGATGCCGGACCAGGGATTGATCCTGGACGTCCGCGACAACGGCGGCGGCTACGTCATCAACTCCGAGTTCGCCCTGCAGACCCTCACCCCACGCCACATCACCCCCGAGCCGGCACAGTTCGTCAACACCCCGCTCAACCTGCGGATCTGCCGCCAGAACCCGGAGGAACTGGGCGCCTGGCTGCCGTCCATGGAGCAGGCCCTCGAGATCGGCGCGACCTACTCCAGCGCCGTGCCCCTCATCTCGGATGAGATCGCCAACGAGATCGGCCAGCAGTACTTCGGCCCGGTCGTCCTGATCACCAACGCCCGCTGCTACTCGGCCACCGACATCTTCGCCGCCGGCTTCCAGGACCACCAGATCGGCCCCGTACTCGGCACCGATGAGAGCACCGGCGCGGGCGGCGCCAACGTCTGGGAGCACAAGGACCTGATCAACGCCCTCAAGAACGATCCCGGCACACCATACGCGCAGCTGCCCAAGGGAGCCGGCATGCGGGTGGCGATCCGCCGTACCCTCCGCGTCGGCGCCAACTCCGGCACGCCGGTGGAGGATCTCGGGATCACTCCCGACGTGCCGTACCGGATGACCCGCCGGGACCTGCTGCAGGGCAACGCCGACCTGTTCGAGAAGGCCGGGCAGCTCCTCAAGAGCCTGAAACCGCACGCCGTGTCCATCACGAACGCAGCCGCGACCGACGGTGTCCTGCGGCTCAAGGTCAAGGCCACCAACATCGACCGGCTGGACGTCTACGTCGACCAGCGCCCGCGCGCCTCCCTCGACCTGTCCGACGGCCAAGCCGACGTCACCGTCCCCGACGCGGCCGCCGCCCGCTCCGCCCGCGTGGAAGGCTTCGCCGGCGGAGAGCTCGTCGCCAGCAGGACCGCGCAGCTCAACTAAGAGGTTGCGGTGAAGTCAGCTGCTGATCCTTTTGCCGCCCGAACCGCGACCGGCGAAGTCGGCGCGGGACGGGCAGCGCCCTTCACCGCATCCGCTCGCCTGCCTTTCGGGTCATCCCATCCCTGCCCTGGTGTGTGCGCCGAGCCAGTCCTCGTCGAACGCCTCACCGGCATCGGCCGAGAAGGGCAGCCTGCTCCTTCTTGAGTCGCCCCGAACTTGAGTCGCCCCGAAGCGCGTCGTGGCGTACTCCTTCAGCTCCGGTCCCGGGAACTGGATGACGGACTTGCACGCGCCGAACTCGCCCCATGCCCAGCGCGCCGCAGTGATCTCGTAGCCCGATACGTGGGCGCATGGTTGGAGCAGGACGGGCGGCACCTCCTCCCCGGATCAGCGGATGTTGCAATCAGTCGCGGACCAGGTTGGTTGGCCATGGAAGTTGCGATATACGCGGATTGTGGTGCCCGCGTTCGCGGGGGCAGCGATCCGACTCGCTGTCGTGTTCCGGGTGAGCGACGGTTTACCTGCCACGTTGGGCCACTCGACAACGTCTCGGGTCCACGAGCCCGTGCCGTTCGGCTTCCACCAGAAGTGGATTTCACCGTTCGCAGCCTGCGCAACGATCGATGACGTCGTACCGTCGTCTGCGATCTGGGGGTCGCCGGCGTTGCCCACGGACTGTGCAGGGCTCACTTGAGTCCAGGGCCAGCCGGGGCTCCCGTGCACGTTCCGGTAGTACCGCACACCGTTGTTCACATCGCGCGCCACGATCGCCGTGGAGGTGCTGTCACGGGCGATCGTCGGGTCTGAGGCAATCGTGCCGGCAGAGGCGACCAGATCCTGCTGCCACACGGTGTCGCCGTTTCGCTTCCAGTAGAAGTACAAGCTGTTGGCGGTTCCCCGGACAGCGATAACGGTGGTGGTGCCGTCCCGGGCGATCGAGGGAGCTCCTACGGCGAAGTCCGACGCGACCTGCTCCTTGGTCCAGGCCGGGCTCCCATGCATATTCGTGTATGTATACAAGTGCCCGTTCAGATCCGTGGCCGCGATCACTGTACTGGTGCTGTCCCGGGTGATGGCAGGGGCCGAATACGTGGTGTACTCGCCGGCAACCTTCTGGGATGTCCACGTCGGGTTGTTGTGCAGGTTCCAGTAGAAATACAGGCTGTTGTTCGGGCCCTGAGTTGCAATCACCGTGGCGGTGTTGTCGCGGGCCAGGGCAGGCGCGGAGTGCGCGCCGGGTCCCGGTACTGCCTGTCCGCGGCAGATCGGGTCTCCGTCCAGCTGGTAATAGAAGCGCAGCTGGTTGCCGTCGGCGTAGGCCAACGCGGTGGCACCCGCACTGTAGGTGATCGGCGCGGGGGACGTCGCAACCGCAGCGGCACCCGATCCGACACTGATGAAGAGGCACATGGCCGCCGCGCTCGCGATGCGCCTGGAAAGAGGTTTCACGAGAGCCCTTTCGCAAGGTTGACTGCCCAACTGCGAGCACCCGTCCGCCACAGCCGCCCTTCAGTGAACGCCAAGTTCGAGACGCGGGGCAGGGAGCGCGGAGGCACCCGGGCGCGCACGGGGGCGCGCGGAGCCCGTTCTGGCCGGTCTCCTCGGCGGCCATGGTGGACTCGCCACACTGAGTCACGGATCGGCAGGTGGGGACGGTCATGAACGGCCACGGACGGGCAGGGTGGAGAACATGAGCCCGGAACCGAGGCTCAGCCCGAGTGAGGCTGCCTCAGTCAGGGGCGACCTGATATGAGTTGATCATGAATGCTGAGACACTTGACCCGATGGAACGCCTGCTCGCAGAACGGGCTTGTGAGCGGCTGGTCGTCGAGTTCGTCCACCGGCTGGACCTCGGGGACCCGGGCTCGGTGGCGGACCTCTTCACGCAGGACGGCACCTGGGAATGGCCGGCCGGTGACCGCCGCATCTCGGGTCGCGACGCCTTGCGCACCTACTTCGGCAACCGGCCCGCAGACCGACTGTCACGCCGTATATGCACCAACATCCTGGTTGCCGTGACCTCCGCGGACACCGCCTCCGCCACCACCTACTTCACCACGTACCGTGTCGACGGCTACAGCGAGGGCCTCATCCCGCCGCGGCCCCCGGTTCAGGTGGGGCACTACGAAGACACGTTCCGCAGGGTGGACGACACGTGGCTGCTCACCACGCGGACTCTCTTCCTCGCCTTCGCCGGTCCCACGGAACGCCTCGACGGACCCGGCCAGCCATGAGAAAGGCTCCCAGCCGACCGGCCGTCAAGGGTCCGGCGCCACGAAGAGTGACACTCCGCGAAACTTGAGCCAGAGCCCGAAGTCGTGAACAAGGCCGGGCTGCCGTACCTGCTGCCCCGCCTGCACGCTGCGAGGGCTTTCGGCGGCCGGCCTGAACCGCGCGCGTCATACGCGGCGAGCCCCGGAGCGCGATGGTCCCAAGGGCGGGACAGCCCGCTTCCGCCCGACCTCGACAGGTTTCCCGGCAGATCCGGTGCCGCCCAGCTGACCGGGGCTCCGCGCTCCGCTGCTGCCGGCTGTTGTAAGCGGCGGTTCCGTGACGGCCTTGTCCGGCCCCGAGAGCCGCAAGGGCGGCCCATCACGTTGCGAGGGTTGACACGGCGCCGATGGGGCAGGGGCTGGGACCGGGGGATCGCCGGACTGGAGAACCTCCCACGACCAGGCCGCAATCGCGCCCTGCGCACGGAGAAGGACCCAGCCGGAACACGAAGGGACCGAACAGCACGGCCGGTCGCCCGACGTCGACTCCACACACACGCAAGACAACGCCGGCGCCCGCCGTCGCCGGCCAGGGGCCCAGGTCCCCGACCTGGACCCTCATCGTTGGTCCGGCCTTTCACCAACCGGCGGGCTCTAGCGCGGCGGTGTCGGCATCAGTGCGAGGCCCACCAGGTCGAGGGGGCCGCGACGGTGTAGCCCATCGACTCGTACAGCGGTCTGCCCAGCTTCGACGCGGTGAGCGTGAGCGGGAGGTCCGCAAGGGGCGCGAGGGAGCCGAGCATGACGGCCCGCCCCACGCCGCGTGACCGGAAAGACTGGGAGGTCGCGATCCAGTAGTGGCTGCCGATTCCGTCGTCCACGACGCTGACGCCGGCTCCCACGGGCACGCCGTCGTGCTTGGCGACGAACACGTCCACGCCCGGCTGCTCGATCAGCGCCGCCGGGAACAGCTCGCCGGGGCGGTACGGCTCGAATCCGGCCAGCTCGAAGCCCTCGATCACGATCCGCTCGGCGGCTTGAAGGTCCTCGGTTTGCCGTGCCCGGATCACCTCCAGTGCCGGTTCACCGACCGGGCCGGGGGGCCGCAGCATGACCGGCATTTGCCAGCTGCGCAGGTCCAGGTGGCTCAGGTCGGTCGAGCTGAACGGATCCTCGATGTTTGCCGGGCCCGGGGCCCGGCGTACCAGCTCGCTCACTTCGGTCAACTCGTCCGGGTCGAGGTCCGGCTCCTGGATCAGGATCCGCAGGCCGGCGCGCAGGTCGCCGTCGACCGCGACGAACCCGCGGCGGCGGATGACCGCATGGCCTCGACTTCGGCCGGTCGCGGCCCAAAAGGCGGCGGAGTTACGGGCCTGACGCATCGGGGCGTCGGCCAGGGTCAGGGTCACTGGCTGTCCTGCCGGCATGGATCGTGTTGTCATCGCACCGACGGTAGTGCCCAACTGCGCAGTTTCAGAGGTGGTTTTCCCTGCGGTCCCCGCAGGGCGCTCGTCTCCCGGGCCAGTCGAAGCACATCGGGAGTCGTTTCTCTTCTGCGACCGGTACGAGCCCGGATCGAGCCCACATCACCCAGACCGCCGACCCACCGCAGTTCTCCGCCGCCTCGCAGCGCCCAGGGACGTGACCGAGGGGGCGGCCGACTGCTGTGGCTCGAGCCGGCGGGGCCGGCGATCCCGTGGGCGGCGCGGGAGAACTGAGTCGTGTCTGGCCTGCCCACGGTCGGAAACGGCTGCCTCCAGCTCACACGCCACCAGCAGTTGGTGAAACAGGGGCCGTGCACTGGCCCTTTGTCGATGGCGCCGGATGGCATTGCGGTGGCAGATCGGAGATCCAAGTCGACGGGACTTGGGTCCTGGCGCCGATCTGGGGGAGCCGTCGCGGAGCGTTGCCTCGGCGTTCGATCGGGAGGCGACCGATCCGTGTGAGACCGCGTACGCCTGGCCTCCGGCCTTGGGAAGTGACGCTCATTCAGGTCTCTGTCGTCGCTGCTGCGGTCGGCTGGGGGCCGTGATGGTGCTGGTCACGCAGACCAATGCGCCGTTCTGGGACGTGTTGGTGTTCGATGGGCGCGACGGGGCGGAAGTCGAGGCGGCTACGGCCGCCTTCGGCAGGGCCGGCGAGCGGGTGACCGGCCCGGCCCTCACGCCGGGCAGGAGGATTCGAAGCGGCCCTGGCCAGGGGGTTACATGCGGCGCGCCGGCACATCCTCTCGGGCTCGCCAGAAGTCTGCGTCGTGAGGGTCGGACAGCCACCCCGTCATGCGTTCTGCGCATGCTTGGAAGGCCTGGGGCAACGAGATCTCGTCACCGACCACGAACTTGAGGACGTCGACGTCATGGGTGCCGTGGTCGGTCTCGCACCAGCAGCCCACGTTGACCGAGGCGGCCACCTCGTGCCGGCCCCGGTCCGTCCAGCCCACGTGGAGCTGGAACTCCAACCAGTCGCCTTCACCCGACGGCTGAACAACACACAGAAGGAGAATCACCCATGTCCGGGACTGGGGACCTGCGAAAGCTGCACGCTCCGGCCACCAATCCCACCCCTTGGTGACAACATCGGACAGAGTTCCGTCGATGCAACGAGCCGCGCGCTGCAGTGATTCAACGCCGGCGGCAGACACCTGGGGGAAGAGGGTGCTCACAGGAATGTCGTCGAAGGTGCCTCGGCCTACGTACATGAGCTGATCATCCGGTCCCGCCGCGCTGACGACAAGGGCTCTTTGCTGTCCCGGTAGAGGACCTCTCCTCGCGCTCCCACCGTGACACGGGCACGCCTGTACCGCCGGATGTCGTAAGCCGGCCGGGGCAGTGGCACCGCCTTGCCGTCCCTGTACGGCTCCGTGGCGCCGGAACGCCGATGCGGCGCTCACACGGTCTCTGTCCCTCCGGTGGCCGGCCCACCCGAGGGTCAGGTGTCGGTGATCGCGAACAGGGTGTCGGCGCCGGTGATGTCGAGCAGGTGCAGGAACTGGTGTTGCGGGGCGCGGAGGACGAGCTGCTTGCCGTGTTCCTCTGCGTCGTGCCGGGCCTGGATGAGGGCGTTGAGGCCGGAGGAGTCGCAGAAGGACAGGTCGGCCAGATCGACGACGATCTCGGCGGGGCGGCCGGGCCGCGTGATCGCGGTGTGCAGAGCGTTGCGCAGCATCGGGGCCCGGTCGATGTCCATCTCACCGCCGACGTGCACGACATCCGCGGGTCGGCGCTCGGCCTTCACGGTCAGCATGTTCCGCTCGACGTCGATGTCGATCGCCTCGGTGCTCACACCGGGAAGGTCGAAGGCGATCACGTACCCGTCGCCCTGGCGGTATGCATCGATCGGCATCGCGGACGGCTTCGGCCACGTCCCCGATGCACCTGAGACCTGCTGAACGATCCCACCGTCATCCCGACGCCGCACCCGTCGCTGCCCCGGCTTCCGCGCCCGGCTCGGCCCCGCACCCGGCCCTGGCCGCACTGCTGATGCTGCGCGAAATCCGCGACGAGCTCGCCGGCTGGGAAACCGGTCTCATCGAAATCGGCCGCGACCAGGGCGCGAGCTGGGCCGACCTCGCCGGCCCCCTCGGAGTCGCCAGCCGCCAGGCCGCCGAACGCCGCTACCTGCGCCAGCGCCCCGGAGCTGCCGGCAGCACCGGCGAACAACGCGTCCAGGCCACCCGCGACGCCCGCGCCGCCGACCGCACCGTCACCACCTGGGCCGGCGACAACGCAGCCGACCTGCGCCGCCTCGCCGGTCAGGTCACCTCCCTCACCGGCCTTCCCGTCAGTGCACAGGAGGCCATCGGCGAATTGAACACGGCCCTGGCCGACAGCGACGCCGCCCGTCTCCTGCAGCCGCTGGCCGACACCCGGCCCCACTTGCGGCCCCAGGACATGGAACTCGCCGACCGCATCGACACCCTCACCCGGCACACCGACCGGCTCCGCCAGGACACCCACGACCAGCGCACGACGTAATCCCCTGAACCATGGCTGGCCGCCGCACACCGACAGAAGCCGGGCAGTGACGGCATCGACTTTGCCAGGATCCGCCTCGCGCTGTCTAAGCTCCATCCGTGAACGACACGACACATGGCATACGGATCAGACCGGGCGCCCTGGCCGACGCACCAGCCGTGCTCGACATGCTCGACTCCGCGGTGGTCTGGATGAACGAGCGCGGCAACACCGAGCAGTGGGGCACGACACCGTATTCGCGGAAGCCTGGCGGGGTGGCGCGGGTCGAGCGGTACATGACCGAAAATTCACCGTACATCGCGGAGTTGGACGGGGTACCTGTCGGGGCTCTGGTGTTGGACTCCGGGCCCAGCCCCCAGATGCCGATCGCGCCGGCCGAGGAACCCGAGCGGTACGTCCGGCTGCTGGTCTCCGACCGGCGGTACGCCGGTCTGGGCGTCGGTGCGAGGCTCCTGGCCCATGCCGCAGAGGAAACCCGCCGGGCCGGTGTGGAGCTGCTGCGGGTCGACTGCTGGGCGGGTGGCGGGGGCGAACTGGTCGCGTTCTACGAGCGCAACGGGTTCATCGCCACCGACCGTTTCCTGTCAGAAGCATGGCCGGGACAGGTGCTGGCCCAACGGGTCGGGTGACGGCGTCGGCAGGCGGCGAGGAGGGCGCGCATCATGGTGTGGGTGCGGGTGGCGTGGGTGGGACGCGCCGCGTGACGGTACGCCGGTCACCCGGGCCGGGCTCCCCTCCGCACCTACTCGGATACCCCCGTACGGTCGGCCCCCTTCTGTCGAGCGCCTTCGCGGCGGAGCGGGACCGGTTGCTGAACGTCGTGGCCGGCTGCGGGGTGACCACGGGGGAGGCGAGCGCTGGTGCGGCGCCTGACGGCACGCACGCGGGATCGCCGGGCTGCGCGAGCGCATCCGGGGCGCCGGCGCAGAGCGAGCGCCCTGGCCGGCGGCTACACGGAGTCGGAGCGCTCGCGGGCGACCATGACTTCGATCCCTGCGACGAGGATGTCCAGGGCGTACGCGAAGTCCCGTTCCCAGATGGCGCTGACGTTGCCGTGCGAAGCGCGTTCGACGAGGATCTCCGCGATCGGTTCGAGTGCCTCGGTGAACCGTGGATCGTCTCGGTAGGCCTTGATCGACTCGTCGTAGAAGTCGTTCTGGGACATGCCCGCCTCGGCCGCCCGGCGCTCGAACTGCGACTCGACGGTGCCGTAGCCGTACACGAACTGGAAGACTGCCGACATCGCGCTCGGCTGCCGGTGCAGCGGCAGACCGGTGGCCGCGATGGCTTCCTGAATTTTGGCGCCGACGGCGATCGCGTGCGGTCCGATGTTCAGGTAGCGCCCTGCGCTCGGTGACATCCACGGGTGTCGTACCAGCATCCGCCGGTAGTCCAGAGCGAGGACGCGGACCCGGTCCTGCCAGTCCCCGGCGGCATCGACTGCGCCGAGGTCGATCTCCCCGTAGACCGAGTCGACGGCGTACTCGATGATGTCGTCCTTGGTGTCCACGTACCAGTAGACGGACATCGCGGTGACGCCCAGTTCGGTGGCGAGCTTGCGCATGGAGAGGCCGCCCAGTCCGTCCTCGTCCAGCATCCGGATCGCGGTAGCCACGATCCGTTCGCGGTCGAGACCGGCCGGGCCGCCTCCGCTGCGTCGGGGCCGTTGTTCGAGCCACACGCTGGAACCCGCCGGGTTGTTGGCCCGGTCTGCGGCCTTGACCATGGAGTTCCTCCGTGCGTTCACCTGTCAGCGGTCATCGGCCATGCTATGCAGCCGCGTGCCTCTTCTCGGACCGCTCCGCCCTGCGCAGCAGCGCCGCGGCGACGAGACCACCTGCGAAGACGGCTATCGCTCCGACCAGCTGGCTGGTCTGGAGCCCGGAGGCGAAGGCGCGGGAGATCTCGGCCCGTTCGGCCTCGCTTCCGGCCGCGGCGAGGGCCGCGGGCAGCGATGTCGCGATGACGGTGATCAGGGCGGCGAACCGTGCGTTGAGGACGGCACCGAGGACGGCGACGCCCAGTCCGTTGCCGAACTCGGCGAGGGTGCCGTTGATTCCGGCGCCCACACCCGCCTTCTCAGGCGGGATCGCGCTCATGATGGCGTTGGCCATGGCCGGCGACGAGACGGCGATTCCCGCGCCCATCAGGACCAGGCCCAGGAGCATGCCCCCGTAGCTGCCGTCCGTGCCGCCACCGAGCACGGCGATCGAGGTGAGGCCGCCGGAGACGAGCGTCATGCCGATCAGGACCGCGGCCGGGGTGCCGATCTTCATCACGAGCTTGGGGCCCAGACCGGTCAGGTTGAGGCCCACGATCGTCAGCGCGAGCGGCGCCATCCGCAGACCGGCTTCCAGCGGCTCGTATCCCAGGACGAACTGCAGGTGCTGGGTCAGCAGGAAGAGCGAGCCGCCCATGCCGAAGACCACGAGCAGGGAACCGCCAATGGCTCCGATGAACTTCTCGTTGCGGAAGAAGTGCATGTCGAGCATCGGGTACGGGGTGCGCAGCTCCCAGAGGGCGAAGGCGCCGAGGACCGCGGCCCCGACGGCGGCCGGGAACAGCACCTCGGTGGAGGCCCAGCCGTGCCCGGGCCCGGTGATGATCGCGTACACGACGGAGGTCATGCCGATCGTGGAGAGCAACGCGCCGAGCAGGTCGGGGCGCGCGCCCTGCGGGTTCTTCGACTCCGGTACGAGTTTGACAACGGCGACCAGGCCGATCAGTGCCACCGGGATGTTGATGAGGAAGATCATTCCCCACCAGAAGTGGTTCAGGATGGCTCCGCCGATCAGCGGGCCGCCGGCGAAGCCGAGCGAGCTGACGGTGGACCAGAGCGCGATGGCCTTGACCCGCTCCGAGTCGTCGAAGATCTGCATGACGACGGCGAGTGTCGTGGTCATCAGGAGTGCGCCGCCGACACCCATGCCGGCCCGTGCGGCGATGAGCTGCGCGGTGGAGGCGGCGAGTCCGGCGGCAAGTGAGCCGAGCCCGAAGAGCGCGAGTCCGAGGGCGAGGAGTTTCTTGCGGCCGTAGCGGTCGGCGGCGTTGCCCGCGGTGAGCAGGAGGCCGGACTGGACGAGTGAGTACGCGTTGATCATCCACTGGATGTCGGTGGTGGACGCGTGGAGTTCGGAGGTCAGCGAGGGGATCGCGACGCTCAGGACGGTGTTGTCGAGCAGCACGGTGAGCTGGGCGAGGCAGATGACGCCGAGGATCAACCAGCGCTGCGGGTGTCCACCAGTGGTGGTGGGCGATGAGGCGGCGGTCGTCGCCGTCATATTTCCCCCTTGTACGGTGTACGAGACTGTCTCGTACACCGTACAAGGGCGTGTCTGACGCTGAACAGCGATTAAATCCGGGGGCGGACCATCCGACTGCGCCGTCCCCTTCCGGCTCGTCGGCGTCTTCACCCTGCCTGCCTGAGGCCCGGCTCGGTGAGGAGGCCACACCCGTCGCCGTCGAGGCGCCGCGACGGCGGAACTTCCCACGCCCCTGCCTCTGTTCGCAGGCCATCGGCAGATGCACCGCGGCCTGACGCTCGTTCCGGTGTCGCCGGCGACATCGGCGCCGCCGCGACGTGCGCCATGGTGTGGGGGAGGGGGTGAGGGTGAAGAAGTGGAGGGTGCCGGCGAGGTCGGGTGCGCGCAGGGCGGACGGCCACGTCGAGGGTGGGTTGCACGGCCTGTGCCGCCCTCTCTTGGGGCCGCGGTCGACTCCCCGAGATCGGGGCGGAGGACGCCGTCGAGCGCGGCCCGCAGGGCCGCGCGAAGCCGGATGGGACCACCCGCACCGAGCTCCGTCAGTCACCTGCGGTGACCGCTTGGTGGTGCGGGGTCTCCCTCCAGACGTGCCGTGTACCCGGCGTCCACCCGGCCGCGGCCGCCCTACCCCCGCACCCTGGTGTTCGGCAGGGTTCCGTCAGGGGGTGCGGCGCTGTTGGCTGTTCGGCCGATCGTGTGGGATCAGGCCCGGATCTCCGTTGCTTCGTGGAGCCGGGTCAGGAGGGCCATCAGTTGCCCTTGCTCATCCGGGGTGAGTGGTGCCAGCAGCTCGGCGTTGGCGGCTTCGGCCAGAGCTCCGCAGCGGGAGAGCGTGGCGGTGCCCTCCGGGGTCACGGTAACGGCGTTCTTGCGTCGGTCGGAGGGGTGGGGTGCGCGCAGGACGAGGCCCTGCTTCTGGAGGTGGTTGAGGATGCCGACCATGTCCTTGGGGTCGATGGCCAGTCGGCGGCCCAGGTCGGCCTGGGTGACGGGCCCGTACTCGGCCGTCGCGGCCAGGACCGCGTGGTGCATGAGCTTCAACCCCTCCGCGGCGATCGCGTCGGCGACCAGACCGCGGCCACGCGCCGCAACACGGCCGACGAGCCACGTCGGCAAGGACTGGATGCGCTGGAGGTCCGCGGTCATGTGCACAGCCTATCGAAAACTCATTGGACTTCCCAATGACATTGACCCTATCGTTGGGATATCCAATGAGTCCGGATCGGGGAGGTCCTGTGCTGCGCATCCGCCATGAGGTCAACGGTGGACCCGAAATGCTGTTCGCCGAGGAGGCCGCCCCGCCCCAGGCGGGAGCCGGAGAGGTGCTGATCCGGGTCGAGGCGGTCGGGGTGACCCTGCCCACCGTGCGCAAGGTGCTGGAGGGCCGTGAGCCAATCCGGCTCGGCGGCGAGGTCGCCGGCACGATCGTCGCCCTGGGGCCTGGAGTCACGGCCTTCGGCGTGGGAGACCGCGTCACCGGGCTGTGCTTCGCCGATGCCTACGCCGAGTTCGCGGTCCTGAACACTGCCATGACCTCCCCGATCCCGGACGACGCGACCGCCGTGGAGGCGGTCGCCCTGGTCCGCAGCGGGCTGGTCGCGCGCGGCGCCTACGAGGCCGCGCGCGTGGGGCCCGGCGAGTCGGTCCTGGTCACGGCAGCGGCCGGCGCAGTGGGCACGCTCGCCCTCCAGTACGCCAAGGCCGCCGGGGCGGGACACGTCGCCGCCGCCGTCGGCAGCGCGGACAAGGCCGACTTCGTCCGAGGGCTGGGCGCCGACGAGGTACTCCTCTACGAGGACGCCGACTGGGGCGCCCCGTACGACGTGATTCTCGACGGTGTCGGCGGCAACCTCCTCGGCCCCGCTGTGCGTGCCCTGGCGACGGGCGGCCGACTGGTGGCCTTCAGCTTCGGCGGCGGCACAGTCGAGGCGTACGAACTCCTGGTCCGCGGCGCCTCGATGATCGGCTTCCAGATTCGGGCCATCGCCACCGGCAAGCCCGAACTCTACGACCGCTGGCTGAACGAACTCTGGCAGATGCGCGACGCAGGCACCCTGCGCGCCACCGTATACGCAGAGATCCCCCTCGCCGATGCCGCCCGAGCCCACACCCTCATGGAGCAGCGCCGCAACCTCGGCAAGATCGTCCTGGTCCCTTAGACGTCATCTCAGCTGATTCGGTCGGCTGTCGACCGTGGCGGGGACCGCTGAGCGGCTGGTGCCGAAGGCGCCGACGCGGCCTCGGGACGGTGGCCGGCGAAGACATGGTGACCGTGAGGTTCTGGCCGCGATCGTGTTCGTGGCCACGTCGGGCTGCACGTCCAGCCGCTGCCCTCGGCGTCGTTCGGGCCATCAAGGCAACGGCTCGCCGCAGGTGGGCGGAGTGGACGAAGGCCCGGGCGTGGGCCAAGCCGCACCGCCTGGGCCTCGATGAACCGGGCTTGCCCGGTGACCTGGCCCGGTCGGGGACGCGATCGACTCGGAGGACGTGCGGTCAGCGGGGCATCCGGCAGCGCATCGCCCGCAAGGGCGTCGAGGCCTCGTAGCGACTCGGACGACATCGGTGGACGATCGAACGCCCATGGCCTGGCTCCCGGGAGGCCGAGCGCGGGGATTCGGTCGGACCGCCGATGGAGTGGCGCCCTCGGGATGCCCGGGGCGCGGGGGAGTACCCGTCGTGCGGGGTGCGGTGGACGCCCGGATCGGAGCATCCGGCCTCAGGGAACAGTCCGCTCGCGGAGGCGTTCGGTCAGTGGTCGGTCGAGCCGACCAACCCTGCCACCAGCTCACGCGCGTACGCGGTGTCGAGCCCGTCGGGGCGGAAGAGGATGCGGTACATCATGGGGGCGATGACGCGGTCGAGGACCGTCTCGACGTCGGGTGTGGTCTCCTCGCGGCCGGCCGCGCGGTCGAGGATGACGCCGATCTGCTCGGCCGCGTAGGTGGAGCACTGGCCGGCGTTGCTGCCGTCCGGGTCACCGAGCAGGGCGTCGCGGATGTAGGCGCGGCCCGCGGTGGCGGACATCTCCTCGAGGAACTGCTCGGCCCAGGCCTCGAGGTCGGACCTCAGGCTTCCCTTGTCCTCCGGTGCCGTCTCGGGCCGCAGGCGCTCGACCGCCACGTCCGACAGCAGCTCCTGCAGATCGCCCCAGCGGCGGTAGATCGTGGACGGGGTGACTCCGGCGCGGGCTGCCACCAGGGGGACCGTGAGTGCTTCGCGGCCCACCTCTGCCTCGAGTTCGTGCACGGCGGCGTGTACCGACGCCTGCACCCTGGCGCTGCGCCCGCCGGGGCGGACCATTGGTTTTCGGCTCACGCAACCACCTTAAAGCAAATATCTTGCTTCAAGTGCTCGTCCGTGGCCCCGGCCGGTTCGGCCGGGGCCACGCGGTCGGTTCGTCATACCGCCGCCGGCCGGTGTGCGGGCCGTGTCTGCTCGTAGGCGTGGCCGACCCTCAGCAACGTCCGCTCCCCGAGGGGGCGGCCGAGCAGCTGCATGCCGATGGGCAGGCCTTTCGTGTCGTGTCCGACCGGCACGGACAGCGAGGGCACCCCGGTGATGTTGGCGGGGGCCGAGAGGCGTACATAGGCGTCGGAGACACCCTCGACGGTGCCGTCCGGCCAGGTGAGAGTGGACTGGTCCGCCTTTGCCGCGGTGGCCGGGACCGTCGGTGCGGCGATCACGTCGACCTCCTCCAGCAGGCGCGCCCAGGCCTGCCGCATGAGTGTGCGGGAGCGTTGGGCGCGCAGGTAGTCCCCGGCCGGCATCAGCTCGCCGGCTTCGAGGAGGATGCGGACGTCCGCCTGGTACAGCTCGGGGACCGCGCGCAGGGTTCGCTCGTGGTAGGCGGTTGCCTCCGGCACCATCAGGCCCCACTGGGTGGCCTGGACGTAGCGCGTCATCGGGATCTCGACCTCGAAGAGGCGCGCGCCGAGGGTCTCGAGTTCGGCGATGGCGCGCCGGACGGCGGCCTCGACCTCCGGGTCGACGTGGTCGAAGTAGTGGTTGCTCGGCACGCCGACGCGCAGCCCTGTCAGATCCGTACCCGCGCCCGGCCGGTAGTCCGCGGCGGACATGTCCAGGGAGGCGGGGTCGCGGGGGTCGTGGCCGGCCAGGGCGGTCAGGACCAGGGCCGCGTCCTCGACGGTGCGGGTGATCGGCCCGACGTGGTCCAGCGACCAGGACAGTGACGTGATGCCGTGGCGGGGGACGAGGCCGTAGGTCGGCTTGAGGCCGACGACTCCGTTGAGCGCAGAGGGCACCCGGATCGACCCGCCGGTGTCGGTGCCCAGTGCGAAGGTCGCGGCGCCCGCGGCGACGGCGACTGCGGATCCGCCGCTGGAGCCGCCCGCGATCCGATCCTGGTCCCAGGCGTTGTTGGTCTGCGGGGTGGTCAGACCGTAGGCGAACTCATGGGTGTGGGTCTTGCCGACCAGGACCGCGCCGGCCGCGGTCAGACGCGCGGCGACCGTACTGTCGGCCTCCGCGCGGTGGTCCGCGCGGACCCGGGAGCCGGCCGTGGTGGCCGCGTCCGCGACGTCGATCAGGTCCTTGAGCCCCATGGGGATACCGTGCAGCGGGCCGTGCAGGCGGCCGGCGGCGACCTCGTGCTCGGCCTCGCGCGCCGCCCGGCGTGCCCGTTCCGCGGTGACGGTGGCGTAGGACTTCAGGCGTGGTTCTGTCTGCTCGATCCGGTCGAGGACGGAGTCCACCAGCTCGACGGGGGACAGGTTGCGTGCCTGGATCGCGTCGGCGGCTGCGGCGAGGGGCAGTTCATACGGCTGCATCGCTCTTCTCCTCTCCCGCGTGGTAGGCGGCGGCAGGCGGGGTGTCCCCGAAGTCCAGTTCCCGCAGGACCGTGACGACGGAGTGGATGTGGTTGGCGGTGGCGGCCACTGCGGCGTGCCGGTCGGCGCGTAGTGGGAGCCCTGCACGGTTGGCCCAGAGGGCGGCCTCCGGGGGCGTGAGTTCAGCAGCGGACATAGGCGTTCTCTCCTGATCGAGCTGGAGCCATGGAGCAATCCCCACGCCAAAAGCTAATGGTTTGCTTTAAGGGACGCTAAGGCATACGGTGGCTTAAAGCAAACCCATTGCGTTTAGTGGAGGGAGTCTCATGTCCAGCGCCACACCGGGCGCACCCGCACAGTGCCCGTACTCGACCGCCTGCTCCGGTACGGTGAACCGCTCTGCGGCCTTCGTGCTCGGCGCGTCGGTCCTGGCCTCGCTTCTGGCGGCCTCCAGCGCGCCGACGCCCCTGTACCCCCTCTACCAGGACCAGTGGGGCCTGACCGCCCTGACGATCACGGTGATCTTCAGCGCCTACTCCCTGACCCTGCTGGTGGCCCTGCTCACCGTCGGAGCGCTCTCCGACCACCTGGGGCGGCGCCCGGTCCTGGTGGGAGCCCTGGTCCTGGAGGCAGTCTCGATGCTGGTCCTGGCCTCGGCGGACGGCGCCGGCCGGCTGATCGCCGCCCGCATCCTGCAGGGAGCGGCCACGGGCGCGGCCACCAGCGCAGCCGGCGCAGCCCTCCTCGACCTGGCGGACCCCCGGCGTGCGGGCCGGTCCGCCCTGACCAACGGCCTCGCCCCGGTCGCCGGCATGGCCGCCGGCGTACTGGTCGCCACCCTCCTCGTCCGCTTCGCCCCCGCCCCCACGGCCACCGTGTACGTGCTCCTGGCGGCACTGTTCGCCGCCCAGGCGATCGCGGTCACGTTCATCCCGGAGACGGTCCGCCCGCGCGCCGGAGCGTTGCGCTCCCTGCGGCCGCAGCTCGCCCTGCCGCCTACGGCCCGCCGCGCCCTGCCGGCGGCCGGCACCGGAGTCGTCGCCGTCTGGGCACTGGGCGGCTTCTACTCCTCCCTCGGCCCGGCGCTCGTACGCCTCGTGGCCCCGGGCGCCCCGTACGCGCTCGGCGGCATGGTCTTCTTCACCGTCAGCGCCGCGGCGGCGCTCACCGTGTGGACGCTGCGGCGAACGGCGCCATTCGCCGCAGCCACCGGCGGAGCCGTGGTGGTGATCCCGTCCGTGGCCCTGAGTCTGCTCGGTCTGCACGGCGTCGGCCTGCTCGCCGTCTACGCCGGCGCGGCCCTGGCGGGCGTCGCCTTCGGCGCCGTCTCCCAAGGCGCGCTGGGCATGATGCTCACCTCGCTCGGCGAACGGGACCGCGCCGCGACCCTGGCCGCCTACTACGTCCTCAGCTACCTGTCCATGAGCGTCCCCGCCATCGTCGCGGGCGCCGCGACCCAGCACTTCGGACTGCGGACCACCTCCCACACCTACGCCGTGGCCGCAGCCCTTCTCGCCGTCGCGGCGGTGGCAGCACTGACCGCGTCACGGCGCAAGGCGCTCCACGCCGCAGACGGCCACCTCCGCTGAAAACCACTGAAGAACAAAGGAAACGACGGACCATGCACGCCTCACCGGCCGATGAGACCACCACCATCCCCTCCTGGACCGTGGGCGACGTCACCGTCCACCGCATCGACGAGGTCCCCTTGCCGCCCGAGACCGGACCCTGGCTGCTGCCGGACGCCACCGCGGAGCTGGTCAAGCAGCAGGACTGGCTGCGCCCCGACTTCGCCGACCACGACGGCATCCTGCGCATCGACAGCCACAGCTTCGCGTTCGTCCTGGGCGGGCTGCGCATCCTCGTCGACACCGGCATCGGCAACGGCAAGGAGCGGGCCAACCCCGCCTGGCACGACCTGCGGACCGACTTCCTCGATCGCCTCACCGCCGCCGGTTTTCCCCCGGACTCCGTCGACCTGGTGATCCTCACCCACCTGCACGCCGACCACGTCGGTTGGAACACGCGGGAAGTGGACGGCGAGTGGGTCCCCACCTTCCCCAACGCCCGCTACCTGACCTCCCGCATCGAGCGGGAGTTCTGGGCCGCGTACGACATGGAAGAGGCGCGCAAGCAGATGTTCCGCGACTCCGTGATCCCCGTAGAGGAGGCGGAGCTGCTCGACCCCGTCGACGTCCCGGCCGAGGGAGTCGAGATCGCCCCGGGCCTGCGCCTGCTGCCCACGCCCGGCCACACCCCAGGCCACATCGCCGTCGAGCTGACCAGCCAGGGCGAGACGGCACTGATCACAGGCGACTGCATCCACCACCCGGTCCAGTTCGCCCACCCCTCCATCGGCGCGTGCGTCGACATCGACCCGGAGCAGTCCGAGGCCTCCCGCCGCAAGCTCCTCGGCTCCCTCGCCGACACGGAGACCCTGGTCCTCGGCACCCACTTCGCGCCGCCCACCGCCGGCCGCGTGATCACCGACGAGAACGCCTACCGGCTCGCGCCCGTCCCCGCAGCTCCGCAGACCGTCTCGCAGTGACCCGCTCCAGGCGCTTACGGGTGTACGGGACACCGAGGGCGTTCTCCAGGGCGCGCAGCGCGTAGTGCGTAAGGGACTTGACCCGGCCGAGCGCCATGCCGCCGGCAGGCATGCGACCGGGCCCCGACCCGGGGGACGGGTCGGGGCCCAAAAGGGGCAGCGCACCAGGGCGTGCGCGGCTCAGTGGCGGAAGGTGTCCTTGATGTCTTCCTTGACCTGTCGGGCGTTGCCCTTGGTCTGCTCCCCCTGGCCTTCGGCGGTCATCCGTTCATTGCCGACGGCCCGGCCCAGCATCTCCTTGGCCTTGCCCTTGGCCTGCTCGGCGTGTGCCTTGGTCTTCTCCGTGCCCGACATCGGGACCTCCTCGTGTAGTACCGGATTGGTCGTGACCGCTCATTTGCTCCGGATCAGCGACCGCAAACCCCTTTCTTGCCGCCGACCGGGCGAACCGCGTACGGCACTGCGCGGCGGGCTGCCGCTCTACCCGGCTGCGCGCCCGGGAACCGGGTAAAAGTCAGGTGCATGACCGTCGCGGAGGGGGGCAACCGATGCCTCGGAGGTTGATAACCATGGTTCCCCTGCTTCTCGTTCTCCTGCTCATCCTGATCCTGTTCGGTGCCGGGTTCGCGTTGAAGATCCTCTGGTGGATCGCGATCGCGGTGCTGGTGCTGTGGCTCATCGGCTTCGTGGCCCGGCCCAAGAACAGCAGCGGCCGCTGGTACCGCTGGTAGCCGGACGGCACCGCCCGACGCCATGCCCTGGTGGGCCGCTTCCCTCATGCGGGGAGCGGCCCACCGCCGTGTGTGGTCCTTCCGCCTGCCGGGCTTTCCCGAAGCCGGTGGGGTGGGGTGAAGGCCGTCGCAGGGGGTAGGCGCGGGTCAGCCGGCCGGTCGTCGTAACGCAGCAGGGACCTGCTCACCGCCGAAGATCGGCGGCCGCCCCGGTCCTGCCCGTCCCCAGGCCGACAGGGACCCACTGGACCGGCCGGGGTTGTGGCGCTGCGAGCTGTTCCTGCCCCTTCGTTGCGGCTTACCGCTGCGAGCATGCTGGAGGCTCTTCGGAGGGAGCGGGGCCGTGGAAGGTTCTTCCAGGGGCCGCCCTTGAGTAGGCCGGCGACGGTGACGAGGCATCAGCGGTGCGACGTGGGCTCGGGGTTTCCCAGTTCGCTGCGGGCCGGCGGGGCCGCGACCGGAGCCTGACCGGTCTCCGTCTCGACCGCCGCGAACGTGACCCGGTCTCTGCTTGCCAGGGGCTGTGGTTCGGGTGGTGCCGGCAGGCTCCCTGAGGTGCCTGCCGGGACCGACAGACCGGGTTCGGACCGCCACGGTTGACTGGCTGGTGATCTTTCTTTGCCCGGGGGTTTCCGCCCAACCGGCGGCCGGTTGTGCGTCGCATCGGCATCGGCATCGCCGCCGGCGCCGGCGTGACTGCGAAGTAGGAACAGATCACGTGCGTGTCCACCGAGCCCTCGCGGCGTGGTGACGGGCCCCGGGATGTCTGCCGGTTGGGCGGCATGGCGCAGCGCCGGCCCCTTCATCGGGGGCACCGCGTGGCTTCCTGGGCCACGCCGCAGAAGCCCGAGCGGAGGGCCACGGCCATGGCCGTGCCTGAGCGTGTGACTCCGATCCACTGCTCGCAGTTCGGTCCCAAGGCGCTGAAAATCTTATCAGTTCCTACCCGTCGGTAGGGGCTGGGTGGGCCCGGCCGTGAGCGTAATCGCAACCGCTGGAGGTGGGAGCGCGTGTCGCGTCCACCCACTGCGACCCGGTTCCCGCTGGTGGCCGTGATGGCTGCATGGGGCACGTCGACTGAGGGATTGACTGAAATTTGAGTCAGTCCCTACCTTGAGCGCAACCCGATCGGCTGTGGAAGCCCGGGAAGGCTGAACGGGCACGTGGGGCCCGCACATTGGGAGGTCACATGGGGGCAACTGCCTCGAAGGCGCAGGGTTCGGTATCTCCGGCGGGCATCGAACAGCATTCGATCGATTGGGTACCCCTCGCGGAACGGCACGGCAAGCCCTCCAGCGTCGGCGCCATCTGGTTCGTCGGCAGCCTCAATCTCACCGGTCTGGCGACCGGCGTCGTGACGCTCTCCATGGGGGCTTCGTTCGTCTGGACGGTGGTCGCCACCGTTCTCGGCGCGCTCTTCGGCACGTTCTTCATGGCCTTCCACTCGGCCCAGGGGCCCCAGCTGGGCCTGCCCCAACTCGTGCAGTCCCGCCCACAGTTCGGCTATCTGGGCGCCGCGCTCTCCGTGTGGGTGTTCGCCCTGGTCAACTACGTGGCCTTCAACACCTCCGACGCCCTGCTGTCCGGACAGGCCATGAACACGCTCACCGGGATCCCCAACGAGCTCGGCTATCTCCTGGCGGCCGCGGTCGCGACCGTGATCGCCCTGTTCGGCTACGACTGGATCCACCGTCTGAACCGGTGGCTCACCTGGCCGTTCGTCGTGATCACCGCGGCCGTCACCGTGGCGGCCCTGGTCGGCGGAGGGCTGCCGACCGGGGTCTGGGACGCCGGGCCGTTCGACCTGGCCCCGTTCATGCTCGTGTTCGTCTTCGTCGCCGGCTTCCAGCTGGGCTGGGCGCCGTACGTCTCGGACTACTCGCGCTACCTCAAACCCGACGTCCCCGTCCGCAGCACCTTCTGGTGGACCTACCTGCCCAGTGCGGTCTCCGGGACATGGGTGTTCATCCTCGGTGCCGTCGTCTCGGCCGGAGCCCCCAAGGGCACCGACCCGGTGACGGCGCTCAAGCTGGCGGCCGACAGGCTGTTCGGCGGCTTCGGCACCGTCGCGGTCGTGGTGCTGCTCGTGGGGCTGCTCTCCATCATGGCGATCAACCAGTACGGCGGCAGCCTCACCATGATCTCGATCGTGGACTCGTTCCGGCCGGTCAAGCCGACACGGACCATCCGGGTAGCGACGATCGGCATCATGCTGGTCGCCGTCGGTGCAATCTCGACCTTCGTCGGCATCGACCGCTTCAACTGGTTCTTCTCCAACGTGGTCGTCGTACTGACGTACCTGTTCATCCCGTGGACGGCCATCAACCTGGTCGACTACTTCTTCGTCCGGCGCGGCCAGTACGTCGTCAAGGAGATCTTCAACCCGCACGGCATCTACGGCCGGTGGGGCCGGCGGGGCAACGTCGCCTACGCGATCGGCCTGGCCTGCATGGCCCCGTTCATGGTCATCACCGGCCTCTACACCGGGCCCGTCGCGCAGAGCCTCGGAGGGGTCGACTACTCGATCTTCATCGGCCTGCCGGTGTCCGGCGCCCTCTACTGGCGCTTCGCCCGAAGCCTCGACCTGGCCACCGAACGCCGGATGGTCCGGGAGGAAGGGCTGCTCCTGCCGCCATCCCACTGAGCAACCGAACGCGCCTCCCGTACGGAACCCACCTGAAAAGGAGCGACTCATGAACACTCGGCACGGCGACGACAGGCAGGGCATCACCCGCAGGACGCTTTTCGCCCGATCCGGAGCGGCCGCGGCCGCACTGGCGATGGGGCCGGTACTCGGCGGCATCCAGCCCGCGCTCGCCGCGTCCTGGCGAGTGCCGGGGGAAGACGCGCGGCACAAGCGGACCTGGATGGCCTGGCCGTCCAGCTACACGATCTGGGGCAACATCCTGTCCAAGGTCCAGGCCGACATCGCCAAGCTCGCAAAGGAGATCGCCAAGTACGAACCGGTCGTCATGTGCGCGGACGGCTCCTCGGCCGCGTCGCAAGCCAGGAGCATGTGCGGGGCCACCGTCACGGTGATCAGCTCGGTTCCCGTCTCGGACTGCTGGATGCGGGACACCGGCCCGCTGTTTCGCGTCGACGGGGCCGGCGGCCTGGAAGCCTTCGGCCTCAACTTCAACGCGTGGGGCGAGAACGCCACGAGCTTCTACGGCCTCCCGGCCTCCGCCTACGACAAGGACCGCGCGGTCGCCCAGAACCTGGCGGCCTACGCGGGCGTCCCGTTCGCCAAGTCGGGCGTTGTCGGCGAAGGCGGCGGCGTGGAGTACGACGGCGACGGCACGCTGATGGCGACCGAGAGCTGTTGGGTGAACTCCAACCGCAACCCCGGCACGTCGCGGAGTCAGATCGAGGCGGAGCTGCTGTCCCGGTTCGGCGCCTCGAAGATGATCTGGCTGCCGGGGGTCACCGGGCAGGACGTCACCGACGGCCACATCGACGGCACCGCCCGCTACATCAAGCCCGGCGTGGTGATGGTTCAGCTGGCCGGCGCCGTGCGGCCGGACGTCTGGACCGTCAACGCCCAGGCCATCCACGACGTCCTGGTGAACGCGACCGACGCCCGGGGGCGCCGACTTCAAGTCCTCACCATCGAAGGCCCCGACACACTGCCCCGGATATCGAAGGGCAAGCAGGCGGCGTTCCTCAGCTCCTACGTGAACTGCACGGTCACCAACCAGGCAGTGATTACCACGCAGTTCGGCGACACCGCCAAGGACGCCGCTGCCAAGGCGGCCATCGCGGCCGCCTACGGCAGACCGGTCATCCAGCTCAACCTCGACAACCTCTACGGCAACGGCGGCGGTGGCGCGCACTGCGTCACGATGCAGGAGCCCGGCCTCTGAGCGAACGGCTCAAGCCTCAAGGGGCTGTTTCCAGGGGTTGTCGCAACCCGTGGCCCTGTTGATCAGGACGTGAACAGCTTGTGCAGACGCTCGGCTGGAGATTCCCAGCCGAGCGTTTTGCGTGGACGACCGTGGAGTCGGGCGCTACGGCGGTCAAGTCCTCACGGGGGTGGGCCGACATGCCGGTTGCCGTGGGAAAGTCCCTTGAATCGGGTGTCACGAGGAGCATTGGTGCCGCACCAGGCAAGGTTCGTGCACGGCCTGGGTGATGCCGACTCACGTCACAGGGCAGGGTTGTCGCAAGGGTCGTTCGGGAGCGGCTCGAACGGTGTCCGTGTGTGTCCCTTGGGCGAGCAGGCGGCGAAGGGGCCCTGTTTGGGGTCCATCAGCACGCGCAGGTGCGGATCGGCGTGCTGAATCCACCAGGTGGTCAAGCCGAGGGTCGGTTCGAGGCGCAGCTGCTCCCACGCGAGCCAGAGCGCGGACAGCCGGGCCCCCGCTTCGGGGTGTTCCCACCAGCGCGGGCACCATGTGGCGGACGTACCGTCCAAGGGGCGGCGGATGGTGGGGGCGAGGAAGTCGGTGACGAAGGCGAAGACGTCGGTGAAGTACAACGGGACCTCGGTGCCAGGGGGGTGGGTCTCCACCGGCGGTACAGGGAACTGCGGGGGCGCCTCGCGCTGTGGCTTGGGCGGGGGGTACGCCTTGAGCAGCGCGTCCAGGGCGTTGTCGCGGTTCCGGAGCTCCTTCAGTATCCAGCCCTGGAGCTGCTCCTGCAGTTCGGCGACCTCGGCGTAGGCGTCCGCCGCGAGGCAGTCGGTGAGTTGCCTCCTCCAGTTGGCCAACTGCCCGTCGTGGTGGCTCTCCTCGTGCGAAGACCGGGCGCCGGCCAGGAAGAAGGTCATGGTCATGTGGTCGCGCTTCCATGACGTGTCATCTGCGGCCTCGGCCGTGACCTGCGCCGCCACCCGCTGTGCGTGCTCGGCTGCTGAGCCGTTCACGGAGCCGGTGTTCTCGTTCCGTTCTTCGTTCATATGGCGACGATAGCCCATTATCGTCGCCGCGACGATAATGGGGATGCGGACATGCCTGCCCGCCGACCCCGAGACCAAGGGCGGTTCCGAGGCCACCGTCCGGATCGCGAAAGCCGACCTGGTCCCACGCGACGTCAACCTGCGGGTCCGGGAAGGCGTAGCGCGCCTGCACGAACGGGGAAACGGCGCCCGCACCCAGCGTCGGCTGTACGCCGACGGGCACGACCTCGCATCGGTCGTCACGCGGTGTCCGGAGATGACGGTCATGCCGTGAGGCGCTCCGGAGGCTCGGCCATGTCTTGTGTCCGCCGATGTGATGCGGAGGCCGAACCGGGCAGACGTGGGGCATACCGATGTGCATGTTCAGAGCGACGAACGGAGTGCGCGATGACCAAGTCCAGGAAGCACGACCAGGCCCCTACCCCTCCGTCGCATGCTCCCGGCGAGAGCGGCGACCCGGAGGCCCGCGAGGAAGCGGAGGACGCGGTGCTTCCCGACACGCACGAAGGGGAAGAAGGCGACGCGTTGACTCCGAGCAGCGATGCGCAGCGTCGGGCCGCCGAAGGGGCGAAGAGTGCCGGCCGGGACACCTGACCGAGAGCCGTAGTACTGCCCGGCCGAAGCGGCTGAGCGAACGTCCCAGGCACCAACCTGGCGCTGCGGGTTTCGGGTGGGCCCTCGGAGACTGCTTGCGGCCGGCGGTTGACGGTGCCATGGGGCCGCCCGACCAACAGCCCGACCGCCCCGGCGGCCATCTACCGGAGCGATCGGTGAGGGCCTGTCCGATTACTTCAGGCGGAGTTCGACGCCGCTTCGAGGGAGTGTGGGCATGCGGGACAGAGGAATCCCGAGGTCTTGGTCGGGGACGTCGTAGTCGAGTCGCGCCAGTTCCGTCGTGATGGCCGCGAGTGCGGTGACGGTGATGTCCTCTCCGGGGCAGCGGTGGCCGCGCGCCGGGTCACCGCCGCCTTGGGGGACGAGGTTGGCCAGCGGGTCGTGGGGCCCTTCGGGAGTGGCGAACCGGCGCGGGTCGAACCGGTACGGATCCTCCCACAGGGCCGGGTTGTGGTTCTGGCCGTACAGGTCGAGCAGGACCAGGGCGTCCTTCGGAATGCGTGCCCCGTGCCAGGCCAAGTCCTGCGCGGCGAGGCCCGCCACGAAGGGAGCGAAGGGGTAGAAGCGCCGTACCTCGTGGGCGAACGCCTCGGCGTAGGTGCCTGCGGCGTCGGCTCGCAGCAGGTCGCGGTGCTGGGGCCACCGGTGCAGTGCGTGGGCGGCGAAGGTGGCGAACCAGGCGATGGCGACCGTGGGGCGGATGATGTTCAGCAGCTCGACTGCGGCGATGCGCGGCCCAGGAGCGTTCCGTCGAGCTCGCGGTGCCAGGCCACGGTCTCCAGTGCCGAATCCTTTGAGTCCGCCTCCGGGGCCCGGCGCACGTCGATGATCAGGTCGGCGAGGGCTTGCTCCTGGCGGCGTCGTGCCCGGCGTGCGCGCAGGTGGCGGGGGCCGGGGGTGGCGAAACCGTCGACCATGGAACGACCTGGACCAGTACGGCGACCAGCTCGTCGACGCGGTCCGAGACGCGACCGGCGGCCGCGGCCCGGACGCCGTGATCGACGCCGTCGGCATGGAGGCTCACGGCGGTGCCGGCGCCAGGGCCGCGCAGACCGCGACCGGCCTGCTCCCGGACGTCCTGGCCGCAGCGCTGATGAAGAAGGCCGGAGTGGACAGCCTGGCGGCCCTGAAGCCGGCCATTGAGCTCGTGCGCCGCGGCGGCACCATTTCCCTGTCAGGTGTCTACGGTGGAGCCGCTGATCCGCTGCCGCTGCTCACGATGTTCGACAAGCAGATCCAGCTGCGCATGGGACAGGCGAACGTCCGCCGCTGGGTTGACGACCTGCGAGAAGAAGCGGGACAACATGGTCAAGGTCCTCTTCCATCCCTGACGAGCGAGCCGGTCAGGGAGCGTCGAGACCCGATGGCTCACTCCGGTGGCTCGCTGGATCGGAGCGAGGCTTACGTCGAGATCCTCTTCGGGCCGAGCCTGCCCTACCTACCCCAGGGCGGCGTTCTCGTTGTCCAGCAGGTCCAGCAGCAGTTCCCTGTGCAGAGCGGCGACTGGTTCGAGCAGGTCAGGGTGCCGCAGCAAGGGCGCGGCATCGTGTTCGTGGTCGCCGGGGCGGGTGAGCCGGGTGATCTCGCCTGCCTGGCTCCGGTCGACGAGTTGGTGGGCGTCGGTGGCGAGAGTGGGGGCAGCGAGGAGGCAGGCGGCCCAGCTGACGACGGTTTCGTCCACCCAGGTACGCCAGCCGGCGTCGGCGTCGCCGCCGTGGTCGGCTCCGGTCAGCCAGTCCAGCCGGGCGCTTCCACCCGGGCCGAGGAGGTGCAGGAGCTGAGCGTCGAGCGCGGTCGGGTACCGCAGGGCGGCAGCAACGGCGACGGCCTGGCGGGCCTGGGCTTCCGCCAGAGCCTGGCTGAACGCACCTGGAGAGGGTGGGAAGGCGGTCAGGAGCCAGCGGGTGCCGGCGGCTATGACGGGGGTGAGATCGGAGGACACAGCGGCTTCTCCGGGAGCGTGCTCGCCTTGGCCCGTGAGGGCTCGCGAGGTACGGCGCGAAGCTGCGCCGCTCCGCTCATGGGCGACCAGGCTAGCCGGAAGCGGCGGCAAAGCGGCATGACGCACGTCACCGTCCGTCCTGGATCGGCGGGCCGCCCGGATGAGAACGCGCAGGCCCGCCGTCGGGAGTGAGGGTTCAGGACTTGCCGCGGCCGGTCACGAAGTCGCGCGCCCGGTCCACCAGGCCGGCGCCTGGTGCGAGGAGTTTGCTGGCCGTCGGGGAGCTCGGTGCTGAGGGGTGCGGACGAGTCGGCGCCATCGCCTTGGCTCGGCGGATCTTGTCACCGAGATCGTCCAGCTGCTGCGGGGTGCAGGCTCGCTGCAGCATCGGGAAGAGGTTGCTTTCCTCGTCCTGCACATGGGCGGAGACCTCGTCCATGAGCTGCCGCAGGAGCGGACTCATCTGCGCGTCGTCGGTGCTCATCTTTTCCAGCTGCTTGAGGATCTTCTCGACGCGGCCGTGGTCCTCGACCTCCTTGTCGGCCATCTGATCGCCGCCCTGGACGTGCTCGCGTACCGCCGGGTAGAGGTACTGCTCCTCGGCGACCGAGTGGCGTACCAGCTCGATGGTGATCTCGTCGATGAGATCACGGAGCTCCTGCCCGCTGCCGGTCATGGCCTGGAGACGGCCGAACATCTCCTCCACCTCCCGGTGGTCGGTCATCAGCTCGTTGATCACATTTCCGCCGTGTCCCATGTCTCCTCCATACGTGTTCGGGGTGGGGCCGTTCCGGCCCGATCCGATCGGTTCCCCGCCGGGCGGGACGGAGCCCGGCCGCACGGGGGGTCTCACTCGGATGGAGGGGAGGGGGCAGCCGCCCTGTCACCCCGCGGACGCGGCGGGAAGGGGGGCGCGTGTTCCACGGTCAGCCGGTTCTGCTGGTCAGCAGCCGCTCCAGGGGCCACGTTGTGATCAACCGGTCTGCTCCCAGGCCGATGCGTGCCGCGCGCGCGTAGCCCGTGCTCTGCCAGTGCAGCTGCTCGGGGGCGTGGGCGTCGGTGTCCACAGCGAAGCGGCAGCCCGCGGCGGCGGCCTGTACGAGGAGGTCGTCCGGGGGGTCGCGGCGTTCGGGACGGCAGTTGATCTCCACCGCGGTGCCGGCCTCCGCGCACGCGGCAAAGACGGCTCCGGCGTCGAAGCGGGACTGCGGGCGGCCCCGGCCGGTGATGATGCGTCCCGTGCAGTGTCCCAGGACGTCGACGTGCGGGTTGCGCACCGCGGCCACCATGCGGGCGGTCATCGGCTCGGGCTCCGAGCGGAGCTTGGAGTGCACGGATGCCACGACGACGTCGAGCCTGCCGAGCAGGTCTTCGTCCTGGTCGAGGGAGCCGTCATCGAGGATGTCGCACTCGATCCCCGTGAGCAGCCGAAAGCCCGGGCCCATCCGGGCATTCACGGCAGCCACGGTTTCCAGCTGGCTTTCGAGCCGTTCGCTGCTCAGCCCGTGCGCGATCGTCAGCCGCGGCGAGTGATCGGTCAGAACGGCCCACTGGTGACCCAGGGCGCGGGCCGCCCCGGCCATGTCCTCGAGCGGGCTGCCGCCGTCCGACCAGTCGGAGTGCAGGTGGCAGTCTCCGGTGCTCGCGGCTGCGAGGTCCCAGCCGGTGCAGGCGGCCGGGTCGGCTTCGGCTTGCAGGCGGGCGAGGTAGCCCGGTACCGCGCCGGTCGATGCCTGGGAGATCACCTCGGCGGTGACCGGGCCCACCCCGCGCAGCTTTCCGGCCTGCGCGGCTTCCACGGGGCCCGCCGGCAGGTCGCGCACGGCGTCGGCTGCCGTGTGGAACGCCCGTACCCGGTACGGCGACGCCCCGCGCCATTCGAGGAGGAAGGCGATCCGGCGCAGAGCTTCGTCCGGGGTCATGGCAGGGGCGTTCCGCCGGTGGCGTTGACGATCTCGCCGGTGATGTAGGAGGCCTGGTCGGAGGCGAGGAAGACGTACGCGGGTGCCATCTCCGCCGGCTGGGCCGGCCGGCCCAGCGGCGACTGCTCGCCGAACTTCGTCGGGTCGGGCATCGTCGCCGGGATCAGCGGCGTCCAGACCGGTCCCGGCGCGACGGCGTTGACGCGGATACCGCGCTCGGCGAGCATCTGGGCCAGGCTGTGGGTGAAGGAGATGATCGCGGACTTGGTCATGGCGTAGTCGAGCAGATGCGGGCTGGGCCGGTAGCCCTGCACGGAAGCCGTGTTGATCACCGAGCCGCCCCGGGGCATGCGGGCCAGCGCGGCCCTGGTCAGCCAGAACATCCCGTACAGGTTGGTCTTCATCACCCGGTCGAACTGCTCCGTGGTGATCGCCTCGATCCCGTCCGGCTGGGACATCTGGTAGGCGGCATTGTTGACCAGCAGATCGATGCCGCCCAGCTCACCGACGGTCTTTTCGACCAGGGCCGTGCACTCGTCTTCGTACCGGAGGTCGCAGGCGACGGGCACCGCCGCGCGGCCGGCCCGGCGGATCAGGCGAGCGGACTCCTCCGCCTCCTCGGCTTCCTCGGGCAGGTGGGTGAAGACGACGTCGGCGCCTTCCCGGGCGAAGGCCAGGCAGACGGCCCGGCCGATCCCGGAGTCCCCTCCCGTGACCAGCGCCCTACGCCCCTCCAGCAGGCCGTGGCCCCGGTAGGTGTCCTCACCGTGGTCGGGGCGCGGATTCATCGCCTCGGTCGAGCCCGGGTGGTCCTGGTCCTGCTCGGGGAAGGGGGGCCGGGGGTGCAGTGCCACCGGATCGGTGAGGTGGGCCTGCTCGTGTGAGGGCATCGCGGTCTCCTTCCGGCGCGACCAATGGTGGGCGTCAGGTAGAGGGCGGGTACGACGCGCCCTTGAGGCGGCGCGCCAGGTGCGCGGTGTTCGCGGCGAGCGTGGCCGTCGTCGCCGCGGTCTTCTCGGGGGTCTTGTCGAGGTCCTGGTAGTCGGTGCCCTGCATGGCTTCGCCGACCCAGTAGGTGACGGCGTTCGGAGCGAGGGAAAACCCGACGTCGCCCAGACCTTGGAAGAGTTCTGCGCTGACGTGGTGGGCGCCGTCCTCGTTGCCGACGACGCACACGGCGGCGGCCTTGCCGTAGGTGAGCATGCGGCCCTCGTCGTCGCTCTCGCCCAGTTCGGCGTCGAGGCGTTCCAGGACCCGCTGGGCGACGCTGGAAGGGTGGCCGAGCCAAATGGGCGTGGACAGGACCAGGATGTCGCAGCCCAGGATCGTGTCGCGGATCTCCGGCCAGGCGTCACCGCCCCCCATGTCGACCTCGACGCCCGGTTTCACGTCGTGATCGGCGATCCGGATCACGCTTCCCGTGACGCCGTGATCGGCCAGGGCGGCCACGGTCTGCTCGGCCAGCAACTGGGAGCAAGACCGCTTCGGCGACGGGGAGAGCGTGCAGACCAGCGCGACGGCGCGCAGCGGAGTGGTTTCGGTGTTGGCGTCCATGTGATCCGGCTACCCCGATGGTCATGCCGTATCCCTCGGTACCCCCGTCGAGGTCCGGCCTGTGCCAGGGGCTACTGGTCGGCGGATCCGGGCTCCGCCATCCGGCGGTGGCCCTCTGCTTTGAGACTGTCGGGCAGGACCTTGTTGGCCATTCCCTGCGCCCTGGTCTTCAGCGATCCGGCGACGACCTTGTCCTTGCCGGCGAAGAGGGCGTCGAGTCCCTGCTTGGCCACCTGGGCTGGATCGTCCTTCTCGCTCTGGCCGACCTTGGTGTCACCCATGTCGGCGCGGCGGAAGAAGTCGGTGTCGGTGGGGCCGGGCATCAAGGCGGTGACGGTCAGGGGCGTGTCCTCGAGCTCGTTCTGAAGCGCCTGGGAGAAGGATTGCAGGAACGACTTCGAGGCGTTGTACACGGCCTGGAACGAGCCCGGCATGGTGGAGGCGATGGAAGAGGTGATCAGCATGCGCCCTTCACCCGCGGCCGCCATGGACCGAACCAGCCGCTTGGCCAGGTGTACCGTGGAGCGCACGTTCAGGTCGACGATCTCGAACTCGTCCTCCAGGTCGGTATCAAGGAAGGCGCCGCCCTCGCCCACGCCGGCGTTGAGCACGACGACGGCTACCGGGCGTCCGGTGGCGGCCACTGTGTCTACGAAGCGCTCCGCTTCCTCGTAGCTGCGCAGGTCCGAGCTGCCGGGCGAGCTCGAACCCGATACCACTGGACGCGCCGGTCACCAGCGCAAGTTCTCGGTCATGAGTCAGGTACCGCGCCTACCCGAGCTGAGCGAACCATGCTCATGCGTGCGGGCTACCGAGCGCGGCAGCCTCCACGGCACGAAGCGGCCCGAACCGTTGCGGCGTGGCCGACGCACCAAACCTCAGCCGAGGCAGGAGACTGCCTCCACGGCCACTTGTCTTCTTCCCCGGATGAAGGAAACCCGCGATGCCGCTGCCTCTCCCTCTTGACGAAGGCGTCCTCATCATCCGTGTCGCCACTACGCCGGCAGCACGCCGGTGAGTGGCGGTCGCGCTCTCAGGGGCGACCGACTTGACCGGGTGGCGGAAAGCGAGGGAGTGGGCCGCACGGCACTCATCGTGATCGACATGCTCAACACCTACGACCACGAAGACGCCGAGGTGCTGGTGCGATCCGTCCGCAAAGCCCTTCCGGGCGTTGGGGTCCTGCTCGAGCGGGCGCGGGACGCCGGTGCACCGGTCATCTACGTGAACGACAACTTCGGCCGCTGGCGTTCCCATCACGGCGAGATCCTCGATGCCGCCCTGGCCGGTCGATACTCCGACCTGGTGGAGCCGATCGCCCCTGACGAGGAATCCCTGTTCGTCGTCAAGGCGCGGCACTCCGTTTTCTTCGAAACGCCCCTGGCTTACCTGCTGGATCAGCTGGGGGTCCAGCGGGTGGTGCTGTGCGGGCAGGTGACCGAGCAGTGCGTGCTCTACTCGGCCCTGGACGCTCACATCCGCCACCTCGACGTCGTCGTCGCCCTCGATGCGGTCGCCCACATCGACGCCGGCCTCGCCGAGGCGGCCCTGCGTATGATGGAACGCAATATGTCGGCCGAGCTCCGCGCGAGCGACGAGATCCCCTTCGGGGACGTTCCTTCGGAGTGACCACACCGCATACGGAGCCGGCCGGGGGGTGAGGGCGACCGCGCGGCCTCGAACGGACGGCCGCCGTGCCGGTCATGTGGTGCCAGAGCGCAGAAGCCGCAGACGGCGCGTTCAACGCGGCCGTGGGTCGCCGGTTCGCCGAAGGCGCCGTTCTCGCCCAGCTTGCCGAGGGCGGCGGCGATGGTCTCGCCCTCCTCGTAGAGTTCGATGACGCGTGGATGGATGTAGGAGGCTCGGCACACCGCCGGTGTGTTCCCCTGGTATCCGCTGACCTCGCGCACGGCGCGCGCCACTACCCTGCCGCGGCGGGCCCGGGACGCGTCGGCGGTGCTCTCGGACACGGCGAGGGCGACCGCCGCCAGCACGGTGGCGTACCAGGGCCTGAAGTCCTTGGCCGTCACCTCCTGCCCTGACCCTTCCCGCAGGTAGGAGTTGAGGTCCTCGGCGTGGACCTGGTGCCACGCCCTGTGCTCCCAGTAGGCGAAGAGCCTCTCTCCGTCGTCCCGACGCCGTAGCAGCGCCCTGATCACGGCGTGGGCCTGCTCGTCGACGAGCGAGCGCTCGACCTCCTTGCCGGACTTCGCGGGGAAGTGCAGCCGGATCTCGCCACCGCCGCAGGAGACGTGCTCCCGCAAAAGGGTCGTGAGCCCGAAGCTCCCGTTGCATCCCGGCGCATGGGGGTTGCTGGTCCGCAGCCTCACGGCAACGTTCAGTCCGTGTCGGGATGAGCCTGCGTGCGCAGGGTCCATGCCTCGCCCGAGCAGTCGTAGGGCAGGGGAGGGAAGCGGTGCCCGCGGACGTCCGTGCTCTTGCTCCACAGATGCTGCCTGCCGCAGTCGCAGGCGTAGATGCCGCTGTCCGGCACGATCTCGCCAGGTCTCCACTTTTCGGTCTGTTTCATGCCGGGCGCCTACCCGCATGTGCCAGCGCACGCCCAGACGGCGGGGGTGCGATCAGAGCAGCGGCCGGACGCCGGGCTCTGCCCCGTCTTCCACGGCCCGGGCGCCGGACCCGTACCGGCCGACGGGCAGGACGGGCCGGCCCCGGGTGTCCTCCAGGGCGAAAGCGGTGGCGGAGTAGAGGGCCACGACGGTGAGGGCCAGACCCGCCGCCCCGGCCGCGTCCTCCCATGCGGGGGACCCGGTCAGCTGCTGGATGCCGGCGAGAGCCAGGCGCAGGGCCGCGCAGCCGACGACCGCCGAAGCCGCGAGCTTGCCTGCACCGGTCGAGGCGATCGGCACGACCAGGGTGACAGCCGTCACGAGGAGGAACAGCCCGAGCGTGTGCGCGGCCCCGGGTACGGGGCCAGCCGAAAGAAGGACCCCCTGCACAAGCCACCCCGTGGCCAACACGGCCATGGCGGTGGCGAACGCCGTGTCCCGCGCCCGGAAGCCGATCAGCGCCGCAAGCAGCTGGAGCGGAAAGGCGAAGGCCACGAGGACCGCAGCCACCGCGTGGCGCTCATGGGGCGGGATCCAGCCGAGCTGGACTGCGGAGACGAGGAACGCCCCCGCAGCCAGGCCCAGGAATCCGACGGGCAGGGGAGTGCCGAGTGGGCGAAGCACCGTTGTGGGGGTGTGCGGCATGGGCGCGTTCATGATGGTCCCGTCAGAGGGGTGCCGTTGTCCTTCGCGTCCGGGCCGGGCTCGGGCCGCGAGGCTGCGGTGGTGGGGGCCGGGGCCGGGCCCAAGGTGCTGGATACCAATGTGACGCGGGCCGCGCCCGTCTTGAACAGGGGCTGCTTCGAGGCCGGATCCCAGGAAGTGGGCGTGAGCTCGTTGGCGGCCCGGTGGTGGCCGACTCCATCAGGGGCGTCCCAGTAACCGTAGTGGAAGGGCAGGAAGACGACGCCCTGGCGGATGCCGGTGACACGCACCCGGGCCCGGACGGTACCGCGCCGGGTGGCTGCCTCGGCGAGGTCGCCTTCCCTGATGCCGGCTGCCGCCGCGTCGGGTTCCGACATCTCGATCCACATGTCCGGTGCGGCGGAGCGCAGTTCGGGAACCCGACCGGTGCGCGTGCGGGTGTGGAATTGATAGAGGGTGCGCCCGGTGATCAGCCACAGCGGATAGTCGGCGTCCGGCTGCTCGGGCGGCGGAGCGTAGGCGGCGGTGCGCAGGAGCGCCTTGCCGTCCGGGTTCAGGGACCGGTACGCGTCCTCGTCGAGGGAGCTTCCCGTGAGGAGGTCGCGGCCGTACGTTTCGCAGTCCTCGGGGCGGCTGCGGAAGTCGCCCCGGGCGTAGAGGCGCTCGGTGCCGTCGGGGTGGTCGGTCGTGCACGGCCACTGGATGCCGCCGCGGTCGCGCAGCAGGGCGTAGGTCAGTCCGCTGTAGTCACAGGGCCGGCCTCTGCTGCACTCCTTCCACGCCTCGAAGACTTCCTCGGGAGTGCCCCAGGGCAGGAGTAGCGCGTCCGACGCGTCGCGGAGGTCCATACGGCGGGCGAAGTCGAGGAAGATGTCAAGATCGGGGCGCGCGTCTCCGGGCGGGTCGACTGCCTTGAGGGAGAGGTGCACGGTGCGGTCGGCGTTGGTGAACGTGCCGGTCTTCTCACCCCAGCCCGCGGCGGGCAGCACCACGTCGGCGAGCTCCGTGGTCTCGGTGGGGAAGAGGTCCTGGACGACCAGGAACAGCCGCTCCTGGCCGAGCACGGCGCGGATGCGCCGCAGTTCCGGGAGGGAGACGGCGGGGTTGGTGCCGGAGACCCACAGCATGCGCAGGGAGCCTTCTTCGGCCAGGTGGATCATCTGCATGAGGTGGGTGGGCGGACCGTCGTGCGGGATACGGTCCGCGGGAACGTTCCAGACCTTGGCGAGTTCCTGGACGTGGCGGGGGTTGGCCCAGTTCCGGAAGCCCGGCAGGTCACCGTTGGCACCGCATTCGCGGGTGTTCTGCGCGGTGGGCTGGCCGTTCATCTGCAGGACGCCGCAGCCCGGCCGGCCGAGCATGCCGCGGATCAGGTGCAGGTTGTTGACCTGGACGGCTGCCGCCGTGGCCTGGTGTGACTGGTAGAAACCCTGCAGGACCGTGGACAGCAGCCGGTCGGCCTGGCCCAACAGAGGGGCCGCGGTACGGATCTGCTCCGCGGGCACGCCGGTTGCCGCGGCGGCGGCTTCGGCCGGGAAGAGGGACACCTGCTGTTCGAGCCGGTCGAAGCCCGCGACGTGCGCCTCGATGTAGGACCGGTCGATCCAGCCGTTCGCGATCACCTCGTGCAGCAGCCCGTTCATGAGCGCGAGGTTGGTGCCGGGCCTCGGCTGGAGATGAACGGTGGCCGCATCGGACACCGGCCCCGGACGAGGATCCACACACAGCACGACAGGTGGCTCTCCTCCGGCGAGGCGGTCAAGGACCCGGCTCCACAGCACCCCCTGGGTCTCCGCCATGTTGTGCCCGAACAGCGCGATCGTGTCGGCATGGTCGATGTCCGCGTACGAGCCGGGCTGACCGTCGCAGCCGAACGACTCCTTGAGCGCCTCGCCGGCCGTGGCCGTGCACAGCCGGGTGTTCCCGTCCAGGTGCTTGGTACCCAGCCCGCCACGAGCGAGCACGGCCAGCACGTAGTACTCCTCCAGGAACAGCTGCCCGCTGGTGTAGAAGCCGATCGAGGAGGGACCCGGGCCGTCGAGGAGAGCGCGCGTGCGCTCCGTGACGAGGGCCATGGCGGTGTCCCAGTCGGCTTCGCGTAGCGTCCCGTCCTCACGGATCAGCGGAGTCGTCAGGCGGTCGGGGGAGCCGATGGACTGCCAGCCGTACAGGTCCTTGGGGTCGAGGCGGCCGCGGTTGACGCGGTCGCGGGCCATGCCCCGGACGCCGACCAGCCGTCCGTCCCGCACCGCCAGTTCCATCGCGTCGCCGTTGGAATGCAGGTTCGAGGCGGTCTGGACCCACCGGTCGACCTCATAGTCGTCGCGATCCCCGGCGAGGTACTGGTCCACGCGAGTGGGCCAGGGATCGCCGCGCCCGTATGGGGTGCGGCGCCCCCAGGGATCGGTGATGCGCCCATCCCCCATACGTTCTCTCGTCATGCGCATCGCCTGCCCCCACCTGAGATCGCCATGCCCGCGAATGCTTTGGGTGGGCGCCCGGAGCGGAGGGACGCAACGCCATGCCGGTGGCCCTACGTGACGGAGCCGTACAGCTCGGGGCGGCTTCGCGTCAGGCGTACCCCTGGGCTCGTTGGCCGGTCCGACACCTGTTCTCCGGCTTGCCCTGCTCGCAAGGCCGGTCTCGAGGGCGTTTCGCACTCGGAAGACCTGTCCGCTCGCTCCCCGGCTCGGACCGGTGCCGCCCCTTCCGCCGCCCGGGCGCCGCCGTAGGTGGTTGACGTCGAGTTGATGGGGCAGGGGCAGCACCAGGGGATGCCTGGACAGGAGAAAGCTCATGACCCCGAAGTCCCACCCCAAGCACGGAGAAGGGCCCAGCCGATACGAAGGGACCGAGCAGCACGGATGGTCGGTCGACGTCGACTCCACGCACACGCAGGACAACCCCAGCGCCCGGCGCTCCTTCGACACGCCGAAAAAGACGCAGGGGTCCACCCGTAAGAACCGGCCCTCGCGCAAGGCCGACGAGGGTACGCCGGTCGAGTCGACTTCGCGGAGCGGAGAGGATCTGGCCGGCAAGGGCCAGAAGGGCCACCACGACCTGGGGGCCCGAGGGCGCTCACAGCGCCCCAGCGGTGGCAAGGACCCTTCCGCCTTCACCGGCGTCGACCCGCAGGACGGATCGAAGCGGCTCAGGAAGGGCTGACGAGCCCCACCACGACGCGCCCACCACGACGCCACCGCCAGACTGCGGAGTCCCAATGTCTCCCGGGAGGCAGAAAAGCGAGGCGTCTCGGCCCCTCGCGGCCACGCCTCATGTGCAGCCGTCCTGGGCCGGGCGGCGCCACGGTGGCCTCAGGCGACGGGGGCCAAATACAACGCTCATGCATGTTTCCGGCGGTGGCCCCGTGCGCAGGCGCGCGTGGTCCTGTGGCTGGGCAGGTGGAGCAGTGCGGCTGCGGGTGGCGGCCGGGGATGGTGGGATCGGTGGGGTGAGGGATCCCTTCGCTTGTGACGAGTCGGCGCTTCTGGCGTGTTCCTTGGTGGCGGCGGATCGGGGGGCCGCGACTCGTGCCGTTGCGGCGCGCGCCACCGATTCCCGAGATCTGGTGCTGCTTCTGGACATGCTCGGGCTGCTGCCCGAGGCGTTGGAGCAGCCAGAGTGGAAGGGGGAGCGCGCATGAGCAGTTCTCAGGCCATGGATGAAGCGAGGTTCTGGTGATCAGCCCGATCGCTCTTTCGGGAGTGTCCCGTGATGCCCTCCATCACCTGAAGCAGATGCGTGAGATCAACACCGTGATCCTCCGCTTCGGCGACCTTCCCGGCGTGCTGGTGCCCGAGGTGGAGGGGAACTTGACGCATGACGAGCTGATCGGTGCCCTGCCTGCTGACCAGGCGCGGCTGGTTGTCCACGAACTGGCTTTCGCCACCGCGGAGGGTGCGCGCAGACACGAACACCTGCTGGTGCTGTGGATGCCGCCGGGTGCCGGTGCGCAGGAAGAGGCCTACCTGGCGGGCTACACGGCCCTGAAGGAGTACCTGCCGGATGTGCGGGTCCATCTCACGGCCAGGCGGGTGGACCAGCTGGATTACCGGCGGCTGGTCGCGTTGGCCGGCTGAGGCTGGCTCCCGTACTGCTCCAGGGGCACGGGGGAGGGCCTGGCGGGGTGGGTCAGGTGTGGATGCGGCTGTCGGTGTCCGCTGTGGGCCGGGAGGGGAGTGTGGGTGGCGCAGGTGCCGCGCACCCGCACAGGTGCGCCGCTCTCGCGGGCGTGCTCGGTGTGGGGCTGCGGCGTACGTGGCGGGGCCCGGCCGGGTGGCTGCTTCGACCGGCCGGGCCCGCATGCGTGGACCTCTCGCCCTGTCGCCGTGACACGGGCACGCCTGAGCCGCCGGATGTCGTAGGCCGGTCGGGGGAATCGTGCTCGTGGGGTGACGAGCTGTAGAAGCCGGCTCGCCGGCCGCCTCCCGGCTCGGAGGGAGTAAAACCGGGAGGCGTGGCAGGTCGGAGAGGCTGGTGTGCCGTGGCGGACCGCCTGGCGGGCTGGAGGCCTCGGTTGCCTCCGCTTGCTGCGGGATCGCGGTACACCATGCGGCTGTCCGTCTTTGGCGGTGTCAAACGCGGCGAGGGGTCCGGTCCCGGCCCGTACCCGCCTGAAGGCGACACTCACGGCGGTCCCGGTTTGCGCAGTGTCCGGGTGATGGTGAGGCTCGGTGCGCTGACGTCGAGGCCGGAGCGCCCAGCCACGTCCGTTCTGATCGGGCTGAGCCCGGTGCAGGCAGCAGTCGAGAGCGCAGCTTGACATCCCCTCCGTAAAGAGCCTGTGGCAGAAGGCCTCCAGCGCGGGGGTCAGTGCTTGAGCAGGGTGATCGCCCCGACCGTGTCCTCGCCGGAGTGGCCCTGCTCACCATTGCTCCTGACGAGCCCTCACTCCAGGCCTTCGGCACCGGACCCGAGCGACCTCGCGGCATGGGCTCCCGCCATCCAGGCGGGCTACGCGCAGGCTACCGACGAGCACGAACGGATCGCCCCCTGGATTGATCCGCGATCCTGGTAGCTCTCCCAGACAGAGGGGACCTTCACGATTTCGGGCGGGGTCTTCGACGACGGTTTGCTTGCCGGCGATATGCGGCGTGCGTCGGCGACGGCGGTGACGCCGTTGTGGAACCACCGGAAGCCCTCGCCCATCCCGGACCCCAAGGTGTCGCCGATGGCAGTGTTCACGGCGGTCGAACCCGCGCAGTCCCGCACGTTCGACTCGAAGAGCTCCAGACGGACGACCTTGGTGTCCGACGTGATCTTGGCGGGCTCCCGGGCAGACGGTCTCACGTGGTTCTGACATCGACTCATCGACGTCGACAGGCTCCCGCTCCATTTCGGCGCCGAGCTGACGCGCCTGCCCGGCTGCCCGTGACAGCCCGGCTCAAATGGCACTGGCGTCGGGCCGAAACACCCCGGTCGGTCTGGAAGGGTTGGCCTGGCACACACCTGTGCCGGAACGCGTACGACCTCCGTCGACCGGGAGAGAAGCATGACCATCAAGGACATCGGGCCCGAACCTCAGAGTTTCGACCTCGAGCAGGCGACGCTGGAGAACACCAACTACCGCTCGGTCGCCTGGTCCGGGAAGTACCTCCAACTGACCCTCATGTCGATCCCGGTGGGCGAGGACATCGGCCTGGAGGCGCACCCGGAGACCGACCAGTTCCTCCGGCTCGACGCGGGTCGCGGCCGCGTTCAGATGGGCAGCGCGAAGGACCGCCTCGACTTCGATCAGGAGGTCGAGGACGGCTGGGCGGTCTTCGTACCCGCCGGCACGTGGCACAACGTCACCAACACCGGGGACGAGCCCATCCAGCTCTACGCCGTCTACGCCCCGGTCCATCACGCCCCGGGCAAGATCCACGCAAGCCTCGCCGACGCGGAAAGCGATGAACGGTCGGGCAACGACGCACCCCCGGCCTGGTCGGTCCAGCCCACCCACCACCCCGCGGACAAGCACGCCTGACCACCAGTGGGGACCCAGGAGAACAGACGAGCACCAGGTCGCTGACCTGGGCTCCGCTATGGAGCGGATGCCGGACCCGGATCGGCTTCCGGCACACGACCCGCTGGTCGGGTCCGGTCGGTCCTCGCGTGGCGCGCCGCCGTACAGGCTGCCGTGCCTCTGCACGTCGCGCCTATCGTGACCCCGGACCCCTGAGCCGTGCGGGTCCGTTCGCCGTGCCGAATCTCCGGACGTATCCGGTGGCGCTGATGACAGCGCACGGGGTATGCCCGGAGGTCCATCCTCTCCAGTTCCAGAGGCTTCGGGCTCCTGAGCCGGAACCGGATCCCGACCCCGATCCCGTCCGGCCCGCTGACGCCGTACGGGTCGATCGCGCACGCCGACTGTCGAGGTCGACGGGCGCGAACTCAGCCTCACCTACCTGGAGTTCGACCCTCTGGACCAACGCGGTTCACACGCGGCATGCCCTCATCTCGGGTATCCGGGGGTACGGGCACTTCGGCGACGGCCGTACCGTCGATGTCCACGTGGCCCGGCTGCGCCGCAAACTCGGCCCCGTCCATCGGGACCGCACATCCACCGTGCGCCGCGTCGGCTACGAGTACGTGCCCGACCACCGATAGCCCCAGGGCCGGCCGGCGGTGGCCTGCGGGGCCGGCGACCCGGTCCCACGAGTCGCCGGCTGCGCATCGAATGCGGCCGGACGCAGGCCGACCGAAGGAGGCTGCGGCACGGGACACGGCACTCGCGAGCTGTCATCGTCATTCGTAGGCGGCGGCTGCCTCCTTCAGCGCGCGGGTGACGACCGCTGGGTCGTAGGACGCCTGCGTACCGGGGGTGTAGGTCACCGAGCGCAGGCGGCCGGTGTAGCGGAAGCTGCGGTGGCGTACGTAGACCGGCCAGGAGATCGGGGACTTGCGGTCCACGCCCACGCTGATGCCCTGGAGCGGCGCCATGCCGATGAGCTGGTGCACGCTGTCCGACCGCCCGGTCTCCACACCGTCGATCAGGATGCGGAACTCCCAGCGCAGACCCTCCACCGCAGTGGCCGAGAGCACGACCGTCCGCCGACCCGCCGGTAGGGGGCCGCCGTCGGTCTCGTGCAGCTCGCCGTACTCGTTGTACGCGAAGCGCAGCCGCCCGTCCTCCACGTACAGGCTGTAGCCGCCACCCTGGTCGCCGTGCGAGACCAGTACGCCCTGGTCCGAGGCGGCGTGCTCGTCGAGTTCGACCGTGACGTCGAAGGAACGGAAGGAGATGAGCCGGGAGGAACGGTAGCGCTCCAGCTCGGGTGTGCCCGGCAGGAGGGTGAGGGGGCGGTGGAACCGCTCCTCGGCGGGGTTGCGCCGGGCCAGTGCGCCGCTGCCGTCGGCGAGGGGGAAGACGCCGTTGCGCCAGGCCGCCGCTTCCCACGCCGCGGCCAGCTCCTTCACCACCTCCGGGTGTGCCCCGGCGACGTCGGTGGTTTCGGTGGGGTCGGTGCGCAGGTCGTACAGCGCCCACTCGCCGTCGTCGTACGGTGCGCCCGGACGGTGCAGCGTGACCAGCTTCCAGCCGTCGCGGTAGTAGCTGCGGTTGCCGGACATCTCGCAGTACTGCTCGGTGTGGGCGCCGGGCGTCCGCCCGTCGTGCAGGACGGGGGCGAAGCTGACGCCGTCGAGTTCCTGGGCGGGCCGCGAGCGCCACAGCTCCGGGCGGCGCACGCCCGCGAGTTCCAGGAGGGTGGGGGTGATGTCGGTGACGTACTGGTACTGCTGCCGGACCCCGGAGTCGTCCGCCGCCCTGCGCAGCCCCTGTGGCCAGGAGATGACGAACGGTACGCGCACGCCGCCCGCGTAGGTCTGGCCCTTGTAGAGCCGGAAGGGGGTGTTGGAGGCCATGCCCCAGCCGCGCGGGTAGTGCACCAGGCTCTGCGGACCGCCGATGAGGTCGGTGTCCCGGTCCACGTCCTCGTTCCAGTCGTCCGGGACGGGCTGGTGGACGAACCGGCTGAAGTAGCTGCGCGTGCCCTCGGCGCCGCCTTCGCCGGTGCCGCCGTTGTCGGAGGTGAAGACGATGATGGTGTTGTCGAGTTCGCCGAGTGCGCTCAGGGTGTCGGTGAGCCGGCCGAGGTTCTGGTCGATGTTGTCGACCATGGCCGCGTAGACCTCCATGTAGCGGGCGTAGCGCCGCTGCTGCCCAGGCGTCAGCTCCGCCCAGGGGCCGACCTCGAAGCCCGCCTCCGCGTTGCGTTCCGGCAGGGCCGTCCCCTCGGGGAACAGGCCGTCGGCGATCTGCCGGGCGAAGCGGGTGTCGCGCAGGGCGTCCCAGCCTCCGTCGTAGCGTCCGCGATGGCGTTCGATGTCGGCGGGCTTGGCCTGGAGGGGGCCGTGGACCGCGTTGTGGGCGACGTACAGGAAGAACGGCTTGTCGGGGTCGTGCGCGCGCAGTGACTTGACCATGGAGATCGCCTGGTCGGTGATGTCGTCGGTGTAGTAGTAGCCGTCGGGCAGTTCGTCGATGTCCAGCGGGCTGTTGTCGCGGACCAGCTGGTGCGGGTGGAACAGGCTCGTCAGTCCTTCCAGTACGCCGTAGTACTGGTCGAAGCCCTTCTGCAGCGGCCAGTTGCGCCGGTCGTCGGCGGCGTTGGACGTCGAGTCGCGGGTCAGGTGCCACTTGCCGACGGCGTAGGTGGCGTAGCCCGCGTCGTGCAGGACCTCCGCCAGGGTGGGGATGTCCTCCCCGACTTCCATGCCGTACCCGGGGAATCCGGGGTCGAAGTTGGCGACCGTCGAGTATCCGACGCGGTGCGGGTTGAGCCCCGTGAGCAGGGCGGCACGGGCGGGGGAGCACAGGGGCATGGTGTGGTAGTTGGCCAGGCGCACGCCGCCTGCGGCCAGGTCGTCGAGCACGGGGGTGGGGACCTCCGAGCCGAACGGGCCGATGTCGCTGTATCCCATGTCGTCGACGAGGACCACGACGACGTTCGGGGCACGGCCGCCGGGCCGGCGCTGCGGCTGCCAGGAGGGCTCGGACTCGGCGAAGGTGCGGCCGACCCGGCCCGCGAAGCCGGCGTAGGGATCGCGGCGGTTCGGCGTGTCCGCAGGGGTAGGGGTGTCGGGAGTGTCGGGGGTGTGGTCGGAGGTGGTCACGGGCGGAGCTCCTTGGGAGAGGACGGGGGAGTGGACGGGGCGGTTCGGGGAACGGACCCGAGCAGGGTGCGGGTGTAGGGGTGTGCCGGGCGGGTGCAGACCTCGTCGGCGGGGCCCGTCTCGACCACCTGTCCGCGGTGCATCACGGCGATGCGATGGCTGATCTGGCGCACCACCGCGAGGTCGTGGGCGATGAACAACAGCGCCAGCCCGAGGTCGCGTTGCAGGTCGGTGAGGAGATTGACGACCTGCGCCTGGACGGAGACGTCGAGTGCGGAGACGGGCTCGTCGCAGATGAGGACCGACGGTTCGGGGGCCAGCGCGCGGGCGATGCCGATGCGCTGGCGCTGGCCGCCGGAGAACGCGCGCGGGTGGCGCCCGGCGGCCTCCGGATCCAGTCCGACCTGGCGCAGCAGCGCGGCCACCCGCTCCGCCCGTACCGCGCGGTCGCCGAGACCGTGCGCGATCAGCGGCTCGGCGATGATCTGGCCCACGGTCATCCGGGGGTTGAGCGACGAGAAGGGGTCCTGGAAGACCATCTGCACCTTGCGGCGCAGCGCCCGGGAGGTTTCCGGGGAGGCCCCGGAAACCTCCCTTCCCCTGAACCGGACGACTCCGGAGGTGGGTTCGTGGATCTGGACGAGGGTGCGCGCGAGAGTGGACTTGCCCGACCCCGATTCACCCACGATCCCCAGCGTCTCGCCGGGGTGCAGGACGAGGTCGACCCCGTCCAGGGCGACCAGTGGATCGCGGCGCCCGGCGCGCCCCCGGCCGGGGAACGTCTTGCGCAGCCCGGTGACCTCCAGCAGCGGTGTGGCGGCCCGGTCCGCGGCCGTCGGCCGGGTAGGGAGGTCCTCGGGGGGTTCCGCGATGACGACGTCCTTCGGACCGGTGACCCAGCACGCGGCGCGGACGCCGGCCGAAGCCCTGGTCAGAACGGGCCCCTGGTCCTGGCAGCGGTCCTCGGCGAGAGCGCAGCGGGGCGCGAACGCGCACCCGCCGGTGGGGGCGGCGGGGTCGGGCGGGCTGCCGGGGATACTGCGCAGCCGGGTTCCCGAGGGGGACTCCAGCCGGGGCACGGCCGCCAGCAGTCCGGCGGTGTAGGGGTGCCGGGGGTCCGCGAGGACCCGGTCGGTGGGCCCGTCCTCGACGACCGTGCCGCCGTACATGACCAGCACGCGACGGCAGGAGCGGGCGACGACGCCGATGTCGTGCGTGATGAGCACGAGAGCGGTGCCCATCTCCCGGTTCAGCCGTTCGAGCAGGGTCAGGATCTGGTCCTGGACCGTGGCGTCGAGCGCCGTCGTCGGTTCGTCGGCGAGTAGGACGTCGGGTTCGTTGGCGAGCGCGAGGGCGATCATGAGGCGTTGGCGCATGCCGCCGGAGAACTGGTGCGGGTGGTCGTCGATGCGCCGCGCGGGGTCGGGAATGCCGACCAGGTCCAGGAGTTCGAGCGTGCGGGCGCGGCGCGAGCGCCGGTCGCCGCGGCCGTGCGCGCGCATCGCCTCGTCCAGGTGCTGCCCGACGGAGAGCACGGGGTTGAGGGAGGCCATGGGGTCCTGGAAGATCATCCCGATCCGTCCGCCGCGGACCCGGCGCAGGGTCTCGTCGGAGGCGGTGGCGAGATCCTGGCCGTCGAGCAGCACGGAGCCGTCCGTGATGCGGCCGCTGCCCGGGAGCATGCGGGTGAGGGCGAGGGCCAGGGTCGACTTGCCCGAGCCGGATTCGCCCACGATTCCCAGCGTGTCCCCGGCGGCGAGGGAGAGGTCGACACCGCGGAGCGCGTGCGCGGTCCGGCTGCCGAGCGGGAACCCGACGTGCAGGCCGCGCACGTCCAGCACGGGGCGTGCGGACGGACCGGAAGCGGTGGCGCCGGTGGTGCGGGTGATGTCGGTGGTGGTGCGGGTGGTGGCCTGGGTCACTGCCGGATCCCCCGGTTCAGGGCTTCCGCGACGAGGGTGAAGCCGATGACGAGCGCGGTCACCGCGATCAGCGGTGCCACCGCGAAGGCGGGGTGGGTGCCCATGTAGCCCGTGGACTGGCTGAGGATGCTGCCGAGCGAGGGCTCCGGGGGCCTGATGCCGACCCCGATGAAGCTCATGGCGCCCTCGATGAACACGGCGACGGACAGGGCGGTGGCGATCTGGACGACGATGGGGTCGATCGCGTTGGGCAGGACGTGGCGGAACAGGACGCGCAGCCGTCCCGCGCCGCCGACCCGTGCGGCGACGGCGTACTCGCGTTCGCGCTGTACGAGGATGCCGCCCCGCAGCAGCCTGCCGAACGCGGGTGTCTCCGCCAGGGCGATGACGGCCACGACGGGCAGCCGGCCCGGCCCCCAGATGGCGGTGATGGTCAGGGCGAGGATCAGCCCGGGGAAGGCCAGCACGAGGTCGAAGGCCCGCTGCACGGCGGCGTCGGCAGCCCGGGAGGAGACGGAGAGCAGGGCGAGGGCGCAGCCCGCCACGGCGGCTATGGGCACGGCCGTCAGACCGATGGCGAGGTCGGCGCGGATGCCGTGGAGCACCCGACTGAAGAGGTCCCGACCGAGGTCGTCCGTGCCGAACGGATGCCGCGACGAAGGACCGAGCAGGGCGTCGCCGCTCTGCGCCAGCGGGTCGGCGGAGGTGAGCAGCGGCGCCAGCAGCGCGGCCAGGGCGATCGTGGACACCAGGGCGAGTCCGGTGATGCCCCGGACGGTCAGCAGTCCGCCCAGGTAGCGGTTGCGGGTGCGGAGGGAGAGGGTCGTGGTCGTCATGGTTCACTCCCACCTGATCCGGGGGTCCAGCCAGGCGTAGACGATGTCGGTGAGCAACTGGACGGCGACGAACACCGCGACCAGCAGCAGGAGCAGGGCCTGGACGACGGGGTAGTCACGGCGGACCACCCCCTGTTCGGCGAGCATGCCCAGGCCCGGCCAGGCGAAGACGGCCTCGACCACCACCGCTCCGCTGAGCAACTGGCCGATCTGCATGCCGAGTACGGTGACGCAGGAGGGCAGGGCGTTGGGCAGCGCGTGCCGCCAGACGATGCGCCGCCGGGTGACGCCGACGGCCGTGGCGGTGCGTATGTAGTCCTCGGCCAGGGCGCGCTCCAGCCCGTCCTTCAGATAGCGGCCGAGGACGGCGGCGCTCGGCAGGGCGAGACACAGAGCGGGCAGCAGCAGGTACTGCAGGCCGATGTCGGGGGCGTCGAGCACCGACTGGTACCCGCCGGCGGGCAGCAGGCGCAGGGCCACCGCGAACACCAGCACCAGCACGATGCCGGTGACGAACGGCGGCACGGCCAGCGCGGCGGTGGCGACCGCCCGCGCCGCGGCGCGCACCCCGCGACCGCGCCCGGTCGCCCCGACCATGCCCAGGGCCAGGCCGAGAGCGACCGTCAGTACCAGGGCGCCGATGGTCAGCTCCACCGTCCGGCCCAGTCCCTGGGCGATGAGGTCGGAGACCTCGCCGCCGATGGCGTACGAGGGGCCGAGGTCGCCGCGTACGAGATCGCCGAGCCAGGCGACGTACTGGGCCAACAGCGGCCGGTCCAGGCCGAGTCGGGCCCGGATCGCCTCGACCGCCGCAGGTCCGGCGTCCGGTCCGGCCAGGGTGGTGGCCGGGTCGCCCGGGATGAGGCGCAGGATCACGAAGATGACGAACGAGGCGAGCGCCAGGACGAGCAGCGCGGAGGGAACCCTCTTCAACAGGTAGGAGCGCACGGCGTCACACCAGGTACGCGTCGTCGAGGATGAGGTAGCCGAACTTGTTGAGGTCCGCTCCGTGGACCTTGGCCGTGGCGACCTCCACCTGCGCCTCCACCGCGAGGTCGATGATGAAGGCCTCGTCGAGGAGCTGGTCGCTGATCCGCTGGTAGGCCGCCAGCGCCTCGGGGCCCTCCGCGTCGTTGCGCACCCATGCCGCCCGTACCGCCTCGGTGTAGGCGGGCGAGCTGAACTGCGAGGTGTTCTTGGCCTCGTTGAAGGGGTAGGCGCTGACCGCCAGGGTGGACGGGTGGACCTGGGCGAACCCGTGGCCCATCGTCCACAGCGCCGGCATCTGCTGGGCGATCAGCTTCTTCTGCATGGTCGCCGAGTCGTACGGTTGGAGCTCGGTGGTGATGCCGATCTGCTTCAGGTCGTACTGGATGATCTGGGCGATGGCCGTCACCCTCGGGACCGACGCGTGGGCCAGCGGCAGGGACAGGCTGTCGTGCCCGGCTTCCTTCAGCAGGGCCCGCGCCTTGTCCGGGTCGTGCCGGTAGCGGGTGGCGTTGGCGTCGCTGTACGCGGGGGAGGACTTGGGCCAGGGGGCCGCGCTCGCCTGGCCGTAGCCGCCGAGGACCTGCTTGACGATGCGCTCGCGGTCGACGGCCCAGGACAGCGCCTGGCGCACGCGCTTGTCACTGGTGTACTGCTCCTGGACGTTCGCGCCGAGGTAGAGGGCGCCGGCGCCCGTGTCGTAACCCTTGATCCGGAACTGCTTGTCGTCCTTCAACTGCGCCACGTCCTGGCCCCGGACGTCGAACGAGAGCTGTGACTGGGCGGTGCGCAGCGAGGAGAGCAGCGAATCGGGCTGCGGGATGATGCGTATCTCGACCTTGTCCAGGTAGGGGCGGCCGGGCTGCCAGTAGCGCTCGTTGCGGGTGAAGCTGAGGGAGGCGCCCGGGTTGCGGCCGGTGAAGGTGTAGGGCCCGGTGCCGATGAGCTGCTTGCCGGCGACGGCGTCCTCGACGGAGTCCTTGTCGGCGATGAACATGAACTCGAAGAGGTCGAACAGGTTGCTCACGGGATGGGCGAGGCCGAGGGTGATCTCGTGGTCGCCCCGCTTCTCGAACGAGGTGACCGCGGCCGCGGTGGATCTCAACTGGGCGGCCCGCACGGGGTTCTGGAGGTTCTGCACCGCGAAGATGACGTCGTCCGCGGTGAACTTGCGGCCGTTGTGGAAGGTGACGTCGTCGCGGAGCGTGAAGGTGATGCTCTTGCCGTCCGGGGCCACCTGCCAGGACTTCGCGAGTTCCGGCTGCGGCCGCAGCTTGTCGTCGTAGCGGGTGAGGGTGTTGAACACCAGGCGGGGGACGAGGGTCATCGCGCTCACCGCGAAGAGCAGGGCCGGAGTGAAGTCGACCCCGTGCGCGACCGTCAGGGTGCCTCCCCTGCGGGGACTGGCCGCGGCGGCGGGGGCGCTGTCGTCGACGGCGGAGCGGCAGGCGCCCAGCGTCATGAGGAGGGAGCCGGCGCCCACGGCGCGCAGCAGGCCCCGCCGGGAGAGGGAAGGGAGTGTGGTCATGAGGGAACCGCCTTGGGGAGGAAGCGAGGGGAAACTTAATTGCAATCTGAGCGGAACTAATTCACCGCAGGTGGGACCGGGTGCGGCCCATCGCAGGGTGAACAGGGGGAGTCGCGGCGCGGAGATCCGGTCAGGATCGCGGAACGCGGAACGCGGGGCGGGGGGAGCGGGCGTGGCCCATGGGGGTCCCGCAGCACGGGAACGGCGGGACCGCGGCCGAGGCGGTCCGGCGTCAGGCTGACGTCGAAATCAGCGGGGACAGCCCGGCGACGGCACAGCACAGATCGCGCTGGCATGGCGACAGAGGTCGACATGCCGGCGGGAAACGAGCCGCACGGTCGGGGTCATGGGCGCAGATTGTCAGACACCGGATGATTGGTCAAACGCCACCGTTCGTAGCGGATCACCGTAGATGTTGGCCAGAACGGCCGTCCCGGCCGCGACGTCGAGTGCCCGTTCCCCCGCCCCCGGAGCCACGATCCGCTCCGGGTCGTCGCACAGGTGCGAGCGCTCGACCGCCTCCTCACGGATCGCGTCGAGGTACCGGGGATGGGCCCCGGAGAAGGTCTCGTGCACCACCACCACGTCCGGGTTGACCAGGTCGGCCAGGAGCGCCACCGCCCGGCCGATCAACCGTGCCCGACGCCGCACCAGCTGGTCGGCGCCGGGATGTCCCGCCGCCACGGCCGCGCAGAGCAGGGCGCGGTCCGGTTCGGCGATGATGCCCTGCCGAGCGGCTTCCGCGAACAGCACGGTGTCGGAGACCACCGCTTCGAAGCAACCGGTCCTGCCGCAGGGGCACTTGGCCCGGCTGCCGGGTACGGGCTGGTGAGCCACGTCGCTGGTGGCCGCACGCGGCCCGAGGTGCACCCGGCCGCCACTGCCCAGAGCCGCGTCGACCACGTGGCCCACGAAGACCGCCACGATGCTGTGCTGCGCGTCGGGATGGCCGAAGAGGATCTCCGACTGGGCGAGGGCGCGCGCGTGGTTGTCGACGTACACCGGCAGTCCGGTGACCCGCTCCAGTGCGTCGCGCAGCGGTACCTCGTACCAGCCGAGCGGCTCGTGCCGTGCCGCGATCCCACGCTCCGGATCCACCCTTCCGCCCAGCACCGCACCCACCCCCGCGAGGGTGAGACCACCCCGGTGCGCGGCGAGGAAGGCGGGCAGCCGGCTGGTCACCCGTCCCAGGATCCCGGCCGGGCCGGGATCCCGACTGCTCACGTCCTCCCGGGCCAGGACGCGCCCGCGCAGGTCGATCAGGGACAGCGTCGCGCCCGGCACCCCGATGTGCACACCGGCCACCGCGACCCGGCCGCAGTCGATGTCCACCGGAACCTGCGGGCGGCCGACGCCCGCCGCGGCGACCAGTTCCGGGCGTTCCCGCACCAGCCCCAGCCGGGCGAGGTCGACCACTTGCCGTGAGACCGCCGCCGGGCTGAGCCCGGTGAGCGCTGCGATCCGCCTGCGGGCCACCGGACCGTGGTCGAGCACGGTCCGCAGCACCGTGGAGGTGTTCGCCTCCCTCCGGCCGTCGCCGCCGCCGCGGAGTTGCCGGTAGGAGCTGTTCAGCGGGGCGGGCATCTGCGGTTCCTCACTCGGGCACGGGTGGTTCCGGCGGGGCGGTCGCGCGTACCGACCGCGCGGGGGAGCCGGGTGCCCCGGTGCTGATCGTAAGCTGGCCGCCGTCCGGGCCGGGCCGGCCACCCGTGGCGGATGCCACACGACCGCAACGCCGCCGCAACAACCGACGGGGAGAAACGGCCGCGGGGGCGCGGCGCGAACGGCCGCCCCGCTGCCCCCAGGTTGCACGAACAGCGGTGGAGGACCCTGCCGTACCCGTCCCCCTGCCTCGCCGGGCCCCGTGCGGACCTCCATCCCGAAGAGGCGGAACGGGTGCGTGGAGAGCAGGGATCGCCGCAACGCGGCACCGGGCCCCGCCCCTGCCCTCTCCCGCATGACCGCCGGTCAGTGGCCGCCCCGCCGTCGTGCGGCCGGGTCGTGCAGGCTCGCCGGCACGTACCCCGCGTCCCCCGCCGAGAGGTTGGTGCCAGGCGGGACGATCTTGTCGATCTCGTCCAGCACGTCCGACGGCAGCGGGCTCTCCGCCGCCCCGAGCTGCTCCTCCAGCTGGGACGACGTGCGTGGGCCGATGATCGGCGCGGTGACCGCCGGGTGCGAGAGCACGAAACCGAGGGCCAGGTCGATCAGGGTGATCCCGGCCTGCTCGGCCAGCACGGCGAGCGCCTCGACGGCCTCCAGTTTGGCCGCGTTCTCCTTACTGCCGACGTCGAAGCGTCCGGGCTGCCGGGCCGCGCGGCTGGATTCCGGCTGCGGTCGACCGGCTCGGTAGCGCCCCGTCAGCCAGCCGCCGGCGAGCGGGCTCCAGGGGATCACCGCCAGGCCGTACCGCTGTGCCACCGGGAGCACCTCGGCCTCGACACCGCGCGCCAGGATCGAGTAGGGCGGCTGCTCGGACACCACCCGCTCGCGGCCCCGCTTCTCCGCCGTCCATTGCCCTTCGACGATCCGCGACGGCGGGAACGTGGAGGTGCCGAGGTAACGGACCTTGCCCTGGCGGACCAGGTCGGAGAGGGCTCCGAGGGTCTCGTCGAAGTCCGTGTCGTCCTCCGGACGGTGCACTTGGTAGAGGTCGATGTGGTCGGTCCCCAGCCGCCGAAGGCTGTCCTCGACCGCGCGGAAGACCCACCGCCGCGAGTTGCCGAACCGGTTGACGTCCTCACCCATGCGGCCGTGGAACTTGGTGGCCAGGAAGACGTCGTCCCGGCGGCCCGCGAGGGCCTCGCCGACGATCGTCTCCGACTCGCCCTGCGAGTACACGTCCGCCGTGTCGATGATGTTGATCCCGGCGTCGAGGGCGCGGTGGATGATGCGCACCCCGTCCTCGTGGCTCGGGTTGCCCCGGGCCCCGAAGTTCATCGCGCCGAGTGCGAGCGCGCTCACCTGCACGCCGGTGCGGCCGAAGGGCCGGTACGGGATGGTCATGACATTCCTTCCTTGGGAATGGACAGCCGTCCGGGCACTGCCCCGGATTCGGCGAGCTGGTCGACGCTCGACGCGTCGCCGGCGGCGCGGAACGCGTCCCACAACCGGCGGTACGGGCCGTGTGCCGCCAGGAGTTCCTGATGGCTGCCGACCTCGGCGACCGCGCCGTCCCGCAGGACGATCACCTGGTCCGCGCGGGCGGCGGTGGTGAGCCGGTGCGCCACGACGAGGGTGGTGCGCCGACGGGTGAGCGCGGCCGTCGCGGCGGCCACCCGGCGTTCACTGGCCAGGTCGAGAGAGGCGGTGGCCTCGTCCAGCAGCAGGACGTCCGGGTCGACGAGTTCGGCCCGGGCCAGCGCGAGCAGCTGGCGCTGGCCCGCGGAGAGGCCGCGGCCGCGTTCCCCGACCTCGGTCAGATAGCCGGACGGCAGCCCGGCCACCATGTCGTGGGCACCGACCGCGCGTGCCGCGGCCTCCACCTCCGCGTCGGTGGCGTCGGGGCGGCCGTACGCGATCGCGTCCCGCACCGTCCCGCCCAGGAGGTAGGTCTCCTGGGGGACGACTCCCAGCCGGCGCCGGTATCCGGCCGGGTCCAGGGTGCGCAGGTCGATGCCGTCGACCCGTACGGTCCCGGTCGTCGGGTCGTAGAAACGGGCGACGAGCTTGACGATCGTGGACTTGCCCGCGCCGGTCGTACCGACGAGGGCCACCGTCTGCCCGGCGGCGATGCGCAGGGTCACGTCGCGCAGCCGCTCGCGTTCCCCGTCGCGGTAGGCGAAGGACACCCGGTCGAACTCGATCTCGCCCCGCAGTTCACGCACGGGCAGGGGGCGTGCGGCGACCGGCGTGCCGACCGGTTCGCGCATCAGGGCGCGCAGCCTGCCGAGGCCCACGACCGCCTGCTGGTAGCCGTCGAACGCCTGGGACAGCTGTTGGATCGGCGAGAAGAACAGCTCGACGTAGAGCAGGAACGCGATCAGGGTGCCGGCGGTCAGCCGGCCGTCGCGCACCTGTCCGGCGCCGATCACCAGCACCGTGGCCGTCGCGGCCGTGCTCAGGAACTCGACGAACGGGAAGAACGTCGCCATCAGCCGATGGGCCCGCAGCCGGGCGTCACGGAACGCCCAGGCCAGCCGGGCGAAGTCCCGAGCGTTGTGCGCCTGACGGCCGAACGCCTGGGTGACCCGGATCAGGGCCACGTTCTCCTGGAGGTAGGCGTTGACGGCGCTGACCCGCTCACGTGCTTCGAGGTACGCGGGCAGCGACCGCGCGCGGAACACCATCGTGGCGGCGATCAGGCCCGGCAGTATGACGAGCAGGGTGACGGCGAGCCCCGCGTCGATCACGAGCAGGGCGACGAGCACCCCGAGGATCGTCAGCAGCGAGACCACGAAGGTCACCAGACCGGTCTGCAGGAACGCCGACAGCGCGTCCACGTCCGTGGTCATCCGGGTCATGATCCGGCCGGCCGGTTCGCGCTCGTAGTAGTCCAGGCCGAGCCTCTGCAGCTGGGCGTACGTACGCACCCGCAGGGTGTGCAGCAGGCGCTCACCGGTGCGGCCGGTCACCCGTACCTGAGCGATGTTCACCACCCAGCCGAGCAGCACCACCGCAGCCGCGAGGGCGGCGATCAGCAACAGCGCGCTTGGCGCGGACCGGGTGACGCCGCTGTCGACCCCGTGCCGGACGAGTACCGGGACGGCGATCTGCGCGAGCGCGTCCGCCCCGACGAGCGCGAGGCCGGCGAGCAGCGGCAGACGGAACGGGCGCACCAGGGACCACAGACCGAAGTCCGGGTCCCAGGCACGTGCCTGCTCGGGCGCAACCTTCGGATCGGCGTCCACCGGCGGCAACGCGGCCAGCCGCTCCTGGAGCTCCGCGCCGGGCGGGGCGCCGCCGAGCAGACCGGCCCCGTGGCCCGGCCGGCCGGGCCCGGACGTCGCGGCGGCCTGCGCGTAGGCGGTGGCGACCCGCGCACCGACGTCCCGGCCGGCCCGGGCCGTGTCCGGGCCGCCGCGCCAGAGCTCCTCGGTCACGCCGCGCGGCCGAGGGGCCTGCGCCGCGGACGCCTCGTCCACGCCGAGTTCGCCGGGTTGCCCGTCGGGGGACAGCAGCGACCGGTAGAGCGGACTGCGCGCCCGCAGCTCCGCGGCCGTGCCGACGTCGACGACCCGGCCGCTGTCGAGTACGGCGATCCGGTCGGCCAGCTCCAACGTCGACGCCCGGTGGGCGATGATCAGCGTCGTGCGCTGCCGGGCCAGTTCGCGCAGCCCGGTGTGGATGGCCGCCTCGACCTGGGCGTCGATCGCGGAGGTGGCGTCGTCGAGCACCAGTACGGCGGGGTCGTGCAGGATCGCCCGGGCCAGCGCGATCCGCTGGCGCTGCCCGCCGGAGAGCGTGAAGCCCTGCTCGCCGATCACGGTGTCGTAGCCGTCCGGCAGCGCGGCGATGAATCCGTCCGCCTGGGCCAGCCGCGCCGCGCGACGGATCTGCCCGGGCGCGGCGTCCGGGCGACCGTAGGCGATGTTCGCCCCTATGGTGTCGGACAACAGGTACGGCTCTTCGAACACGAAGCCGATCCGGGCCCGCAGATCGGCCAGCCGCAGCTCGCGCACGTCGGTGCCGCCGACCCGGACCGCCCCGGCGGCCGGGTCGTAGAACCGCGGCAGCAGCGACGCCGCCGTGGACTTGCCGGAGCCGGCCGCACCGACCAGCGCCAGCGTCTCTCCCGGCTCGACCCGCAGGGTGAACCCGTCCAGCAGCGGGCCGGCCGTCCGGTCGTGGCCGAACACCACACCGTCCCACTCGAGGGCCGGCGTTCCGTCCGCAACGCCGACGGCGTCCGGTGCGTCGGTGATGCCGGGGGCCGCGTCGACGATGTCGAGCACCCGTTCCACCCCGGCGCGGGCCTGCTGCCACACGGTGAGCAACATGGCCACTTGGCGCACGGGCGTCACGAACGATCCGAGGTACACGGTGAAGACCACGAACGTGCCCAGGGAGATGCTGCCGCGCAGCGCCAGCCAGCCGCCCAGGGCGAGCACGGCGACCTGTCCGAGTACCGGGACGGCCTGAAGGGCCGGGTTGTACTTGCTCGTCAGCCGGGCGACGCGGACCCGGGAGGAGAACAGGCTGCGCGACCGCCGCTCCAGCGCGTCCAGTTCGCGCCGCTCCTGCCCGAACCCCTTGACGACGCGGACGCCCGCGACCGCCGCCTCCACGGTCACCGCGACCTCGGCCGCCTCGTGCTGCGCGTGCCAATTGGCGGGGAACAGGTCACGGCGGCTGCGGAAGGCGATCAGCCACAGCACCGGCCCGACGACGAGGGCGACGAGGGTCAGCAGGGGCGACAGCGACGCCATCAGCGCCACCGACAGGACGAACATCAGCGCGTTGCCGAACATGTTCGGCAGGAACTGCAGGAGCATCTGTATGAGCGTCACATCGGAGATGGCGCGGCTGACGACCTGCCCCGTGTGCAGATCGTCCTGCTGGTTGCCGCCGAGGCGCAGCAGCGCCGCGAAGGCGTCGCCCCGCAGGTCGTACTGCACGCCGAGGGACACCCGTCCGGAACAGTACCGGCGCAGGAAACTCGCCCCGAACCTCAGCACGCCGATGCCGAGCAGCAGCGCGACCCACGGGGTCAGGTCCGCCGCCGAGACCTCCACCCCGTCCACGACGTGGCGCAGGACGAGCGGCAGTACGGCCGTGGCGACCGCGGCGACCACCGCGGCGCCGTACGCCCAGGCCAGGTCGGCCCGGTAGGCCAGGCAGTACCGGGTCAGCCGACGTACCCATCCCGGCGCGACCGGTCCGGGGGACGCCTGGGACGTACGGTCCGCGGTGCTACAGGAGGTGACGGTCACGCGGACACCCCGACGGCCGGCGAGGGCGCGAACGAGTCGGCGGGGCGGGGCAGTCCGTAGTGCTCGCGCAGGGTGGTGCCGGTGTAGTCGGTGCGGAACCTGCCGCGTTCCTGGAGGATCGGAACGACCTTGTCCACGAACACCTCGAGTCCGGACGGAAGGACCGGGGGCATGATGTTGAACCCGTCGGCGGCGCCGTTGTCGAACCACTCCTCGATCGCGTCGGCCACCTGGACGGGCGTGCCGGTGAACGTCCGGTGCCCGCGACCGCCGCCGAGTCGCCCGATGAGCTGTCGCACCGTCAGTTTCTCCCGGCGGGCGAGGTCCACGATCAGGGTGTACCGGCTCTTGGAGCCCTCGATCTCGTCCTCGGACGGCAGGTCCTCGGGCAGTTCGCCGTCCAGGTCGAGGGCGTCCGGATCGAGCTTCAGGAGCCGGGCGAGTTGCCGCCTGGCGAACTCGGGGCTGATCAGTCGGTCGAGTTCCCGATCCAGCTCCGCCGCCTCGGCCTCGGTGTCGCCGATGACCGGCACGATGCCGGGCAGGATCTTGATCCCGTGCGGATCACGTCCCTGGGCCGCGGCCCTCTTCTTCAGGTCGGCGTAGAACGCCCGGGCCTCCTGGAGGGTCTGCTGCGCGGTGAACACCGCCTCCGCCCACCGGGCGGCGAAGGCCTTGCCGTTCTGGGACGAACCGGCCTGCACCAACAAGGGGTGGCCCTGTGGGGAGCGCGGGACGTTCAGCGGGCCGTCGACGCGGAAGAACCGCCCGGCGTGGTCGATCTTGCGGACCTTCGCGGTGTCGGCGTGGACACCGGCACCCTTGTCGGCCACGATCGCGTCGTCGGCCCAGCTGTCCCAGAGCCTGGTGGAGACTTCGAGGAACTCGCCGGCGCGTTCGTACCGCTCCTTGTGCAGGGGCGTGTCGTCCAGGCCGAAGTTGCGGGCCGCGTCCGCCCCGGCCGTCGTGACGATGTTCCATCCGGCCCGTCCGCCGGAGACGTGGTCGAGGGAGGCGAACCGGCGGGCCAGGTTGTACGGCTCGTTGTACGACGTCGACGCGGTCGCGATCAGGCCGATGCGCTCGGTCACCCCGGCGAGCGCCGTCAGAAGCACCGTCGGCTCGAGCTGTCCGGCCGGCCTGCGGCCCGGGTCGCCGTGCTGGCCCGGACTGTCGGCGAGGAACAGCGAGTCGAGCTTGCCGCGCTCGGCGATGCGGGCCAGGTTCTGATAGTGCGCCACGTCCCAGCCCGCGTACGGGTCCGACTCCGGCAGCCGCCAGGCGGCCTCGTGGTGGCCGACCCCCATCAGGAAGGCGTTCAGGTGGAGTTGTCCGGCTCGCTTGCTCATGACTGTTCCTTCGTACGGTGGGCGGGCAGGACGCCCAGGGCGCCCAGCAGGGTGGTGCGGTAGTGCTGGAACCTGTGGTCACCGGGGTCGCGTCCGGCGGGCAGATCGATGCGCAGGTCCTGGACGAAGCGCCCCTCGTCGAGGACGAGCACCCGGTCGGCGAGCGTCACCGCCTCGTCCACGTCGTGGGTCACGAGCAGCACGGCGGGCCGGTGCGCTTCGTACAGGCGGCGGAGCAGCCGGTGCATGCGGATCCGGGTCAGCGCGTCCAGGGACCCGAAGGGTTCGTCGGCGAGCAACAGGTCCGGTGCGCCCACCAGGGAGCGGGCGAGCGCGGCCCGCTGCTGTTCGCCGCCGGACAGCTCGTGCGGCCAGGCCGCTTCCCGTCCGGCGAGGCCGACTTCGTCCAGGGCGGCGCGTCCGCGCTCCCGGGCGTCCCTGCCCGGCAGACCGAGCACGACGTTGTCGAGGATCCGCAGCCACGGAAGCAGCCGGGAGTCCTGGAACACCAGCGAGACCCGGGCCGGGACGAGGATCTCCCCCGAGCCGGCCGCACCGTGGTCGAGACCGGCGACCGCTCGCAGCAGCGTGCTCTTGCCCGACCCGCTGCGTCCCAGCAGCGCCGTGAACTCGCCGTGGCCGATCGTCAGGTCGACGTCGTCGAGCACGTGGCGGTCCCCGAAGGACCGGGTCAGGCCGCTGATGCGGACGGCGGCGCGCTCCACGGCCGGGGCCGCCGCGGCGCCGCTCAGGCGGTGATCGTACGACGCCACGACAGCACCCTCCCCTCGACCAGGCGGACGAGGCCGTCGGAGGCGAACCCGAAGGTGCCGTACAGCACCAGGCCGACGAGGATGATCCCGGACTGCGCGTACTGCTGGGCCTGGAACATCATGTAGCCGATGCCCGATGTGGCGTTGATCTGCTCGACCACGATCAGCCCGAGCCAGGCCGCGGTCACGGCCAGCCGCAGGCCGGTGAAGAAGCCGGGCAGCGCGGCGGGCAGCACGACCTTGCGCAGGAACTGCGGGCGGGAGAGCCGCTGTGCCTCGGCGAGTTCCACGTAGCGCGCGTCGATGGAGACCAACGCCGCGTGCGTGTTGATGTAGATGCTCACCAGCACACCGAGTGCGATGACGACGACCTTCATCGTCTCGCCGATGCCGAGCCACAGGATCAGCAGGGGGAGCAGGGCGAGGTTGGGGATGGAGCGCTTGACCTGCAGCGTGCCGTCCACGAACGCGTCACCGATGCGGGACAGCCCGGACGCGAGGGCCAGCACGACGCCCGCCGCGACCCCGATGAGCAGCCCGAGGAGCGCACGGGTCAGCGAGGTCTGCACGCTGTCCTGCAACCGTCCGCTGGTCCACAGTTCCTGGGCGGAGGTCAGGACCGACGAGGGGGACGACAGCTTGCGCGGGTCCAGCCATCCGGCTGCCGAGGCGGCCCACCAGACCACGATGACCAGCAGCGGGCCGAGAAGCCGGCCGAACGGGATCTGCTGGCCGCGCCCGAGGCGTCGCTGGAGCGCGGGGACCAGCCCGCGGGCTTCCTGGTCCGGCCCCGGCGGGGGCGCGGTGGCCGTTGGGGCCTCGCGGGGTCCGCCGTCCACGGTGGCCGGGCCTGCGCCCGTACGGGTGGAGATGTCAACGTTCATCGTGGCTCCCGGATACGGGGGTGAGCGAGCGGAACGTGCCGGCATGGAAGACGAGGGGATCGACGGCCTCGTCGAGGCGCAGGTCGTGGACGCGGAGCACGACGATGTCGTGGTCCCCGGCGCGCACCTCGTCGTCGACGGAACACTCGAGCCACGCACCCGCGCCCTCCAGCAGGACCGCGCCGTCCGGTGTGGTCCGCCACGCGGCCCCCTCGAACCGCTCGTCACTCGGACCGGCGAGGCGTCGGCAGAGCGGCCCGTGGTGCGCGCCGAGCACGCTGATGCCCAGGCGCCCGGCACGGCGCAGCACCGGCCAGGTACTCGAGGTGTGCGCCATGCAGACGGAGACGAGCGGCGGCGCGAGGGACACCGTCGTGAAGGAGCTGGCCGCCAGCCCGACCGGAGCTCCGTCGATCAGGGCGGCGATCGCGGTGACGCCGGTGGGGAACGCGCCGTACACGGCGCGCAGGGACGTGGTGTCGTGCAGCACTGCGGTCATGCCGGAGCCTCCGTCGGTCGAGTGGCCGGCAGCCGCCGGCTTCCGGTGGGGGAAGCCGGACCGGTTGGGTCGGGCTCCTTCAGCAGGGGGAGCAGCTCGTCGCCGATCCGGGCGATCTCCTGCTTGTACGGGGTGTCCGACAGCACGAAGTGGGTCACGCCCAAAGCCCGGTACCGCCGCAGGGCGTCGGCGACCTCCTGCGCGGAGCCGACCAGCCACGTCGTACCGGCACCGCCGCCCCCGTAGCGGCCGGGCGCCGTGTAGAGGCAGGTGTCCAGGACGTCGCCCCGTTCCGCCAGGGCCAGGAGGCGTTGCTGGCCGACCGCCGTATGGCGGCGGAACGCTTCCCGGGCGCGCGGTCCCTGCTGCGCCATGCGGGCGACCTTCTCCTCCGCCGCGCGCCACGCCTCTTGCGAGGTGTCGCGGACGAGCGTCGTGATGCGCAGCCCGAACTCCAGCGGCCGGTGTGTGCGCCCCACCGTCTCGGAGAGCGCGCGCAGCCGGTCGATCCGCCCGGCGATGCCGTCCAGCGGCTCGCCCCAGAACAGCTGGACGTCGGCCTCCTGCGCGGCGACCCGTTCGGCGGCCGCGCTGGCGCCGCCGAAGTACAGCCGGGGGTGGAGTCCCTGTTCGGCGCCCCAAGGGCGCGGGCGGACCGTGGAGTTGTCCACCCGGTAGTGCTTTCCGTGGAAGGTCACCTCCTCCTCGTCCCACAGGCGGCGGACCAACTGGAGGAACTCGAGCGTGCGCTCGTAGCGGCGCGACTGGTCGAACTCGCCGTCGCCGTACGACGCGGCGTCGTCGAGTCCGCTGACGATGTTGACCAGGACGCGGCCCTGGCTGAGCCGGTCGAGCGTGGCCGAAGCCGAGGCGAAGTTCGCGGGATGCCAGTACCCGGGCCGGATCGCGATGAGCGGCTTGAACGTCGTCGTGCGGGCGGCGAGGGAGGCCGCCACGGTGAAGGTGTCCGGTCGCCCCCAGCCGGTGCCCAGCAAGGCCCCTGCCCAGCCGTGGTGTTCGACCGCCCGCGCCAGTTCCGTCGAGTGGTCGAGCGTGTCCCAGCCGTCAGGAGTGTCGTCGCCGCGGTGACCGGGTTCGACGGTGTTCGGGATGTACCAGAGGTATTCGCCCATCTCAGGCCTGCCCGCGGTACTCGGCGGGTGCGGACTGCGCGGCGACGCGCTCGAACCGCCGGTCGAACAGCACGCTGACGTCGAATCCCTTGACGAAGCCCGCGCCGGACATGAGATCGGCGACCGACTGCTCCCAGGCGATGGAGGAGTCCCAGTTCTCCGGGTACAGCGGCTTCTTGCGTGACGTGACGATCCGTTCGCCGTCCTCCTTGGTGACGCCCTGGTCCTTGACGTAGTAGGAGTCGATCCACTTCTCGGGGTTCTCCCAGGCCCAGTTGTTGCCCTTGACCCAGAGGGGGATGAACGCCTGGATCGCGGCCGCCTTCCGGTCGTCGGCGAGCACCGACGTGGGTGCCCACAGCAGGCTCAGCAGGTCCTGCACCTCGATGGGCAGGGTCCGCGCGCCGTCCTTCTCGTACTGCTTCAGGTACTTCGTCAGCGACGGCTCGGTCAGCGGCGCGAGGTCGACCTGCTTGCCCTGGAGAGCGGTCAGGAACTGGGAACTCGGCAGGGGCACCAGGGTCACGTCCTTGTGGGAGATCCCGTTGTCCTTCAGCCACTTCAGGATCGTGACGCCCTGCGCCTGCCCTTGGGAGAAGGCGATCTTCTTGCCGACGACGTCCTTCACCGTCCTGATGTCGCTGCCCGGCCGTGTCGTCGGGATGTAGTTGACCGCCGTGTTGTGGGAGATGGCGACGATCTTGGCGTCGACGCCGATGTCATGGGCCTGGATCGGCGGCATCCCCGCGTTGGCGGCCAGATCGACCGCCCCCGCACGGAATCCTTGAATGGTCTCCGGCCCGCCGTTGAGCCGGACCCACTCGACGGAGAACGGCGGCGGGCCGAGCGACGGCTCGGCGGCCAGCTGGACCTGCGCCGTGCTGACTCCGATGCGCAGGGTGGTGCTCTTGTCGGGGGACAGGGTCGGGAGCGCGCCGCGCGTCGTGGGATCGGACTGATCGGAGGAGGCGCAGCCCGCGAGCGTCAGCAGCGCACCGCTGCCCAGGGCGATGAATCCTCGGCGGTTCAACGGTCTTGAGAGATATGCAGACATGGCGGTACTGGGGGACCTTTGCGTGTTCGGCGCAATGACGGATGCGCGGTATGGCGGTGTCGCCGCCGGCGCCGTGCGGACGGCGCCGGCGGCCTGTCTCCGGCGGGGTCAGGAGGCGACGGCGACCCGGTGTTCGGCGGTGAAGGGGCGTCCGGCGACGAGCTCGGACTCCTGCCCGTCCGGTCCCACGGGGACGTCGCCGATCAGCGTGACCCGGTGCAGCCGGCGCTCGACGTCGAGGTGTTCCAGGTCGCGCGGGGCGAGGTGCGCGGTGGCCCGGTTGTCCCAGTACGCCACGTGTCCGGGCTCCCAGCGGAAGCGCACCGTGTACTCGGGCCGGGTGATCTCGGCGTACAGCAGGTCCAGGATGCGCCTGCTCTCGGCGGCGGTGACGCCCACGATGTGGCTGGTGAACCCGGGGTTGACGAAGAGCGCGCGCTCCCCGGTCTCGGGGTGCACCCGCACCACGGGGTGCACGGACACGAGCAGGTTGTCGTTGACGCGGCGGGCGTACTCGCCGTCCGCGGCCACCGGCCGGCTGCCGCCGTACCGGTGCTCGGCGCGGAGGGTGTCCACGAACGCCCGGACCGGGGCGGACAGTCCCTCGTACGCGGCGACGAGGTTGGTCCACTGCGTGTCGCCGCCGAACTCCGGAACGCTCTCGGCGCGCAGGATGGAGCCGGCGGGCGGATTCACGGCGGCGGTGACGTCGGTGTGCCAGCCGTCGAAGTAGCTGTACTGACGCTTGCGGTACTCGTCCCGGAAGTTCTTCCCGTAGCGCTCCTCGAAGCGGCGCGGATCGATGGTGAAGATCTCCGGGTGGTCCTCCGGCGGGGCGTCGTCGTGCGGGTGGGCGTAGGTGAGCTCGCCGAAGTGGCGGGCGAACGCGATCTGGGAGGAGTGGTCGAGTTGCTGCCCCCGGAAGAAGACGACCTTGTGGCGGTGGAGGGCCTGCTTGATCCCTTCGACGGTCTCGGCGGACAGCGGTCGGGCGAGGTCCACGCCGTCGATGTCGGCGCCGATGTGACCGGCGACGGGGCGGACGGAGAGCGTGCTCATGGGCAGGGGTCCTTTCGGGCATGGCGGATACGGCGCCGGTGGCGGTGACCGCATCGGGGCGCGCGGAGTTCACCCGACGGGTGGGAGCCGGCAGGTGTGGAAGACGCCGGGCCGGAGGTCGATCCGGTGCCGGGCCGGAGTCCGGGGGAAGAGGTGTGCGCCGGTGGCGGCGGTCAACGCCGCGGTGCGGCCGCGCGGGGGCGCGTCGGCGGAACGCCGGTCAGCGGGCGCGACAGCCCAATCCGGCGAAGTGGTGCACGCGGAAGGCGTTCACGGGGTGCCGACCTGCGGCTGCCCGGATCGTGGCCCTCTGCTGTGCGTCCATGGGAGGAGTCTGCTGCCGCGGTGCCGGTGCGGACAATGTTTTGTGTCGGTGCGGAAGAATCCCCGCCGGCCCGCTTCGGCTCACCGGGCGCTGCCGGCCGTGCGCAGTCCCAGCGGGTCCCGGTAGACGGCCGCGAGCACCGGCGCGGTCGCCGCCACCGCGAGCGTGTCCGTACCGAAGGATCCGACACGCACCTGGTCGCCGTCGCTTTCCAGTTCGTCGATCAACTCGTCCAGCAGTTGCGGGAGACGGAGGGTGGCGGACTCGGTCAGCACCAGGGCGTCCGGACTGATCAGGTCGAGCAGAGGACGTACCGCGTGCGCGATGAGCCGCAGCCGGGCGCGGCACAGTTCCATCGCACGCGCGTCGCCCGCCAGAGCGGCGCGTACGAGCAGTCGTAGGTCGGGATGCGGGATGATGCCCGCCGCGACGGCGCGCTGCGCGACGGCCCGGTCGGAGACGGTGGCCTGCAGACAGCCGGTACGACCACACGGGCAGGGCTCGGTCGAGCCCGGGACGGGCAGGTGGGCGATGCCTCCGGCGCCGGACCGGCGGCCCTGGAGGAGGACGCCGCCGGTGGCGATCGCCGCGTCCACGGCGTTGCCGACGAACACATGCACCAGGTCACCGCCGCGGCTCGCGCCGAACAGCAGTTCCGCGTGGGCCAACGCCCGCGCGTGGCCTTCCACATGGACCGGCAGCCCCACCGTCCGTTGCAGCGTGCGCCGCAGCGGGATGTCACGCCAGCCGAGGGCGGAGTTCTCGACGAGGACCCCGGCGTCCGGGTCGACCCAGCCGCCGGTGACCACCCCCAGGCCGAGCACGGAGCGGCCGCCGGCGTACCGGCGCAGAAAGCCGGGCAGCCGGGCGGCGACGTCGTGCAGGGCGGCGCCGTGCTGCGGCTGCCTGGGCACACGCTCGTGCGCGATGACACCGCCGCGCAGATCGGTGAGCGAGAAGGTGAGCCGCGCCATCGAGATGTGCACGCCCACCGCGACGTGGTGCGAGGTCTCGATGTCCAGCGGGATGCGGGGCCGGCCCGGCCGGGGCCGCCGCGAGGGCTCGGGCGGTTCCCATACCAGCCCCATCGCGAGCAGTTCGGCCGAGTGCCGCGACACGGCGGCCGGGCTGAGCCCCGTCTCCCCGATGATCGCGGTGCGCGCCAGCGGGCCCCCGTGCAGTACGGCCCGGAGTACGGCGGTCGCACCGTCGGACTGGTCGGCGGCGGTCTTCCCGCCCGGCGTCGCGATGAGCGCTGGTCGCATCGGTGATCCTCGGTCCGGGTCGGTCACACGGCGGTACGGCGGCACGGCGGCCCCGGAAACCGGGGGTACCGGCGCTGGGGCCAGTCCGACAACCTCAAGCTCCGATGCTCGCAAGCGCACGAAGACCGGTCAACGATCCGGCGTTACGGGGCAATGACGGTTGTGCGAAGCCGACGGGCGACCCCTCCCGGCGCCGGCTCTGTCGCGGGGCCGCAGGTCGGAGAAGACATCCAGGCCGCCCGGCCGACCGCGACCACGGCCCAGGCCGACCGGAGACTCCGCGGCACGCGGCCGGCCGGCCCACGGCCGGCGTCCTGGACCACTACCTGCTCGTGCACGAGTGCGGTCGTGAGGGGACCGGCGCACGGCCGCGCCACCCCGCCGGGTACGACGGCTCGTCTCGATTCCTTCGCGGGCGCGGTTGGTGGCAAGGCGGTAGGAGTCCGTGCCGTCCTCGATGGCACGCGCGGTATGGCGGGGCGGTCACGCGCGCGGGGCCGGCCACCCGTGGCACCTGCCATACGGCCGCCATGCTGTGGCAACAACGGGCGGCGAGAATCGGGCCGGGGTCGGGCCGTCGAGGAGCCCACCCCCGCACCCATCTCATCCCCCGGAGCATTCCGTGACGCTGCTGACGACCTGGCCGGAGAGCGGTCCCGAGACCGTCGTACGCCGTACTTCCGAGCCTGCCGAGATCGCCGCCGCCCTGGCGCCGATCGGGGTCCGCTACGAGCGTTGGCCGGTACGCGAGGACCTGGCGCCCGACGCCGACAGCGATGCCGTCTTCAGCGCCTACCGGGCCGAGATAGACCGGCTGACCGCCACGGAGGGCTTCGCCACCGTCGACGTCGTCGCCCTGCACCCCGGTGACGACGACCCCGGTTTCGCCGAGAAGGCGAAGGCCGCGCGGACGAAGTTCCTGGAGGAGCACACGCACGACGACGATGACGAAGTGCGCTTCTTCGTCGCGGGCTCCGGCATCTTCTACCTGCACGTGGGAGGGGAAGTGCACGCGGTGCTGTGCGAGCGGGGCGACCTCCTCGGCGTGCCGAAGGGCACCACGCACTGGTTCGACATGGGTACCCGGCCCGCCTTCACCGCGATCCGCTTCTTCCACGAGGAGGACGGCTGGATCGGCACCTTCACCGGCAGCGGGATCTCGCGGCGCTTCCCCGACTTCGACACGATCACGGGGCAGGGCGCGGCGTGAGCCGAGTGGTGGACGCCGTGGTGCTGGACGTCGAGGGCACCACGAGCGCCACCGGCTTCGTCGTCGACGTGCTCTACCCGTACGCGCGCGAGCGGTTCGGAGCCCTGCTCGCCGAGCGGTCCGACGAGCTGGAGGTGGCGCGCGCCCTGGCCCAGGTGCGCACGGAGCTGGGCGAGCCGGACGCGGGCCCGGCACGGATCGAGCAGGCGCTGAACGCCTGGCTCGACGAGGACCGGAAGGTGACGCCGCTGAAGACCCTTCAGGGAGTGCTGTGGGCCGAGGGGTTCGCACGGGGCGAGCTCGTCTCCCATTTCTACGCCGACGTGGTGCCCGCCCTGAGACGCTGGCACGCGGAGGGCCTGCGCCTGTACGTGTACTCGTCCGGATCGGTGGCCGCGCAGCGGGCGTGGTTCGGGCACAGCCCCGAGGGAGATCTGCGCGGGCTCGTCACCGGCTGGTACGACACCCGCAACGCGGGCCCGAAGCTGGAAGCCGGCTCCTTCCGCACGATCGCCGCGGACAGCGGGATCTCCCCGGACCGGCTGCTGTTCCTCTCCGACCGCCCGGGCGAGCTGGACGCGGCCAGGGCGGCGGGCTGGCGGACCGTGGCTGTGCGCAGGCCGCAGGAGCCGTACTACGCGCAGGACCTGCAAGGACACGCGGAGGCAGAGACCTTCGAGCACATCGATGTACGGGGGAGCGGAGCATGACGACGTCGACCGACCTGGAGCAGGCGGGTGCGGTGCTGGCGGCCGAAGCGGCGCGCTTCGCCTCGTTCGGCTGGATGCGCGGCACCTCCGGCAACCTCTCGGTACTCCTCTCCCGCGACCCGTTCCGGCTGGCCGTCACGGCGAGCGGTCACGACAAGGGTGAACTCGCGGCGCATGATGTGGTGTTGGTCGATGAGCAGGGTGCGGCGCTGAGCGGCGGAAAGCCGTCCGCCGAAGCGGAGCTGCACGCGCGCGTGGCCCGCCTGACGGGTGCGAACGCGGTGGTGCACGTGCACACGGTCGCCTCCGTGCTCATGGGACGCAAGCAGCCGGGCGGCATCGTTCTGAAGGACCTGGAGATGCTCAAGGGCGTCGGCCATCCGGCGGAGGGGGAGGAGATCACCCTGCCCGTGATCGCCAACAGTCAGGACATGCGGGTCCTGGGGGACCGGCTGGAAGCCGCTCGCGATCCGCGGATGCCGGCGGTGGTCGTGGCGGGGCACGGCCTGTACGCGTGGGGCGACTCGCCGCGTCAGGCACGCCACCACACCGAGGTCGTGGAATGGCTGCTGGAGCTGGAGTTGAGGCTGACGACGGGCTGATCGCACGTCCTTCGTGCCGCGGTGCCGAGGGCGCTTCCCGCGCGGGGAGCGCCCCCGAGCCGTGCCCCGCGTCAGACCAGGTGGTCCGAGGGGAGCTCGCCCGCCGACACCTCGAGTACGCCGCGCTCGGTGACCAGCGCCGTCACCAGGCTGCCCGGTGTCACGTCGAAGGCCGGGTTGTGGCCGCGGGAACCGGCCGGAGCGGTACGGACGCCCGCCCATTCCAACACCTCCTCCTCGCCGCGCAGCTCGATGGGGATGTCCTCGCCGCTCACCGTGGCCAGATCCACCGTCGTGGTGGGTGCGGCCACGAGGAACGGGATGCCCGCGTGCGCGCACGCCAGAGCGAGGGCTACCGTGCCGACCTTGTTCGCGGTGTCGCCGTTCGCGGCGATCCGGTCGGCGCCCACCACCACGGCGTCGACCTCCCCGCGCAGAATGGTTCCGGCGGCCGCGCCGTCGGCCTGGACGTAGTGCGCGATGCCCTCCTCGGCCAGCTCCCAGGCGGTCAGCCGGGCTCCCTGCAGGAGCGGCCGGGTCTCGTCGGCGTACACCGTCTCCAACTGCCCGCGAGCGTGGAGTTCACGGATCACTCCGAGCGCGGTGCCCCAGCCGGCCGTGGCGAGCGCGCCGGTGTTGCAGTGCGTCAGGATGCGCAGCGGACGGTCCTCGTCGAGTCGCTTCAGCAGCCAGTCGACGCCGTGCGCGCCCAAGGCGTGATTGGCTTCCACGTCCTCGCGCTGCACGGCGGCGGCCTCGGCCAGGACCGCCGTCAGCCCGCCGTCCAGTGCCGCCAGTACCCGGTCGACGGAGACGGCCAGGTTGACCGCCGTCGGTCGCGCCGCCCGGATCCGGGCGACCTCCTCGCGTATGCGCGTACGGTCCCAGCCCTCGCGCTCCCCCTGCAGCAGCGCGATGGCCACCCCGTAGGCTCCGGCCGCCCCGATGGCCGGGGCTCCGCGCACCACGAGGCGCACGATCGCATCCACCAGAGCGTCCACGTCCGCGACGTGCAGCACCTCCTTGCGATGCGGCAGAGCGGTCTGGTCGATCAGCGCGAGGCCGTCACCGACCCACTCGACGGCACGCAGTTCCCTGGTCATGGCAGTGCACTCCAAAGCTCGAAGCAGAAAGGGGGGAGGGGTGCGCGTCACCGTACAGGAGGCGGGGAACCACAGTTCGAGACGGTGAACCGGTCACACGCACCCGGGTGTTACTCTCCTGGCCTCAACGATCTGTTGCACGGTAGTCCGGGGGGAGAGCGCACATGCTGCTGACGCTGCGCCGCTACCTCGACTACGGCCGGTGCGCCAGCGACGCCTGTCGCGGCTGACCGCTCCGTCACCGGACGCCTGACGAGGCTTTCACAACTCGTCTGATTTCACATCGATTTCACACACTTCGCGCGCCGTTCATCCACGAGCGGCCGCGTGCCTCGCGCATCCCCCCGTACTGCCGTACCCCCGTACCGTCCTGGAAGGCACCTCCATGTCCCGGAGATCCCGTACCCGCGCCCTTCGACTCGCCGCCGCCGTGGCAGGAGGGGCCCTGCTCGCCACCGGCTGCAATGCCGCGGCGGCGAAGAAGGACGAGGACGGCAAGAGCGCCGGCCCGGCGTTCACGCTCGTCACCCCCGACGCGGTGGGACAGAACGAATTCCTCAAGCTCGCGGTGGACGGCGTGAAGGCGGCGGCCGGAGCGCGCTCCGGCAGCTCGAAGGTGTACGAGTCCACCGACGCGGCCTCCCGGCAGCAGAACGTCCAGGCCGCGGTGGACGCCAAGCCCAAGGTGATCGTCCTGGTCGGCTTCGAATTCGCCGACCTCGTCGCCCAGCAGGCCGAAGCCCACCCCGACCAGAGCTTCCTGGTGGTCGACGCCTGCACCAAGCAGACGTACGCGAACGTGAGCTGCGCCGTCTTCCGGGAGCACGAAGGAGTGTTCCTGGCCGGAGCCGAGGCCGGACTGCTGAGCAAGAGCGGCAAGGTCGGGGCGGTCGACGTGCTCGACACCCCCCAGTTCCGCCGGTACAGCGAACCGTTCGCGGCCGGGGCGAAGAAGACCGCGCCCGCGAGCGAGGCGGCCACCCGATTCGTCGGCGGCCAGTCGCCCTTCAACGACTCCGCCCGCGCCAAGGAGCAGGCGAGCTCGCTGATCTCGGGTGGGACGGACCAGCTCATGGCGGCCGCGGCCGCCGGCAATTACGGCGTCTTCGAGGCGGCGAAGGCCAAGGGCGCCTTCGCGTACGGAGTGGACGTCAACCAGTGCGTCTCCGCGCCCGGCACCGTCGTCGACAACGTCATCAAGAAGACCGATGTCGCCGTGGAGAAGGGCATCGAGCAGGCGATCGGCGGCAAGGGCGGCCAGATCGTCTCGTACGGGCTCAAGGAGGGCGGCATCAGCCTGACCGGCCTGGAGCAGGGCGTCGTCGACTCCCAGTGCGTCATCGCCCAGCACGCCCCGGTCCTGGACCAGGTGAAGAGGCTGCGTGACCAGATCGTCTCCGGAGAGCTGAAGGTTGATGACCCCGCCGCCAAGTGACCCCGCAGAGACGGTCGTCGAGCTCACAGGAATCACCAAGCGGTACCCCGGCACGCTCGCGAACGACGCCGTCGACCTCAGCGTGCGGCGCGGCGAGATCCACGCCCTGATGGGGGAGAACGGCGCTGGGAAGTCCACCCTCATGTCCGTCCTCTACGGGACGGAGCGGCCGGACGCGGGAACGATCCGCATCCACGGGCGCGAGGTGGACTTTTCCGGCCCGGCCGACGCGATCGCCGCCGGACTCGGCATGGTCCACCAGAGCTTCCGGCTCTTCGACTCGCTGACCGTCGCCGAAAACGTCGTCTTCAGGGCCGAGCCGCGCAGGTTCGGCCTCCTCGACCGGGCGGCCGCGCGCCGACGGGTCCGCGAACTCGCCGAGGAACACGGGTTGCCCGTCGACCCCGACGCGCGCGTCGGCGACCTGCCCGTCGGAGTACGGCAGCGGGTGGAGATCCTGAAGCTGTTGTACCGCGGTGCCCGCGTCCTGATCCTCGACGAGCCGACGGCCGTCCTCACGCCCGACGAGGCAGTCCGGCTGTTCGCGGTCCTCGAATCTCTTGCCGCCCAGGGGCGTTCCGTGATCCTCGTGACCCACAAACTGCATGAAGTACTGGAGGGCGCCCACAACGTCACGGTGCTGCGCGACGGACGGGTCACGGCCCGACTGCGGACCGCCGACACCACCGCGGCCGAGATCGCCGGGGCGATGACCGGCCGCCGGGTCGAGTTGGACCGCGTCCATCCGCCCGGGACCCCCGGCGAGGTCGTGCTGTCCGTCTCGGGAGTCCGTGGGGTGGACCTGACCGTGCGCGCCGGCGAGATCGTCGGCATCGCCGGCGTCGCGGGCAACGGCCAGAGCGAGCTGATCGAGGCCCTCGCCGGGCTGCGCCCCGTCGAGGCCGGACGCATCGAGCTCACCGGGCACGACATCACCCACGCCTCACCGGCCGCCCGCCGTGCCGCCGGCCTCGCCTACATACCGGAGGACCGTGCGGCGGTGGGCACCGCTCCCGCCGCCTCGGTGGCCGACAACCTGGCGATGGGACACCACCGGCGGCCGCCGGCCACCCGACACGGACTGCTGCGTCCCGCTGCCCTGCGCGCACACGCCCGCTCCCTCATCGAACGCTTCGGCATCAAGACCCCCTCACCCGGGACCCCGGCGGGCGCACTGTCCGGCGGCAACCTCCAAAAGCTGCTGGTCGGCCGCGAACTCGCCCACGACGCCCCACTCCTCCTGGTGGAACAACCCACCCGCGGCGTGGACGTCGGCGCGATCCAGCAGATCCACGAACAGCTGATCGCCTGCCGGGACGCGGGCCACGCGGTGCTCCTGGTCTCGGCCGAACTCAGCGAGATCCGCAGCCTCTCGGACCGGATCCTGGTGATGTACGAAGGCCGGATCTCGGCTTCCCACACCCGGGACGACGCCGACGAACACGGCCTGGGCCTCGCCATGGCCGGGGCGGGAACGGCGAACTGACATGACCACATCGGCCACCCCCTCGCCCCTCGCGTCCGCGGCGCGCTCACCCGTCCTGTCCTCCGTCGTCGCGGCCCTCCTCGTCGGAACGCTCCTCCTGGCAGCGACCGGGGCGGACCCGCTCACCGCGTACGGCGCCGTCCTGAGCGGATCCCTCGGCCCCGACGGGCTCGCGGCCACCCTGACCACCGGCACCAGCGTCCTGGGCATGGCCCTCGCACTGTCCGTGCCGCTGCGCGCCGGCATCGTCAACCTGGGCGGCGACGGACAACTGGTGCTCGGCGGCCTCACCGCCACCGTCACCGGCCTCTACGCACCGCTGCCCGCACCCCTCGCCGTAGCCGCGGCCCTCCTCGCCGGCATGGCGGCCGGAGCCGCGTACGCCGTACTCGCCGCGGTGTGCGAGACCCGCCTCGGAGTCCCCCTGCTGGTCAGCAGCCTGCTCCTGTCCTATCCCGCGGTCTCCTTCGCCTCCTACCTGGTGCGGTACCCGCTGAAAGAGCCCGGCTCCAGCCTGCCGCAGACCAGACGGCTCGCCGAAGGCGTGGCCCTGCCCGCGTTCGGGTCGACCACGGTGACCGTCGGTCTGCTCCTCGTGATCGCCGCAGCCATCGCCCACTCCTTCGTCGACGCGCGTACCAGCGCCGGCTACGAGGTCCGCATGACCGGCCTCAATCCGCGTTTCGCCGCCTATGCCGGCGTGGACCGGGCCCGACTGACCCTGCGGCTGATGGCCACATCCGGCGCGATCGCGGGACTGGTGGGAGCGATCGGAGTACTGAGCTTCCCGTACCGCTTCCTCGACGGCGCGCTCACCGCGCCCGGCTACACCTGGACGGGTCTCACGGCGGCGCTGCTCGCCGCCGCCGCTCCCCTCGGCACGGTGCTCGCCGCGCTCTTCTTCACCGTCCTGCAGGTCGGCGGGCTGAGCATGGAGCGGGCCACCGAGGTGCCGCGCGAACTGACGCAGGTGTTGCAGGCCCTGGTCATCGTCCTGCTCGCCTCCCGGCTCCGGATGACCTGGCGCCGGACCGGACGCCGCGGGCAAGAGAACGGGAAGGCTGCCTGATGTCCCTCGAATCCGACCTCTTCCTCTCGGTGCTGCGCGCGCTCACCCCGATCCTGCTCGCCGCGCTCGGCGGCGCGATCTGCGAACGGGCGGGCGTCTTCAACATCGGTCTCGAAGGCATGATGCTGATCGGCTGCTTCAGCGCCGTCACCACCAGCTGGTTCACCGGGAGCCCGTGGCTCGGAGTGCTCGCGGCAGCGCTCGCCGCCGCCGCGTACTCCTTGATCCTGGCCGTGGGCGCGGTGACGCTGCGCGGCGACGCGGTGGTGCTGGGCGTGGCCATGAACCTCCTCGCCGTCGGACTCACCGGCTTCCTGCTGCGTACGGTCTTCGGCGTGCGGGGCACCTTCGACGACCCCCGGCTGACCGGACTCCCGCTGATCGGAGGCCAGTCACCCCTCGCCTACCTCAGCTGGTCCGCCGCCCTGCTCACCGCCTTCACGCTGTCCCGACACGTGTGGGGGCTGCGGCTGCGCGGGGTCGGCGAAGCACCCGACGCCGCGGCGGCACTGGGAGTGAGCCCCGTCAAGTACCGCTACGGCGCGGTCCTGGCCGCCGGCGTTCTGTGCGGTCTGGCCGGCGCCCAACTCGCCCTCGGTAACGTCACCTTGTTTTCGGAGAACATGACCGCGGGCCGCGGCTGGATCGCGGTGGTCGCCGTCATGCTCGGCCGCGCCGCACCCGTCGGAGTGCTGCTCGCGGCCCTGCTCTTCGCCGTCACCGAAGCGGCCGGCTTCCGCTTGCAGGGCCTCGGCCTCCCGCAGCAGGCCACGGACGCCGCACCGTACGCCGTCACGCTCGCGGCCCTCTTCCTGACCACCGCCGGCCGCCGCCGTGCCGGCCGCCGTACTACCGGAGCCGTCGTATGACACAAGAACTGCTACCCCTCACCCGCATCCCGCGCACCGGCCTCCCGGCCCACGCGCTCGTCGTCGGCGACCCGGCCCGGGCCGAAGCCGTCGCGGGACTGCTCGAAGACGCCAAGGAGGTGTCCCACCACCGCGAATTCCGTCTCTTCACCGGGAGCCGGCAAGGACTTCCGGTGGCGGTCGCCTCGCACGGGGTCGGCGCCCCCGGGGCCGTCCTGCTCTTCCGGGAGCTGGCCGACGCGGGTGTGCGCACCCTCATCAGGCTCGGCACGGCGGGGGCGATCCGGCCCGGCACCGCCGACGGAGACCTGGTGATCGCGGAGGCGGCGATACGCGACGACGGGGTCACCGGGCAGCTGCTGCCACCGGAGTATCCCGCGGTGTCCACGCCCGAGGCGGTACTGGCGCTCCAGCGGGCGGCCCGCGACGCGGGCGTTCCCCACCACCGCGGCGTCGTCTGGACGCGCGCCGCCTTCCAGCCCGGCCTCATCCCCTTCACCGACTACGGCAAAGCCGGCGTCGTCGCGATCGAGATGGAACTTTCCGCCCTGCTGGTGACGGCCTCGCTGCGCGGACTGACCGCAGGGGGAGTGCTGGTGGTGGACGGGGCGAACGCCGACGAACTCGTGGACGAGCAGGCGACCGGCGGCTACAACCCGCACCGCCGAGTGGTAGCCGACGGCATCGGCCGAGCCGCCACCGTCGCCCTGGAGGCGCTGCGGCTGCTGGCCGCAGATGGGCGCTGAGGGGCGCTGAGGGGCGTGCAAACCGGGGGCGGCCACCACCGGGCCGACGCGACGGAGGCACCTTCCGTCGGCTCGGTGGCTTACCTCAGCCCGGGGCAGCCGGGGGTTCAGGAGCAGACTCGTCATCGGCGACGGTTCGGCGCGGGGATGTGGGGCAGGTGCGGTGTAGGTGCCGCTGGGGCCGGTGGCCTTCCCCCCGATCCACCAGGCCTCGCGGCACCGTTGGCCGTGTACTCCTTCCTCCGGGCGGCCCATGGGTGGAACTCCGGCGGAGGCCGGCTACCGGGGGCGGGTCAGACGATGTGGCAGGTCTCCCGGGGCCGCGTTGGGCGGCGGGGTACGGGTGCCGGTGAGGTCGAGGACGCGCAGGGCCTGTGGGGGGACGCAGACCAGTTACAGACTGCCGCCTTCGGTTTCGGCACGTTGGCGGAGGGCGAGGAAGGCGTTGAGGCCGGAGGAGTCCATGAAGGTGAGTGCGGTCAGGTCCAGGACCAGGGTCCGGCCGTCAAGGTGCAGGGCGTTGATGACCTGGGTGAAGTAAGGGCAGGTGTCCATGTCGATGGTGCCTGCCAAAGTCACGATGGTCCGCTTCGGATGCGCGCGGACAGCGATGTCGAGGGGTTGCACGGCCGGCGCCGCCCTTTCTCGGAGCCCCTCACGGTCGGCTCCCCGAGGTCGGGGCGGAGTCGGCCGTCAAGCGCGCGGCGCCGGGCCGCGCAAAGCCGGACAAGACAACCCGCACCGAACCGTCAGCCACCCCAGGTGACCGTGTGGTGGCGCGGGGTCTCCCACCAGACCAGGCTGGTATCGGTTGCTTCTTCCCCGCTCCAGCGGCCTTACGCCTGCCGGGGCCTTCGGCCGGCGTCTTTGAAGGAGGCCGTGGCAATTTCCGGCCGCCGTGAGCTGGAATGCGGGGGCGTACGGTGAAAGCGCACGCCCCGGGGTCGCTTGGCGATGTGGTGTGTGCTGTCCCGCAGGAGGAGGCCGACACGGACGGCTACACCGACACCGCTCTGAAGGAGTCCCTGCCGGATGTCCGCGTCCATCTCACGGCCAGACGGACGGATCAGATGGAGTATCGGCGGATGGTCACGCTGGCCGGATGAGACCGGTTCCCGTGCTGTTCCAGGACCTGCACGGGAACCGGCCTGCGACGGGGTGGTTCAGGTGGGCATGCGTGACGCGTCGGGATCAGGAGGGAGGCGCAGGCTCGATGGGGAAGAGATCGTCGGTGCCGGTGATCTCCAGCAGGCGCATGAACTGGGAGGTCGGAGCGGCGAGAGAGAGCCGCTGCCCGGTCTGATCGGCGACGGCGCGGGCATTGAGAAGTGCGTTGAGGCCGGAGGAGTCACAGAAGAACAGGTGCTGGAGATCCACGCAGACTTCGTGGGGACGGACCTCGGTCTGCAGGGCGGTCAGCAACACCTGGCGGAAGGCGGTGGCGCGGGCGATGTCCATCTCGCCGTGGGGACGGACCACGGTGACATCGCCGACGTCCTCGACGTCGATCGCTTCACTTCCACCGCCGTCGCCTTCATGGGGTTGCACCTTTTCTCCTTTCAGGCCTGTGCGGCCACGCTATGGCCTGCGAGCGGCGGCCGGGCTGCGCACCGCGTGCGGGGGTGGGTGTCCGGCGGCCGCCCGGGTGACTGCCCCGCTATGGGCGGCGTGGGGAGGGCTGGGTACGGGTGTGCCTGTGTGACGGTGCGGGGGCCTCTGTCCCGCATTCTTCCGCTGGGAGTTTCCGTTGCTCGAACGCAAGCAGCTCAAGGGTCGCACCCAGGTCACCTTCGTCCTGCCCGAGGGCACCCCGCCCGGCCCTGTCAGCGTGGTGGGGGACTTCAACCACTGGAACCCCTCCGCTCACCCCCTGACGTCCCGTGGTGACGGGACCCGGGCCGCCACGGTTTCCCTGCCCAATCGCGCGAGGCATTCCTTCCGCTACCTCGCGGCCGGGGACTACTGGTTCGACGACGAACACGCCGACGCCCACGACGGCGCCAACAGCCGTATCCACACCTGAGCCGAGGGGACTGGTCATGGATGCGATCGTGCTGCTGCGCGAGGACCACAAGACGGTCGAGAAGCTCTTCAAGCAGTTCGAGAAGACCGACGATGACGACACCACCGAGCGCCGGGAGATCGCCGACAAGGTCATCGAGGAACTGACCGTGCACGCCTGGATCGAGGAGAAGTACTTCTACCCCGCCGCCCGCGAGGCCGCGCCCGATACGACCGATCACATCCTGGAGAGCATCGAGGAGCACCACGCAGTGGTGTGGATGCTGTCCGAGCTCAAGGGCATGGATCCGGCCGACGAGCGGTTCAAGGCCAAGATGAGCGTGCTGATGGAGCAGGTACGCCACCACGTCGAGGAAGAGGAGCAGGACTGGTTCCCCGACGTCCGCAAGGCCATGGGCAGAAACCGGCTCACCGAGCTGGGCGATCAGATGCAGACCGCGAAGGACGACGCGCCTCGGGACCCGCTGGCCGTGCCCAGCGCCGACTCCAAGTGACACGGCCGCACCATACGTCCCCGCGCAGCCTGCGCACGGTGGTGCTGTGCGCGGTCGTCCTCGCCTTGGCCGGGTGCGGGGGCCCCGCGGCGCGGGAAGACGCCGCGGCCCGGGCGGGATCGGCGTTCGAAGAGGCGCTGGCCGTCGGTGACCACGCCAGGGCCTGCACCATGCTGGCTCCGTCCACCCGTGAGCAGCTCGAACAGGACAAGCAGCAGGGCTGCGCGCGGGCGCTCGCGGGCGAGGAGCTGCCCCGGGCCGGCCGCCCGCAGAGTGTGGACGCGTACGGCAGGCAGGCGATGGTGCGGATGGCCGGCGACACCCTGTTCCTGTCGCAGTTCACCGGCGCCTGGAAGGTCGTGGCCGCCGGCTGTACGCCACGCCCGGACCAGCCCTACCAATGCCGGGTGAAAGGAGCGTGACGTGCGTGGTCTCTTCGTTGCCGTCCTGGCCGTGATCCTGGGCGGCCTCGGCTACTTCATCACCATCGGGATGCTCCAGCGATGAACGACGATCGTGAACACCGGGGGAGTTTCTGGCGGGACAACAGCCTGACACTGGCGTTCGGCACCGCGTTCCTGGTGGTCCTGGCCTGCCAGGCCGTCGTCGGTCAAGCGGAGTTCAACGAGCAGCTCACGGTGGAGGGACTGCAGCCGCTCGCGTTCGGCGAATACCTGACGTCCTCGGACTTCGCCGTGGACGTGACGGAGAACTGGCAGTCGGAGTTCCTGCAGTTCTTCCTCTACATCTTCGGCACCGTCTACCTCGTCCAGCGCGGCTCGCCGGAGTCGAAGAAGGTCCACGAGGCGGGCACCGAGAGTGAGGAGGAGCAGCGCATGGGCGACCATGCGCGGGCCGACTCGCCCCGTTGGGCCGGTACAAAGGACTGGCGCCAGACGCTGTACTCCCGCTCTCTCGGCACGGTGATGGGGCTGCTGTTCGTGCTGTCGTGGCTGGCCCAGTCCATCACCGGCACTGCCGCCTACAACGATCAGCAACTGCGGCAGCTCGAAGAACCACTCAGTTGGGGCGGCTACATCGTCACCCCCGACTTCTGGAACCGGACCCTGCAGAACTGGCAGTCCGAACTCCTCGCCGTCGCCGCCATGGTCGTCCTGTCGATCTACCTCCGCCAGCGCGGCTCCCCGGAATCCAAACCCGTTGGTGCCGCGCACCACACGACCGGAGTCGAAGGCTGACCACCGGCCCCGGCCGGTCCGGCCCGAGGAGATACAGCAGCTGTGCCCGGGCACGCCGGGGATCGCCGAGCGGTGGCCACAGCAGGGTTTTCCGCCCTGCTCCCCGAAGGCACCGCCAACCGCGCTGTGGATCCCGTTGACAGCAGGGCTCGGTCAGTCGCTGTGCCCGTAGTTCATGAACCAGTGAGTATCGAAGAAGCAGGCCATCGTGAACGGGTGATGCGGATCGATGAGGATGCGGCAGACGAACTCGGCGGCTTGGCAGTCGAAGGCGACGTCCTCACCGTCGAAGGACCGGACCACGACAGGCCAACGGTCGGGGTCGCCGCCGTCGGCCCTCCAGCAATACAGGTTCTCGTGCTCCGTGCCGGCCCAGATGAGCAGGCCGTCTTCCCTGAGACTCGTCCACGGCTCCTGGTTCAGGTCCAGGAATCCGTCGAAGGCGCCCTTGCCGAACGTCTGGACCATGTGCTTGTAGTCGCTCGGCAGCGCGGTGCCCAGGCGGGACTCCATCTCCGTCCAGTCCATGTCCGGCCGCTGGTCGGAGTGTGTCCAGCCGGTGATCAGTCTGAGCCGCTCCATCCAGTCGATGTCCCCGTCCTCGTCCGGAGCGACGCCCGAGGGTTGGGGCACCTCTCTGGGAGCGATCACCAGCACCGACCGCTCGGGCCCCTCGGCGTCCCGCACCGTCCCCGTGCCAATCCACTGGTCCCCGTACGCCCACGCCCGTAGCGTCACGGCTCGGTCCTCGAAAGGGATGATGAGGGCGGCCCCCTTGGAATCGTCGACCGTCGGATCGGTGAAGCCATCGAGGATGAGGGTGCGCGGGGCGCCATACCTGCCTTCGAGTAGGTCGGCCAGGTCCGGCAGGTCCAGATCGCCGGGCAGGTACATGTAGCTGGTCCCGGGGCCGAGTCGGGCCAGCAGATCGTTGACGTCCGTTTGCGTGAGCTCCATGGCGGACAGTGAAGCGCGCCGCGCTGACAACGGCCCCTCAACCTTCGAACACTCCGGCCCGTGGCCCGCGTGCGCCAGCGGTGCGACTTCGGCCGCTTCTGCTGAGTGGCCCGGACCATGCCCCGCACGTCCAGGACCACCGTGCTGCGCTCCTTGCCCGATCGCGCAGCTCGGGCTTCCGCGGGTGCCGCATGCCCGTCCACCTGCCCGATCCGACAGCGGGTCCACTCGGTCAGGGCGCCTACCAGGAGCCTGCGGCCGTCGCGACCGCCGCGCAAGGACAGAGCAGGCGCCCGGAGAGCGGGCGGTGACCCACGTCCGGGCCGGTGCCGCTCATCATCTATTGCGGATCACGTGTTGCGCCGGTCGTGGGTGTCCTGGCGGAGCTGGTCGGTGTGGCGGGTGAGGGCGTCGATGCGTTCGGCGAGCTCGGTGTCCTCGGGCCGCAGGTGGGGCCTGGTGTCGGCCAGGGGGCGCACGAGGCGGGCGGTGTCGTTGTCGGCGAGGGCCTGGTTCAGGTCGTCGATGGCGCCCTCGGCGCCGGCGGGCAGGCCGGCCAGGGCGGTGATCTGGCCGGCGAGGCGACGCAGGTCGGCGGCGTTGTCGCGGGCCCAGGTGTTCACGCTGCGGTCGGCGGCGCGGGTGTCGCGGGTGGCCTGGACGCGTTCCTCGCCGGTGCTTCCCGCCTTGCCGGGGCGCAGGCGGAGATAGCGGCGTTCGGCGGCCTGACGGCTGGCGAGTCCGAGGGGGCCGGCGAGGTCGGCCCAGCTGGCGCCCTGGCCGCGGGCGTTCTCGATCAGGCCGGTTTCCCAGCCGGCGAGCTGCTCGCGGACCTCGCGGAGCATCAGCAGGGCGGCCAGGGCCGGGTGCGGCCCCGCGGCCGGTGCCGCTGCCGACGTGCTTGTGGGGGTTTGCTGCGCGTCCTTGACGGCCTGGTGGATGGTCTCCAGTGCCGCGACGGCGGCCAGGAACGTGACGGGTGGGGTCGGCTCTGCGGCCTCGGTCATGGCGGTCTCCGTGATCTGTCATCCTCCAGATGACGTCTTGCTTGTCATCTTTTCGATGACATGTTACAACGGAAGCACGTTGAAGCGCATTGGCAGTTTCTGCCTGAACCCACTGGAGGTGTTTCGCGATGTTGATGCGCACCGACCCGTTCCGCGAGATGGACCGGATCGTTCAGCAGCTCTCGGGTACGTCGGGCACGTGGTCGAAGCCGTCCGTCATGCCCATGGACGCCTACCGCGACGGCGAAGCGTACGTGATCGCCTTCGACCTCCCCGGTGTGAGCACCGATGCGATCGACATCGACGTCGAACGGAACATGCTGACCGTGAAGGCCGAACGCCGGCCTGCGGAGAAGTCCGAAGGCGTACAGATGGAACTGTCCGAGCGCCCTCTCGGTGTCTTCTCCCGTCAGATCATGCTGGCCGACACCCTGGACACCGACCGCATCGAAGCCGACTACGACGCGGGTGTCCTGACCCTGCGGATCCCGATCGCCGAGCGCGCCAAGCCGCGCAAGATCGCCATCGGCGGAGAGTCCGGCCGCAAGCAGATCTCCGGCTGATCCGGCCGGCATCGGCGGCGGAGGACGGGGAACCCGATCCCCCTCCGGCACCCCGTCCTCCGCACCCCTTCCCCTTTCACCCCTCCCATGGAGGTGATGTGACATGTCGATGCGCTGGGAAGCGTTCCTGGACCATGTCCGGGAACGCGGGGAGTACCGGACCCGGGAAGAAGCCGAACGGGCGGCCCGCGTCGTCCTCGCCCTGCTGGGCGCCCACTTGGTCGGCACCGTGCGGGCCGAGCTCGCCGCCCGGCTCCCCGAGACCTACGCCCTGATCCTCCTCAACCCCCTGCAGGCCGCGGAGCCGCTCTCCCCCGAACGCTTCGTGCGGGCCACCGCTGCCTGGATCGAAGGCGCCACCGAGAAGACGGCCCTGTGGGACATAGGCGCGGTCCTGTCCACCGCGGCCGCCGCAGCCGGAGACATCCTCATGCGGGACGTCCTGCTCCAGCTCCCGCCCGGCTACGACCTCCTCTTCGGCCACCCCCGGCCCACCTGAACGTCCGACGCCACCGCAACGGGCCGGACACCGAGCCCGCGACGAGAAAGGCAACCGCAGCACCATGTACGACCAGCCTCGACCGCACCAGGCCCAGCCCGCCATGACGTTCGAGCAGATGCTGGAACGCGTGCGCTACGAAGGCGCCTACCCCACACGCGAACGTGCCGAGGACGCCGTCCGCACGGTCCTCGCCGCCCTCGGCCGCCAGCTCGTCGGAGACGAACGCGTCGACCTGGCCCAGGCCCTGCCCGTCGAAGCCGCCCTGGCCCTGACCGCCCAGATCCCTGCCACCGAACAGCTCACCGGCTGGAGCTTCGTCAAGGACCTGGCCGCCCGCACCGGCACCAGCCCGGCCATCGCCCGCTGGGACACCGGCGCCGTACTCGCCGTCGTCACCCGCCTCGCCGGCCCCGACCTCCTCACCCGCATCCTCCACCAACTCCCCACCGGCTACGCCCTCCTCTTCGGCCGGGCCGAACTGCGCCGGCCACAGCCCGCTGTGTGATGCGGTGGTAGCAGGCCGGCTCCCCGGGTCGGCGGGCGGCCGGTGACGGTCGGGGGGCGACGCGCTCGCGGCGCTGCGGCGCGCGGCCGCCGTGTGCGCCGAGGGACTCCGGCCGGACCCAGGGGCCCGTGGTCCCGGGTGCCCGGGTCTTTCTCCTCGGCCGTGAGGCCGGCGAGAGCACATTCGAGGAAGTCGCGACGTTCGGCGGCCCGGACGGCCGCTTCTTCGCCGCGGACGGCCTGCTGTACTCCTCCTCGCAGGCCGGCCTGGAGTTCTGGGATCCGATCAGCGGCTCCCGCCTCGGCAGCCTCGCCGGTTTACGGCCCGCCCACCACGACCTGGCTCGCGGCGAACCAGGACCTGTCTGTTTGGAACTCCGACGCCTCGGAAGCGCGCTGACTACTCTGTCGTGATGGCCAAGAGGAATGAGTCGGAACTGGTGGTCGACCTGCGGGGTAGGCCGATCGAGACGCTCGACGATTTCTGGGACGCCGTGGCTGAGCCTTGCGGACTACCGGATTGGTTCGGCCGGAACACGGAAGCCTGGCGGGACACCATCCAGACGCGGGGCATCTCCGAGGTCATCGATAGCCATGACGTCCTGGTCGTGCACGTGGACAAACGAGGCGTCTTCGCTGCCCGGAACCGTGAGGCCCGAGCCCTGCGAAGCGCTTTCTCGGGGAAGCAGTCGCGCCTGGTCGTGCACGAGCTGCTCTGATCACCGCGTCGAGCGGGACCAGATCAGGATGGCTGCCAAGTGCGAAGCAGCCTCGTAGGTCAGGGCAAGCTTGTCCGTGCGCATGGCCAGACCACGCCATTGCTTCAAGCGGTTGATACACCGTTCGACGGTGTTGCGCTGCTTGCATGCCTTCGCGTCGAAACCTGGCGGCCGACCTCCGGCTCGCCCTCTCCGCAGTCGGTGTCCGACCTGGTCAGCTGCGGATCGCGCGCGAAGAATAGGCGCGGTCCGCGAGGACGGCCTCCGGTCGAGTCCGGGGGCCTGCCGAGTCCGCTTCGGGGGACGCGGATTCCGGCCATGACGGCCTCGAATTCCGGAGCATCGCCCGCCTGGCCGGCGGTGACGTGGAGGGCCAACGGCCGTGCCCGGTTGTCGCTGGCCAGATGTACTTTCGTACTCAGGCCGCCACCAGAACGTTCGAGTGCGTGGGCGTGGGGTTCTGACCGTCGCGCGGCCCCTTTTTCACAGCCCCAGCCGCGTGCTGGTGGGCCCGGCAGATGGTGGCGTCCACCGAGACCGTCCATTCCACGTCGTCATCGGCGTCGGCGGTGGCCAGGACGGCGGCCAGGATCCGTGCCCAGGTACCGTCGACGGCACACCTGATGAGGCGTTCGTGGGCCGTCTGGAAGGAGCCGAGTTCCCCCGGCAGGTCCCGCCAGGGCGAACAGGTGCGGTACTTCCACGCAATGGCCTCAAGGGTGCGGCGGTGGTCGGCCCATCGCCGACCGCGGGACCGGAGCGGCCGGCATCAGCGGCTCGATCCGGTCCCACCTGGCATCAGTGATCACTAACCGGATGGACATGTCCGCTCAACCGACCAGCCGCCCCGGTCCGGCGGCGGCCCCGAGTCCGCCGCCGCTGGAAGGATCCTCGGATCCCGGCACGCAGTATCGCCCGCGAGCACATGGACGCCCTCCACGCCTTCCTGCTCCGGCGCACCGTCTACCTCGTCGAAGCCCACCCGCCCGGCACCGAGGAACGTCGGATGGCCGACACCCTGCACCGGGCCGTCGCCCGGACCTGGGCGGAGCTACAGGACTGCCTGGAGGTCGCGGACGTCCGCACCGACAACACTCCGATCGACAGTTCCAGTGCGCTTCAGCCGGATCCGCCCAGCACGATCTTCCACACTCGGGTCGCCACCTGGAGGTTGAGCCGGTCCTCGACGTTCGCCAGGTCGTTGCCGCTGATGTCACGGATGCGCTTGAGTCGGTAGCGCAGCGTGCTGCGGTGGATCGCGAGGGATTCGGCGGTCTCGTCGTAGTTGCCGCCGCAGTCGAAGTACCGGGACAAGGTCTCCACCATGGCCGCGTGGTGCCGGGAGTCGTAGTCGATGAGCTGCCCGAGCCACTCGTGGACGAACGTTTCCAGCTCCCGGTAGTCGTTGCCGGGTCCCAGGACGCGGTAGAGGCCGAGTTCGTCGAAGAACGTCGTGCCATAACGCTCCGTGGAGTGGCGGCGCACTTCCAGGGCGCGCTGCGCCTCCTGGTAGCGGTGGGGGATGGCGTCCAGGGATTCGCACGCAGCGCTCACGCCGATCGTCCCGGACCGTGTTCCGGTCTCCCGGGCGAGCGCCTCGTACAACGCGCTCGCGTCCGGCCTGTCGTCTGCGACCAGCACCACGTGGTCGGAACGTCGGGTCAGCAGCGAGCGCATGCCCACGTCAGCAGCCGCCCGGCCCACGGTCTGCGCGAAGGAATCGTCCGCGGTCCGGTTCGACCACTGCACCACGATGATGTAGTGGCTGCGGTGCAGGTCGTGCCCGACTGCCTCGGACCGCGCGTAGGCGCTCGCCTCGTCCGTCCCTGCGAGGAGGTCCTCGACGAGCTCGCCGTGCAGCCTCAGCTCCACTTCGGCCAGGTTCCGCAGGTGCGCCAGCTCCAGAGAGAGCGACGTGGCGGCGTGTTCCAGCGCGAGCACGGTGTGCTCGTCCGTCTCGCCCCGGGCACCGACCACGGCGAGGACGCCCAGGATCTCGACGTGCGGGCGGATCAGGGCGACCAGCCGGTCTCCCATCCGTACCGGCCCGACCTCCCGGGCAATGGCGTGCAGCATTTCGGCCTGGCGCACGGGGTCCGGTTCCGGATAGGGGTCGGGGCGGTCGGGGCCCGTCCAGGACCTCAGCCGACCGAAGCGGTCCTCGACCAGCGCAGGGAGCCCAGTGAGCTCGTGCAGTGCGCGGGTGATGGCTTCCTCGCCGCCGCCCGAGGCGGCGACGTCGGCCATGAGCGCGTGGACAGCCCGCTGATGCCCGAGCTCAGCCGCCACGGAGACCAGCTGCTCCTGGAGGGCTTTCCGCTCCTCCCTCAGCAGCCGCAGCTCGAGCACGTCCTCGCGCCGGCGGCGGTGTGTGAACGCGACTGACAGCGCAGCAGCGGTGTGTCGGACGAGCGTGGCGAGGAGGAAACGTTCGGATTCGCTGGGCCGGGAGCGGGACGTCACCACGAGGTATCCGTGGAGTCCCTCCTGCCCGCGTAGCCCCAGGGCCCGGCCCCACGGTCGGCCGGGTACCGTGACGGGCCCGTCCTGCCCGGTCAGCTCGCGCACCCTCCGGTCCACGGCCACGGCGTGGCCACGGCTGCCCCTGGGGCAGCGAACCAGGTCACCGTTTACCTTCAGGTATCCGGCCTCGGCACTGTACGGCCCCGCGGCAGCGATGTGGTCCATGGCCAGGCGCAGGATCTCGCCTTCGTCCCGGGTCTCGAACAGGGCGCTGGACAGCACCATCAGTTCGTGGCGGGCTCCATCGGATGGGGTGGGCACGGGAACGGATCGGCGGGGGCCTCTCCGCGCGGCCGAGGGCTGCCGCCCGGCCCTGCCCCGCGGACGGTCTCGCCCTCGATCGGAGCAGTGACGGTACAGGTCGTGCGGCCGGTTGCCGGCCATGGGGTCACTCCGTTCCTCGGCCGTGTCCCTCTCTCTGACCCTACCCAGATTGTTCGGAGTATTCGTGTCGTGCTCGCAGGGCCACGGGCCCGGTGGTTCTTTGACCCGCCAGGCCCAGGCCTTCGTACTGCTCCGTGCGCGACTCTGGAACGCGCGGGGGCCAAGCGGGCGCGGACACCGGAGCCGGCGGCCGCCCCGTGCATACGTGATCAGATCCGCAGTGTCGGCGCATGCCGTCGCACGGGAGGAGTGGAGGAGTTCCTCATGGCGAAGGCAGTGGGCATTGACCTGGGCACCACGAACTCGGTGATCGCCGTATGGGAGGGCGGCGAACCTTCCGTCGTGCCCAACAGCGAGGGAAACCGTACGACCCCATCCGTGGTGGCTTTCACCGATACCGGCGAGCGCCTGGTGGGCCAGCTGGCCCGGCGCCAGGCGATCCTCAATCCCAAGGGGACCATCTACTCGGCCAAGCGGTTCGTCGGTCGGCACTACGACGAGATTTCCGACGAGGCCAGAGCGGTGGCCTACGACGTCGTCGAGGGCGACGGCGGCGCGGCCCGCTTCAAGGTGCGCGACAAGTTGTACGCGCCCGAGGAGATCAGCGCCCAGGTGCTGCGCAAACTCGCCGACGACGCCTCCAAGCAGCTGGGGGAGCGGGTCACGGAGGCGGTCATCACGGTGCCCGCCTACTTCAACGACGCTCAGCGCACCGCCACCAAGGACGCCGGAAGGATCGCGGGACTGGAAGTGCTGCGGATCATCAACGAGCCGACCGCGGCGGCCCTCGCGTACGGCATGGACAAGAAGCAGCACGAGACCGTCCTCGTCTTCGACCTGGGCGGCGGCACCTTCGACGTGAGCATCCTCGACGTCGGCGACGGTGTGGTGGAGGTGCGGTCCACAGCGGGTGACAGTCACCTGGGCGGCGACGACTTCGACCGGCGTCTGGTGGATTACCTGGCGGACGACTTCCAGAAGGAGAACGGCATCGATCTGCGCAAGGATCCTCAGGCGCTGCAACGCCTTTTCGAGGCGGCGGAGAAGGCCAAGACCGAGCTGAGCTCGGTGACGCAGACGCAGGTCAGCCTGCCGTTCGTCACGGCCGATGCCTCAGGCCCCAAGCACCTCACCGACTCGATCATGCGGTCCACGTTCGAGCAGATCACCGGCGACCTGGTGGAGCGGTGCCTGGGACCGGTCCAGCAGGCCATGGCCGACGCGAAGGTCGGCGAGAGCGATATCGACGAGGTGATCCTCGTCGGCGGTTCCACCCGCATCCCCGCCGTTCAGGCCCTCGTGCGCCGGCTGACCGGCGGCAAGGAACCCAACATGAGCGTCAACCCCGATGAGGTCGTGGCCCTGGGCGCCGCGATCCAGGCCGGGGTGCTCAAGGGCGAGGTCAAGGACGTCCTGCTGCTCGACGTCACGCCCCTGTCGCTGGGTGTCGAGACGCGTGGCGGCGTGATGACGAAGATCATCGAGCGGAACACCACCATCCCGGTGCGTCGCTCCGAGACCTTCTCCACTGCCGAGGACAACCAGCCGGCGGTCGATGTGGTGGTCCTCCAGGGCGAGCGCGAGCGGGCCGCGGACAACCGGGTGCTCGGCCGGTTCCAGCTCACCGACATCAGGCAGGCGCCGCGGGGCGAACCGCAGATCGAGGTCACCTTCGACGTCGACGCCAACGGCATCCTCGAGGTCAAGGCCCGGGACCGGGACACCGGCAAGGAACAGGGCATCACCATCAGCGAGAGCTCCAACCTGGACCGCGGCGAGGTCGACCGCATGGTCCAGGAGGCCGAGAGCAACCGGGGCCAGGACCAGGCGCTGCGCGAGGCCGTCGATGCCCGCAATGAGCTCGACGCCGTCGCCTACCAGGTCGAGAAGCGCCTCGCCGAACTGGGCGACGCCGCACCCGCGCACGAGAAGGCACGCGCCGAGATGCTCGTGTCGGATGCCCGGGCGGCGGTCAAGGAGGAGGCGGGCGCGGAGCGGGTGCGGCCCCTGACCTCCGAACTCCAGCAGGTGCTGGCAGGGCTGGTGGCGCATCAGAGCGGTGCCGCCACGGGCGGTCCGGGCCATGACACCACCGGGGACGGCGCGACCGGCGGTGGCGGTGACGACGACGTCATCGACGCCGAGTTCGACAAGACCTGAGGACCCGCCATGCCGATCCACTCCAGGGAACCCGACCCGGCCGTGCAGGACCAGGCCGGCCCGGCTCCGGAGGCCACCGAACGTCCCCGCAGGGGCCTTCCGCCCTCGGGCCCGCCGGCAGGGCCGGGGTCTGCCATGGACGAGGAACCCGGCCCTGACGCGGCCGGCGGCCCCGCACCGATCGAGGACGAGCACACGACCGCGATCCGGGAGCTGGAGGACCGCTGGCGGCGGGCGCTCGCCGACCTCGACAACCTCCGCAAGCGTCACGCGAGGGAGCTGGAGCGGGAGCGGACGGTCGAGCGTTCCCGTACAGCCGCCGCCTTCCTGCCCGTCCTGGACAACCTCGAACTCGCGCTGGCCCACGCCGGAGCCGACTCCGGCGCGATCGTGGAGGGTGTACGGGCCGTACGCGATCAGGCGGTGAACGTCCTCGAACTGCTCGGCTACCCGCGGCACGCGGAGACCGGCATCGCCTTCGACCCGGCCCGGCACGAAGTGGTCGCCGTCGTCGAGGCCCCCGAGGCGGAACCGGGGACGGTCGTCGAGGTGCTGCGCCCGGGCTACGGGGACGGCGAGAGGCAGCTCAGGCCCGCCGCCGTGACGGTCGCGAAACGGGAGTGACCGGTCATGGCACGGGACTTCTACGAGGTGCTGGGCGTGTCGCGGACCGCGAGCCAGGACGAGATCCAGCAGGCATATCGCAAGCTCGCCCGCAAGAACCACCCTGACGTCAACAAGGACCCGGGGGCGGAGGAACGCTTCAAGGACCTCAACGAGGCGTACAGCGTCCTGTCGGACCCGAAGACCCGGTCCCGCTACGACCGCTTCGGCGAGGACTTCCGAAAGATCCCCGAGGACTTCGACGAACGGGTCGCGGCCGGCGCGGGCGGCTTCCGCACCCGGAGGACCGCGGGCGCGGGAGGCCCCCGCGTCCGGTACGCCACCGGCTTCGGCGACGACTTCGAGGCGGACGGTGTCGACTTCGAGGACCTGCTCGGCTCGATGTTCGGAGCAGGCGCCGTCCGCGGCGGTGTGCCGGGAGCCGACCAGGAGGCCGAGCTGCCGCTCACCGTGGAGGAGGCGTTCAAGGGCGGCCGTCGCACTGTCACGCTCGCCGGTCCCGCCGGTCAGCCGCGGCGATACGAGGTCAACGTGCCGCCGGGCGTCACCGACGGGCAGCGCATCCGGCTGGCGGGGGAGGGCGGTCGGGGAAGCGGTGACGCCCCCGGAGGCGACCTGTACCTGCGGGTGCGCATCCGGCCCCACCCACAGTTCCGACTGGACGGCCGTGATGTCCACGTCCAGGTACCGGTCACTCCCTGGGAGGCGGCGCTGGGCGCGACCGTTCCGGTGCCCACCCCTGGCGGTGGCACGGCCAAGGTCGCCGTGCCGGCGGGCTCGTCCAGCGGTCGGCGACTGCGGCTGCGCGGTGAGGGCATGCCGGGCCCGCGCGGCGCCGACGGCGACCTGTACGCCGAACTCCGCGTCATGGTGCCGCCCACCCTGGGCGACCGGGAGCGCGAACTGTTCGAGGAGCTCGCCGCCACCTCCTCGTTCGATCCCAGGAGGACGCGATGAACGACCGACCCTCGGCAGCGGCAGGCACCGGCCGGGCCGGCGTGGGCGACCGTCCGGTACGAACGGGAGCCGACCTCACCGTCTCGACGGCTGTCCGGTACGCGCTGGTGCCCGTCCACAGACTCTCCCTGGACGCCGTGGCCCGTCTCTCGGGCCTCCACCCCGACCTGATCCGCCGGTTCGTCGCCCTCGGACTGGTCGACGCCGACCGCGACGCGGCGGGGCACCTGGCGTTCGACCCCACGGCCCCGGCGGTGCTCGCCCGCATCCAGCGGCTGCGCTCCGGACTCTGCCTCAACTACGCCTCGATCGGCCTGGTGCTCGACCTGCTCGATCGCATCACCCTGCTCGAAGCCGCCCTGCGCGGCCGCGGCACGAGGAGTGAAACACCCCCATGGACATGAACCGCCTCACCCAGAAGTCCCAGGAAGCCCTCCAGGAAGCCCAGACCGCGGCCGTCGGCATGGGGCAGACCGAGGTCGACGGGGAACACCTGCTGCTCGCACTCCTCGGTCAGGAGGACGGTCTGATCCCCAGGTTGCTGGAGCAGGCCGGCGCCGAGCCGAACGCACTGCGCGAGGCCGTCCGCGAGGAACTCTCCCGTCGTCCCAAGGTCACCGGCCCCGGCGCCTCACCCGGCCAGGTCTTCGTCACCCAGCGACTCGCCCGCCTGCTCGATGCCGCCGAACGGGAGGCCAAACGCCTCAAGGACGAGTACGTGTCCGTGGAGCACCTCCTGCTCGCCCTGGCCGAGGAGGGCTCATCGACCAAGGCCGGGCGTCTGCTCAAAGAGGCCGGCATCACCAGGGACTCGTTCCTGAGCGCGCTCACCCAGGTCCGCGGCAACCAGCGCGTCACCTCCGCCAACCCCGAAGTCGCCTACGAAGCCCTGGAGAAGTACGGCCGCGACCTGGTCGTGGAGGCCAGGGCCGGCAGGCTCGACCCGGTCATCGGCCGGGACGCCGAGATCCGCCGCGTCACCCAGATCCTCAGCCGCAAGTCCAAGAACAACCCGGTCCTCATCGGCGACCCGGGCGTCGGCAAGACCGCCATCGTCGAGGGACTCGCCCAGCGCATCGTGCGCGGCGATGTCCCCGAAGGACTGCGCGACAAGATCGTGTTCGCCCTGGACATGGGCTCCCTGGTCGCCGGCGCCAAGTACCGCGGTGAGTTCGAGGAACGCCTCAAGGCCGTGCTCAGCGAGGTAAAGGCCGCCCAGGGACGCATCCTGCTCTTCGTCGACGAACTGCACACCGTCGTGGGCGCGGGTGCCGCGGAAGGCGCCATGGACGCGGGCAACATGCTCAAGCCGATGCTCGCGCGCGGAGAACTCCACATGATCGGCGCCACCACCCTCGACGAATACCGCAAGCACATCGAGAAGGACGCCGCCCTCGAACGTCGCTTCCAGCAGGTGGTGGTCGACGAGCCGAGCCTGGAGGACACCATCTCCATCCTGCGAGGACTGCGAGAACGTCTGGAGGTCTTTCACGGCGTCAAGATCCAGGACACCGCGCTGGTCTCCGCGGCCACCCTCAGCCACCGCTACATCACCGACCGGTTCCTGCCGGACAAGGCCATCGACCTCGTGGACGAGGCGTGCGCCCGGCTGCGGACCGAGATCGACTCCATGCCCGCCGAACTCGACGAGATCACCCGCCGCGTCACCCGCCTGGAGATCGAGGACGCCGCCCTGTCCAAGGAGACCGATCCCGCCAGTGAGGCCCGCCTGGCGGAGCTGCGCAGGGAACTGGCCGACCTGCGCGCAGAGGCCGACGCCAAACACGCCCAGTGGGAGGCCGAACGGCAGGCGATCCGCCGCGTACAGGAACTGCGCCAGGAACTGGAGCAGGTCCGCCATGAGGCGGAGGAGGCCGAACGCGCCTACGACCTCAACCGCGCCGCCGAACTCCGCTACGGCCGCCTCCAGGACCTGGAGCGCCGGCTCGCCGCGGAGGAGGAGCAACTGGCCGCCAAACAAGGGCAGAACCGGCTGCTGCGCGAGGTCGTCACCGAGGAGGAGATCGCCGAGATCGTCGCCGCCTGGACCGGCGTCCCCGTCGCCCGTCTCCAGGAGGGCGAACGCGAGAAACTGCTGCGCCTCGACGAGATACTGCGCGAGCGCGTCATCGGGCAGGACGAGGCCGTCAAGCTCGTCGCCGACGCCGTCATCCGCGCCCGCTCCGGCATCCGCGACCCTCGCCGCCCCATCGGCTCGTTCATCTTCCTCGGCCCCACCGGCGTCGGGAAGACCGAGCTGGCCAAGACCCTCGCCCGTGCCCTGTTCGACTCCGAGGAGAACATGGTCCGCCTCGACATGAGCGAGTACCAGGAGCGGCACACCGTCAGCCGGCTCATGGGTGCCCCGCCGGGATACGTCGGCTACGAGGAGGGCGGCCAGCTCACCGAGGCCGTACGCCGCAAGCCGTACTCGGTCGTGCTGTTCGACGAGGTCGAGAAGGCGCACACCGATGTCTTCAACACCTTGCTGCAGATCCTCGACGACGGTCGCATCACCGACGCCCAGGGCCGCACCGTCGACTTCCGCAACACCGTGATCATCATGACGTCCAACATCGGCTCCGAGCACCTCCTCGACGGCGCCACCGCCGAGGGGGAGATCAAGCCCGATGCCCGCGCCCTCGTGATGGGCGAGCTGCGCGGACACTTCCGCCCGGAGTTCCTCAACCGCGTCGACGACATCGTGCTGTTCAAGCCGCTCGGTGAGCGGCAGATCGAGCGGATCGTGGAGTTGCAGTTCGACGAGCTGCGGCAACGGCTCGCCGAGCGCCGCATCACCGTCGAACTCACCGATGCGGCCCGTGAGCTGATCGCTCACCAGGGCTACGACCCGGTGTACGGGGCCCGGCCGCTGCGGCGCTACATCTCCCACGAGGTCGAGACGCTGGTGGGGCGCGCCCTGCTGCGCGGTGACGTCCAGGACGGCGCCACCGTGCTCGTCGACGCCGAGCACGCGGAGCTGGTGGTCACCTACGACCGGCAAGAGGGCCAGCGGGAAGCGAGGGCGGCGTGAACACCACCCGGACGACGACGGTGACCTGTACGAACTGCGGGCGCGGCAACCGGATTCCCGTGGCCGCCGAGGGGCGTCCCCGATGCGGACACTGCAAGCAGCCTCTGCCCTGGGTCGTCGACGCGGGCGACGACGACTTCGCCGAGGTCGCCGACAACGCCACGGTGCCCGTCGTCGTCGACCTCTGGGCGACCTGGTGCGGCCCCTGCCGCATGGTCAGCCCAGCCCTCGAACAGGTCGCCCGGGACCTCGCCGGCCAGATCAAGCTCGTCAAGGTCGACGTGGACCAGAGCCCACGGCTCAGTCGGCGGTTCGAGGTGCAGGCGGTACCGACCCTGCTCGTCCTGGACCAGGGCGAGACGGTCGCCCGGCAGGCCGGCGCGGCACCCGCGCACGTCCTGCGCTCGTGGGTCGAGGAGGCGATGGCGGGCCGGCAGACGACTGCTGGAAGGTGAACACGACGGTGATGAGGAAGACCATCGCCGGCTGTGGCCGATCAGGCCCATTCACGGAAGGAAGACCCTCATGGCCACGATTGTCGACCCGCACCTGGCGATGGTGCGCCCAGTGACGCCGCGTACCCCGGAGGGCTGCGAGGAGTGCCTCAGGGAGCATTCTCCGTGGCTGCACCTGCGCCTCTGCCTCACCTGTGGGCACGTCGGCTGCTGCGACTCCTCCCCCCTCAAGCACGCCCGACGGCATGCGGGGAGCGTCGGTCACCCCGTCGTGCAGTCCTTCGAGCCGGGAGAGGACTGGCGCTGGTGCTTCGTTCACGAGGCCCTGGTCTGATGAGCACGGCCGAGCACGAGAATGGTGCGGTCCGCGAGACACCTGATCGGTACGGGGCGTTCCCCCGGCTCACGCCGGAGCAGCTCGAGGACCTGACCGCGCACGGTGAGCGCCGCAGGACAGCCGAGGGTGAGGTGCTGTACCGCGAGGGCGAGCCGTTCCGGGAGTTTCTCGCGATCCTCAGCGGGACCGTCGAAGTCCTCCACGACCAGGGCGGCCCCGACGAGCGGACGGTGGCGGTCCACGGACCCGGCAGGTTCCTGGGCGAACTCGGGCTGCTGGAAGGCCAGGCGGCGTTCAACACCGCCGTGGTGCGCGAGGCCGGCGAGATCCTGGCCGTACCGGTGGAGCGGCAACGCGCCCTGGTCGGCAGCGACCCCGTCCTCGGAGATCTGATCCTCCGCGCCTACCTGGGCCGCAGGTACCTGCTCATCGGCCTCGGTGCAGGCTTCCGGATCCTGGGGTCGTGCTACTCACGGGACACGCTGCGGCTGCGCGAGTTCGCTGCCCGCAACCGGCTGCCCCACCGCTGGGTGGATCTGGAGAGGGACAAGGAGGCCGAGGCGCTGCTGCGCCGGTTCGCCATCCGTCCCGAGGAGACTCCGGTGGTCCTCTGGCAGGGCGAGCGGCTACTGCGCAATCCGAGCAACGCCGAACTCGCCCGGCTCATCGGGTTGCCCGCCCCCTCGCCCGAGAGCGAGCGGTGCGACGTCATGGTGGTCGGTGCGGGCCCCGCGGGACTCGCCGCCGCCGTGTACGGTGCCTCCGACGGCCTCACCACGGTCACCGTCGACGCCGTGGCCACCGGAGGCCAGGCCGCGACCTCGTCCCGCATCGAGAACTACCTCGGCTTCCCGTCCGGCATCTCCGGAGGCGAACTCATCGAACGTGCGGTCCTCCAGGTCCACAAGTTCGGCGCCCGCCTGATGGTGCCGTCGGAGGTCAGCGGGCTCACCCCGCAGGACGATGAGTACGTCGTCACGTTCACAGACGGGTCCCGGGCCCGGGCCGGCGCCGTGGTGCTGGCCTCGGGCGTGCGGTACCGCAGGCTCGAACTGCCCGGCATCGACCGCCTGGAAGGCATCGGGGTCTACTACGCGGCGACGGTCCACGAGGCCGGCCTCTGCCGGGCGGATCCGGTCGCCGTGGTCGGCGGCGGGAACTCAGCCGGGCAAGCGGCGCTGTTCCTCGCCCAGCACGCGTCCCGGGTCCACCTCCTCGTCCGGGGCAGCGACCTCAACGCGGACATGTCGCGCTACCTGGTGGACCAGGTGGAGCAGCACCCCAAGATCGAGCTGCTGCTCCACACCGAAGTACGGGGCGTCGCCGGCGAGGAGCAGTTGGAGTCGCTGACGGTGGAGGACAACGCAAGCCATGAGCGCCGTGAGCTGCAGGCCGCGGCGCTGTTCGTTTTCATCGGGGCCCGGCCGCGCACGGAATGGCTCGCGGGCGTGCTGGCCCTGGACGAGAAGGGCTTCGTCCTCACCGGCGCCGACGCCCGGGCGGTGGCCGACGCGAACCGGTGGGCCTCGCTGGGCCGCGAACCGATGCTGCTGGAGACCACCCTTCCCGGGGTGTTCGCCGCCGGCGACGTCAGGAGCGGCTCGGTGAAACGGGTGGCCTCGGCGACCGGTGAAGGTGCCATGGCGATCCGCCTGGTGCACGAGCACCGGGAAAGGAAGGGAAACCTGGTCACCGCCGACTCCGAAGGACGTCGGCCGGTAGCGGGCGCGTCCGTGTCCTCGCGCTGACCCCCGCCTCCGAACAGCGTGTCACCACGGCTTCGCGTTCACCCCGGGGGATCCTGTGAACCCTTGCAATCGCGGAGGGCAGCCGAGGAGGATGGTCCGGTCGTGCGGGTGTCGTCGCAGGACGTTACGGTCGTGGCTCTCTTGGCGGATCCGGACGCGCCCACGGACATCGCGCAGCGCATGGCCCGGATACTCCCCGATCGGCTCGCCGAAAAGGCGGGCCAGGGGCGACGGTTCGACGTCAAGGTGGTCAGTGAGCCATTCACCTCGGGGACCGAGGACCCGCCCACCTTGATGCGCCGGATCATGGACCGCGGAAGTGCGGAGAACTGGGACATCGTGGTGGCCCTCACCGACCTCCCGCTGCACTCACACGGGCGCAAGATCGCTGTGGATCTGAGTCACGAACACGGCCTGGCACTGCTGTCCCTTCCATCCCTGGGGGGCTTGCGGCTGCAGACGAGGGCTCGGCGGGCCGTGGAAGAAGCCGTGCTCGGTTTGGCGGGTTCGCAGGCCACCGGGGCTGAGGGGCTTCCGCCGAGTCAGCCGCCTCTGGGCCCTTTCGCCGGTCGTCTCGCGCCCATCCATCCGGGCCCGGTGGGTGAGGAGGAGACCGCCGATCTTCGATACGTCGTCAGCGGGCCGCGCGGCTACCTGCGGGTGCTCTTCGGCATGGTCCGCGCCAACCGGCCCTGGCGGTTGGTATCGGGCCTGTCGAAAGCCCTGGCGGCGGCACTCGCCACGGGAGCCATCGCCACCCTGGACTCCACCACCTGGAGCCTCTCCGGGGCCCTGAGCGCGCCACGCCTCGTGATCGCCATGGTCGGATCCGTCGGGCTCATGATCGGCTGGCTGATCGTGGACGGGGAGCTATGGCATCGATCGACTGAGGGCTCGCCGGAGGCGAGGCAGAGGGCGCGGCTCTACAACACCTCGACGGTCCTCACCGTCGGTATCGGGGCGCTCGTCTGCTACGTGGGTTTGATGGTCATCAACTTGGTGTGGGCGCTGTTCATCCTCAACGACCGGGTGTTCGCTTCCATGACAGGAACCCCGCTGCACGCCACGGAGTACCTGACGCTGTCCTGGTTCGTCGCTTCGGTCGCCACGGTGGCCGGCGCGCTGGGATCAGGTTTGGAGAGCGACGAGGCGATCCGCGCAGCCGCCTACTCCACGCGCGAAAAGGAACGTCGCCACATGCTCCAAGGCGACCACGGTGACCAGCCGGTGACCTGACTCGCAGACGCGTCGGCGGTCCTGGAACCGAACAGAGACGGGAAGGGGTACGAGCAGTGAGGGGGGCCCGAAGACAGGAGGCGGCGTGGCCGGCGCGACCCCGGGAGGGGGTCCGGCCAGGCTCGTGTCCGTGACGTGGCTGCGGGCCCTCCGGGAAGCCGTACGATCCGGGCTCACGATCGAGGAGGCGCGGTGCCGATCCCGCGGTCTCCAGGACACGTGCGGTGTACGACGCCGCCGGAGACATGGCAGCTGCACGGCGTGTTCTGGGAGACGCGTGCCGCGACGGTGGCCGACGTCCGTCACGAATGGCGCGAGGACTGCCCGCGGTTCCCGGTGGGCGGCTACGCGGAGCGCCCCACCGTCCGCACCTCCGATGGACGGGGCCCACCGCGGCCGGGTCGCCGTACTGCGCAAGGCGGCGGCTTGGGCGAACAGCTGAACCATGTGCCCGACGGCCCGCCCGGTTGTCCGGAGGGGCCGTCGAGCCGCCGAGCGCAGCCGGGGTCACACTTCGTGGCCTCCGCCCGTCGACCCGCCGCCGCGGACCCCGTCCCGCTCCTCGTAGTGCGCCAGAGCGAGACCCAGGCCGAAGAACGTGGGGGCCCATTCTCCGACGAAGATGCCCCACCGGTCGGCGCGCTCCAGGCTCTCGTTCCTGCTGGAGGTGAGCCAGGACGCGAGGGACAGGCCGATCGACGCGGTGGCGGCCAGGTAGGCGTGCTCGCTCGTGACCCCGGCCTCGTGCAGCTTCTTGACGATCATGATCACTCCTCTGAGAGGGAGAGTTGCATCCCCGTGCGCTCACGAAGCCGCCCGGGGGATGTCATGCAATGATCTCTTCGCTTCTCGTACCGCGTTCGGATGCGCCGGCGGGTGCGGTCCGCACGGTCCGCGCCGTCCGCTCCCCTTCGGGACGCGCTTCGCCGGCCGGGCTGCCGGCGGAGAGCATGATCCTCACAGCGTCCCTCAGCCCGTGCGGCCGCAGGAGTTCCGGGTCCGGACGCGGCCCCCATCCCGGGCCGCACAGCAAGACGTGGCTGCGGGTCCGGGCGCCGTGCACCCCCCAGCGCAGTGCCGCGAGGTGACGCGCCATCGGAAGGTCGGCGGTGTTCCGGGATTGCGACCACAGGCCGACGGCCACCGGAGCGACTCGGCGCACGGAGGCCTCCAGGGCATCGACCGGTACCGATCCGCCCAGCATCAGGACGCGTTGGCCGCGATCCCTCAGAGCGGCGGTGAGCGCCTCCAGGGGAAGGGTGTGCTGCTCGCCCGGCAGGCATGCCAGCAGGACCGGGCGAGTGTCCGCCGGCCTGCCGCGAGCCATCGCGCCCGCGTAGGCGTACCTGAGGGCTGCGGAGATGTGCCAGGACAGCATGTGTTCCACCTCCACGTACCGGTCCTCGGACGACTCCCATTTGCGCCCCACGTAGCGCAGGGTCGGCATCAGTACGTCGTCCCACGCGGCGATCAGGCCGTACGTTTCGATCGAGGTCATGATCTGCTCGTGCACGGCCTCGGCGTCCATGCGTACCGCTGCCCGGGCGAGCCCCCGGCCGCGCCGCCGCGTGTCCCCTGGCGGCGAGGTCTCTCCGTGAGGATCGTCCGGACCGGTCGACGACTCGACCCGTGCCTGCCGGAGGGGTGCCGCTGCCGGGGCCGGTCCGGACGCGCGGACCTCGGCGGCGTGAGCCTTCGCGGCGCGGGCCGCCTCGGCCGGGGGCACGCCCTCAGCCGTCAGACGGCACATTTCCCGGACCATCGCGACGTCCGGGGCCGTCCATCGCCGGTGGCGTCCCTCGACCCTCGTCGCGGGTCCCAATCCGTAGCGACGGTCCCAGGAACGCAACGTGGTGGGGGAGATGCCGAGCTCCCGCGCGAGGCCCCCGGTCGTCACACCGGCCCCGGAGCCGCGGCCCCCGTTCCCGTCCATCTTCGCCTCCACTGGTGCAGTGCACGTGTCACATCGACGTGTTCTCCGTGCGTGCGGTGTGTGGATGCGCCCCGACGGGGATCCAGGAGGAGCAGGGCGGGCACGGCGTCGCCGGGGACACCGGTCGGATGAGATCGCGTTCCTCGTCGCCCCGGTGACTTCCGGACAGGCGGTGGTCCGGTGGTACCGCGCACCGGCAGCGAGTGGCCCACCTGGTGCTTTCCGCCATGCGTCACCGTGCCGCCGAGCTGGGGGACCGTGTCCGCTACGTGCGCGCCGAGACCTACGCGGCGGGTCTGCGCCAGGTCGTCGGCGATGCTCCGGTGACCGTCCACCACCCCACGTCATGGGCTGCGTACGGGCTGGTCGCCTCGATGGACGGGGTGCGGGTGCTGCCCGCGAGCGGCTCAGGCACGAGGACTTCTACCGGTGGATGCGCCGCGAACTCGACCTCCTCATGGACGGTGACCGGCCCGCCGGCGGGCGCTGGAACCACGACCGGGACAACCGGGAGCCACCGCCCAGCGGCATGCGCACCCTCGGCGTTCCCGCACCGTACCGGCCTCGTGAGAACGACATCGACGAGGAGGTACGGGCCGATCTGGACCGGTGGGAGCGGGACGAGGGCATCCGCTTCGTCGGCCGCGACGGGCCTCGCTCCAACCTGGGACTGCTCGACCCGCCTGCGGCACCGCGCGCCCCTGCCCGAGTGGTTCCCCGAGCCCGATGCCGACGGCGCCGCCGCACGCTGCCTCTCCACGGTGCTCGCGCAGGTCCGCGACACGGGATGGCCCCCTACTGGTCCTTCGTACACCGCCACCACACGCGGCCGGCCGCCAGCCCCGCACCGCGCGGGCCGTAACGGGGCTGGACCGCCTCCACGACATCGAACAGGTGCTGCGCGCCGACCGACGTCAGGACCGGAACCCACCCTGACACCCCAATGGACGGCGGTATGCGGCAGCGGGGCCCGCACGCGGCCTCCGACCGGAATCTCCGCGCGAACCGGGTGATCCTGAAGGAAAGGCGTCGGCCGCGGACCGTCCAGGGCGGCCACGGAAACGGAGGCTGCCGTGGACACCACTCCGCAAGAACCCCAGGTGCCGCTGTCCTGCCTGGTCACCGGGGCGAGCGGGTACATCGGTGGCCGTCTGGTGCCCGAGCTCCTGGACGCCGGCCATCGGGTGCGCTGCCTGGCCCGCTCACCCGAAAGGCTGCGCGACCACCCCTGGGCCGGCCGGGTCGAAACGGTGCGCGGGGACGTCACCGACGCGGCCGGCACCGTCGCCGCCCTGGAGGGCATCGACGTCGCGTACTACCTCGTCCACTCCCTCAACACCGGCCCGCGCTTCGAGGAACACGACCGTGACGCGGCGCGCACCTTCGCCGAGGCCGCCCGGGTCGCCGGCGTCCGCCGCATCGTCTACCTCGGCGGCCTCGTCCCGGCCGACGTGCCCGCCCACGCCCTCTCCCCGCACCTGCGCTCCCGCGCCGAGGTCGGCGAGATCTTCCTGGACGGGCCCGTCCCCGCCACGGTGCTGCGCGCCGCCGTTGTCATCGGCTCGGGCTCCGCCTCCTTCGAGATGCTGCGGTATCTCACCGAACGGCTCCCGGCCATGGTCACCCCGAGCTGGGTCGGCACCCGCGTCCAGCCGATCGCCGTCCGGGACGTCCTGCGCTACCTCGTCGGCAGCGCCCGCATGCCCGCTGAGGTCAACCGGACCTTCGACATCGGCGGGCCGGACATCATGACCTACGAACAGATGATGCGCCGCTACGCCGAGGTCGCCGAGCTCCCCCCACGGCTGATCCTGCGGGTCCCCATGCTCACCCCGCGGCTGTCCAGCCTCTGGATCGGCCTGGTGACCCCGGTCCCGAGAGCCCTGGCCAGGCCCCTGGCCGAGTCACTGCGCCACGAGGTGGTCTGCCGCGACCGCGACATCACGACGTACGTACCCGACGCGCCGGGACACCCCATCGGCTTCGACCGCTCCCTGGAACTGGCCCTCCAACGGGTCCGCGAGGCCAACGTCACCACCCGTTGGTCCAACGCCTCACTGCCGGGCGCGCCCAGCGATCCGCTGCCCACCGACCCCGACTGGGCGGGCGGCAGCCTCTACACCGACCACCGCTCCCGGGACACCTCCGCGGGCCCGCGCGAGCTGTGGCACATCATCGAGGGCATCGGCGGCGAGAACGGTTGGTACTCCGCCCCGCTCGCCTGGGCGGTACGCGGCTGGCTCGACCGGCTGGCCGGCGGCGCCGGCATCCGCCGAGGGCGCCGCGACGCCACCCGGCTGCGGGTCGGCGACTCGCTGGACTTCTGGCGGGTGGAGGAGATCGAACCGGGCCGCCTGCTGCGGCTGCGTGCGGAGATGCGCCTGCCCGGTCTCGCCTGGCTCGAAATGTACGTCGACCCGGACGGCAGGGGCTCCCGCTACCGCCAGCGGGCCCTGTTCCACCCGCGCGGCCTGCTCGGCCACCTCTACTGGTGGAGCGTGTCCCCCTTCCACGCCGTGGTCTTCGGCGGCATGGCCCGCAACATCACCCGAGCCGCAGAACACCTCACCGACGACGGGGGCGTCCGCCCCGGGGAACCCGGCTGACGCGGCACTGCCCGTTGGTGCGAGCTGGATATTTCGGAAGAATCGGTGCAACAACAGTGCGGCTTTTCTCCTCCGGTGGCGCTGGTCATGCTGGCTTCCTCGGGACGTGACGACGCGATCCTCCTGGAGCACCCATGCGCCTGACAGACGAATTGCCCGTGGACCACCCCCTCAGCCGCGTCTACCGGTTCGGCGCCGGCATGTGCGGGCTCATCCTCCTGGTGTTCGGCACCCTCGGCTTCGCCGGCGGCCTGGCCGCGTTCAGCACGGACGGACAGCGCATCGCCGGCCTGTCCACCAACGGACTGCTGAGCACGATCTCGGTGGTCTTCGGACTCCTCCTGATGGCCGGTGCGGCAATCGGGGGGAACTTCGCCTCGACGGTCAACACCGTCGTCGGAGTGATCTTCGTGGCCAGTGGCTTCGTCCACTTGTTCCTCATCGGTCGACCCGGCAACATCCTGGACTTCGGCCTGTCCAACGTCATGTTCAGTTTCCTGATGGGCCTCCTGGTCATGACGTTCGGGATGTACGGCCGTGTCAGCGGAGGACTGCCTCACGACAACCCGTACTGGCGCCGGCGCCACCCCGAGCAGGCCGCCCGCGAGTCGGCTGCCTCCCAGCCCCGGGCCGGTGTCGCGGACCGCCCGCCGGCCGCGCTGCCGGAGCGTTGAGGCCGTCATGGCCGATCAAGCGCCACGGGTGCTGGTGGTGGGTGCGACGGGCGCACTGGGCCGGATCGCCGTGCACGAGTTCCTCGCTCACGGCGTCCGCCTGGCCCTCGCCGGGCGGGACCGCGCGGGCCTCGCCGACCTGGCCGCCACCACCGGCGGCCCGACCCGCGTCCTCGACGCCTACGACCTCGACACCTGCACCGCTTCGGGACCGTGGGCGCTCTCCGCGCTCGGCGGCCTCGACGGCGTCCTCGTCACCATCGGGGTCGCGGGCTTCGGGCCGGCCGCCACCGTGCCGAACGCGGCCGCCGAACACCTCATGACCGTCAATGCCCTGTGCCCCATGGCCGTACTCAGAGGCGCCGTACCCGCCGTCCGCGACGGCGGCTTCCTCGCGGCCGTGACCGGGGCGATCGTCAACGCCCCGTTGACCGGGACCGCGGACTACGCCGCGTCGAAAGCCGCGTTGGCCTGCTGGCTGGGCGTCCTGGCGCGAGAGGTCCGCACGCGGCGCGTGGCCGTGGTGGATGCCCGGCTTCCTCATCTGGACACCGGTTTCGCTTCCCGAGCCGTGGTCGGCAGCCCGCCGCCCCTACAGCCGGGAGCGGATCCCGTCATGCATGTACGAGGCCTTCTCGGCGACCTGCTCGGGCACCTCGCCGGCCCCGTCCCGGGACGGTCGGCACCCGCGCACCGGAGCGGGCCGTACGCGCCCGCGACCTCGTCCCCCGACTGACGGAACGTTCATGGGAGAAATCATGTCCACACCGAAAGTACCGCCCGAAGAAACTCCGGAAGCGGAAGGCTCCACGGGATCCGCCCATCCGGAACGCCCCGACGGGGGAATGTGGGAGCATCCCTCGGTCTTCCTCCTCCTCATCGCCCTCGGAGCCGTGATGGTGGCCGCCTTCTTCATCGTCCGCATCCTGGGCATGTGAGGGCGCCTCCCGCCCGGGCCAACCTGGGTACGGCCGACAGCAGTTCGGCAACTCGACGAGGACGCCCCGCTCGTGGGGCGCGCCGAGCAGGCCGGAGCGGACGAGATCACGGCGGAACTGCTCCCCGTCCGGCGCCGGCGCCGACTCCTCCTGGTGCTGGAGGAACCCCCCGAGAGCGAACGCGAATTGCGAGAGCCGGTCCCACGCGTGCACAGGCGGCGTGCTCGCCGAGCGGCAGGTGTGGACGAAGAACAGGCCCCGACCATTGCGACCAGGCCTGGCCTGGCCGGGGGAGGCGGGCACTGAGGTCGCTGCCAAGCCCTATCGGGCGCCGTGAGGGAGCAGCGCCATTTCGCGGGCGTTCTTGATCGCGGCGGCCAGCCGGCGCTGCTGCCGGGCGGTGACGCGGGTGACGCGGCGGCTGCGGATCTTGCCGCGGTCGGAGATGAACTTCCGCAACAGGTCGGTGTCCTTGTAATCGATGAAGGTGATCCCTGCCGCGTCCAGCGGGTTGGGACGGGCCTTGAGCGGCTTGTGGGGGATCTGTCGGCGTGCCATGCGCGTTCCTTGTGGTCGTGGGTGTGAGTCCGACGGGTCTTACGGGACCGGGTCGAGGAGGGCGTCGAAGGCTGCGGGAAGGGACCTCCAGGCCTCGGGTCCCGCCGCGTATTCGGCGTCGGTCAGGAGGCAGGATTCGAGGAGCCGTTCCAGGCCGCGGCGGTCCAGGCCGGGTGAGGTGAAGACGAGGTGCTGGCAGCAGTCGCCGTGCTCGGGATCCCAGTCGAGCGAGGCTGCCGCCCGCCGCACCGGCGGGACCAGCTCCCAGGCGGCGTCGGGCAGGGACGCCAGCCAGGGGCCGGCGTTCTCCACGCACAGGGCGCCGCCCGCTGAGTCCCAGGCCAGCAGGGTGTCGGGGCGGTCGGCCAGCCAGAACCGGCCACGGCTGCGAGCGGCGGCGCAGCACAGGTCTTCCAGGGCGTCGTAGAGGCGCTCGGGGTGGAAGGGGCGGCGCCGGTGCCAGACGAAGGTCGTGACTCCTGCCTCCTCCGCCTCCTGGGGCAGCAGGGCGCAGGCCGGATGCTGGGCGGCGGCCGCCGCTTCCACGTCGAACCCGGCGAGGGCCGCCCGCGCCAGCTCGCCGGACGCGGCATCCACCCGTCGAGCGGTCGGGTGGAGCTGGGCCAGCAGGGCGCGGTCCTCGTCCTCGGCGTCGTCGCCGTCGACGAGGGCCAGCACGGGCGCGTACTCGAGCTGCCGCGCCCAAGTGTCGCCTACGGTGCGCCGGTCGGAGGCAGTGGCGGCGAGGCCCGCGTCGGCGAGGTCGTCGCCGTTGACGAGGTAGGGCAGGACGAGTGCCGGATCCACGGCAGTGATCACGCCGGTGAGGTCGAGGGAGCCGGCGCCGTGCGCGGCGACGACCTCGGCCATCGCTTTGGGCTCGACGGAGTCCCACAGTTCCACGACGGCCAGCCGGGTCGGCCCGCTTCCCGCCAGTCGTTCGAGCTCGGGGACCAGGTCCTCGCGGAGCGCGCAGCAGGCGCAGTCGTTGACGAGGGGTGTCTCGCCCCGGGACAGCTCGCCCGAGGCGTCGCGCACCACGCGCTGCACGGTGCCCTGTGCTGCCGTGGCGAGGTCGTGGTGGAGGGCGACGCTGCCGGGGACGGTGTGCAGCAGCCGGTCCACGACCTCCCTGCGGGCGTCGGAGTGGAGTCCGCCGACGATGACGACGGGCAGGATCACGCCGTGCTCCCGTAGCGGCGCCGGAAGCGCTCGACGCGGCCCGCGGTGTCCACGACACGGGCGGTGCCGGTGTGGAAGGGATGGCTCTGCGAGGAGATCTCCACGTCGATGACGGGGTAGGTGTTGCCGTCCTCCCACTCCACCGTCTTCTCGCTGGTGGCGGTCGAGCGGGTGAGGAAGGCGAAGTCGGCGGCCTTGTCGCGGAAGACGACAGGGCCGTAGGAGGGGTGGATGCCGGGCTTCATGGGGGTGTCCTTCGGGCAGTGGGGGCGGGGATCAGCGCTCTTCGCGGAAGTCGACGTGCCGGCGGACCACCGGGTCGAACTTGCGCAGCACCATGCGGTCCGGGTCGTTTCGCCGGTTCTTGCGGGTGACGTAGGTGTAGCCGGTGCCGGCCGTGGAGCGGAGCTTGACGATCGGGCGTACTTCGTTGCGAGCCATGCCGCTACTATACGGCAATGGAAATCATTTCCAACAAGAACTTCCTCAAGAGAAGGGGCGGGTAGCACCTTGTCCGCGCACTGCCAGTTGACCGGAGCCGAGCCGGGCTTCGGCAACAACATCTCCCACTCGCACCGGCGCACTCCCCGCCGCTTCGACCCCAACATCCAGCGCAAGCGCTACTGGCTGCCGAGTGAGGGGCGCCATGTCCGCCTGACCTTGAGCGCGAAGGCGATCAAGACCGTCGACGCCATCGGTATCGAGGCCGCGGTCGCCCGGATCCGCGCCCGGGGGGTGAAGGTCTGATGGCCAAGAAGAGCAAGATCGCCCGTAACGAGAAGCGCAAGGTGGTCGTCCGGCGGTACGCCGCGAGGCGCGCCGAGCTGAAGGAGGTCCTGCGGCGGCCTTCCTCGACGCAGGCCGAACGGGACGTGGCGCTGGGGGAACTGTGCAAGCAGCCCCGCAACGCGAGCGCCACCCGGGTGCGCAACCGGGACAGCGTCGACGGCAGGCCCCGCGGCCACCTTCGGAAGTTCGGCCTCTCCCGCGTCCGGATGCGCGAACAGGCACATGCCGGGTTCCTGCCCGGAGTCACCAAGTCGTCCTGGTAGGAGCGGCCGCTCGGCCGCCATGAGCAGGAAGGCCGGCTGCACGTGGTCGGCCGGTTCGTACCCGTCACACTGCGAAACGCCCGGCCGGCCCTCCCTCGCGGCCGGCCGGGCCCGCCCCGACTGGCCCCAACCCCCGGGCCGGTCGCTGCTCTTCGCGTAGCCGCAGTGCCTCCCGCCCCCCGCCCCGAGCGGAGCCCGGGCCCGAAACCTGAGGGTCGGGAGGTGGGGCCTTACTGCGGATACGGGCGGGTGATCAGCTCGATCAGGTGCCCGGAGGGGTCCTTGAAGTACACGCCTCGGCCCCCGTGCTCGTCGTTGACTTCCCCGGAGCGGCGCATCTGCGGGTCGGCCCAGTGCTCGATGAGGCGGTCGCACAGCCGCCGGTAGGCGCGATCGAACAGCTGGTCGGGAGCTGAGCGCTTCAGGGCGTGCAGCGGCTAGACCATTCCTATGCGGTGGGCGATTTCCTCGTTGTGGCGCAGCCGCTGGTGTGCTTGGGGACCGAGGGTGTTGATGACGCCGGCGATGAGGACTTCGATGACGGCGAGGGTGGGGACGAGGCTGTCGTAGGGGGCGGTGGTACCCACCTGGCTGGGCAGGACGACGTCCGCGTGGGCGGTGGCGGGGGAGAGCCAGGGGTCGGTGAACACGATGGTCTTGCCGGCGGCCTCGCGGGTGAGCTGGGCGATGGCCGTCTTGTCGTCCTCGTAGCGCCGGTAGTCGAAGAGCACGACGACGTCCCGGCGGGCGAGCTGGGCCAGTGCCGCGGTACGTTCGACCGGCCGGTCGGGCAGGAAGCGGACGTCTTCGCGCAGCTGCATCAGGTGGAGGCCGAGGTACTGGGCCAGGAGGTGGGTGAAGCGGCCTCCGGCGAGGATGATGTGACGCTTCCGGTCCGCGAGGAGTTGGACCGCGCGTTGGAAGTCGTGCGGGGGGATTTCGGCGAGCGTCTGGGCGAGCGCGGGGGCCAAGGTGGCGTTGCTGTGTTCGAGGAGGCCCGCACTGCTGGTCGTGTCGTGGGAGCGGCCCAGGCCCGCGGCTTCGTAGAGGGCGACGGGGGAGGCGTTGCGGACGTCGAGTTCGCCGCGCACCGCCGCCTGGAGGTCGGGGAAGCCCTGGTAGCCCATCCGTGCTGCGAAGCGCAGGACGGTGGGGGTGGAGACCGAGGCGCGTTCGGCGATGACGGCGACGGTTTCGAAGACCGCGGACGGGTATCCGGCCAGCAGTGTTCGGGCGACCTTGCGTTCAGCGGGGCTGAGCGCGCCGAGGTTGGCGCGAATGCTGTCGGCGATGGTGCCGGTCATCGTCGGGTGGTGTCCTTCCGGAGAGGTCGTGCCGTGTCCGCCGAGCCTAGTGCCGGCGCGGCGAACACGGATGTACGGGCTTGCCGTTGTCTTGGGTTCAGTTCGGGGTGATGGTGAGGGCGAGCGAGGTCAGCGTCGTCGGGTCCGAGGAGTTGTGGGCCCACGCGGTGGTGGGCTGTGTGCGGGTGAGCGTCACGGTGTAACGCGGATCGGTCTCGAAAGTGGAAGCCGTCGCGGTGCGCTGGGTGCGGCTGGCCGCGAGGGCACGAGCGGTGCTCAGGAGCGAGTACGGCCGACCGCTGGTGTTGGCCGGGGAGTAGAAGGCGTCGTTGTTGGCGGGAACCGGGGTGTCGCCTGTCGGGGTGATGGGGTGCTTGCCGGGGGCTGGAAGCGCCCGCCAGGTCTGGGGCAGGTAGCGGTCGCCGTCGGTGAGGTAGGTGTAGCGGGCTCCGCTCAACGACCAGCCGGCGGTCGTGGTGTGTGCGCGGGCCCGGCGGAGGTCGAGGACGGTCAGGCCGCGGGTGCCCTTGACGGTGGCGGTCTCGGCGGGTGTGCCGGGGTTGTCGATGATGAGGGCGGTGTTCTCTTCGAGGCCGTAGACGCGCGGGTGGCCGGTGTCGGATGCCAGGCGCAGAGCGCGTCCTTCGCGGCCGGCTGCGCCGGTGTGGGTGTCGATGAGGCCGGAGCGGAAGAACCCGAAGCCGCCTGCCGGCAGGTAGCCCAGGCGGGTCGGGTCGTCGAAGTAGCCGGGGCTGCTGCCGTCGCGCAGGGCCTGGTAGGAGTCGCCTCCGGTGACCATGTCGGCCCCGGCCATGATCTGCGCGCCGGCGGAGGACCCGGCGATGACGGCTCCGGCGGCGAGCTTGGCGCGGATCGCGGCCAGGACCTTGCTGTCGGTGTGCGCGTCGCCGTGCAGGAGCGTGGTGACGTAGCGGTACTGGTCGCCGCCGCCGAAGAAGAAGCCGGTCATGGAGTTGACCTGGGCGACGACCGCGTCGGAGTCCGCGTTGGCGATGTGGTCGAGGTCGACGGGTATCCATTGTGCGTCGGCGGCGCCGTGCTGCTTGAACAGGGAGGCGTAGTAGGCGCCGTTGCAGGCCGAGTTGCTGCACCGGGCGGGGTCGTCGGCGTTCGGGTCCCGGCTCGCTGGAATGGAGGCGGCGGTCAGGACGCCCAGACGGGCGGCGGAGCCGCCGGCGCGGTCGATGATCTCGCGGTAGACGGCCTTGTTGTCCTCCTTGAGGCCGCCGCCGATCAGGACCAGCGAGCCGCCGCGGGTCGGGCCGTGCGCGGGGGAGGCGTGGGCGGCGGGGACGGCGAGGGCGGCCGACAGCATGGCCGCGGTGGCGGCCAGGAGGCCGCGTCGTGAGCGGGTGCCGGGCATGCGGGGCTCCGTTCAGGTGGCGGTGGTGTGGGTCTGGCACAGGCGGGCGATCAGCAGGGTGAGGAGGGTGATGCGGTCGGTGATGGTCGAGGTGTCGAGCCATTCCTGGGGGGTGTGGTCGGCGCCGCCGACCGGGCCGAGACCGTCCAGGACCGGTGTGCCGGTGGCGGCGATGGTGTTGGCGTCGCCGACGCCTCCGGTGCTCGCCGCCCCGAAGACGAGCCCCAGTTCGCGGCCGGCACCGTGGGCGAGGGCCAGCATGTGCCGGTTGCCGGCGGTCGCCTCCATCGGCGGGCACAGGTCCAGCTGCCGCACCGCGGCGGTCGTACCGAGTACGGGCAGGCGGGCCGCGGTCGCCTCGATGGCGCGGCCGATGCGGTCCAGGCAGACGGTGGTGGTCGCCCGGACCTCGACGTGGAGTTCGGCCCGCTCGGGGACGATGTTGGGGCGGCTGCCGGACCGGACGACACCGACGTTGATCGTCGCGTCGTCCTCCTGTCCGTTGAGGGACTGCAGGGCGATGGTCAGATGGGCCGCCGCGAGGGCGGCGTGGGCTCCGCGCTCGGGCTCGATGCCCGCGTGCGCCGCCCTGCCCGAGACGGTGACGAGGTACTCGGCAACTCCCTTTCGGGCGATGACCACATCGCCGTTCTCGCGTGCGCATTCCAGGGCCAGCGCGAAGTCGGCTTCGGCGGCGAGGGTCCGTGTGAGGGGGGCGCTGCCGGGTGAGCCGATCTCCTCGTCGGGCGTGGCGAGGAAGACGATCTCGTCGTAGTCGTCGAATCCCTCCTCGGCGAGGATCTCCAGCGCGCTCAGACCGGCCAGGAGACCGCCCTTGTCGTCGCTGACACCCGGCCCGTGGGCCAAGGACCCGGTCAGGGTGAAGGGGTGGGCGGCCGCGGTGCCGTCGTCGAAGACGGTGTCCATGTGGCCGGCGAGGAGGATGCGCCGCCCTCCGTCCGCTGCCCTCCTGGCACCCCTCTTGCGGGCGACGAGCGTGCTGCCCAGAGCTCGCCCGCGGTGGCGTCCGGCGGGCACGGTGTGGGTGGTGGCGCCGTAGCGTTCCAGTCGGTCCGCGAACCAGGCGGCGACGCGGTTGATCCCATAGGGGCTGTAGGAGCCGGAGTCGATGGCGACCAGGGCGGCGAGGTCGGCCAGGTACTCGCCGTGCCGGGCGGCGGCGCGGGCCCGCAGCGTCCGGGTGGACGGCCGCGGGCTGACCGGGGCGGTCACAGGACCTTGGACAGGAACGCGCGGGTCCGCTCCTGCGTCGGGTCGGTCAGGACCTCGCGAGGGTCGCCCGCTTCCACGACGACACCTTCGTCCATGAAGACGGCTGTGTCGGCGACTTCCCGGGCGAAGCCGATCTCGTGGGTGACCACGACCATGGTCATCCCGTCGGCGGCGAGGCGCCGCATCACGTCCAGCACGTCACCCACCAGCTCCGGGTCGAGGGCCGAGGTCGGCTCGTCGAAGAGCATCAGCTTCGGCTTCATCGCCAGCGCGCGGGCGATGGCCACGCGCTGCTGCTGCCCGCCGGACAGCTGCGCGGGGTAGTGGCCGGCCCGATCCGCAAGCCCCACCTGCTCCAGGAGCCGGTGCGCCTCGGCCTCGGCGTCGGGCCGCGGGACGCCCGCGACCTTCACCGGCGCCTCGCAGACGTTCTCCAAGGCGGTCATGTGGGGGAAGAGGTTGAAACGCTGGAAGACCATGCCGATGTCGCGGCGGCGCTCGGCGACCTCCCGCTCGCGCAGTTCGTGCAGCTTGCCGCGATGGCGGCGGTAGCCCACGAGGTCGCCGTCGACGGTCAGCGTGCCGCCGTCCACGGTCTCCAGGTGATTGATGCAGCGCAGGAAGGTCGACTTGCCCGAGCCCGAGGGCCCCAGCAGACAGCAGACCTGACCGCGCTCGACCGTCAGGTCGATGCCCCGCAGCACTTGGAGGCTGCCGTAGTTCTTGTGGACGCCACGCGCCTGGACCATGGGTTCGCTCATCGCCCGGACTCCTTACTCGTACGGTGGGCTCGGAAGGTGCCTGCGCCGCCGAGCAGCCGCCGCAGTGTCGGGGCGCTGTGGCTGCGGGCCGCGCCGCGTCCGTAACGGCGCTCCAGCCAGGCCTGCGGGATGCTCAGCAGGGAGACGAGCGCCAGGTACCAGCAGCTGGCGACGACCAGCAGGGGAATGACCTGGTAGTTCTGGGCGTACACCTCCTGGATGTTCGACATCAGGTCGTGGGCGGCGATCACCGAGACCAGAGCGGTCATCTTGAGCATGTTGATGGTCTCGTTGCCCATGGGCGGGATGATGACCCTCATGGCCTGCGGCAGGACGATCCGCCGCATGGTCAGGGCCGGGCGCATGCCCAGCGAGTGCGCGGCCTCGGCCTGCCCGGGGTCGACGGACTGGATCCCCGCGCGGACGATCTCGGAGGCGTAGGCGGCTTCGTTCAGGCCGAGGGCCAGGAGGGCGGCCACCGCGGGGGTCAGGACGGTGTTGGTGTCCCAGGAGACGAAGGTGATGCCCGTGAACGGGATTCCGATTTTGATCTGGGAGTACAGGGCTGCGGCGTAACCCCAGAAGATGATCTGCACGAGCAGCGGTGTGCCGCGGAAGGCCCACACGAACAGGGACGACAGGCCGTACAGCACGGGGCTCGACGACAGGCGCATGACGGCGACGACCGTGCCCAGGATCAGCCCCAGGGTCATGGCGGCGGCGGTCAGCCACAAGGTGGTGGCCATCCCGTCGAAGATCAAACCGGCGAAGAGGTAGTCGCCGACGATGTCCCAGTGGAGGTTGTCGTTCTTGGCGAGCGACCCGGCCAGGCCGGCCAGTGCGGCCACGGCCGCGACCGCCGCGACCCAGCGCCCGTAGTGGCGGACCGGCACCACGTCGTCCGCCCCGTTCTGGAACGTGGCGGTCATCGTGTCAGGGGTGCCGGTTGACGTGGTGGTGTCGGTCACTGGGCGCCCGCGTTCTTCGTGGCTTCCTTGACCGCGATCGACGCGACGCCGTACTTGTCGCAGATCCTTGTCAAGGTGCCGTCGGCGACGAGCTGCCGCAGCGCCTTGTGGATCGCGTCGGTCAGCTGCGGCTGCTTCTTGGACACCGCGATGCCATTGGGAGAGGCCTGGTAGCCGCCCTGGGCCGCGGGGTCCTCGACGGAGTCGAAGGCACCGCCGTTCTCGGCGGTCTTGGCAGTCCACCCGGCGGCCGGCTTGGTCAGGACATCGGCGACGACCTTGCCCGCGCGCAGGGCGAGCTGGGCGTCGGAATCCTTGGGGAAGGTCTGGACGTCGATCGGCTGCCGGCCCAGCTCGGCGCAGCGGGACTGGTGGGCCTTGAGGAGGTCGGCCTGGTTGGTGGCTGCCTGGACGCCGGCCGGGCGCCCGCACAGGTCGTCCAAGGTGGTGATCTTGGCCGGATTGCCGTCGGCGACGAGCAGGCCCGAGCCGGACTGGGAGTAGTCGACGAAGTCGACGACCTGCCGGCGCTCCTTCGTGTCGGTGATGGCGGAGATCGCCACGTCGTACTTGCCGGCCTGGATCGCCGGGATGATGCCGTCGAACTTCTGGGGGGTGAAGGCGAACGTCACTCCGAGCTTGGCGCCCAGCGCCTGGCCAAGGTCGTAGTCCAGGCCGGTCAGCTCGCTCTGCCCTTCCTTGACGAACATCTCGAACGGTGCGTAGGGCACGTCGGTCGCGACTCTTACGGTGCCGGACTTCTTGATCGCCTCGGGCAGCGCGTCGTGCAGCTCTTGATCGGGCTGGACCCGCACCCCGGCCACGTCGGCCCCGGTCAGGTCGGGGGCTGCGGTTGCGGGTTCGCTGTTGCCGCACGCCGACAGGGCGGTGGTCGCGGCGAGCGCGGTGAGCGCCGCGGTCAGGGAGCGGACGAAGGGTGTACGTACGTGCATGACTCTCGGACCTCGTTCACAAGGGGAGGGAAGACACCAGAGGACGGCTGCCACCGGCAAGCCACACCGGAAGTTACAGATGAACGCTAGAAATGGCTAGATGTATCGCATGTTACGTCGAGATCATGTTCTGGCTGTGAGCGCTTAATCGACCACTTCGCCACAAAGGGTCGATTTTCATAGCCTCTTGCGCTCGCCGACAGTCGATCTTGGTGTTACATCTGTTCGCAAAACCTGGTGACTTGTATCGTCTGCTACTGCACCATCTGTACTGGCTGCTGGATCTTGCGTCGCAATCCCCACTCACCGATCGAGGGCGCCGCCGTGCAACAGGCCATTCGCCGACCCCGACTCGCCGCCGCGTCAGCCCTGCTGGTGCTGCCCGGCCTCCTCATCGCCGCCGCACCCGCAGACGCCGCCGCATCCCGTATCCGCCTGGCAGCGGGACGGACATCTCCCGCCCCTCCTGGCAAGGCCCCCGCCTACACCATGAACGGCGCCGGCGCGGTCGTGCCCGGCTCCACGAGCCGTGCGATCGACGACATCCGGTGCGGCACCGGCGCCCTCGACATGGTCGTTCTGGCCGGATCGACTCCCATCAGCGGCAGCAAGACGCCCGAATGCGACACCGTCACGACGCTGCCGGGCGTCAGCTCCTGCACCACCTGGACTGACCGCCACCTCCGACGCGAGCAACGCCCAGGTCAACGCGGACGTACGCAACGCCGGGTTCGTGTACTTCGCGGGGGGCGGCAGGGACACAACTTCGCCGTCTTCTTCAGCTCGTCAGACCTCAAAGGTTCAGGCGGCCTCCCGGTGGGCCGAGGACGGGCCCGGACGGTGTGTCGGCTGACTTCTGAACCACCGGCGGACGAGAGACGTTGTCCTTGTGAGAACGCTTTCCTGGTGCAAGAGAACCGAGAGGGGATCCGTGGTGATGGGTCCGGTTGTCCAGCATGGTCGGAGCGAAATCGAGCGGGGTGTCTCGGCGGCCGCGCCGGAACTGTCCGCCCCGGCTTGCCGGAACGCCGATCCGGGTCTGTTCTTCCCGGCATACGGCCGGCAGCTGAGGCATTCCCAGGTCATTGCCGCCAAGGAACTGTGCACGGGCTGCCCGGTCCAGGAGGAGTGCCTCGCGATGGCCGTCCACGCGGACGAGAGCGACGGCATATGGGGCGGCACCACACCGGTCGAACGACGCCGGATGAGGTCGCAGCTGGCTCGCATGCAGTGCGGCGCGGAGCTGGCCCGATCCGTCGTCCGCGAAGAGGACCCGCGGGTACCCCTCGCTGAGCGGCCGGGCGTGGTCCACAACCTGCTGCGGATGGGCTGGAACGCCGAACGTATCCGTCAGACCCTGAAGTTGACCGCCGACCAGGTAGAGGAGGCGCGGGTGGCGGCGGCCAGGGCGCAGGCACTGCACGCCCTCATGGAGCGGCATTACCCCCAGGGGTGGAGCTGACGTTCCCCTGCTCCCGGCAGACGCTTCGGACTCACCCCCCGCGCGCCGATGCCGTGGCCGTGGACGGCGCCACACGCGTGGAAGGGACGGTCTGGCCGCCGCGGTGACATCGACGCCCGCCCTGCTCGGAGCGGCCCCTGGGGAACCGCGGAGCGCGCTCCGGGTGCGACTGCCCCCGGCCGCCTGGCCCTGCGCGCGCATGCCGCGCCGGTGATCGCCGTCTGCCAAGGGGCAGTCGTTCAGACTGTGTCATCGCGTCGCGCTCGCGCCTCGTGCCCGCCTCACCCCCGCCCTGGCCCACGGCTTCGTCGAATCCCACTCCAGGAGGACAACGGACGCTTCTTGGGACTGGCTCGCGCGCGTCCGGGGCAGTGCTCAGGCCGTTGAGCGTGAGGTCGAGGAGCCGTTCGGCTTGCTCGCGCTGTTCGGGTCCGCCGGAGGCGAGGGCGATGCCGGTGACGCCACGAACACGTCGACCGGACCAGCCGTGTGGAACCAGGCACGGGGCGATGCGCCGGGTGTGTTCGATGAGAACACGAGGGGCGCCGGCCCCGGCGTAGGGGGCGTGGCCGGGGGCCCGTGGCGCGGGCGTAGAAGCACATGCGGAGTACGCCAACGCCGGAGTCAACGCAACGTGCAGGTGCGGAGTTTTCGGGAAGACGAGGAGCAGGGCCCCGTCCTGAGGTCTTCCTGATCGGGAGCCCCGGTGCCCATCGGCCCGTCAACGCCGGGCTGACTCCCGGTTGATTCGTGCGGGCCTGGCTGTGTCGCGCCACAGGCATCGGCGAGCTTGCGGATGGACCAGCGGGTGAAGGGCCTGCCGACCCGGGACGGGTGGGTCGTGACCGTCTGGACGAAAGTCCTCATCGTCGGGACTGGGCAGGGGGACGGCCCCCTGCCCCCTGAGGGTGCCGGCATGCGAGCCGGCGGCGGGCTGGTCTGCTTGCTGGGAATCGGATCGCCATCAACGGGGTTGGTGGGGGATGAGCCGCTGATCGCGAACAACGGGGTTGGTGGGGGACGAGCTGATATTGGAGTGTCATGCGAGCGATTCAGGTGTACGAAGTGGGCGGTCCCGAGGTACTGCAGGAGGCCAAGGTGGACCAGCCGCGGCCGGGCCCGGGCGAGGCGGTCGTGGAGGTCGCCGCATCCGGGGTCAACTTCCTCGACGTCTACCACCGCGAGGGCCGGTACAGCCTCCCGCTGCCCTTCACCCCGGGCTCTGAGGGCGCCGGCACGGTCGTCGAAATCGGACCCGGCGTCGCTGACGTCGCAGTGGGGGACCGGGTCGGCTGGGTGGAGATTCCCGGCACGTATGCCGAGCGGGCCGTCGTGGACTCCTCCCGGTTGGTGCCGCTGCCCGACGACATCGACTTCGAGACCGCCGCCGCCGTGCTCCTGCAAGGTATGACCGCGCACTATCTCGTCAAGGACGCCTACCCGGTTCAGGGGGGCGACACGGTGCTCGTGCATGCGGCTGCTGGTGGCATGGGGCTGCTTTTGACCCAGCTCATCACCCATCTCGGCGGCAGGGTGATCGGCACGACGTCGACCACGGCGAAGGCCGAACTGGCGAAGCGTGCCGGGGCCGCTGAGGTGATCCTTTCCTCCGCAGTCGACGATCTCGCAGCCGAGGTGAGGCGGCTCAACGGCGGTGAGGGACTGCCGGTTGTCTTCGACGGCGTCGGCGCGCACACCTTCGATGCGAGCCTCGCCAGCCTGCGAACTCGCGGCCATCTCGTGCTCTTCGGCGCGGCAAGTGGTGCCGTGCCTCCGTTTGATCCGATTCGGCTCGCCCACGGCGGTTCGCTGACCCTGATCCGGCCCAGCCTCGGAGACTTCATCGCCGATCGGTCCGAACTGCTCCGACGGGCCGCCGATGTGTTCGAGTGGGTGCGTTCCAAGGCGCTTGAGGTCACCGTAACGGGCCGCTACGCATTGTCCGAGGCCGCCCAGGCCCACAGCGACCTGGAGGCTCGGCGTACCACCGGCAAGCTGCTCGTCATACCCGATGCGGCCGCTATGGGACGTCGCGAGGAGAGGCAGAGCTGATCGCGGGTGACGAGGTCGGGGATCTTCGAGACTGAGATGTCGAGGGCATGGCCGACCGTCATCGCCGAGATCCCCGACAGCGTCAGGCACTCATCATGCTCGGTCGGCGGCGGCCGTGGGTGAGTGGCGGTCCTGCGCTGTACCCGCGGGTACTGGCGCGCATCGGGCGCAGGTTTGATAGACGTTGACCGATCGGGCCGGCATTCCGCCAATCCGGGAAAGGGGGCGGGGCGGTGTCCGTACCTCCACCGCGCATCATCGTCTGCTCCAACTGCCAGGCACGCCCCGGGGCTGGGGCTGTGCCCACCCTGGCGGCCCACAAGGGACAGCTGACGGTCACCTGGCACGCCACGACGTGTCCGCACCACCTGGCCGACCGGATCCTGGCCGGCAAGGAAGCCTGAGCAGGACGACCGAGCGGCGCCGAGCGGCGTCGTGCGGAGCCGGAACCAGACGTTCCCACTGCTCGTCGGTCAGCAGGCGCATGCGCCCGCTCGTGGTCACCGAGTCCGGTAGGCGGTGGCCAGCACGGAGACAGTGACCCGATCGGGCAGGGTGCCGGCGCCGTTCAGGTCTGCACGACTCACGTGGCGTGCACTCGGCGTCATCGCCACCAGGTCGAGCACATCCAGCCTGGACAGGGTCGCGGAGTACTGCACCTGTTCGGTGACGACGGCCTCGAAAAAGGGGGTGAGCGCGCGGTGCAGGCGCTGCTTGGCCGGGTCGATCGTGACCATCGCAGGCACTCGGCCACGCAGCTCGGCCAAGCGCCGAAGGGGAGGCACGCGTGTGGACTCAGAGGGCCGTGAGGCCCTGGGACACTCGCGGGGCGGACTGACCAGCAAGATCCACCTGCTGGCCGACGGTCGATGCCGCCCCCTGGCCCGGCTGACCTCGCCCCGCCAGCGCGGGGACTGCACGATGCTCATCCCCTCGTGCAGGCCGCGAACGTGGCCCGCACCGGAACCAGGCGCCGGCGCACTCGGCCGGACCGGGCCCGCGGCGACGAGGCGTACTCCAGCCGCGCAATCGGCGCCTGCCTGCGGTCGCCCGCTGGCCTTCGACCGCGAGCAGTACCGCCAGCGCAACACCGTCGAACGCTGCATCGGGAAGCTTGAACAGCACCGGGCAGTCGCGACCCGGTAGGACAATCGCGACTACATCTTCAACGGCACCCTGGCCGCCGCAGCCATCGTGACCTGGCTCCGCTACCGCATCAAAGAGCCATCAGACACTGCCTGGTCTCGGCGTTGGGTGGCGAGCGGGCGGCTGGTGTCCGCTCCGTGCCGGGTTGATCGATGCCAACCGGACGCTCGCCTTGGTCGGCGGGCCTCCCACCACGGCAGGGTGTCCAAGGCGGCCCCGGGTGCGGCCCGATTATCCTTCGCTGGGCCGGGCGTTGCCGGCCGTTGCAGACCGGGGGGAAGAATGCGCGTAGCGGTGTATCTCGCACATCCGCGTGCGGGGAGTTTCAACCATGCTGTTTTCGACGCCGTCGTGGAGGAGTTGCGCGAACGGGGCGCCGAGGTAGTGGCTCATGACCTGTGTGAGGAGGGCTTCCCGGCGGTGTTGTCCGCCGATGAGACGGGAACGGTCGAGGACGCGGAGCGCGCTCAGGAGGGGCAGGTGGCCCTGCACCGTGCGGAGGTGGCCACGTTGGACGCCATGGTGTTCGTCCACCCGAACTGGTGGGGTATGCCTCCGGCCGTCCTCGCTGGGTGGGTGCAGCGTGTGCTCGTGCCGGGTGTCGCCTACAAGCTGGGTGCTGCGGAGGGCGAACCCGTCGGGCTTCTGAAGGTGGGCAAGGCCCTCGTGCTGAATACGTCCGATACTCCCGCCGAGCGGGAGGACAGCGAGTTCGGCGATCCCTTGGAGAGGATCTGGTCGGCCTGCGTGTTGCCGTACGTCGGGGTGAGCGAGGTGCACCGGGTGGTCTTCCGGACGGTCGCCGACTCGACGGAGGAAGTGCGCAGGGATTGGCTGGAGCAAGCACGTCGGCAGGCGGCCGCGCTCGTGGCCTGAACCGGCAGCGGCCACCGTGGGCCGCCTGCCGGATGCAGCCGGTCACGCCGAACAGCGCACCCAGACAGACCCCCGGCGCAGCTTCGCGTCACCGGCACACACGGCGCGCATTCCGCGGGTCGGGGCTTGGCGTGCCCGGGGAGGGACGTTCATGGTGGAGAACATGCCGAAGAAGAAGCCGCGGCCCAGGCACCAGTTGACGGCCGATTTCAAGGCCGAGAGCGTCGAGATGTGCCTGCGTGGGGACCGGTCGGTGCCGGAGGTGGTGGAGGACCCTGCACGCGGTGGATCTCCTCGGGCATCCAGCCGACCATCGCGCCGCGGGCGTGCTGGATGACGTGGACGCCTTCCGCGCCGGCCGCGGCGGGGGCGAATCCGGCGTCCTGCAGCACGGTCCGTACTGCGTCCAGGAACTGCGCTTCCTGATCATTCACGAACCGAACTGTAGGGGTCCGGCGCCTGTCAGGCCCGTAGGGCGCGTCGGCTCGGTTGCCGTCGTCGCCCTGACCAGCACGACGCGGTCGGCGGCCGGCCGGCGCTCCCCGGCTTGGACGGTCGCGACCCTCTGACCGATGGGGGAGGGCCACCGCCGGTAGTGGGAGCTGGGACGGCGGCCGATGAGCGCCGCGGCCGCCGTCCCTTGCCGCCGCTGTCCTACATGGGATCCATGGTTCCGCTGCCCGGCCCGTTCTGCTCCTCGCTCTTCTGCCGGATGCGCAGGGCCTTGTCCCGCAGCCGCTGACGCTCGGCGGGATCCGTCGCCCGTTGGGCTGCCTGTTCCAGTTCCTGGGCCTTGTCGCGCATCTCCCGGGCTCGCTCGCTCGGGCCGCTGTCGTTGCTCATGGCCGGTCCTCGGTGGGTGGGGAAGGGATCGTGTGCAGTGCGAGCCCATCAGCAGCACCCCGCGCCCGCCACCGTAAGCGGACCGAACGGGGGTCGGGGGAGGGGCGCAGCGGGTGGCCGTGAAGTGGGCGGTCGGTCGCGGGGGAACCGTCTGGCGGGGCGGTTTTAGGTGTGGATGCGGCTGTTGGCGCCGTCGATGGGCGGGTAGGGGTAGCCGGTCTGTCAACCCTCGCGGCTTCTGCCGGATCCATGTGCAGGGCTTCGACAGAGATCGGACGATGTCCGGAGGGTGGCGTTCTGTAGGCAAGGATGATGGCGACTCCGCCAGCCTGGTCGCGACGTGCCGGGTGCGGTCCGGCCTCGCCCGGCAGCAGCTTGCCCGGTGGTCGGCGGGGCCATCCGATGTGAAAGCGAGAGATCGCAGTTTGAGGGACGGTCAGGTGCGGTCGCGCAGGTTGCTGTTCGGCGGTGGTTCTTCCGTGTGTTGGTGTTTCGTTTTCAGTGGAAGTTGAGTCCTGTGACCTGGTGCTTCGCTGCGTGACGCCGATCTGCTGGTGAAGAGCTCCGCCGAAGCGAGGGTGGGGTGGGGTTGGCGCCGACTCTGTAGGCACGGGGGTTTTAGCTTTGTGCGGGGATGTCCAGGGCGGTTCCGTACAGGCGGGCGACCCGGATCAGGATGGTCACGCGTCGATCAGGCAGCGGGTGCTCGCCGGGGGCCGCCCCGTCTGCCGGGTCTACGATCTCCGCTTCACCTTCCGCTACGGCGAACGACCATATGTCCGGGCCGTTTACGTGCAGTGAGGTGTGCGGGTCGCGGCGCAACTGGCGGACCTTGAGGCGGTCGGCGGTGGAGGAGACTCGCAGTACCCGCTCCTCGGTGTTCCAGTCGTAGAGGACGGTCGACAGGTGCGGGTGGCCGGTGCTCCTCACGCTCGCGAGGACACCGAACTGCTGCCGGCTCAACAGCTGGGAGAGCTCTTGGTCGGTGAGTGCTCGGGGGGCCGGGCCGTCGTTCTGGGTGGTGCCGGTGGTGGTCTCGGCGGTGGTGCGGTCGCTCACGGGATCGGCCTTTCGTTGGTTGGGGTGAGGTGAGTGATGTGCGAGGGCGGGTCAGCCGGCCGCGCAGTGGGCGGGGGCCAGGGCGTCGGGTCCCGGGCGGCCCGCCGTGCGCGAGTGGTGGTGCGGTTCGACGGGGAGCGTGCAGCCGCAGACCTGGCCGGTGGACGCGCCCGCCACGCCGGTGAGCCGAAGGCGGCGGTGCGGTCTGGGAATGTGTGCCCGTGGCTGATCGGGTCACGTGGTCGGCCTGCCCCGGCAGGAGCCGGCTGCCGAGCGTGACGAGGTAGAGGTTGATGACCCGCCCGGGGGCGGCGGTGGTGAGGTCCAGACCGCTCCGGATGGCCGGGGCGGAAGAGGCGCGATGGGGCCGGCGAGGCGATCAACCGCATCTCTGTGGCGCTGGCTCCGAGAACGAGCCGGTGTGCGCCTGGCCAGTGGGCGAAGCGGGCGATGGCGCAGAGTCGGATGTGGCAAACACGCGGTTCCTCCTGTCAGTTGACGGAACAAGAGAGACATTAGCAGATGGTTTTGTTGTAGACGATCTGTCGGGCGGAGCGGAGGGCCGGCCGGGGCGCTAAGCCGACGACGGATGGCGGTCACGCTGCCGGCGGCCGGTGGCGGGAGGCGGGCCCGGTGCGTGGTGCCCGCCGTCTGCCCTTCGGACAGGCATGATCACGTCGGTTTCACCCCGGCAATCTGCCCGTAGAGCGCAAATGCCAGCGTCGCTCGGCGTAGGCGAGGTCGTCCCGCCAGAGCCGGGCCGCCGCGGTGCGCATCACCGGGCGCAGGATGGGGGCAGCTTTGCGGGCGAACGCGAATCCCGGCCGGTCGCAGACGGCGACCACGGCCTCGGTCAGTGCCGTGCGCGGACGGCCTCGACCGTCCGGCCCCAGGGGGGTCGCGTGTGTCTCCACCACTGAGCCCGCGCCTTCCCCCTCCGTGATGCGCATGACGACGGTGCGTGGTCCGGGAGCGGTGAAGACCGCCCTCACCGGCACTACCAGTCGTCCGGCCACCTTGAAGGAGACGTCGACCGCGAAGTGGTCCGCGGTGTCGTCCCTTCCGGGCGAGCCGACGACGGTCAGGTCGACGAACGAGTACGGGTGGAACCAGGCCCCGTGCCATGGATCCAGGCGATTGGCCACGATGTCCTCGGGTTCACAGAGCCCTGTGCCCTCGTACACCGCTGTCACTCCGCGAGCCAGGTCCGGCCGGGCCGGCACGGCCGGGGCGTCCAGTGGCTCCTCTCCGCCGGTCTCGTCGAGCCGTACCCAAAGGAGCACGCCGTCGTCGAAGGCCGGCAGTGGCTCCCAGCCCGCGAACGGGGTTCCGTCGAGGGCGAGTCCGTGCCAGTGGCACACCAGGGTTCCGCACCGGACGGGACTGTCCGCCAGAGGTGCCCCGAGGTGCGGACAGGCACCCGGGCCGGCGTGCAGCCGCCCGTCCGTGCCGCGCCAGACCACCACTTCGCGGCCCGCGACGTCACGGGCCAGGGGGCGGTCGCCCCCCAGTGCGGCGGACGCCCCCACCACATACCAGTTCCCGGACGGGCGGGCCTGCGCCCGTTTCAAGGCTTCCGCGATGAGAGCCGGCTTGGCCTCGCGCCAGGTCGGCTGTTGCCGGTCCCACGGGACGGGCCTGCGGCGCAGCACGAAGGGCAGGCGGGCACGTCGCCGGGACGGTTCGGGATTCATACGACCTCCTCGGAGGCGGCGGCTCGTGCGGCGGGCGTCGTCGAGTGCGGCGGCGCGTGCACCGGCCCGGGTCGGCCGCGGTGGCGCGCCCTGGCTGCCACCGCCCGGACCAGACCGCCCGCCGCGACCGTCGCGCGCCTGCGGCGCGGCACCACGGCTCGACGGTGCAGCGCGGCATAACCGTCCCGGGCGACGGCGTCGAGAATGTTCCCGTACAGGATGTACGCGGTGCGGATGCAGGGTCGGGACAGCGGATCGAGCATGGCGAGGCCGGGCCGCGCCTCGCGGTAGACGCGGCGGGTGAGGGCCTCGAACTCCCGTAGAGCGTCACGCACACGGCGGTCCTGTCTGCCCGCGTCCCGACAGCGGCGCATCAGTTCGCGGTCGACGCCGTGCGCGGCCAGCAGGTCGGCCGGCAGGTAGACGCGCCCGCGGTCGAGGTCCTCGCCGACGTCGCGGAGGAAGTTGGTGAGCTGGAAGGCGACTCCGAGGGCTGCTGCGTGCGGCTCGGCCTCCGCGCGCGGTACCACCGTGCCCAGCACCGGGAGCATCTGCAGACCGATCACGGCAGCCGAGCCGTGCATGTAGCGGAGCAGATCCGCGTAGGAGGGGTAGTCCGTCACCACCAGGTCGGAGCGCATCGCGGTCATGAAGTCCCGGAAGTGGCGGTGGTCGATGGCGTAGCGGCGTGCGGTGTCGGCGAGCGCTGTCACCACCGGTTCACTGTCGCCCTCCTGCCGCAGCCCCTCGTCCAGCCGGCGCTGCAGTGCGGTGAGCCGTGCCCCGCGCAGGCCGTCGTCCGCGCCGGGGTCCGTCGAGTCGACGATGTCGTCGGCCCACCGGGCGAAGCCGTACAGCGCGTGCACGGCCGGCCTGCGTTCGGCCGGCAGCAGGCGGGTGGCGAGGAAGTACGTCTTGCCGTGCGTCGCGTTGAGCTCGCGGCACCGGTGGTACGCCGCTCGCAGCACGGGGTCGGTGATACCTGCTGCGTCGAGTTCGCGTCCGGTCATCGGGTCGCCCGTTCGGTGCGGGGGGAGGAGCGCCGGGCGCCGCCCGTGATCCGGGCTGCCGCCAGCTTTCCCGACACCACGGTGGTGGGTACGCCGACGCCGGGGGTGGTGCCGCAGCCGGCCAGCACCGCGTTCCGGGTGCCCCGGACCAGGTTGCGGGGCCGGAACGGTCCCGTCTGCAGGAACGTGTGGGCAGCGGAGAAGGGGGTGCCGGCGGCGTGCCCCTGGTCCAGCCAGTCCGCCGGGGTGACGAGCGATTCGTCTTCGATGGCCGCCTCGATTCCGCACAGGCCGCGCCGTTCCAGCTCGCGCAGCAGGTCGTCCCGGTAGCGCGGACCGAGCTCGCCCCATGCGGCGCCGTCGGGCCCGATCTCCGTGTTGGGGCAGGGAGCGAGGATGTAGTGGAGGTGCCGCCCGGGTGGGGCGAGCGTGGGGTCGGTGGCCGTGGGCCGGGTGATCAGGAGGGACGGATCGCTCATCAGCCGTCCCTGCCGGGTGAGTTCGTCGAACGTGGTCCGCCAGGCGGCACCGAACGAGATCGTGTGGTGGGCCAACTGGGGCCAAGTGCGGTCCGTGCCTGCGTGCAGGACCACGGCGGAGGGGGAGTGGCGCAGTCGCACCGGCCTGCGGGGCCGGCGGCCGAGGAGCCGGTAGGCGACGGGGAGGTCCGGCGTGAGGACGACGGCATCGCAGGGGATGCGGTCGTACGCGGTGAGGACGGCGGTGATCCGTTCGCCGGAGCGTTCCAGCCGGGTCACCGGCTCGCCGAACCGCAGTTCGGCGCCCGCGTCGGCCGCTGCGTCCGCCATGGCCTGAGGCAGGGCGTGCATGCCGCCGCGCGGGAAGTACACGCCGGCGACCGTGTCCATGTAGGCGATGACGGCGTAGGCGGCGAGGGCCTTGGCCGGTGGCACGCCCGCGTACAGGGCCTGGAAGGAGAAGACCCGCTGCAGCCGCTCGTCCTTCAGGAAGCCGCCGATGCGCCGCTCCAGCCGCCCGAAGCCGCCGAGCGCCGCCAGCCGGGCGAGGTCCCCGGTGAGCAGGTCGAGGGGGGAGTCGAAGTTCGCGTCGATGAAGCGGCGCATCTGGACCCGGTAGAGGCGTTCCAGCCAGGCGCGCAGCCGCCGGTAGCCCGCCGCCTCACCGGCTCCGGCGAACTCCTCGACCGCTGCGGCCATCGCCTCACCGTCGGTGTGCACGTCCAGGGTGCTGCCGTCCGCGAACGACGCCCGATAGGCAGGGTGCAGGGGGATCAGGTCCACCCGCTGTTCCAGGCTGTCGCCGACCGCCGCGAAGGCTTCGTCGGCGAGGTCGGGCATGGTCAGCACGGTCGGGCCGGTGTCGATCCGGTAGCCGTTCAGACGCAGGCGTCCTGCCCGGCCGCCGGGCAGCGGGTCCCGTTCGACGATGGTGACCCGGCGTCCCGCGCCCAGCAGGTGCAGGGCCGCCGACAGGCCGGCCAGGCCCGCCCCGACGATCACCACGTGGTCCGTGCGGCCGCACGATGGACGGGTCACTGTCGTGTCTCCTTCGGCGTGGCGAAGCCCACCGGGGCCGCTGGGGGTGCCGGATGCGGGCGGGCGGGCGGGCCGTCCAGGTCGCGGGGAACCGTTGCCGCGCTGAGCAGACCGCGCAGGCGGCCCTTCGCCCCTGCGGCGAACGCAGCGCCGTCGAAATGGCGCAGTCCTTCGGCCGCCAGGTGCGCGATCTTGGTCTCGACGGCCTGGCGGGCGCCCGTCCGCACCAGTACCTGCCGCACCTCGTCGAGTCCGGCGGCGGTCAGGTTCGCATCACCGAGGGCTCGTTCGAGGACAGCCAGGGCCGGCCGGTCGCCGGTGGCCTCGGCCCTTGCCATCGCGAGCGCGGCGAGATAGGTCGGCTTCCCCTCGCGGATGTCCCCTCCACAGCTCTTGCCCGTGTGCAGGGGGTCGCCGAACAGGTCGTCGAGGTCGTCGCGCAGTTGGAAGGCCATGCCCACGCACCGTCCCGTCGAGCTCAGCGCGCGTATCGTGCTGCCGTCCGCGTGCGCGACCACGGCGCCCAGCACGAGGGGCCGTTCGACCGAGTACAGCGCACTCTTGAGGTGTGCTGCGCGCAGCGCCTCCAACTGCGAGCGCGTCCCGGTCAGCTGACCCCGCAGGTCGAGGAACTGGCCCGCCACCATCTCGGTACGCATGTCGCTCCACAGCCGGCGCACCGAGGCCGCGGTCCCCGGGTCGAGCGCCGTTTCCGCCACCACGTCGTCCGCCCACGCCAGTGCCAGGTCCCCGGCCAGGATCGCGGCAGCCTCACCGAAACGGGCGGCGCGGTCGGGCGAGGCGGCACTGCTGTACAGCTCCCGCACGTCGGCGTGCAGGGCCGGCCGGCCGCGCCGGACCGTCGCGCCGTCCATCACGTCGTCGTGGACCAGGGCGCAGGACTGGAGCAGCTCGAGCGCCGCCCCTACGCGCAGCGCCACCGCGGCGGTCGCCCCGTCGTCCCCGCCGCAGGCGCGCATCGACCACCAGACCAGCTGCGACCGCAGACGTTTACCGCCCTCCCTGGTGAAACGTGCGACACGCTCGCCCAGTTCGCGGGCGAACACGGCGTCCACGACACCGGCTCGGGTGAGTCGATCGGCCAGCACCCGCTCCAGCATGTCCCCGATGGCGGTGTGCACGTCCGCATCGACGGCGCCCGGCCGGGGTGCCGGGAGGATGCCGGCGTGCGGTTCCTCGGACTCCGGCGGTGTTCCGGCAGCTGCCCGGACCGACATACTCCGCCATGGGGAGGAACGCGCGGGAGTCGCCGGACAGGGGTCCTGCAACGGCTCGGCCGCGGGGTGGTCCTTCGCCTGCGTCGGGCGCATCCCGATTCCTCTCGTGGTGGTCTCGATCGCTGCGAGCACGTCTTCGGCTTGTTCCCGCGATACGGATGCGGTGCGAAGCAAATGCCTGAAAAGTGAAGTAATGCCATCGTCCAGACGCGGCTGACCGAGTGACTGGGGCGAAGACCGCATCCGATCCCGCATCACGGAGGGAAAGCAGTCCCGACACGTGCACGCGAACCCGGGATGGAGGCAGCCGCCGTGCTGAAGGCGGACGTGGCGGTCATCGGAGCCGGAGCAGCCGGGCTGTCACTGGCGCACCGCTTGAGCGGGCATGCGTCCGGGGCCCGGACCCCCTCCGTGCTCCTCGTCGACGCGCCCCCCGGCCCGCTGCGCCCCGGCCCGCGCACCTGGTGCTTCTGGGAGCCGGGCCGCGGCCGGTTCGAAGCAGCGGTGCGAGCCCAGTGGCGCCACCTGCGGGTGCGGCCGCCCGCCGGTCCTGCGATCGAGCGGGACATCGCCCCGCTGCGGTACAAGATGATCCGCTCCGACGACTTCGAGGACCTGATCGCCCGGGACCTTGCGCACAGCCCGAACGTCCGGCGCATCGAGGCGGCCGTGGACACCGTGGAGGAGGTCGTGGGCGGCGCACGCGTGCAGATGACCGCTACCGACGGCCGCCACCGGGACCTGCGGGTCCGCTGGGTGTTCGACTCGCGGCCCCTGGGCAGCATTCCCGCTGCCCGCACCACCTTGCTGCAGCACTTCCACGGCTGGTTCCTGCGCACGGCCCGGCCCGCCTTCGACTGCGGTACGGCCGAACTGATGGACTTCCGGACGGCGCAGCCTCGCGATGGGCTCTCCTTCGGCTACGTCCTGCCCACCGGCCCGCGCGAAGCCCTCGTCGAGTACACGGAATTCTCCCCGCAGGTGCTGACCGCGAGCGGATACGAGACGGCGCTGCGGCGCTACGTCGAGGACGTCCTGTCCCTCGGTGATCTGGAGATCGTCGCGACCGAGACGGGCCTGATCCCCATGACGGACGCTCCCATGCCGCGACGGGTCGGCGCGTCGGTGTTCCGGATCGGCGCCGCCGGCGGTGCGACCCGCCCGTCCACCGGCTACACCTTCGCCGGACTCCAGCGCCAGACACGGGCAGTGGCCGCCGCGCTGCGGCAGGGCCGACGCCCGGAGCCCCCCGCAGCCCACTCGGTGCGTGCCCGCACCATGGACGCGGTACTCCTGCGCGCACTGGACAGCGGCCGGGTCGACGGCCCCGACCTCTTCAGCCGGCTGTTCGCCCGCGTCCCGGCGGACCGCCTGCTGCGCTTCCTCGACGGGCCCACCAGCCTCCTGGAGGACCTGGCCGTCGGCCGGCACGCCCCGGTGGGCCCCATGCTGCGCACCGCCCTGGAACTGCCCCGTCTGCAGCGCCGCCCCTTCGCCTGACTCCTCCGTCCCCCGTCCCCCCGGTCCCTGGAGATCGTATGACCCTGCTGCACGACGAGGACCTCGCCGCCGCGTTCGACCATGCGTCCCGCAGTTACGACGCGCTGGTGGCCGCGAATCCCGGCTACCACGCGCACCTGCGACGCTCGGTGCGCCGCCTCGGGCTGCCCGGGCACGGGGAGGGGTTGCGGGTACTGGATCTCGGCTGCGGCACCGGAGCCTCCACGGCCGCACTCCGGTCCGTCCTTCCGGCTGCCGACATCACGGCCGTGGACGCCTCGGCGGGCATGCTGGCGCGGGCCGCCGCCAAGCCGTGGGCGGGCGGCGTACGCTTCGTCCACGCCCCGGCCGAGCACCTGGCGGGCGCGCACGTCGACGGCCCGTTCGACGCGGTGTTCGCCGCCTACCTCTTCCGCAACCTCACCGATCCCGACGCCGTCCTCGGTACCGTCCGCGCGGTTCTGCGGCCCGGTGGCCGGCTCGCGGTGCACGAGTACAGCCTCAGCGGCCGTCGCACCGACCGCGCCGTGTGGACGCTCGTGTGCCGCGGGCTCGTACAGCCCGCCGCGACCCTGCTGGGGGACGGACCGCTGTACCGCCACCTGTGGCGCAGCGTCGTCCACTTCGATCCGGCCGACCGGTTCGCCGCCCGCCTCCGCGCAGCCGGCTTCGACAGGGTCCGAGCCCTGCCCCTGCCGGGATGGCAGACGGGCATCACCCACACGTTCGTCGCCGCCCGGCCGGACGACCTCCGATGACCGGCCCCGTGCGACGGCAACCCGCCGCACGCCGCGGCAGGGACCGACGGGCCCGCGTCCTGCCCGCCCACCCGGGAAGCCGCCACGCAGGGGGCGGGACCACGGCAGCAGTGATCGGCGGAGGGATCGCCGGCCTCGCCGCAGCCACCGCGCTGGCAGAGCGGGGCGTGCGGGTGACGCTGTACGAACGTGAGCCCCACCTCGGCGGCCGCGCGGGCGGCTGGCCGACCCGCTTGCGCGACGGCAGCACCGTCACGATGAGCCGAGGCTTCCACGCCTTCTTCCGGCAGTACTACAACCTGCGGGGCCTGCTGCGCCGCACCGACCCCGCCCTGGCCCGCCTGCACGGACTGCCCGACTATCCGCTGCTCCACGCGGACGGGATGCGCGACAGCTTCCGGCACGTGCCGCGCACCCCGCCCTGGAGTGCACTCGGCTTCGTCGCCCTGAGCCCGTCCTTCCGGCTACGGGATCTGCGCGCCATGAACCCCGCCAAGGCCCTGCCCCTCCTCGACGTCCGCGTGCCCGACGTGTACCACCAGCTCGACGACATCAGCGCCTACGACTTCCTGGAGGCCATCCGCTTCCCGGAACGCGCCCGCCACCTGGCCTTCGAAGTCTTCTCCCGGAGCTTCTTCGCCGACCCGCGCCGGCTCTCGGCAGCCGAGATGGCGCTGATGTTCCACATCTACTTCCTGGGCTCGGCCGAGGGCCTGACGTTCGACGTGCCGCGCTCGCCCTACCCGGCCGCGCTGTGGGAACCCCTGGCCGGATACCTGGAGCGCCACGGCGCCGAGGTACGCACCGGGAGCACGGTCGAGCACGTCGCGCCCGCCCACGGCGGAGGCTTCGAAGTGGCCGCAGACCGCGAAGAGCGCCGACACGACGCAGTGGTCCTCGCCCTGGACACCGCCGGCCTGCAGTTCCTGGTCGGCCGGTCGCAGGCGCTGGGCGATCCCGCCTGGCGGGAGAGCGTGGCGCGGCTGCGCTGTGCTCCGCCCTTCCTGGTCACCCGGCTCTGGCTCGACCGGCCCGTCGCCCCCGAGCGCCCTGGCTTCCTCGGAACCAGCGGCTTCGGCGGCCTCGACAACATCAGCGTGCTGGACCGGTGGGAGGATGAGGCCGCCCGCTGGGCGGCACGCACCGGGGGATCCGTCGTGGAACTCCACGCCTACGCCGTCGACCCGCGCGCCCAGCGCACCGCCGAGGAGCGGCAACTCGTCCGGCAGATGCACCGCGTGTACCCGGAGACCCGCGCGGCGACGGTTGTCGATGTCCGTCACGAATGGCGTGAGGACTGCCCGCTGTTCCCGGTGGGCGGCTACTCCGACCGCCCCACCGTCCGCACCTCCGATCCCGGCCTGGTGGTGGCGGGCGATGCCGTGCGCACCGAACTCCCTGTCGCCCTGATGGAACGGGCGGCCACGACCGGCTTCCAAGCCGCCAACGCCCTGCTCGAACGCTGGGGCCTGAGCGGGCAGACCCTGTGGACAGTGCCGGAGCGCGGCCGTGCCGCCGTACTGCGAAAGGTGGCAGCTTGGGCGAATTGCTGAGCCGACCGCCTGCCGGGCGGTACGGGCGGAGGTGGGGAGCCGCTCCGACCCACAGTGGAGCATGCCGCGGGCGGCCCGGACGGGCAGCGGGTGCTCGCGCCGGTCACCAATCGCGGTGACACGATCGGCGTCCTGGAGCTGTTCCTCACCAGCCCTGCCCCGCACGTGCCGGAGCAGGGGCGTCGTGCGGCCGCCGGCTGCCGCGCGGGGTCATCCGGCCTAAGTCGGGGTGTCGGGCGGGGCTGCGGCGGGCAGGGTCGCCAGGTCATCCCGCTGTGAAAGGCAGAAGCATCGTGAGCGAGCTGTCCTACTCCCCGACCGTGAACCGCGACACCACCGACCTGGTCGGCTTCGAGGTCGAGGTGGTGGACGGAAGGATCGGCACGGTGGACGAGGAGACGGCGGAGGTCGGCGCCGCCCACCTCGTGGTCGACACCGGTGTGTGGATCTTCGGAAAGCACGTGCTGGTTCCCGCAGGGACGATCGACCGGATTGATGTGCGGGAGCACAAGGTGTACGTGGCGCTCACAAAGGAGCAGGTCAAGGACTCCCCGGAGTTCGACCCGGCCAAGCATCGCGGTGACGCCGCCTACCGTGACGAGCTCGGCAACTACTACCAGGGCCAGAACATGGGCATTTGAGCGTGACCAACGGTCGGTGAGCTGCCGGCGCTCGCAGGAGACGCGATCGAGGCTCTGCTCCCGGGCGGGGCTGCTCATTCTCAGGTGACACGCCGCCCGCCGGATGCTCTGTGCCGGTACGGACGGAGTGGACGGCGACGAAGCGTCGTTTCGGCATGGGTGCGGGCCGGATTCGAGGCCCGGTGGCGGCCCGGCGGTGGGCGGCGGGTTCGGGTCTGGTCCAGGCGGCGGACGCCGGCCCGGGGCGGTGGTCGCGGGCGGTGGTGGAGGCCGTCGACCCCGAGGCAGCGCGTGCCGCGCTGCCGGGCGTGATCGGGGCGGGGGCGGCGGCGGACCGGCTGACGCAGGTCCTGGGGGTCCCGCTCCCGCCGACGCGGCCGAGGGCGACGGCATCGGCCATCTGGCATCTCGTCCGGGCCGGCCTGCTGGTCTACCTCGGCGGCGAGACGGAGTTCGCCGACGTGCACCCGGAGCGGGTCGCTGCCCTGGCCCGCCGCCGGGACCTGGCCCGTGCTCCCGGACCAGCATGTCCCCCTCGGCCCGGACCAGGCTGCCGTCCGTCTCGCGGCCATGCGCCGGGACTTCGACGAGGTAGTCCGCCTCGGGTTCTTCGCCCCTGTGGGCACGGGGGAGATCGATTTCAAGCGGCAGGGCGGCGTGACCTCCGTCCCGCTCTACAGCGCCGTCCCTGTTGCGTCAGCGTGTCGAAGCTGATGCAGCGGGGCTGGTTCGGTGCCGGGCCGGCGTTCGGACCACGGCCTCAGTTGCCGGTGAGGGCGCTGTCCAAGAGGGGGAGCAGGCGGTCCCAGTGGCGCTTGAACCCGGAGGCGCTGAAAGCGTCGGTGTCGGACATGGTGAAGCCGTGGAGGGTGCCGGGGTAGATCTCGGAGGTGTAACGCACACCTGCGGTATCCAGGGCCTGGTTGAGCTCCCCGAGGGCCTCGGGGGTCATGTCGCCTTCGGCGTGCCCGAGGTGGACTCGTGCGGTGATCTTGGAGAAGAGGCCGGGCCCGTCGGCGCCCACCGGGCCGTGAAACGCGGCGGCGGCCGCCACCCGGGCCGGGTGGGCCGCGGCGGTGCGCATCGCCAGGAGGCCGCCGATGCAGTAGCCGGTGACTGCGATCGGGCCGGCGCCGACCTCGGGCTGGGTCGTGAGGAACTGGAAGTAGGCCTCGGCGTCGCGCAGGACCCGTTCGGTTGTGTGCGCCTGGATCAGAGGCATCAGCTCGGCCATGACCCGGGGGCGGATCTCCTCTCCGATGTACTCGGGAAGTTCGATCACCGGTGCCGGGCCGTGCCGGTAGAAGAGGTTGGGGACGAGCACGTAGTACCCGTGCCCGGCCAGCTCACGGGCCAACTCCCTTATTACGGGCCGGATGCCGAAGCCGTCCGCGTACATCAGCACCCCTGGGCGCCGCTCACCGTGGTCGGGAAAGGCGGCGAACGCGTCGGCCTGACCGTCCGGGGTTGGAATCTGCAGCATCTTGGTGGGCATGGATCCTCCTGTCGTGGTTGATGTGTCGAACCTGTGATCAACACGACGAAGGCGGAGCTCGCGCAGCACCGCAAGATCCTCGCTCGAGCAGCGGGCCCACATCGGCCCGCACGGTGCTCAGAAGAGCACCGGGTCACCAATCCGTGTGTGGCGCGATGCCGTCCCGGTAGTCATCCCCACAACCTAGACCACGGAACAAGGCCGACACCAGCACCACCAGCCCGCCGTGCCCGCCGGCTGTGGGTTACGGCCGTCAGAACTTGTGCCCCATCGGCCGGTTGTGGTCGAGGCGCTCTTGCGGACCGGTTCTACGCTGGAGGCATGGCCACCGATCCCTTGCTGAGACAAGGCCCCGACTCGACGGACCTGGTCCTGCGCGTCGGCCCGGCCGGGCCGACGTGGAACGTGCTGACCTCGGCGGGACCGGCGCTTTTCGCTCCGCTCGCTCTGGGTTTGCTGACCCTGCTCGTCGCCTTCTGGATGGCGCTGGCGGGGGCGCGGGCGTCGACCGTGCTCGTGGTGGTGGGGGTGATCGCCGGGCTGGAGTACCTGATCGGCTGGCTGGCGATGGCCTCTTCCCGGGCCCGGGACATCCTGCGGGTCGAGTTCGCGCCGGCCGGGGTGCCCGCGTCTCTGCGGTTGGTCCGGGCCGCCGGGCCGGACGACTGGCTGCCCGTCAAGTCCCTGCGCGAGGTGCGGCTGACGCACAAGGTGGTGGAGCCGTACGAGGGGGACTACAAGCCGGCCGTCTCCACGCTCGCGCTGGAACTCGTCCTGCTGGGCGTCCAGGAGCAGCTCGTGCTCCCGTTCGACGGCGACCCGCAACGGCTCGCCGACGCGCTGAAGGCCCTGCTCGGCCCGGCCGGGGTCGTGGTGTGGCTGCGCACCGAGCGCAGCACGCGCGATCGGCCGCAGCCCAACTCCGGCTGGAATTCCGGCGGTTCGGCCTCGGCCAACTCGGGTGGCGGCTGACCCCGGGCTGCCCTTGGCGCTCCCCGGTTGGGCGTGTTGAGCCGCCGGGTCGGCTCGGCCGCAGCCGGGTCCTCCGGCCACGGGTGGCGGGGTAGCGGCCGACGCGCGGCACGCACCTGTTCGATGGACCTCGGCTGGACCGTGCGGGACGGCTCGCCCTACCGGGAGAGCGCGCGGGCCATGGAAGACGACCGACGCATGCCGCTGGGGCGCTGCCACGGAACCGGTACTTTGCGCCGATGCCCACGGCGGACGGCGGCGTCGGACCCCGGTCTGATCCCGGGGGGCCTGAAATCCCGGGGAAGATCGGACTGTGGTCCGATGCCAGGAGCGGACCGTGCTCCGACGTGAAGTCCGCCTTGCCGCCGCGATCGGCCGGCTCTGCCTCACCGACGAACCCGCTCCCGACGCCCTGCCGACCACCGTCGACGTCCTGCCGACCACCGTCGACGTCCTGGCCACCGAAGAACGCGCCCACGCCAGGGCGGGGCCTGCATTCGGGGGTTCGACCATGAATCCCCCATGAGCCCGTGGGCCCGCATGGACACCCCCAGGGTGTGGCCAGGCGTCCTGGACGATGTGCCGGACGTCTTCCGCCCACACGTCACCGATCCCGCGTTCTGCGAAGACGGCGTCACCACCGTCCCGTGCTGCTTGTGGCGAGAGGTGGGCGACACGGCCTGGAGGACTGGAACCGTGACCTTTCCCGAGGTGGGAGACGGCGACCCGGACGGCGCGAACATCCTTTTCGAGCTCCTCGTCGACCGCTCGCCAGAGACCTACGCGGCGTGGGCGTCCGAGTATCACGAGACACCCGTCGATGTCGCAGCCGTCCGTGCCCTGCTGGAACGGCGCCCGCTGACGCCGGAGATCGTGGCCGTGCTCAACCCGGACCTCGAACTCGCCGATCTGGCCGCGGACATCTCGGAGACCGGCTACCCCGCCTGAGACGGCACGCTCGTGCAGCTCGGTGCAGCGGCTCGTCAGGGCCGCCGAACTGACCGGAACGCTCGCCGACCTCCTGACCGGGCCACGCGCCCTCTCGCCGCACAGACCGCTCGCCTGCCCGAGCACGCCGCCTCGTACGCGCCGAGCCCTGCTGCCACGATGACCTTCAGCGCGGCGACGTCCCGCCCCCCGACTCCCGGAGAGGCCGGTTCAAGAGCGCCGTGAAGCGGTCGATCATGATCTCCAGGATGTCGGGGAAAGTGGGTTCGCTCATCCTGCCAAGGTGGTCTCGGACGACGTTCAGGTGCGGGTACTCGTCGGCTGGGAGGGCGGCGTGGTACTCGCTCCAGGCCGTGTCCTGCTGGTCGCGCCGCTGCGCGTCGAGGTCGAGTACCGCCGCATCGACAGCGGCCTGGGCCAGTACCGTGTCGACGAACATGCGGTAATGGGGTACGGCGTGGCGGGGCTCGAACCCCGCGCGGAGCAGGATGCCGATTCCGGTGTCGACCGCACGGGCCTCGGCCGGTCCGGCGGTGACGCGGCAGGCCCGTACGGCCGCGAGCCTGGGGTGGGTCAGCATCGACCGGTGCAGCCGCAGCGCGAAGTCCCGGAGGTCGTCCTGCCAACTGCTTCCCGGTGCGAAGCCTTGCAGTGAATCGTCGATCAAGCGGTCCGCCGCGGCCAGGAGCACCGCGTCGGTGTCCGAGAAGTACCGGTAGACGGCACTGGGGTCACAGCCCAGAGCGACACCCAGGCTGCGCACGGTGAGGGCGTTGCCGCCCGGTGCTTCGATGAGGGCCAGCGCGGCCGTGGTGATGGCTTCCGCACTCAGCACGGTTCCGGTCCGGGTGGGCCGCCGTCGACGGCGTTCTGCAGGGATGCGTGCGGATGCAGTCATAGGGGCCTCCGGAATGCGCCTCAGCTTACGACAACCTGTTGACGTAAGTATGACGGACAGGTTTCCTCGAAGTACACCACCTGCTCATCACCCGCCGCGTTCCGCGGCCCTCGCCGGATCCCAGGCTTATGACAACTTATTGACGTAAGTGTGAAGGGCCGGTTTCATCTCCGCACACCGAACGTTCATCGCCCGCCGTGTTTCGCGGCCCCCACCCCTCTAGGAGCGGCATGGACCTCCCTGCTGAGCACAGACACCCGTCGACCGGGATGCGACGCACCCTCGGCGTGCGGGACGGGATCGCGATCGCGGCCTCCAGCACAGCGGCGACCACAAGCATCGGCATCGGAATGGGCGCGATGGCCCTCTATGCGGGCCGGCAGACGCCCGCGCTGCTCCTGGTGGCCTTCCTGCCGATCCTGGGCATCGCGCTGTCGTACTCGCGACTGAACAGAACAGAGCCCAACTGCGGCAACGGATACACCTGGGTCGGTAGGTCACTCAGCCCGTGGCTGGGATTCCTGACCGGCTGGGTGGTCCTCATCGCCAACGTGGTGTTCATGGCCTACACCAGCGCAATCACCGGCATGGTGATGCTCCAGTTCGCCAACAAGGCGGGGCTCCACAAGCTCTTCGGAATCACGCTGGATCCGACCTCCACCGGTGTGAGCACCGTGGTCGGACTGGTGGTGCTGGTCGCGGTAACGCTGACCGCGGTCACGGGAGTGCGGTCGGCGACACGCTTCCAGTGGGTCCTGCTGGCCTTCGAGTACACGGTCCTGCTGGCGTTCTGCGGGTGGGCCCTGGTCTCGGGCCACCAGCCGTTCTCGTTCGAATGGCTCAACCCGTTCGCCATCGGCTCCTTCCAGTCCCTGGCCCAGGGGCTGGTCCTGGCGGTGTTCGTCTTCTGGGGCTGGGATGCCGCCTTCACCGTCAACGAGGAGACGCGCGACGCCTCGGACGCGGCGCGCGGCGGGCTGATCGCCCTCTTCGCCATGCTCGGTCTGCTCGTGTTCGCTGCGATCGCCTTCCAGCGGGCGATGGACGCGGAAACGCTGGTGACGCAGGGACCCCAGGCGCTGACCTACCTCGGGTCGGAACTCGCGGGCGAGCCCTGGGCCTCGCTGCCACTGGCCGCGCTGATGTGTTCGGCCTTCGCCTCGCTGCAGTCCAGCGTCATCCCCACCGCGCGCGGCGCACTGGCCATGGGTCGTGACCGCACGCTCGGGCGGGTCTGGACCCGGGTCAACCCCCGTTTCGGCTCGCCCGCCGCCGCCACGGTGATCATCATGGCGGTGGCGACGGCCGTTGCGGTGCTGGCCATCGGTATTCCGAAGATCAACCTGATGATCCTGACCGCGGTCAACTCGATCGGCCTGGTCGTGGCCTTCTACTACGGGCTCACGGCCGTGGCCTGCGCCGTGCGGTTCAAGAGCGCGCTGCGCGAAGGGCCGATGGAGGCCCTGCGGTCCGTCGTGATCCCGGCCGCGAGCGCGCTGGTGCTGTTCGGCCTGGGCGGATACCTCGCGTACCAGTACGCGACCATGAGCGACCACTTCGAGGCGCGGCCCGACAACGGCTGGTTCATGCTGCTGATCCCCTCCCTGTTCCTCGCCAGCGGGCTGATCGCCGCGGCGGTGGCCAAGTGGTACCGCCGATCCCCGTACTTCTCGACCGGCCGCGGCACCGACGCGGACGCCATCGCCCTGCCGATGGACAGCCCCGATGCACCCGCCTCACCTGCTTGGCCCGGCTCACCCGTCTGACTCGGCCGGTTCGTCCCTTCTGCGCCGGTGGGCTCCGCGTCCACCGGCCACCTTTCCGAGATTTTCTGGAGTACCCATGTCTGAGCATCACGCCGATCTCGTCTTCACCGGGGGACCGGTCCATACGGTGGACCCCACGCGCCCGTTCGCGACCTCGGTCGCCGTGCGGGGGGACAGGATCGTCGCGGTCGGGCACGACGAGGTCCACGACCTGATCGGGCCGGAGACCGAGGTGGTTGACCTGCGCGGGCGGCTGCTGGTACCCGGGTTCCAGGACGCCCACGTCCACCCGGTGGGTGCCGGAGTGGAACTGGGCCAGTGCGACCTGAGCGGCGCCACCGAGGCGTCCGAGTGCCTGGCCCGGATCCGTACCTGGGCCGACGCCCACCCCGACCGCCCGTGGATCACCGGTGGCGGCTGGTCGATGGAGACCTTCCCCGGAGGCACCCCGAACCGGGACCTGCTCGACGCGGCCGTGCCGGACCGGCCGGTCTACCTCGTCAACCGCGATCACCACGGCGCATGGGTGAACACCCTGGCCCTGGAACTGGCCGGAGTGACCCGCCTGACGCCCGATCCCGCCGACGGCCGCATCGAGCGCGGCAGCGACGGGGAGCCCAACGGAGTCCTGCAGGAGGGCGCCATGGCACTGGTGGCACGCCACGTCCCGCAGGTCACTCTCGACGAGCAGCTGACAGGGCTGTTGCGTGCACAGGAAGTCCTGCACTCCCACGGCATCACCGCCTGGCAGGACGCCCTCCTGGGGGAGCACGCGTCGACCGCGGACCCCGCCCCCGCCTACCGGCGCGCCGCTCTGGAGGGACTGCTGACCGCCCGGGTCCGCGGCGCCCTGTGGTGGGACCGGGAAACGGGCCTGGAACAGGTCGAAAAGCTGCTCGCGCGCCGCGACACCTTCACCGTGGGCCGGATCAAGGCACACACAGTCAAGATCATGCAGGATGGCATCGCCGAGAACGGGACCGCCGCCCTGCTCGGGCCGTACCTCACGGCCTGCGGCTGCGCCTCCGCCAACGCGGGCCTGTCCTTCATCGAACCGGCCGAGCTCGCGCGGATCGTGACCCGGCTGGACCACGAGGGCTTCCAAGTCCACTTCCACGCACTCGGCGACCGTGCCGTACGGGAGGCACTGAACGCCGTCGAGGCCGCGCTCACCGCCAACGGGCAGCGCGGCAACCGGCACCATCTGGCACACCTCCAGGTCGTGGACGAGGCCGACGTCCCGCGGTTCCGCACGCTGGGGGCGACCGCCAACATCCAGGCTCTGTGGGCTGCACACGAACCGCAGATGGACGAGCTGACCATTCCCTTCCTCGGACCCGAGCGAGCCACCCGCCAGTACCCGTTCGCAGACCTCGTACGCAGCGGCGCCGTCCTTGCTGCGGGCAGCGACTGGCCGGTGACCAGCCCCGACCCGCTCGCGGCGCTCCACAACGCCGTCAACCGGAAGGACCCGGGCTCCGACCGACCCGTGTTCCTCCCCGAGCAGCGCATCACCCTGAACGCCGCCCTGACGGCGTACACCGCAGGCAGCGCGTACGTGAACCATCTGGACGACACCGGCACGATCGCGCCGGGCCGGCTGGCCGACCTCGCCGTCCTCGACCGAGACATCTTCTCCCGGCCCGTGGAGGAAATCGCGCACGCAGGGGTCCTGCAGACCTTCGTCGGCGGGCAGCGGGTGCACGCCGCGGCCGACGCCTGAGGCTGCTCCCGCGATCCGGTGCCCGGGCCCCACCCTGTGGTACCCGCCCGACCTGTGAACCGCCGATGTCGCTCCGGAACACAGGGCCTCGACCACCACCGCACCACCGGGTGCCGCGCGCACATCCCGCGCCCGCGACACCCGGTGCCCCGCCGGCCCGTGACGCGGGCACTCGCCCGAACGGCGAATCCGAACCCGTCACCCGCGGACACGGCGACACCCTCGACGCGGACGAGCCTGCCCCGGGCCACGTCGGCGTCCACCCACTGCACCTGCGCGGCAGCGACCACCCCGAGCTCGCACACCACGCCGGCACCGGCGACACCACATGCCTCGCCACCCAGGCCGAGCGACCCCCCCAGCAGATCCTTCTGGGCGGCGCCGACCGCGCCCGGCCCACCCTCACCGCCGTACGCCGAGGACGACTCGGACCTCGCGGCGGACACCGAACCCCGGACGCCATGGTGGAGCCCCGAGGTCGGCCCCGGCCCACCACGAGGTGCGTTCCCCGGCTCCCGTGCCGGTCGGATCGTATTCGACCGACCGCGAAGCCCTCCTGGACCGAGCCCGTACCGGGAGCCGATCAGGCTCCGGCTCCAGAACGGCGGCAAGCCCGAGCTCTGCAACGCCCTCCCGCTTCCACGCACAGCCCGCTCCCTCCGTCCCGCACACGAGGAGTCCTCGGATGCCCCCTCTCGCACCCCACCAGCCCGGCCGCAGGCCCACCGGCGAGCTACGCCGCTCCCTCGGTGTCGTCGACGGTCTGGCCATCAGCGCGTCCAGCTCGGCGGCCACGACCAGCATCGCCCTCGGCATGAGCTCACTCGCCGCAGCGGTCGGCCTGCAGACACCGGCCGTCCTGCTGTTGGCGTTTCTGCCGGTGCTCGGGATCGCCACCGCGTACGCCAGGCTCAACCGGTCCGAGCCCAACTGCGGAAACGGCTACACCTGGGTCGGCACCTCGCTCGGCCCCTGGCCCGGCTTCCTGGTGGGCTGGGTCACCGTCGTCGGTACGGTCGTTTTCCTCGCCTACACCAGCGCCATCTGCGGCTCGGTGGTCCTGCAGTTCGCCAACAGAGCCGGCTGGAACGACTTCGGGCTGCTCCCCCTCGATCCGAACTCCACGACGCTGTGCACCGTCGTCGGGCTGGTCGTTCTGATCGGGGTCACCACGCTGGCGGCCACCGGCATACGCAGCACCGCCCGCTTCCAAACCACCCTGCTGGCCTTCGAGTACGCCGTGCTGCTGGCCTTCTTCACCGGGGCGCTGATCACCGGCCGCCAGACCTTCTCGTGGTCGTGGTTCAACCCCTTCGCGATCTCGGACGGCGCCGGCTTCGCCCAAGGCGTGGTCCTCGCGGTGTTCTTCTTCTGGGGCTGGGATGCCGCCTTCAGCGTCACCGAGGAGACCAAACGGACCAGTGACGCAGCCCGCGCCGGCTTCATCTCCCTCTTCGCGATGCTCGGCCTGTTCCTCTTCGCCTCGGTCGCACTCCAGCGGGAGTTGAGTCTTGCCGAGCTGATCGGCAACGGCCCCCAGATGCTTCCGCGGATCGGTGCCAGACTTGCCGACGAGCCGTGGGCGAGCCTGCCGCTGCTGGCACTGGCACTGTCCGCCGTCGCCTCGGTCCAGTCCGCGATGATTCCGACCGCCCGCGCTCTGTTCGCCATGGGCCGGGACCGCACCATGGGCCGGGTGTGGACCCGCGTGCATCCCATCCACGGAACACCCGCGGCCGGGACCGTGCTCATCATGCTGATCGCCGCGGGTCTCGCGGTACTCGCCACCGCCATTCCCAAGCTGAGCGACATGCTCCTGGCCGCCGTGTCCTCCGGCGGCCTGCTCGTGTCCCTGTACTACGGCCTGACGGCCCTCGCGTGTGCCGTCCGCTTCCGTTCCGCTCTGCGAGCCGGGTTCCGTGAGGCAGTCCTGTCCGTCGTCGTGCCGGCGGCCTCCGGAACCGTACTGCTCGGGATCGGCGTCTATCTGAGCGGCTCGTACCTGACGATGAGCGACCACTTCGAAGCCACACCGAACAACGGCTGGTTCATGCTCTCCATGCCGGCCGCCATCCTCGTGGCGGGTCTCACCGTGGCCGCATGGGCCAAGTACGGACGCCGCTCGCCCTACTTCACCTCCGGACGGGGCACGGACGAGGCCTCGCTACGGCTGCCCATGGACACACCGGAACCGAGGACGGTACCCGGATTCCCGTCGGGACCGCGCCGCTAGCCGGGCGTACCTCTTGAAGGGTGTTGCGGAAGGACTTGCTCGGGTAGGCCGGAGTGGCGCTTGACCTGGTGTTTCACCCGATGAGGCTGAGGTTGTGCAGGGTGGCGACGGCCTGGACGGCCTGGACGGCCTGGACGGCGTGGTGGAGGCCGTCGCCTTTCTGGCGGCAGTCGCGGAGGATCTTCCAGTTCTTCATGGGGGCGAAGGTGTGCTCGACGCGGGCGCGGCCTCGGCGGTGTTCGGCGTTGTCCTCCTCCTGTCCGCGCAACAGAGGGCGGCCGGCCCTTCTGCGGTGCGGGACGATCAGGCCGGTGCCCAGGTAGGCGCCGTCCGCGATCACCGTCGACCCGGCCGCCGCGGCCGGCAGGTCCGACTCCCGCGAGACGTGGGCATCGGCCTTGTTCCCCGGCGCCGGCCGGGCGGAGGCGATTGCGAGGCGGGTGTCGGCGTCGATGACGACGTGCACGTTCGCCGAGAAGCGGTAGTTTCGGGAGGAGGCGGCGACCTGCCGGTCGCGGACGGGTAGGAGGGTGCCGTCCACATCCACATCCGCAGCCGCTCGGCATCGGCGATGGGCCGCGGTGCCGGATCCAGCGCGAGCAGCGGGCGCAACCGCTCGATGACGCGGCAGACGGTGGCCGGGGAGATCCCGAAGAGAGGGCGAGCCGGCGCATCGTGAGGTTGGTTCGGGAGTAGACGGCCACCAGCAGGACCCCGTCCGCCAGCGGCAGACACCAGGGCCGACCGCCACCCGGACCGTTCCCGCCCCGCTCGCGGCCCACCTTCACCGGCTTCGCGAACCGGTCCGTCCGCAAGCCCGTGAACGTTTCCACCCACACCGGCTCAGCCCGCAACACCCTTGGGGGACCGAGCCCCTGGGAGCCTGGGCGGCTGGCTACGCCACGGGGGCGGTGAGGCTGCCTTCGCGGATGGAGTCGAGCAGCGCGTCCTTGATCTGGGGCGGCATCAGGTTCAGGGCGTCGATGGCCTCGACGATGAGCGGGACTTCCTCAAGCAGGTACTCGCCGCGGTCGTCGCGCTGGAACTCGGGTCCGGTGCGGTCGTCGAAGTTCCAGGAGAGGATCCGGGCGGTGTAGAAGTCCTCGGCTTCGCCCTTGTCGTTCTCCAGCCGGCAGAACGGACGCAGGTGGGCGACCTCGCCGGCGATCTCCTCGCGGACTTCCCGCAGCAGTGCGGCCTCGAGGTCGGCGTCCTCGGGCTCGACACCGCCGCCGACGAGGACTCGGTACGCGGGGATGCCGGGGCGGATGCGCTTGATGACGAGCATGGTGCCGTGATCGGTGAGCAAGACGGCGCGCACACGCTGCTTCATGAGCTGGTCTCCCTGGTGGTGGTCGGTCTTGGGGCAGTGGGGCATCCAGCCGCCGTCGATGGTCAACGACTGGGCGGTGATGAACGATGCCCATGTGCCCCTGTTCCTTGGCGTAGGCATCGCGCACGTTCTGCGGCTCATCGAGCGACTTGCGAAGGTTCTCCAGTGCCTTGGCGGCCGCCTCGTTGGTTCCCCCTGCGCCCTGCCGTACATAAGTGGGTCAGGCCCCAGTGCGCGGCGGGGTCATCGGCCAGGCCGAGGGCGGACTGGCACACGTCCAGTGTGGAGATCGCCACCGCCGTGGGGACCGTTCCCCGCTCCATGAGCGCGACGTATTCTTTGACGCGCTCTCTCTCGTTCCAGGTCGGAGGAACCATCGGCACGACGAACTCGTAGAGGTGGGCGTCCGCATCGACCGAGGTCTCGAAGGTCCGGTAGTAGGGCGTGTGCGGGTGCTCCGGGAGTCCCCAGAACTGGTCGACCCCCCACGCCGTGACCTGTTCGCCGCTGAAGGAGTCGCCCTCCTTGCCGGGGATGACCAGCCGGGGTTCCACGTCCAGGAGCAGCGGGAGGGATTCGCCTTCCGGCAGTAGCGCTCCGAACGCTTCGATCACGCCGCCGTCGCCCGGATCGTCCAGTGGCCCGCCCAGCCGTTCCCGCATGTTCTCCAAGGACAACTTCTCGTTCGCGGTCTCCAGCCGGCGAAAGAGGAGCGGGCACGTTCCGCAGTAGAAGCTGAGCTCGAAGGCAGGCTCGTCGTCGACCATGAGCAAGCGGCGACGCGGCCCGTCGCCAGGTTCCTGCAGTTCCGTCCCGAAGCGCAACCGTGCCACGGAGGAAGGGACACCAAGGGTGCGGGGGGCGCCCGATTTGATCATCACGGACCGACCGTACGGGACGCCGCGGACGGGCTCCACCGAGTACTGAACGGGCATCTGACCGGACGGGCCAAGCAGAGCTGAGTCACACTTGGCCCCTGCTGAGCGTGGCGGTTGGCCCGGCTGACGCCTTCGCCGAGCTGATGGCCCAGTCCCATGGCATTTCTCGCCACTTCACAGCGCGGCCGATGAGTCTGTGGCTCGCGGTCGGTCCAAGCTCATGACACCCCAGGAAAGGACGTGCCATGTCGGAGCTCCTCGTCGATTTCATCACCTCACTTGACGGCTACGCATCGGGAGAAGGGTGGCCCGGGTTCTGGGGCCTGGAGGGCCCGGAGTACCTCGCATGGCTCGGCGAGCAGCCTGAGGCCACGTACCTGATGGGAGCGAACACCTATCGCCTGATGTCGGGCTTCGCCGCAGGCGAGGTCCCGACTGGCCAGGACGAGTTCAGGCCCGAGGAAGAGGCGTCCGTCGACGAGCTCACGCGAGCGTCCAAGGTGGTGTTCTCCTCCTCGCTCGAGGAGCCGCTGACGTGGGCCAACTCCACGCTCGTCCGGGACGACGCCGTCGAGGCGGTCCGCGCGATGAAGTCGAGTGGATCGGGGCTCCTCAGCACAATCGGCAGCCTCAGCCTGTGCCGGTCCCTGCTGCGAGCCGGACTGGTCGACCGCTTCCGGGTCGCGATGTTCCCCGTGATCACCGGGGCCACGGGCGAAGAACGCATCTACGACGGCTATCCGGACGTTGCCCTCGAGATGATCGAGCACCGCACCTTCGACGGCCGCATCCAGCTGGTCGAGTACAAGCCCCGTGTGCTCGAGCACCCACCGCTCGTCGTCCCTGCGTGACGCCGCTCCGGCCGTTGGGCGGGACAGCCGCCAGGCCGGGGTCGGCGGGTGCGGAACAGGACCTGGTAGGGGGCCGGTCAACGTCAGAGCGCCCGGGCTGCCTGGCCCCGAGCAGTCGCCGGTCAGCGCTCTGTGCCGTTGCGGACAGAACCTGGACAGAGCGCCGGGATGGCGGTGACGCGCTGTGAGATGTCGGCCGCTTCCTGGAGGGTGTCCGGGAGTTCGGCGATGAGGGTTCGTGCGGCGAGGGTGAGTGCGTGTCCCCGAACGGGCTGCGCAGGGTGGACGTCGACGACGCGGTTCCGCCCGCCCGCGGTGGCTGCGGCGGCGTGGCGCCCGGCGAGGGGAGCGGGCCCCGGGCCGGGCCGAGCAGCAGCAGCCGGGTCGGCGGTCGGTGGCGGGGGTGGGCATGGGGGATCCGGCCGGCGGCCTGGCCCTGTCGCGGCCGTGGACGTCGGGTGTCCGCCGGCACCGGCGGCCAGGAGTGCTGACTGGGGGTGATGTCTCTCAGGTGGTCGGGGCGGGGGTACCGGTGACGTGGACGTCCACGTTGATCACGGCGTCGGCTATGGCCTGCCGGACCGCGGACACCACGGTTTCGGTGTCGACGCCGTGCTGCTGACCGAGTTGTGCGGCGAGCGCGGTCACGGCTGCCTGTGTCGCGGCGAGTTTTTGTGCGACGGCGTCGGTCTGGTCGTTGTGCATCTTGTCCATCCACGCCATGACGGCGCCCATGGCGACGGGGCGTCCGGTGGCGGCGTTGGTCTCCGTGTGACGCCAGACGGCGGTCGCGACGGCGTCGAGGTCTTCCTGGGACAGGGGCATGTCGTCCTCCGGGGATCGGAGAGGTCCGTGAGCCCAGGCGCGCAGCTCCTCGCGGCCGGGCAGGGGGCAGTAGTCCTGGTCGACGGGATTGTCGTCGTACTGGTGGAACAGCCAACTCGCCTTGATCCCGGGGTCACCCGCGTTGCGGCCCGCGGTGGCGATCCACAGGAAGTCGCCGCAGTAGCCGGTCGTGTCGATGTTCTTCCAGTAGTCCGTATTGCAGTACATGCCGACCCGGTGACCTGGCATTCGGGTTTTGACGTAGCGGAGCCAGTCTTCCTTGTACGTCCGCTGGCGAGCCTTGGAGACACCGGCGTTGGCGTCGTCGTAGCCTTCCCAGTCGAGGACCAGGATGTCGCCGGGCTGCCAGGCCACCTGGTCGAGGAAGAAGTCGGCTTCGTTTTCGGGGTCGTTGGCCATGTGGGGGTAGTGGTAGGCGCCCCAGACCAGGCCGTGACGCTTGGCGTGGTCGCGCTGGCGGACCCATTTCGGATTCGTGTATCCGAGGCCTTCCGTGATCTTCGTGAAGACGAAGTCGAGTCCGGCGAGGCTCGGTTCGTCGCTCTGGTAGGACGCCCAGTCCTGTCCGTAGATGCCCATCAGGCGTTGCCCTTCTTGCCACGGATGGCCCGTCGGCCCTGGCCCGGCAGGCGGCTCCACGCCGAAGGCCGGGTTTTCCACGCGGAGGTGGTGACGTCGCCGCCCCGGAGGAGGTCCCGGAACGGATCGGTGTCGGTGAGGTATCGGGAGCCGTCGATGCCCCAAGATGATCCCCGGCTGTTCGTCGGTCGATACGTGCCTGAGCTGCCGAATCGATTCAGCTCGATGAACCGACCCTCACGTCACATGAACGCCGACGTGCACGGGCCGGGGTGCCGGTGGCCGCCCACTCGGTTCCCTGTCGGGAAACGGATGATCCGGTGATCGTTCTTAACTTCGTCGAGCATTCGTGCGAGCCTGAGAGTGCCCGACAATAGGCGTGCTGGGCATGCCCGGCACGCCCCTGACCGAGGAACAGCTCCTGCACGGAATCAACGACGCGATGGATCGAATGGAGCGGGCACAGCGGAGCGGCGAGAGCGTTCCGCAGGTCAGAAAGCGGAACACGCGCGGCCAATGGGGCTGCGCGGTCGCCTCCGTGGCCGGGCCTGCCACGGGTGTTCTCGGATCGGTGCTTTTGGCGGCTGCGTGGCGGGCGTGCGACGTGGGGGTGAACGGCGCGGCCACTGGACTCGCGCTGATCTTCTACGGAGCCGTGCTCGCCGGCGCTGCGGCAGTCTGGTGGGGTCTGCTCATCGGGTACGTAGGACGTTGGAACCTCGCCGTCGCCCTCGCCGGCGGCGCGGTCGGCACCGCAGTCATGATCTGGATCTTCGTGGTGCTTCTCCAGGTTCCCCATGGCTACCGCTGTTGAGCGCAGGGGCGCCCGAATGCCTGGCAACGTCTAGGCCGGGCGCCGACTGCACGCCGGGCGGATGACGGCGCCCTCGTCGGGTACTCGGTCGCGCTGCCCGGCGACCGGCGCCGACGGCGGCACCCGCCCCGTCTGGTTCTATCCGGATGAGTTCCGTCGCAAGGTTCCCCGACCCCGTTGCCAAGGGAGCATGGCCGGCACGTTGTCCATCCCGCGACCGACTACCGCCGGAGGAGACCGTCAGTTCGTGGCGAGAAGGTGCTCGAGCCTAGGCAGCTTCTCGAGGCTCATCGGCGCCAAGTCCGGTTCCTCCGCCAGGTAGGCGTCATAAGCGACCTGAAGTTCGGCATCGAGAGGAACGGGAACGGCGGGCAGGGTCTTTCCAGGTTCAAGATCCATGCGTGCACGCTAGCGCCCCGCCTCTTTCGCATCATCCCGTTTTCAACACCTTGCCGATCGCGCAGCAGGGCCACGCGGATCAGCGGCGCGAAACAGGCGTGGCCTGCTCGATCCAGACCAGTCTCACCGAGCAAGTCCGGATCTCGATACCGGAACGCAGTAGTGCGCCCTGAGGAGGAGACAGGCCTGAATTGCCCGGCGGCCGGCCCGCTCGCGGTGATGTGGCACATCCCGAAGGAGTCGACCGGCCCAAGGTCGGTCGTGCAGTTTCTCTTCGACGGAGGCCAGGTCCCGGCCGGCACCCCGGTGCACCTCCAGGAGAGCGAGTTGTCCGAAGCCCGCTGGGTTCGCGCGGCCCCGAGGCCACGACGCTTCTCGACGACAAGCGCGGCGCCTGGCTGGAGGCAGCCCTGCGCACCCAGCAGGGCGAGCCCGTGCAAGTCCTGGCCCGCTGATTCCGAGCTCGTCGCCGTACTCCGTTGGGGGAGGGGGCGGACCGCTGCGTCGTACACCTCCGGCCCTGTTGCATTGCCGGCGCCTTCCGGTACCTGCCGGGTGGCGAGCTCAGTCCAGCCCGCCCGCACGCGCCCTGTCCGATGCGCAACCAGACAGATCCAGCGCTCATCCGCCGGCTATGGGCTCAACCCCTGTCTGGCTAGGGTTCCGTCCATGAATGATCATCTGACGGACCCGGTCCGCTGTGGAGGCGTGGCAGGACGGCGGACGCCGCCACGTCCCGTCGACGTGGTCAGGTCGGTTCCAGGGCTTGCCGCGTGGGCGCGAGACACGGTGCGTTTGCACCCCAGGAGGGGTGCGCCGTCGCCCACCGAGAGCTCCGTGGGCGGGCCGTTGTTGTGGCCGACCGACGAGGCCTGGCCGGTCTGCACTCGAATACATCACAACTTCAGCAACGGCCTGCCGAGCGGCTCCAGGGTGCCGATGGTGCCGGTCGTCCAGGCCTTCCGCTCGGACCTACCCCCCGGTGTGGTGCCCTTCCCCGACGGGACGGACGTCTTGCAGGTGCTCTGGTGCCCGTTCAACCATGAGTTTCCCGGGTCACCGTGGCCCCTGGTGTTCTGGCGCGACTCCGCTTCGGTACGGACCGCGCTCCCGGCGCCGCCAACGGATCCGGCCGCGGCCCGTCGGCATGTTCCGGCGCCGTGCGTGGTCCACCCGGAGCGGGTGACGGAATACCCCAGCTGGGATCTACCCGAGGACCTGGCCGACGAGTGGCGGGACGACTTCCGGCGGCTGAGGGAAGCGATCCCGCCGCATGCGGCGCTTCCACTGCTGTCCTTCTCCGACTTCGCTGAAGCACCGGGCATCAAACTCGGCGGCCATCCGTCCTGGTTCACAGGGGAGGGTTGGGTGGACTGCGAAGGATGTGGCCACCGCATGGACCACCTGCTCACAGTGGCGAGCTGGGAGTGCGACGGAGCCTCGTGGCGCATCTGGCTGCCTTTGGAGGACCGGGGCGAGGACGGCGGCCGAGCAGTCCCCGTAGACCCCACAGGCCTTGATCTAGGCGGTGTGGGCTCGGTGTACATCTTCGAGTGTCGCGTCTGCCCGGATCGTCCCTTCGCTCACTCGTGGGACTGCAGCTGACCGTCGGGATCCTTCCGTCACCGACCACCGCCTCGCCGCCGCACGCAGATGCCGTTCCTGGAGGATGCGGATGCGCGCTCCCGGAGGACGCGCCTGACCGGACGCGTCCGGTCAGATGATGGTCCGAGCGGTCGGCGGTTGCGGGTCCACGGGGAAGAGGGACCGGGCGCCTGTGATGTCCAGGAGGCGCTGGAGCTGGGGGCGGGGGGCCGCCAGGCGGATGACGGTGCCGGTCTCCTGGGCTGTGCGGCGCGCGGTGAGGAGTGCGTTCAGCGCCGAGGAGTCGCAGAAGGTGAGGCCGCTGCAGTCGACCGCCACGGGCTTGGCGGGTGAGGCGTGCGCGAGGGCATCGGTGAGGGCGAGGAGCAGGGCGGGTGCCGTCTCGATGTCGATCTCGCCCGTGGGCCTGATCGCGACGGCGTTTTCCAGAACTTCCACGCGGATGCCGTTGCCGCGGGTTTCGTCCGGAAGCAGTTCGTCCATGGTGATCACTCCTTGCGTCTACGGACGTTCCCCTGCCCGCACCCGTCGGTCATCGGAGGGGATGGCTCACGTGCTTCGTCGGTCGTGGGTGTCCTGGCGGAGCTGGTCGGTGTGGCGGGTGAGGGCGTCGATGCGTTCGGCGAGCTCGGTGTCCTCGGGCCGCAGGTGGGCGCGAGAGTCGGTCAGGGGGCGGATGAGGCGGGCGGTGTCGTTGTGGGCGAGGGCCTGGTTCAGGTCGCCGATGGCATCCTCGGCGCCGGCGGGCAGGCCGGTGAGGGCGGTGATCTGGCCGGCGAGCCGGCGCAGGTCGGCGGCGTTGTCGCGGGCCCAGGTGTTCACGCTGCGGTCGGCGGCGCGGGTGTCGCGGGTGGCCTGGACGCGTTCCTCGCCGGTGCTTCCCGCCTTGCCGGGGCGCAGGCGGAGATAGCGGCGTTCGGCGGCCTGGCGGCTGGAGACCCCGAGGGGGCCGGCGAGGTCGGCCCAGCTGGCGCCCTCGCTGCGGGCGGTTTCAATGAGGCCGGTTTCCCAGCCGGCGAGCTGCTCGCGGACCTCGCGGAGCATCAGCAGGGCGGCCAGGGCCGGGTGCGGCCCCGCGGCGGGTGCTGATGCCGCCGACGTGCTCGCGGCGGCTTGCTGCGCGTCCTGGACGGCTTGGTTGATCGTCTCCAGTGCCGCGGCGGCGGCGAGGAAGGGGACGTGTGCGGTTGGCTCGCGCGCCTCGGTCATGGCGGTCTCCGTGTCTGTCATCCTCCAGATGACGTCTTGCTTGTCATCTTTTCGATGACATGTTACAACGGGAGCACGTTGAAGCGCATTGGCAGTTTCTGCCTGAACCAACTGGAGGTGTTTCGCGATGTTGATGCGCACTGACCCGTTCCGCGAGATGGACCGGATCGTTCAGCAGCTCTCGGGTACGTCGGGCACGTGGTCGAAGCCGTCCGTGATGCCGATGGACGCCTACCGCGAGGGCGACGTGTACGTGATCGCCTTCGACCTGCCCGGGGTGAGTCCGGAGACGGTCGACATCGACGTCGAGCGGAACATGCTGACCGTCAAGGCGGAGCGCCGCCCGGTCGCGAAGGCCGACTCGGTGAAGGTGGAGCTCTCCGAGCGGCCGCTGGGTGTCTTCTCCCGCCAGATCATGCTGGCCGACACCCTGGACACCGAGCGCATCGAAGCCGACTACGACGCGGGTGTCCTGACCCTGCGGATCCCGATCGCCGAGCGTGCCAAGCCGCGCAAGATCGCCATCAGCGCCGACTCCGGCCGCAAGCGGATCTCCGGCTGACCAGCCCCCGCCGCCGACGGCGGAGGACGGGGAACCCAATTCCCCTCCGGCACCCCGTCCTCCGCACCCCTGATTCCTTTGCCCCGCCCCTCTTCACCCCTCCCATGGAGGTGACGTGAGATGCCGTTGCACTCGGAGGCGTTCCTGGACCACGTCCGGGAACGCGGTGAGTACCGGACGCGGGAGGAAGCCGAGCGGGCGGCCCGCGTCGTCCTCGCCCTGCTGGGCGCCCACCTGGTCGGCACCGTGCGGGCCGAGCTCGCCGCCCGCCTCCCCGAGACCTACGCCCTGATCCTCCTCAATCCCTTGCAGGCATCGGAACCGCTTTCTCCCGAGCGCTTCGTCCGCGCGACCGCGGCCTGGATCGAGGGCGCCACGGAGCAGACGGCCCTGTGGGACATCGGCGCGGTCCTCTCCACCGTCGCCGCAGCCGCCGGAGAGGACCTCACCCGCGAAGCCCTGCTGCAGCTCCCGCCCGGCTACGACCTCCTCTTCGGCCACCCCCAGCCCACCTGACCGACCGACGCCACCGGCCGGACTTTGTCCAGCGACGAGAAAGGCAATCGCAGCACCATGTACGACCCGCCTCGACCGCACCGGGCCCACCCGGCCATGACGTTCGAGCAGATGCTGGAACTCGTGCGCTACGAAGGCGCCTACCCCACACGCGAACGCGCAGAAGAAGCCGTTCGCGCCGTCCTGGCCGCACTCGGTCGGCAGCTCGTCGGAGACGAACGCGTCGAACTGGCCCAGGCCCTGCCCGTCGAAGCCGCCCTCGTCCTGACCGCCCAGGCCCCCGCCGCCGAACGGCTCACCGGCTGGGGCTTCGTCAAGGACCTGGCCGCCCGCACCGGCACCAGCCCGGCCATCGCCCGCTGGGACACGGGCGCCGTATTCGCCATCGTCACCCGCCTCACCGGACCCGCCCTCCTCGCCCGCATCCTGCACCAGCTCCCCGACGGCTACGCACTCCTCTTCGGGCAGGCGCAACTGCGCCTGCCCCAGGCCGCGGCCTGAGTACCTGCGCCTCGCTGATTGTCTGATCACCGCGAATCGGGGGCAGACGTCAAGCGGGGCGGAGGGAGGTCCGAGGATGTCCAGGATCCGTGACCTGCTCGGCCGCGCGAAGGGCGCCGCGACCGCGTTCGAGAATCGGCGCGTACGGGCGCTCGCCCGCCACGACGCAGAGGAGGCGGCCGAGCGGGAACGGGCGGTGCGCCGCTACCCCGCCCGGGCCCGGGACCGCGCCCCGGACCCCGCCCGTGCGGTGCCCTGGAGCATGCGGGTCGCGGCCGAGATCGCCTGGCGGTTCCTGGTCCTCGCCGCCGCCGTGTGGGTGCTGATGCGGGTGATCGGATCCGTCCGCCTCGTCGCGCTGGCCTTCGTCGCCGGGCTGCTGATCACCGCTCTGCTGCAGCCGACGGTCGCCCGGCTGCACCGCCGGGGACTCCCGCAGGGGCTCGCCACCTTTGTCACGGCGCTCTGCGGGTTCTTGGCGCTGGGACTGATCGGCTGGTTCGTCGTATGGCAGGTGCTCGACAATCTGGACACCCTGTCCGAACGGCTCCAGGAAGGCATCGCGGAACTGAAACGCTGGCTCCTCAACAGCCCGTTCCACGTGACCGAGCAGCAGATCAACGACGTTACGCAGCGCCTGAGCGATGCCATCGGGACCAGCGCCAGTGAGATCACCTCGACCGGTCTCCAGGGAGTGACCGTTCTGATCGAGGTCATCACCGGCATGCTCCTGGCGATGTTCGTGACGCTCTTCCTCCTGTACGACGGCAGGCGCGTCTGGGAATGGTCACTGAGGCTCCTGCCGGTCGCCGTGCGGCCCGCAGTCGCCGGAGCAGGCTCGCCGGCCTGGCGGACACTCACCGCCTACATCCGCGGCACGCTGATCGTCGCCCTGATCGACGCGGTGTTCATCGGGGTCGGGATCTACTTCCTCGGCGTCCCACTCGCCGTCCCCATCGCCGTAGTGATCTTCCTGACCTCCTTCATACCGCTGATCGGCGCCATCGCCTCCGGTGCCCTCGCGGTGATCGTCGCACTCGTCACCCAGGGCGTCTTCACCGCCTTGATGACCTTGATGGTGGTACTCCTCGTCCAACAGATCGAAGGGCACATCCTGCAGCCGTTCATCCTGGGACGTGCCGTCCGGATCCATCCGCTGGCCGTGGCCCTGTCCGTCGCCACCGGCGGGCTCGTCGCCGGCATCGGCGGAGCCGTCGTCGCGGTCCCGCTGGTCGCCGTCGCGAACACCGTGATCACGCACCTCCGGGCCCACGCCGGCGAGGACGACGGGCCGGCGCCCGGACAGGGAGCCGAACCGGGCGCGACACCGGACCCGGAACCGGGGCTCACACCTTCGGTGACGCCCACGGGGCCCGCGGCTCCCGTCCCTCACACGAAGCCTGTTCAGCCCGGCGCCCCGGCCGCCGACGAGCACCCTGCCGAGCAAGTGCCAGAGCGGCGGTCCGATCCGGTGGAGTGAACTCCTGCTGCGTGAACTCGACTGCTCGTCGAACGCAACGCCCACCTCCCGAGGTCACCACCACGGCGCCCTCATCGCCCTTGCGTCACCGCCGAGACACGCAAAGCCCTGGCTGACGCGCCACGGCCACCCCGGGGCCGGGCGGCGGCCTGGCGGAATCCGGCAGGTCCCCGAGTTGGCCTGGCGCGCACGACATCGCTCCACTGAAGGTGAGCAAGAGGCCGCTGCCGTAAACAAAGCCATGCGTCCGCTTGGCGGGTGCAGGGTCGATTCGCTGTCATGCCTACGGGTGACGGGGGCCGTATCGGCGTGCCCGGCACGTCATGATCGCAGCGGCAACGAACCCTTCGGCAGGAAGACCAGTCATGCGTTTGCGTTCCATTTTCACCACCGTCCTCGGTGCTGCCCTGCTCGCCGTGTCCGTCTCCACCCCTGCTTCCGCGGCGTCGGGACGATTCTTCTACGACTACGTCACCGTCGAGGGCTACGACGCCACCGGCTTCCTGACCAACCCGGCCGACGACGAGTGCATCAATCTCCCCGGTGTGGGCCAGGAGAACCCCGAGCCCGGTCACACGCCGCGCAACCGCACCGATAGCTGGGCCACGGTCTTCACCGGCACCAACTGCGAAGGCGACTCCTTCCGCCTGCGCCCCCACACCGGCGGCGCCTCGCAGCGGCTCAAGGTCCGGTCGGTCGTCTTCGGCTGACCCGTACAACGCAAAGGGGCGTCGGCAGGGCGGGAAGCGTTCCCCCACGGCACGAAGCCGTCGTCGAGGCAACTCGGTCTGGGACGAGCCGTGCGCGGTGATCCACCGCGAGGGGGAAGCGGGGGTGGCCCCGTTCGCAGCGCGTTGACGGCCGCGAACGCGGCTCGCAGGGCCCTTGCTCCGTGCGACCGTCACAACCCACAGAGGATGACATGTCTCAAGTTCCGGCAGATCTGCGATTCACCTGGCGTCACGAGTGGGTCCGTCTGGAGGCTGACGGCACCGTGACCGTCGGCATCAGCCACCACGCCCAGAACGCTCTCGGCGACACTGTATTCATTGAATTCCCCGAGATCGGGACGGTGGCCGTCGCAGGCGAGCCGATCAGCTCCATCGAATCAACGAATGCGGCATCGGACATCTACGCCCCGGTCGGCGGCAAGGTCGTTCAGGTCAATACGGTCGGATCCCTCCTTGTCCTGCTCAACTCGGATCCCTACGCCGCGTGGCTTTTCCGACTGGAGCCCTCCGACGGGAACGAACTCGACAGTCTCGATCTCCTCGACGCCGCCGGCTACAAAGAAGCGTTCGGCGAATGACCGCGGGCTTCAGGGGCAGAGCGCAACTCTGTCCCTGAAGCCCACCCTCGACGGGTGGCGGCCCGCACTGTCGTGTTCACGCTTCGCCGGTGTCCGGGCTCCACACGGCCGGGCCGCCGCCGCGCCACTCGATCAGCAGCGCGTCGTCCAGGCGGACGTCGTCCGGGTCGAGGCCGGCCCGCCGCAGGAACTCGAGGATGTCGTTCGGGCCGAGGGCGCGGCCGAGGATCTCGCCGTCGATGCGGACGCGGCGCCCGCCCTCGGCGTCGGGCGGATACACGACCACGCGCAGCTCAGGGCTCATCCCTCCACCCTGCCGGTACCCGGTCACTCCAGCACTCCCAGGGCGGTGTCCGGGCGGCAGTGGATGCAGGCGGGCACACCCTTGGCCAGGGGATCCTCGGAGTCGCATGAACCGGCTCACCGGTCCGGACGCCGGTAGCAGACGAGGGGGGTCAGCGGCCCCAGCGCAGCGCTGCCGTCTGCACCGGCGCGTCCCACAGCCGCAGCATTTCCTCATCGACCCGACACAGCGTCACCGAGCACCCCGCCATGTCCAACGAGGTGACGTAGTTTCCTACGAGGGTCCGGGCCACCGGGACGCCCCGAGCCGCCAGTACCCGGGCCACCTCCGCGTGGAAGCCGTACAGCTCCAGCAGCGGCGTTGCGCCCATCCCGTTCACCAGGGCCAGTACCGGCCCGTCGGCGGCTGGGCTCGCGTTCGCCATGTCGTCCAGCACGGAGCCCACCGCGACCTCCGCGATCTCCCCCGCCGGCATCATCGGGCGCCGCTCCCGGCCCGGCTCGCCATGGATCCCGATGCCCAGCTCCAGCTCGCCGTCCGGCAGGTCGAAGGTGGGACTGCCCTTGGCAGGAGTGGTGCAGGCGCTCAGCGCAACGCCGAAACTGCCCGAGGCCTCGTTGACCCGTCGGGCGACTGCGGCGACCTGCGCCAGCGGCACGCCCTCCTCGGCCGCCGCCCCGGCGATCTTCTCAACGAAGAGCGTGGCCCCGGTGCCGCGACGCCCGGCGGTGTAGAGGCTGTCGGTCACGGCGACGTCGTCGTTGACCAGCACTCGCTCGACCCGGATGCCGTCCTCCTCGGCGAGCTCGGCGGCCATGTCGAAGTTCAGTACGTCCCCGGTGTAATTCTTGACGACGAACAGCACCCCCTGACCGGAGTCCACGGCCTTGGCCGCTCGCAGCATCTGGTCTGGCACGGGGGAAGTGAACACCTCGCCCGGGCAGGCGGCGGACAGCATTCCGTATCCGACGAAGCCGGCGTGCAAAGGCTCGTGTCCGGAGCCGCCGCCGGAGACGAGACCGACCCGCCCACCCTGCCGTGCGCCCCGCCGTACGACGACCCGGGCGTCGGCGTCCACGTCCAATTCGGGGTGGGCTGCGGCCAGGCCCCGCAGGGCGTCCGCGACCACGGTCTGGGGACTGTTGATCAGCATCTTCATCGTGTGCCTCCCGGTCGGAGCCGACGGGTGAGCTTCCGGCGCCGTCACGGAGCACCGATGTTCCGTGCGCCGGGCAGGCACGTCCGCGAGGGCACGCCATACGAACAGTGTGCTGCCATCCCGCGGACACGAGAACTCGGGCGACCGCCTCGGAGAAGGACCGAGGAACCCGAAGCGGCCCTGGTCTCCCGCATCCGAACCCGTCCTCGCCTTTCCGGTACAGGCGACCCGCCTTACTCTGAACCGGGGGGCTCGGGGCAGTCGAATGCCGGTCTTCGGACCGGCGGGAAGCGGGCACCCATGAAGGAGCGCCTCACAGCACATGGGCTGGTCGGCGAACTGTCGGCCGAATTCGCCGGCACCATGATCCTCATCCTCTTCGGCTGCGGTGTCGTCGCCCAGGTCGTAGCCGGTGGAGCCCTGACCGACCCGGCGGGTGGCCTCGGAAACCACGACAGCATCGCGTGGGCCTGGGGTCTCGGTGTGACCCTGGGCGTGTACGTCGCGGCGAGGCTGAGCGGCGCCCACCTCAATCCCGCGGTGACCGTCGCCCTGGCCGCTTTCAAGGGCTTCCCCTGGAGCAGGGTGGCCCCCTACGCGCTGGCCCAGCTGGCCGGAGCCTTCGTGGCGGCCCTGATCGTCCGCTGGAACTACACGGAGGCGCTGGCGAAGGCCGACCCCGGCCACACCATCAAGACGCAGGGTGTCTTCTCCACACTGCCGGCCAACGGAAACCCGAACCTGCCGGTGACCGAATGGGGCGCACTGCGCGACCAGATCATCGGCACCGCACTTCTCCTGCTGCTGATCTTCGCGGTCACAGACCTGCTGGGCACGCCTCCCGGCGCCAACCTGGCACCGTTCATCGTCGGCCTGATCGTCGTGGCGATCGGGATGGCCTGGGGCACCAATGCCGGGTACGCGATCAATCCGGCCCGTGACCTCGGCCCCCGGCTGGCCAGCTTCCTCACCGGGTACGGCGGGGCATGGAGGGATCAGTACGGAAACCTCTACTTCTGGGTGCCGATCGTCGGCCCGTTCATCGGCGGGGTGCTGGGAGCTGGTATCTACAAGCTCCTCATCGGCCGGTTCCTGCCCACCGCGGAACCGGAGCCTCCCGGACGCGTACCGGCACCGGAGGAGAGCTGACCGCATCCTCGGCGGGCGGGACGGACACGGCACGATGCCTTCCCGTCCCGTCGCGGATGACAGCCCCACGCACGGCATCCCAAGAGGAGGCGGCACCCCATGGCTGACTTCGTCGGCGCAGTGGACCAGGGCACCACGAGCACCCGTTTCATGATCTTCGACCACGCCGGCAACGAGGTGGCGCGGCACCAGCTGGAGCACTCCCAGATCCTCCCGCGCTCGGGGTGGGTCGAACACGACCCCGTGGAGATCTGGGAACGCACCAACTCGGTCATCCAGAACGCCCTCCGGCACGGCAACCTCGATGCCTCCGACCTGGCGGCCGTCGGCATCACCAACCAGCGCGAGACGACCGTCGTCTGGGACCCCCGCACCGGGCGCCCGTACTACAACGCCATCGTCTGGCAGGACACCCGTACCGACTCCATCGCGGCGGCGCTGGAGCGCGGCGGCCAGGGAGAAGTCATCCGCCGCAAGGCGGGGCTGCCACCGGCCACCTACTTCTCCGGCGGCAAGATCCAGTGGATCCTGGAGAACGTCGACGGCGTCCGCGAAGCCGCCGAGCAGGGCAACGCCCTCTTCGGCAACACCGACTGCTGGGTGCTGTGGAACCTCACCGGCGGGCCCGACGGCGGCATCCACGCCACCGACGTCACCAATGCCAGCCGCACCATGCTCATGGACCTGGAGACCCTCGACTGGGACGACGAACTGCTCGGCTTCTTCAACATTCCCCGGTCCATGCTGCCCACCATCAACCCGTCCTCCCACCCCGAGGCGTACGGACGGACCCGCACCTCCCGCCCGCTGCGCGAGGCCATTCCCATCACGGGCGTCCTCGGAGACCAGCAGGCGGCCACCGTGGGCCAGGTCTGCTACGCGCCCGGCGAGGCCAAGAACACGTACGGGACCGGCAACTTCCTGGTCCTCAACACCGGAACGGAGCTCGTCCGCTCGCAACACGGTCTTCTGACCACCGTGGCGTACCAGTTCGGAGACAGCCCCGCGATCTACGCACTCGAAGGATCCATCGCGGTCACCGGCTCCGCCGTGCAATGGCTGCGCGACCAGCTGAAGATCATCGGTGACGCCGCCGAGAGCGAGCGTCTGGCCGGCACCGTCGAGGACAGCGGAGGAATCTACTTCGTCCCCGCCTTCTCCGGCCTGTTCGCCCCGTACTGGCGCTCCGACGCCCGCGGCGCGATCGTCGGCCTCGCGCGCTACCACGACAACGGCCACCTGGCGCGCGCCACCCTCGAAGCCATCTGCTACCAGACCCGCGACGTCGTGGAAGCCATGGAGCAGGACTCCGGCGTCCACCTCGACGTGCTCAAGGTCGACGGCGGAGTCACGGCCAACGACCTGTGCATGCAGACGCAGTCCGACATTCTCGGCGTACCGGTCAGCCGTCCCGTCGTCGCCGAGACCACCGCGCTCGGCGCCGCCTACGCGGCCGGCCTCGCCACCGGATTCTGGCGGGACACCGACGAACTGCGCACCCACTGGCAGGAGTCCAAGCGCTGGAGCCCCGAGTGGTCGGAGGAACGTCGCACCGAAGGGTACGCGGGCTGGAAGCGGGCGGTGGAGCGCACGCTCGACTGGGCCAAGGTCGAATAGGTTCCGGCCGCGCGCCCGCAACACTCAGGAGGAGACCATGGTCGATCCGGTGGCCCTCTCACCCCAAGCCCGCACACAGGCCCTCGCCGACATGGGACAGGACGAACTCGACGTGCTCGTGATCGGGGGCGGCGTCGTCGGCAGCGGCGCCGCCCTGGACGCTGCCACCCGGGGCCTGAGCGTCGGGCTCGTCGAAGCCCGCGACTGGGCCTCGGGCACGTCCAGCCGCTCCAGCAAGCTCATCCACGGCGGCCTGCGCTACTTGGAGATGCTCGACTTCCACCTCGTCGCCGAAGCCCTCAAGGAACGGGGCCTCCTGCTCCGGTACCTCGCCCCTCACCTGGTGCGTCCGGTGCCGTTCCTCTACCCCCTGCAACACCGCGTCACCGAGCGGCCGTACGTCGGCAGCGGCGTGCTGCTGTACGACGCGATGGCCAGAGCCTCCGGGAACTCCGGCGGCCTGCCCCTTCACCGGCACCTGAGCAGGAGCCGGGCCCTGCGCGAGGCCCCTGCCCTGCGCTCCGACGCCCTGGTGGGCGCCATCCAGTACTGGGATGCCCAGGTCGACGACGCCCGGCACACCATGTTCCTCGCCCGCACGGCCGCCTCGTACGGGGCGCTGACGGCCAACCGGGCCCGCGTCAGCCGGTTCCTGCGGCAGGGCGAACGGGTGGTCGGCGCCGTCGTCACGGATCTGGAGAGCGGCGACGAGAAGGAGGTGCGCGCCAAGCAGGTCATCAACGCGACCGGGGTGTGGACGGACGACACCCAGGCCATGGCCGGCACCCGCGGCCAGTTCCACGTCCGCGCCTCCAAGGGCGTCCACCTGCTCGTCCCCCGTGACCGGATCAATTCCCGCACCGGCCTGATCCTGCGCACCGAGAAGAGCGTGCTGTTCGTCATCCCGTGGGGCCGACACTGGATCATCGGGACGACCGACACCGATTGGACGCTCGACAAGGCCCACCCGGCCCTCAGCTCCAAGGACGTCACCTACCTGTTGGAACACGTCAACAGCGTCCTGCACACCCCCCTGGCCCCCGAAGACGTCGAGGGCGTCTACGCCGGCCTGCGCCCCCTGCTGACCGGCGAGGCGGCGGAGACCAGCAAGCTGTCCCGGGAGCACCTCGTCGCCCATCCTGTACCCGGACTCGTCGTGGTGGCGGGCGGCAAGTACACCACGTACCGGGTGATGGCCAAGGACGCGGTCGACGAGGCCGCCCGAGGCCTGGACGGGAAGGTTCCCCACTGCGTCACACACCGCGTTCCGCTGCTCGGCGCCGACGGCTATTTGGCGTTGTGGAACTCGCGGCAACGGCTCGCCGGGCGCTCCGGGCTCCATGTCGCCCGCATCGAGCACCTCCTGAACCGCTACGGCTCCCTGGCCCCCGAACTGCTCGCCCTGGTGGCCGCCGACCCGGCGCTGGGCGAGGCACTGCCGAGCTCCGACGACTACCTGAGGGTCGAGGCCGTGTACGCGGTGACCCACGAGGGGGCCCGCCACCTGGAGGACGTCCTGGCCCGGCGCACCCGGATCTCCATCGAGTCCTGGGACCGCGGGGTGGACGCTGCGCCGACCGTGGCCCGGCTGATGGCGCCCCACCTGGGATGGGACCGGGCGCACCAGGACCGCGAGGTCGACCACTACCTCAAGCGCGTCGCCGCCGAGCGCGAGGCCCAGCAGCAGCCGGACGACCTGACCGCCGACGCGGTGCGGTTGGGTGCCCCCGACATCATCCCGGTGAACTGAACGGGCGCACGTTCCGGACTCGCCCTTGGCGGCGGCGATGGCGGCGATGTAGACGAAATCAGGTCGTCCGTGGTCAGCGCAAAGGCATGGAACAGCCGCAGTGACGACGCGATCCGCACCACCGCACTCTCAGCACACCCGCCCCCGCGCATGCCGGCCCAGCCCACACAGCACCAGCCGCACCCCCTTGCCGCCGGCCCGAGATAAGTCCGGCAACACCTCCGGTGTCGGCAGTCCACGTCTCGGGAGACATACGAACGGCGAGGGTCACGGTCGTTGAAATTGCGGTCAGGCGGAGGTAGGCCCGCGTCCGCGCGTCCGATCGATGGCGATGCGGGTGAGCCGGCCGAGGCCGGCTGTGAAGAGCGGGGGCCACACGATCGGACCGACGGTGTACCCGACCAACACAACAAGTGGGATCCGCGCGCGGTTTACGGCTTGGTGCAGCACGCTGGGCGGGCGGATGCCTGTGAGCCGCGTCAGATCAGGTGCCGCGAAGAACATCAGCGCCGCGGCCGAGCGCGGGGTTCAGTGGTCACGCCGAGAGCGTACAGATGTCCTCGTACGGGAAGGCGGCGACGAGAAGTCAAGAAGAGTCGATGGCTTCAGGGAGTGCGAGGCTCAGGTGGATGGGCCCCTGACCTGGCCATCTTGGGATCAGGCAGTCTGCAAGACCGTCACCGCCACTTGACCCAGGGAGGTCGCCGTAGGCCAGTACCGGCTGTCTGCCCAGATCCTGGGGAGCCTGGGCGGCTCTGCGCCGCTCTGGCTCAGCCACACCCTCGCCGCCGACTGGCATGACCTTAAGCGTCGCCCCCGGTCCGCGTCCTGCCCCAGGCCGCGAGGGGTTCGAGGGCGTCGTTGAGGCGGATGCCGTCCTTCGTCAGGGCGTACTCGACGCGGGGCGGGACCTCGTCGTACGAGACGCGGTCGACGATGCCGTCCGCCTCCAACTCGCGCAGGTGGGACGCGAGGACCTTCTCCGTGATGCCTGGGACCAGCCGGCGCAGCTCGCCGAAGCGGCGGTGCGGCCGCTCGTGGAGCGTCCAGAGAATGAGCACCTTCCACTTGCCGCCGATCACCTCCATCGCGGTGTCGATCCCGCAGACGTGGCCGTCCCCGTCCCCCGGCCGGTTCAGCGTCGCCATCCCGTCGCACCCTCCTGACCTGTTCGCTCACCTCAGGGTAACCACCCACTCCCAAGTGGGTACTTGAGCGGGTCGGAAGTCCGGCGCAGCCTGGTGGCCATGACAGCGCACACGCCTTCCCCCCTCTCCCTCCTCGGACTCGGCGCCATGGGCACCGCCCTCGCCCGTACCTGGCTCGCCGCCGGGCACCCGCTCACCGTGTGGAACCGCACCCCGACCCGCGCGTACGCCCTCGCCGCCGGGGGCGCGAAGCCCGCGGACAGCGCGGCCGCGGCCGTCGCAGCGAACACCCTCGTCGTGCTCTGCCTCCTCGACGACGACTCCGTCGGCGCCGCCCTCGACCGCGTCGACCTCACCGGCAAGGACCTCGTCAACCTCACCACCACGACACCCGCACAGGCCCGGTCCCGCGCCGCGTGGGCCGAGGAGCGGGGCGCCCGATACCTGGACGGCGGCATCATGGCGGTCCCGCCGATGATCGGCGTCCGGGAGGCCGGCGGGTACGTTTTCTACAGCGGCTCGCCGGAGCTGTTCGAGGCGCACCGCGCGACCCTGGCCGTCCCGGCGGACACGACGTACGTCGGCGGGGACGCGGGTTTCGCGGCCCTGCACGACGTGGCCCTGCTCAGCGCCATGTACGGGATGTTCGCCGGGGCCGCGCACGCCTTCGCGCTGATCCGCCGGGAGGACATCGACCCCGTCGTCTTCGCCCCGCTGCTCGCCGACTGGCTCGCCGCCATGTCCGGGAGCGTCCACGGGACCGCCGCGCAGCTGCGGTCCGGCGACTACACCGAGGGCGTGGTGTCGAACCTCGCGATGCAGGTGGCGGGCACGCCGACGTTCCTGGCCACCGCCGAGGGGCAGGGTGTCAGCCCGGAACTGCTCGCGCCCTACTTCGGCCTGATGCGCCGCCGGCTCGACCTGGGCCGCGCGGAGGAGGACCTGACGGGCGTCGTGGACCTGCTGCTCCGCCAGTGACCCGCATCTCCGACTCGGGTCACCAGGCCTTCTCCTCCGGATCGTGCCGGGCCCCCGCCGCCCGGCACGATCCGAAAGACAACGCCTGGTCGCGCGGGCCGGGGGCCGGGGGCATCAGGACGTCCAGGGTGTCGGCTGACCGGCTTTGGATTCCAGGGACGGCACATGGCCCGGCCCCATCCGTTCGGGTCGGCGCCGTTATCCACGCGACAAGGATCGAGGGCTGAACACCGACTCGGGCCTCGCCCTCGGCCTGCTCGGCTTGTGCCTTGGCCTTCTCCGTGCCCGACATCGGTACCTCCTCGTGTAGTACCGGATTGGTCGTGACCGCTCGCCAGCTTCCGATCGACGGCCGCAAACCCGCTTCTTGCCGCCGACCGGGCGTACCGCGTACGGCACTCCGCGCGGCAGCTGCCACTACTACCCGGCCGCGCGTGTAGGGACCGGGTAAAAGTCAGGTGCATGACCGTCGCGGAGGGGGGCAACCGATGCCTCGGAGGTTGATAACCATGGTTCCCCTGCTTCTCGTTCTCCTGC